>NZ_FPKK01000019.1:0-93725 GCF_900119645.1 Pseudomonas sp. NFACC43
CTAATTGCCCGTGAGGCTTGACCATATAACACCCAAGCAATCTGTCGACTCGACAGAGACCAGATTGCGGTGTTGTGAAGACGAAACGAACCGAAAGTTCGAACGTGCTTGCAGGCAACACACAAACTATCGCATACCCATTCGCTGGAACGTGACCGCAAGGCACGCGCTGGCTACCGAATTTCTTGACGACCATAGAGCGTTGGAACCACCTGATCCCATCCCGAACTCAGAAGTGAAACGATGCATCGCCGATGGTAGTGTGGGGTTTCCCCATGTGAGAGTAGGTCATCGTCAAGATTAAATTCCGAAACCCCTATCTGCTGATGCAGGTAGGGGTTTTGTTTTGCCTCCAGGAAAGTTCTTACGACAGACGCGGACCGTTCCCGGCTGTCACAACTGCCCGACAGTGCTAAGGTTCGGCCCTAGCTTATGCTCTTTCCAAGGATGCCTTCTATGCCGGACGCAACGTCCCTCAGCCCTGCTTTCATGGTGGTTCACGGAAATCGCCTGGATGAGTTGCGCAGTCTGGTCATCAGCTTGATGCGGCGGTATCCGCTGGCCCCTCTTGAAAATGAAATCGCACTCGTACAAAGCAACGGCATTGCCCAGTGGCTCAAGCTCGCATTGGCTGAGGATCCGGAAGATGATGGTAGCGGTGGCTGCGGTATCGCAGCTGCCATCGATGTGCAGTTACCAGGCAGCTTCATGTGGCATCTCTATCGTACGGTTTTGGGACGTGACGAAATTCCCGCCAATTCCCTGCTCGACAAGGCCCCGTTGACCTGGCGACTAATGCGTCTCCTGCCGCAATTGATCGAGCAGCCTCATTTCGAGCCACTGCGCCGTTTTCTGACCCACGACACCGACCTGCGCAAGCGTTACCAGTTGTCCGAGCGCCTTGCCGACCTGTTCGATCAATATCAGGTGTACCGTGCCGATTGGCTTGAGGATTGGGCAGAGGGCCGACATCAAACGAGAAATGTGCGTGGTGAAGCCAAGGCGCTTGCACCGGCCAATTGCTGGCAGGCCGAACTGTGGCGAGCCTTGCTACTGGATGTGGGAGAGCAAGGCATGGCTCAAAGCCGTGCTGGCGTGCATCAACGATATATCGAACGGATCAACAGCTTGGAGAGCCCACCCAAAGGCCTTCCAAGCCGGGTCATCGTGTTCGGCATTTCTTCGCTACCCGCCCAGGCCCTCGAGGCGCTCGCCGGTCTGTCACGGTTCAGCCAGGTGCTGCTGTGTGTCCATAATCCCTGCCGCCATCATTGGGCGGATATCGTGGCTGACAAGGACCTGCTACGGCATCAATACAAGCGTCAGGCGCGAAGGGCCGGTATGCCTGCCGTTCTCGATCCGCAAACTCTGCATCAGCACGCTCATCCTTTATTGGCAGCCTGGGGCAAGCAAGGGCGCGACTATATCAACCTGCTCGACAGTTACGACGATCCCAACAGTTATCGTTCTGTTTTTCGAGATGGACGAATCGACCTGTTCAGCGAAGGCAATCCCACGACGCTCCTCAATCAGTTGCAGGATGACATTCTTGAGTTGCGCCCCTTGGATGAAACCCGCGCAACGTGGCCCGCCGTGGATACAGGGCGAGACGGGTCCATTCGGTTTCATGTGGCCCACAGTGCCCAGCGTGAGGTCGAGATTCTTCATGACCAGTTGCTGGCTCATTTCAGTGCGGATCCTACGTTGCGTCCCCGGGATATCATCGTCATGGTTCCGGATATCGACAGTTATGCACCGCATATCCGCGCCGTGTTCGGCCAGCTCGACAGGACGGATCCACGTTTCATTCCGTTCACCCTGACCGACCAGGGGCAGCGCGGAAGGGATCCCTTGCTGATTGCTGTCGAGCATCTGCTGAAGCTGCCCGATAGTCGCTTTCCTGTAAGTGAGATCCTGGATTTGCTGGATGTCCCGGCACTGCGCGGGCGTTTCGGTATCGATGAAGCCGATTTGCCGACCCTGCATCGGTGGATCGAGGGCGCGGGTATTCGCTGGGGCATGAGTGCCGATCATCGTGCCGCGTTGGGACTGCCCGCGGAGCTTGAGCAGAACAGCTGGCGTTTTGGTCTGCGTCGTATGT
This sequence comes from Pseudomonas sp. NFACC43, assembly GCF_900119645.1. Classification (NCBI taxonomy): domain Bacteria; kingdom Pseudomonadati; phylum Pseudomonadota; class Gammaproteobacteria; order Pseudomonadales; family Pseudomonadaceae; genus Pseudomonas; species Pseudomonas sp. NFACC43. The sequence continues at coordinate 2,102 of NZ_FPKK01000019.1, forward strand.
TGCTGGGGTATGCCGTTGGCAGTTCGGATGCCTATGAGGGAATTGAACCTTACGATGAAATCGGCGGCCTCGATGCGGCGTTGATCGGCCCGTTGGTCGCCTTGCTGGATGCTCTGGAAGTCGCTCATCAGGCGCTTACTCAGCCAGCAGCGCCGCAGACATGGGGGTCGCGTTTGCACGACCTGATGCAGCTGTTTTTCCTGGCGGGTAACGAGCATGAGGATCATCTGCTGGCCCAGCTCGAAGACCTGCGCGAAAACTGGCTGGAAACCTGCGAGTCGGTTGGTCTGCAGGATGAGCTGCCGTTGACCGTGGTGCGTGAAGCCTGGCTGGCAGGCCTTGACCAGGGGCGACTGTCCCAGCGTTTTCTCGCCGGAGCGGTGAACTTCTGCACGCTGATGCCAATGCGGGCAATCCCTTTCAAGCTGGTTTGCCTGCTGGGGATGAACGATGGCGATTATCCACGGGCCCAGCCGCCGTTGGATTTCGATCTCATGGGCAGCGACTATCGTCCGGGCGATCGTTCCCGGCGTGAGGATGATCGTTACCTGTTGTTGGAAGCGCTGCTCTCGGCCCGGGAAAAACTCTACATCAGTTGGGTGGGGCGCAGTATTCGCGACAACAGCGAACGACCGGCATCAGTGCTGATAGGACAATTGCGCGATCACATCGCCAGTGGCTGGCGGCTGGGGGGTACTGGTGAGGATCTTCTCGAGGCGCTGACCCTGGAGCACCCTCTGCAACCCTTCAGTGCCCGTTATTTTCTCCAGGGCGATGAGTTGTTCAGTTATGCCAGCGAATGGCGGTTGCTGCACGGCGATCGCAACACGGCTCTCAGCCCGCCTTTACTGGAGCCATATGTGCAGGAAGAACCCCTGAGCCTCGGACAGTTGCAGGATTTCATGCGCAACCCCGTCCGCCATTTCTTCAGCCAACGACTCAAGGTGTTCTTCGAGACCATCGAGGCTCCGCTGGCCGATGACGAGCCTTTCGTTCTCGATGCCCTTGAACGCTACAGCCTGAGTGACAGTTTACTGGAGGCTGCCCTGGCACGTATGGATCAGCCGGATCTCGCCCTTTCGGCCCACGCCAGGAGGCTTCAGAACAGCGGCCTGTTACCAATGGCCGGTTTTGGTGAATGCCTGCAGCGCGAGCTGATCGAGCCCTTGCCTGACTTGCTCCAGCGTTATCAGCAGATCCTCGCGTCATGGCCTGTACCACTGACCAGCGCCGTGCCGGTCAGCCTTCAGTTGCAGGGAGTGAGTGTCGAAGGATGGCTTAGTGGCCTGCACCAGCGTTCCGATGGCGCCGTCCTTGCCATTACTGCAATACCCAATAGCATCGGCTCTGCGAAGACTCGTAAATGGCATCGTCTCATCCGACCCTGGGTAAACCACCTAGTGGCATGCGCCAATGGCTTGTCGATGACTACCGCACTGGTGGCCAGCGATGACAGCCTGCTATTGCCGCCTTTTGAAGAAACTGTCGCTCAAAGATTGCTCAGCGATCTGCTACAGGCTTGGCAGGCCGGCATGCGCCAACCGTTGCCGGTCGCGGTGAAGACTGCCTTTGCCTGGCTTGGCCAGCCCGAGCCGGTCAAGGCCATGGCGGCTGCTCGGAAAACCTACGAAGGCGATGGGCAGAACTCTGAAGGCGAGCGACGGGAGAGTCCTGCCCTGGCCCGGCAATTTGCCGACTTCGAAGCCCTGATGGCTGAGGAAACGTTTCCCGACTGGTGCAATGCGCTTTATCGGCCGCTGTTCGAGGCTCCATGGCGTTCGGCGGCTGGCGAGGAGGCACGCTCATGAGCCGGCAGACACCGTTGGCCCTGGCGTTTCCCCTGCATGGAAGCCAGTTGATCGAGGCCAGCGCCGGTACTGGCAAGACCTTTACCATCTCGGCGTTATACCTGCGCCTGGTACTGGGTCATGGTGGACCGGCGACCGGGTTTGGTCGCGAGCTGCTTCCTCCACAGATCCTGGTGGTGACCTTTACAGACGCCGCTACCAAGGAGCTGCGTGAGCGTATCCGTACTCGCCTGGCCGAAGCGGCACGTTTCTTTCGTGACGAGATACCGGCCCCGGACTCACTGATCGTCCAGTTGCGCGGCGAATTTGCCGAGGAGCATTGGCCTGCCTGCGCCAATCGGCTGGACATCGCCGCGCAATGGATGGACGAAGCCGCGGTTTCGACCATTCACAGCTGGTGCCAGCGCATGCTGCGCGAGCATGCTTTCGACAGCGGCAGCCTGTTTACCCAGACCCTGGAAACCGACCACAGCGAGTTGCTCGGCGAGGTGTTGCGCGACTACTGGCGGATGTTCTGTTATTCAATGCAAGGCGAGGCGCTGAACTGGGTGCGGGCCCATTGGGGTGGACCGGCTTCCCTGTTGCCGCGAGTGAAGGGACTGTTCGCCAGCGAGCATGGCAATGGCGAGGGACCCGAGCCGGCCGAGCTCATCGCCGCATCGCTACGCGAGCGCAGTGCTGCCTTGCTCGATCTCAAGGCACCCTGGCGGCAATGGGCGGTGGAACTGCTGGAAATCTGCCAGCAAGGTGTTGCCAACAAGCTTGTCGATGCGCGCAAGATGCAGGCTCGCTACTTCGAGCCTTGGTTCCAGAAGATTTCTGCCTGGGTAGAGGACGAAAGCGTCGAGTTGTTGGACATCGGCACCGGCTTCACCCGGCTGACGCCCGAGGGCATGGCGCAGGCCTGGAAGGGAGAGGTGCCCAGTCATCCAGGACTGGACGCCATGGTCGGTCTCAAGGCCAGCCTGGAAGCCTTGCCTACTCCGGATGCCGCAGTGTTGCAACATGCGGCGCAATGGGTTGGGGCGCGTTTCGAGGCGGAGAAGCGCCGACGCGCAGAGATGGGGTTCGACGACATGCTGCTGCGTCTGGATGCGGCGCTGCAGGCCGAAGGCGGCGAGCGCCTGGCGAGCCTGATCCGTGAACAGTTTCCAGTTGCGCTGATCGATGAGTTCCAGGATACCGACCCGGTTCAATACCGGATCTTCGAAAGCATCTACCGTATCGAAGGCAACAACCCTGAAACCGGCCTGTTCCTGATCGGTGACCCGAAACAGGCCATCTATGCCTTTCGCGGCGCCGATATCCACACTTACCTGCGGGCCCGAGTAGCCACCGCCGGCAGGTTGCATACGCTGGGGACGAATTTCCGTTCCAGCCATGCCATGGTGGGTGCGGTAAACCATGTTTTCCAATACGCCGAATCTCGTCCGCAGGGGCGTGGAGCGTTCCTGTTTCGTGAGGCTTCCGGGAACAATCCGGTGCCGTTTTTGCCCGTTGAGTCACAAGGGCGCAACGAGTTCCTGCAGATTGCGGGCCAGGCCGTCACGGCAATGAACATCTGGCACCTGCCATCGGAACAACCGCTTTCCGGCGCGGTGTATCGACAGAACATGGCGGCGGCCTGTGCCAGTGCAATCACGGGGTTGCTCAATGGGGGCCAGGCCGGTCGCAATGGCTTCATGGACCCTGAAAGCGGACTCCGTCGGTTGTTGCCTGCAGACATTGCCATCCTGGTGCGCGACGGCAAGGAAGCGCAGGCCGTGCGAGATGAGCTGTCCGCACGGGGCGTGCGCAGTGTCTATCTATCGGACAAGGATTCGGTCTTTGCCTCGCAGGAGGCGCGCGACCTGCTGATCTGGCTCAAAGCCTGCGCCGAGCCCGATGTCGAACGGCCGCTGCGGGCTGCGCTGGCCAGCATTACCTTGAACCTGCCGTTGACGGAGCTGGAGCGGCTCAACCAGGACGAGTTGGTATGGGAAGCCCGGGTCATGCAATTCCGTGGCTATCGCACGGTTTGGCGGACCCAGGGGGTACTGCCCATGCTCCGGCGGCTGCTGCATGACTTCGAACTGCCCCAGGCGTTGATGGCGCGCAGCGACGGTGAGCGGGTACTGACCAACCTGCTGCACCTGTGCGAACTGCTGCAGCAGGCCGCCGGAGAGCTGGATGGTGAACAGGCCCTCATTCGACACCTGTCGGAGCACCTGGCGTTGTCCGGACAGGCCGCAGAGGAGCAGATCCTGCGCCTGGAAAGCGATGAGCAACTGGTCAAGGTGGTTACGATCCACAAGTCCAAGGGGCTTGAATACCCGCTGGTGTTTCTTCCGTTCATCTGTTCGACCAAGCCGGTGGATGGTACCCGCTTGCCTCTGCACTACCACGATGAATCGGGAAGGGCGCAGGTCAGTCTCAGGCCCACCGTCGAGTTGATTGCCAGGGCCGACGAGGAGCGCCTGGCCGAGGACCTGCGTCTTCTCTACGTGGCACTTACCCGTGCCCAGCATGCCTGTTGGCTGGGTGTCGCCGATCTCAAGCGAGGGAGTAACAACACCTCGATCCTGCATTTGTCCGCGTTGGGCTATCTGCTGGGTGGCGGAACGCCGCTGGCCGACTCGGTGGAGCTGAAGCGCTGGCTGGAAGACCTGCAACAAGGCAGCGCGACCGTGAGTTGCCAGGAGATGCCCCTGGCGACCGACGAGCATTACCAGCCTCCACGCAGTGAGGCGGTATTGCGCGAACCGCTCAAGCCTGCCCGCAAAGCCAGCGAGAACTGGTGGATTGCCTCCTACAGTGCGCTACGTATCGGTGAAAGCCTGAGTGCGGGCAGTGACGCCGCGCCGGAGGACCCACAAGCCCAGAAACTGTTCGACGACGAGCGACTCGATCCGGAGGCTCCAAGGGCAGTTGCCGTTGCTGGCGGCGATATCCATCGTTTTCCCCGTGGCCCCAACCCGGGCACCTTCCTTCATGGTCTTCTGGAGTGGATCGCGGGCGAAGGATTCGCGGCTACGCCCTCGGTCATCGAAGACGTCATTGCCCGGCGTTGCAATCGTCGAGGCTGGAAAGGCTGGATCACGACGCTGAATGACTGGCTGCAACACCTCGTGGCCCTGCCTTTGCAGATTGGCAGCAACCAGGCGCCCGTGGTGCTCGCGCATCTGGACCAGTTCCAGGTCGAAATGGAATTCTGGTTCGCCAGCCACAAGGTCGATGTTCTCAAGCTGGATCAACTGGTCTGCCAGTTCACCCACGGTGGCGTGGCCCGCGTCGCCGCGGAACCCGTGCTGCTCAACGGCATGTTCAAGGGGTTCATCGACCTGACGTTCGAGCACGACGGTCGTTATTACGTGGCGGACTACAAATCCAACTGGCTGGGGGCCGATGACGCGGCCTATACCTCGCAGGCGATGGAGCAATCGATCCTGGATAATCGCTACGATCTGCAATACGTGCTGTACCTGCTGGCGCTGCACCGCCAGCTCAAGGCGCGCCTGCCCGATTATGACTACGACCGCCATGTCGGCGGCGCGTTGTACCTGTTTCTTCGTGGCACCCGCGCCACCAGTCAGGGCGTGTATTTCACCAGGCCTGCTCGAGCCTTGATCGAACAACTGGATCGTCTGTTCCAGGGCGTACCCGAGCCCAAGGCCGAGCCGGCATGGGTACAGGGAGAATTGCTATGAGTCGTTCTTTCGCCGATCTGCTGCCCGGCACCTCCGACGACGACAGCCTGGTAGAGCTGTCGCCCCTGAGTCGTGCCGATGACCTGTTGCGGCTGCTGACCCGTTGGGTCGAGCGAGGATGGTTGCGTGCCTTGGACAAGGCGTTCGTCGCGTTCCTCCAGGAGCTGGCGCCCGACGATGATCCACTGGTGCTGCTCGCCGCCGCGCTCACCAGTCATCAGCTGGGGCATGGGCATGTCTGCCTGGACCTGTACGAAACACTCAAGGAACCGGATTTTGCCCTGTCGCTACCCCCCGAGGGCGACCTGCAGGCCGGGGCAATGCTGTTGCCTTCACAGTTACTGCAAACCCTGGACGGGGCTCAATGGTGCAGAACCCTGGCCTCCAGCCGTCTGGTGGCCCTGGCTGCGGACCAGAGCGAGGAGGCAAGGCAGCGCCCGCTGGTGTTGTCAGGTAAACGGCTTTACCTGCGTCGTTACTGGAGCTATGAGCGGCGGATCGACGAGGCGCTGCGGCAACGGCTTGCCGAGCGGGACGCGGCGCCCGATGATCTGCGCGAGCGTCTGGATGGCTTGTTCGGGACGGCTGCCGGCCCGGGGGCGATCGATTGGCAGAAACTTGCCTGTGCCTTGGCCACCCGCGGCGCCTTCAGCATCGTTACCGGAGGGCCGGGAACCGGCAAGACCACCACTGTCGTGCGCTTGCTGGCCTTACTCCAGGCACCCGCCGTCGAGGCCGGCAAGCCGCTGCGCATTCGCCTGGCCGCGCCCACCGGCAAGGCCGCGGCACGCCTGACGGAGTCCATCAGCCAGCAGGTCCTGAGCCTGGAGGTGAGCGCCGCCGTACGCGAGCGCATTCCCTGCGACGTGACCACCGTCCACCGTCTGTTGGGCAGTCGGCCCGGGACCCGTCATTTCCGCCACCATGCGGGTAACCGGTTGCCATTGGATGTGCTGGTGGTCGATGAGGCCTCCATGATCGACCTGGAGATGATGGCCAATCTGCTGGATGCATTGCCGGCCCAGGCCCGTCTGGTGCTGTTGGGAGACAAGGATCAACTGGCCTCGGTGGAGGCCGGTGCGGTCCTGGGGGACTTGTGTCGAGACGCCGAAGAGGGCTGGTACACGCCCCGGACTCGGGCCTGGCTTGAATCGGTCAGCGGCGAGAACCTGGCGACCAGTGATCTGCAGCAGGACCTCGACGGCACCCATCCGTTGGCCCAGCAAGTGGTCATGCTCAGGCATTCACGACGCTTCGGCGAGGGCAGTGGTATCGGCCAACTGGCTCGCTGGGTCAACCAGCAGCAAGCCGAAAAGGCTCGCCAGCTCCTGCAGGGCAAGCAGTATGCCGATCTGTTCTTCCTGGCGCTGAAGGGGGAGCACGATGATGGGCTGGAGCGCTTGCTGCTCGAGGGGCGCACGGAGGGCCCCCAGGGGTACCGACACTACTTGAATGTGTTGCGACAACGGCGCCCGGACACTTCCCGCCCCTTGGACGACCATTGCTGGGCCGACTGGGCCCGGGAAGTCCTGTCGGCATTCGATGCTTTCCAGTTGCTCTGTGCCGTGCGCAAGGGCCCGTGGGGTGTCGAAGGGTTGAACCAGCGGATCACTGCCGCGTTGCTCAAGGCCCGTCTTATCGACAGCGATCACCACTGGTACGAAGGGCGCCCGGTGTTGATGACCCGCAACGATTACGGGCTGGGGCTGATGAACGGTGATATCGGCATTGCCCTCAGGTTGCCCGAGCGTGAGGGGCCGGAGGCGGGCAAGCAGGTCCTGCGGGTCGCATTCCCTCGTAACGATGGGCGAGGTGGTGTGCGTTTTGTCCTGCCCAGCCGCTTGAATGACGTGGAAACCGTCTATGCCATGACGGTGCACAAGTCCCAGGGCTCGGAGTTCACCCATACGGCCTTGATCCTTCCGGATGCGCTGAACCCTGTGTTGACCAAGGAGTTGGTATACACGGCCATTACCCGTGCCAAGCAGTGGTTCAGCCTGATCGAACCCCGGGCGGGCGTGTTCGAGGAAGCGGTTCGGCGCAAGGTCAAGCGGCTGAGCGGGTTGATGCTGGATCTGGATCGGGACGACTGAATGATTCGGCTTTCTTAGGTCGGTCGCGATTCTGCCTGCTTCTGTCAGAAGAGACGTAGGACGCTGTCTCGCTGGGTTTTTGGCACTGTGCTATCGTTCCGGCATTTATCGGACCGACAAGAGATTCTTCATGGATGTGGCTGGTCGAGAGGCGGCGCGCAGCAAGGGTTGGAAGCATTACTTGCTTGCCAGTCTTCTGGGCCTGTTGCCGCCTGTGATCGCTGCTCAGGATCAGGCAACCACGACCAGGGCTGAACAGCGAGCCGAGTCGGTGACCCAGGTGGTATTGGGCATTCTCAGCTACGCCCGATGGCCGGTGGAGCCCACGCAGTTGCAACTGTGCATCGTCGGGCCGACCCAATATACCGATGACCTGGTCAAGGGGACCGCCCAGGCCACGGGCCGACCGGTCACCGTCCAGCGTCTGTTGGCAGATCATCCCGGCATCGCGACCGACTGTAACGCGGTCTATGTGGGACGGCTCACCAGCGAGGAGCGCACCCGTCTGTACGCCTCCTTGATCGGCAAGCCGGTCTTGAGCATCAGCGAAGGAGGCGACCCATGCACCGTGGGCAGTCTCTTCTGCCTGCGGGTGGGTGACGAGCAGGTGTCGTTCGAGGTCAATCTCGATTCCGTGGCACGCAGCGGCGTGCGTATCCATCCCAGTGTCTTGCAGCTTTCCCGACGCAGGCCGGCGGCACCATGAGCCTGTCCACCCCAAGGATTCTTCCTACCCTGGGCTCGGTCATCGGGCGCGGTCACTTGATCGTCGCGTTGGTGGCGATCGCCATGGCCAGCATTTCCCTGACCTTGCTCGGTGTCCTGGCGCTGCGGGTATACGCCGACCACAACCTGCACCTGATCGCGCGTTCGATCAACTACACCGTGGAAGCGGCCGTGGTGTTCGATGACTCGGCTGCCGCCACCGAAGCGCTGGCCTTGATCGCCAGCACCGAAGAGGTGGCCGACGCCCAGGTGTTCAATGAACACGGTCGCTTGCTGGCGCGCTGGCAACGACCGGAAACCGGCTTGTTGTCTGATCTGGAAATGCACATCGCCAAGGCCTTCCTTGAGAAGCCCATCAGCCTGCCTATTGTTCACCAGGGCCAGGCCATCGGCAGCGTCCTGCTGGCGGGACACGGCGGCAGCCTGTTGCGCTTCCTGCTCAGCGGCCTGGCGGGGATCATCCTCTGCACGGCGGTCAGTGCATGGATGGCGTTGTACCTGGCCCGGCGTCAGTTGCGGGCGATTACCGGCCCTTTGCGTTGCCTGGCGGAAGTGGCCCACGCCGCGCGCAGCGAGCGGGCCCTGGACCGGCGGGTACCACCGGCCGCCATCGCTGAACTGGATAACCTGGGCAATGACTTCAATGCACTGCTCGCCGAACTCGAATCCTGGCAGACCCACCTGCAAAGCGAAAACGAAAGCCTGGCCCACCAGGCCAGTCACGACAGCCTGACCGGATTGCCCAACCGGGCGTATTTCGAAGGCCGGCTGATTCGCGCCCTGCGTAACGCCAGCAAGCTCGACGAGCAAGTGGCCGTGCTGTACCTGGACAGTGATCGGTTCAAGGGGATCAACGACAATTTTGGTCACGCTGCGGGAGATGCGGTGCTGACGGCTGTGGCAACCCGGGTCCGGGCGCAGTTGCGTGAGGATGACCTGGTGGCGCGGCTGGGCGGGGATGAATTTGCCGTGCTGCTCTCGCCGTTGCACAAGCTGGAGGATGCCGAAATGATCGCTGAGAAAATCATCGCCAGCATGGAAATGCCGATCCAGTTGCCCGGCAATGCCTCGGTGCTGACTTCCCTGAGCATCGGCATTGCGGTGTATCCCGAGCATGGCACCACTCCAGGCGCCTTGTTGCATGCCGCCGATGCAGCGATGTACCAGGCCAAGCGTCTCGCCCGGGGAGGGCGACATTCGTCGGGGGCGGAGCACCCCGTTGCTTAACCACAATCAGGAGCCAATCCGTGCGTTCATTTTTCCAATCCAGCCTGCGACGGTCCTTCGTATTTCTGTTCATGGCCATCCTGGCCATGGGTGGTTGCCAGACCACACCGCCGAAAGGGCTGACTCCGGCGCAAATCACCGTACTGAAGGAGCAAGGCTTCAAACTGACCGATGAGGGTTGGGCGTTCGGCCTGTCGGGCAAGGTGTTGTTCGGCAGCGACGTGGAAACCCTCAACCCGGCCAGTACCGAGATCGTCGAGCGGATTGGCAAGGCCCTGCTGGGGGCTGGCATCGAACGGGTACGCGTCGATGGCCACACCGACGCATCTGGCTCCCAGGCGTATAATGAACAATTGTCGATACGGCGCGCCAACAGCGTCGGCAAGGTCCTGACCAGTGTCGGCATGCGCGAAGAGAATATCCAGCTGCGCGGCCTGGGCAGCAGCAAGCCAGTGGCCTCCAATGACACGGCCAGCGGGCGTACCGAGAACCGTCGAGTCGCCATCGTGGTCATCGCCGACTAGTCGGCGAACACCATCTCCCGGCTGTCACCCATCAGCAGCGACCGGTTCTGTTCGGTCACTTCGCGAATGTAATCCCACAACAAGGTGATCCGCTTCAACTTGCGCAGATCCTCCCGGCAGTACATCCAGAACTGCCGGGTGACGTTGATTTCCTCCGGTAGCACGGGCAGCAGGTCTGGATCCTGGGCAGCGAGGAAGCACGGCAGGATCGCCAGGGAGCGCCCTTGCTGCGCCGCCACGTACTGTGCGATCACGCTGGTGCTGCGCAGATGGGCATTGGCCCCAGGCAGGACGTTCGCCAGGTAGAGCAGCTCGGAACTGAATGCCAGGTCGTCGACGTAACTGATGAACGAATGCTTGCCCAGATCCGCCGGGCGCTGGATGGGTGGGTGATTATCGAGATACGACTGGGTAGCGTAGAGCTGCAAGCGGTAATCACACAACTTGCAGCACACGTACGGGCCGTGTTCGGGGCGCTCGAGCGCGATGACGATGTCGGCTTCTCGCTTGGAGAGGCTGATGAAGTGCGGCAGCGGGAGGATGTCCACCGAAATGGCCGGGTAGGCATCGACGAAGTGGCTCAGTTGCGGCGTGATGAAGAAACTGCCGAAGCCTTCGGTGCAGCCCATGCGCACGTGGCCGGACAATGCGACACCAGACCCCGAAACCTGTTCGCAGGCCATGTGCAGGGTGCTCTCGATGGACTCGGCGTAGCTGAGCAGGCGCAGGCCTTCGGCGGTGAGCACGAAACCGTTGGTCCGGGATTTTTCAAACAGCAGCGTTCCCAGTGAGGTTTCCAGCGAGCTGATGCGACGCGACACCGTGGTGTAGTCGACAGCGAGGCGTTTGGCCGCCGTGCTGGCCTTGCGGGTGCGGGCCACTTCCAGGAAGAACTTGAGGTCGTCCCAATTCAGCGACCCCAGGGAGGTGATGTTTTTTTGCATGATGGACCGGTTTTTATGTGCGTTCTTATTAGAAGTTTGCACATCTATACTCCAAAAACCGTCTCATCACCAAGGTCTCTGCATACCTTGGCCTTTGCTCGAAACAGCGCTCCCTACAAGAACAATCCGGAGGCCAGCATGAACGTTTCCCTCACGCCCAGCGACACCACCCTGCAAACCGTCAAACTGTTGATCGATGGCGAGTGGGTCGAATCCCGCTCCAATGAATGGCACGACATCATCAACCCGGCCACCCAGCAGGTGCTGGCGAAAGTCCCGTTCGCCACCGCGACGGAGGTCGAGTCCGCCATTGCCGCGGCCCAGCGCGCGTTCCAGACCTGGAAGCTGACGCCCATCGGCGCGCGGATGCGCATCATGCTCAAGCTCCAGGCATTGATTCGCGAGCATTCGAAACGCATTGCCGCGGTGCTCAGCGCCGAGCAGGGCAAGACCCTGGCGGATGCCGAGGGCGATATTTTCCGCGGCCTGGAAGTGGTCGAGCATGCCTGTTCCATCGGCACCCTGCAGATGGGCGAGTTCGCCGAGAACGTCGCCGGCGGCGTCGATACCTACACCTTGCGCCAGCCCATCGGCGTGTGTGCCGGGATTACTCCATTCAACTTTCCGGCGATGATTCCGCTGTGGATGTTCCCGATGGCCATTGCCTGCGGCAACACCTTCGTCCTCAAGCCGTCGGAACAGGATCCACTGTCGACCATGTTGCTGGTGGAGCTGGCGATCGAAGCCGGCGTGCCGGCCGGCGTGCTCAATGTGGTGCATGGTGGCAAGGACGTGGTGGATGCGCTGTGCACCCACAAGGACATCAAGGCGGTTTCCTTCGTCGGTTCCACGGCGGTCGGTACTCATGTGTATGAGCTGGCGGGGCGCCATGGCAAGCGTGTGCAATCGATGATGGGCGCCAAGAACCACGCCGTGGTGCTGCCGGATGCCAATCGCGAACAAACCCTCAATGCCCTGGTCGGTGCCGGTTTCGGTGCGGCGGGCCAACGCTGCATGGCCACTTCCGTGGTGGTGATGGTGGGCGCGGCCAGGCAATGGCTGCCAGAACTCAAGGCCCTGGCACAGAAGCTCAAGGTCAATGCGGGCAGCGAGCCGGGCACCGACATCGGTCCGGTGATTTCCAAGCGGGCCAAGGCGCGGATTCTCGAGTTGATCGAGAGCGGCGTGAACGAAGGCGCGAAGCTGGAACTCGACGGTCGCGACATCAGCGTGCCGGGCTTCGAGCAGGGCAACTTTGTCGGCCCGACCCTGTTTTCCGGCGTGACCACCGACATGCGTATCTACACCGAGGAAATCTTCGGTCCGGTGCTGGTGGTGCTGGAAGTCGACACCCTGGATCAGGCGATTGCCCTGGTCAACGCCAACCCATTCGGCAACGGCACGGGGCTGTTCACCCAGAGCGGTGCGGCGGCGCGTAAATTCCAGAGCGAAATCGACGTGGGCCAGGTGGGGATCAATATCCCGATTCCGGTTCCGGTGCCGTTCTTCAGCTTCACCGGCTCCCGCGGTTCGAAGCTTGGCGACCTCGGTCCGTACGGCAAACAGGTGGTGCAGTTCTACACTCAGACCAAGACCGTCACCGCCCGCTGGTTCGACGACGACAGCATCAATGACGGTGTGAACACCACCATCAACCTGCGTTAAGGAGCCGGACATGAACATCGCATTTATCGGTCTGGGCAACATGGGCGCCCCGATGGCGCGCAACCTGCTCAAGGCTGGCCATTCGCTGAACCTGTTCGACCTGAACCAGACGGTGCTGGCTGAACTGGCGGCGCTGGGTGGCACCATCAGCACCTCGCCTCGCGATGCGGCCCAGGGCGCTGCGCTGGTGATTACCATGCTGCCGGCCGCCGCCCATGTGCGCAGTGTCTGGCTGGGTGAGGACGGCGTGCTGGCGGGGATTGCCACCGGCACTCCGGCAGTGGATTGCAGCACCATCGACCCGCAGACCGCACGTGATGTCGCTGCCGCAGCCGCCAGGCAAGGCGTGCCCATGGCCGATGCGCCCGTCTCGGGTGGTACCGGAGGCGCGGCAGCTGGCACGCTGACGTTCATGGTCGGCGCCACCGCCGAACTGTTCGCCACCTTGCAGCCGGTGCTGGCTCAGATGGGCCGTAACATCGTGCATTGTGGCGAGGTCGGGACCGGGCAGATCGCCAAGATCTGCAACAACCTGCTGCTGGGCATCTCGATGGTGGGGGTCAGCGAGGCCATGGCCCTGGGCGATGCCCTGGGCATCGACACCCAGGTGCTGGCGGGCATCATCAACAGTTCCACCGGACGTTGCTGGAGTTCGGATACCTACAACCCTTGGCCGGGGGTGATCGAAACGGCGCCGGCCTCGCGTGGCTACACTGGCGGTTTCGGGGCCGACCTCATGCTCAAGGACCTGGGCCTGGCCACCGAGGCTGCGCGGCAGGCTCATCAACCGGTGGTGTTGGGGGCGGTGGCACAACAGCTGTATCAGGCGATGAGCCAGCGCGGCGAGGGTGGCAAGGATTTCTCGGCCATCGTGAACAGCTACCGCAAGCCTCAATAACCATTGCCTGATGCTTGTCCCCGCCTGAACCGCGGCGGGGACAATATGAGCGTCCGATGTTTCGTGAAGCTGTAATAAATAATATTTAATGTTGGGTTCGCTCCGTTATTCCCGGGTTTCATATATATATGAAACTTTGGAGAATTGGAGCGGGCCATTATTATTCGAGGGTTGACAGACAAAAATCGTTGCACAATACTCGGCGCTCAGGACGAGCACTACATATCAAGGAGCGATACCCATGCCTTCGCAGGATACATGCGTACTTACGGCTGCCGGCCTAAAAAAATTGGCACTCAATCAGGAATGTCGAGATGCCTTCAATAGGGACTCGTTATTCTTCAGGTTATTTGAGCGCGCCGCGCAGCGCTACATCGTTTCGTCCAGCCTGGACGGGCTTCCTGAAAAGTTGAAACTGCTCTGGGACAAGGGTTACAGGCTGGGTGTCGAATATGTCGGCGAAGAAAACCATGATCCGCGAGTGGTCCAGGCCTTTGTCGATGAATACTTGAAATCCATTCAGGTTTTCGCCAAGGCCAAATTAACTCCCCAGTTAGGTTTCGATTTAAGCGCCGTGGGTATGCTCATATCCGCGGAAACTGCTTATCGCAACGCAGCCACTATCTTGTCCGCCGCTGCGGAACATAATATTCCAGTGATGATCAGCATGGAACATTCCTCCGCGGTCGATAAGATCCTGGAGATATATTCCAAACTGGCCCCCGACCATTCAAATGTCGGCCTTACTGTTCAAGCCCATTTGCATAGGACGGTAAATGATCTGCCGGCCATCATTGGTCATGGTCGCAAGATCAGGTTGGTCAAGGGTGTCTATAACGAAGCGCCTGAAGTTGCTCTTCCTCGCGGTGCGGAACTTGATGAGCGCTATCTGAAACTGCTCGCCGATATCCTGGATGCCGGGGTCCCGGTCAGTTGTGCGACCCAGGATCCAGGCCTGATCCAGCGCATCTTCGACCAGGGCCTGCACACCCGGATTCACGAGTTGGAGATGCTCCACGGTGTGCAGCCCGAGGCGTTGCGCAAAGCCAGGAAGGCGGGGGTGGCCTGCCGGATAGCGGCGGTTTATGGCGACAGCTGGTACCTGCACTTCCTGCACCGATTGGCGGAGTCGCCTGAAAACGTCCTCGAGGCCTTGGCCGATTTCTACGATCCCTCCCGCATTGTCTTTGGCGCAGGTTACTAAGGAAGCCCTCATGTTTATCGATCTCAGAAGCGATACGGTCACCAAGCCAACGGAAGGCATGCGCAAGGCGATCTATCAGGCGGAAGTGGGGGACGATTGCTTCGGCGAAGACCCGACCGTACGAGCCCTGGAAGAATACTGCGCCCAGTACTTCCAGAAGGAGGCGGCGCTTTTCACCTCTGGCGGTACGTTGAGCAACCAGTTGGCGGTCAAGGCCATGACGAATCCGGGCGATGAGATCTTCCTGGATGCGTCCTACCACATCAATTTCTATGAATCTGCCTCGACATCGGCTTTTTCCGGGGTCAACTTCTCGCTATCGACCCACGACAGCGGGCTGTTCGATGTCAGCGACCTGGAAAGGCTCTACGCCTCCAAATGCCGCTGGAGCCAGAACTATGCCTTGCCCCGGGTGGTGGTCATCGAGAACACGCTGGGGTGCAAAGGCGGCGCGATCTTTCCCCTGCAACAGATGAACGACGTCTTCGCCTACGCCCAGGGCATCGGGGCCTATCGTTACCTCGATGGAGCGCGGATTCTCCATGCCTCCATCGCCTCCGGCATCGACGTGACGTCCTATACCGACAACGCCGACCTCCTGTCCATGTGCCTGTCCAAGGGCCTGGGAGCGCCGATTGGTTCGATCATGGTGGGCTCGCTGGAACTGATACAGCGGGCCAAGAAGTACCGCAAATGGTTCGGAGGCGACCTGCACCAGGCCGGCATGATGGCCGCCGCCGGACTCTACGCGATGCACAACCACGTCGAACGCCTGGCCGAAGACCACGAGCACGCGGCATTGCTGTATCGACTGCTCGACGACATCGATCAAGCGCCGGCCCGCTACAAGGGCACCAACATGGTGACCCTGGACATTTCCGCCCTGGGGATCGCCCCGGTGCAGTTCGCCGGCTATCTGCGCCAGCAGGGCGTTGGCGGGCTGCCCTACAACGCCAGGGAGATGCGCTTCATGCCGCATATCAACATCACCCGTGACGATATCCACAAGGCGGCCGGCATTATCAAGGATGCCGTGCGAGCCCTGAGCCAGGCCCGGGAGACGGTCAAGTGATCTACAAGAAGAATGTCGTGCTGATCGTCGATGCTTATTCGATCGGCAGCCTGATCGCGCCTGCTTTCATTTCCCGGGGGCTGGAGTGCGTACACCTGCGTTCCACCGCCAACGTCAACGAGTTCTACAAGCCCTGGTTCCGTCCCGCCGATTTCATCAAGGACATTCTCTACCGCTCGGATGCCGAGCTGCGCCAGGCCCTGTCCGGATATTCGGTGCAGTTCGTGCTGGCCGGTTGTGAGTTCGGTGTCGAACTGGCCGCTCACCTGGCTGCGCTGTTCGAAGTCGAGCGTCGGAACGACCCGAGCCATGCCATTCGCTGGCGCGACAAGTTCGAAATGCATGAGGCCCTGCAACGGGCCGGGGTGCGTTCGATCAAGCATTTCAAATCGGGGTCGCTGGCGGCGATCCAGGACTGGATCAAGGAGCAGAAAATCCTGCCCGTGGTCTTGAAGCCGATCAAGAGCGCCGGCTCGGACAACATCCATATCTGCACGCGGGAAAGCGAAGTCGAGCGAGCGTTCGAGATCATCAAGTCGAGCCGCAACCTCTTTCTCGAAGACAACGATGAAATCCTGGTCCAGCAATACCTGGACAATTGCGACTTCAAGTCCGAGCTGTCGGCGAGCAAGTCCAGCGATGTGGATATCGAGTATTGCGTCAATACCGTGAGCGTCGACGGCCAGCACTATGTCAGCGAAATCATCCGCGTCTTTCGCACCCGGATCGGCGACTCGCCGGTGCATGACTACAACCAGCTGATGTGTCCGGTGGACAACGCCGATGTCTACAGTCGGCTGTCGCGGTACATCTTTTCCGTGCTCGATGCGCTGGGCATCCGCCAGGGCGTCGGTCACAGCGAGCTGATGATCGTCGACGACGAACCGGTGTTGCTGGAAACGGCCGCACGCATGCCGGGCGGTATCGACCTGTCGGCCTACACCCGGGCGCTGGGGCATAACCAGTTGAGCCTGTGGATCGATTCGCTGGTCAATCCCGAGGCCTTCTTCGATTACCGTCAGCGGCCGCGCAAAAGGCTCTATTTCCACTCCAGTTGCGTGTTCCTGATCGCCCGACAGTCCGGGCTCATCAAGCGGGCGCCGGAGCTGGCGCGGTGGAAGGCGATTGCCGGGGTGCACAGCATCAAGATCCAGGACGAAGGTGAGCTCAAGGAAACCGTCTCCCTGGAAAACTGCCCTGGCCATGTCTTCATTCTCGGCAAGGATCGCGCCGCCATTCAGCACAGCATCGAACTGCTGCGCGAAGACGAGCCCGGCGTGTACAGGGACATGCTGGCATGAAGGACCTTTCGGGAGAGCTGACCGTGTCGGGGGAAGCCAGGGTCTACACCAGGCCGGTGGTGTTGTTGCTGTCGGCAACATTTGTCCTGACCATTGCCCGGGCCATGGCCTTGCCGTACCTGGTGGTCTATTTCTCCCAGGCGTTCGGCCTGGGCGTGACCGACATCGGCCTGGTGGTGGGCGGCGCGTTGATCGTCAGTTCCGTTCTGGGAGTGTATGGCGGCTTCCTGGTGGACAGGTTTTCCAACGACCGGATCCTGCTGGCCGCCGCGAGCCTGTTTGCCCTGGCCTTTGCCGTGGCATTCCAGGTCGGCAGCCTGGTGCCGTTCATCATTGCCATTGTGGTGGTGAACCTGTCCTATGCGGTGGTGGATATCGCGGTGAAATCGGGGATTGGTTTCCTGGTGACGCCGGACAAGCGCGGCGGCGTGTTTTCCATGAAATACACCCTGACCAACGTCGGCTACGCCATCGGTCCGTTCCTGGGCGTGCTGTTCGCCAAGATCAGTCCCGGCATGCCCTTCGCGGTCTCGGCGATCATCGGCGCGGGGTTCGTGGCGTTCTACAGCAGCCTGGGTGCGCGGCTGCCTCGGGCAGGGCAGACGGAGCGCACGAACCAGCCGTTCGCCCGCGTGCTGGTCCATCTGGTGCGCAATTACCGGCTGGTCTGCTTCACCATCGGAGGTGTCCTCAGTGCCATCGTGTTCGGACAGTTCACGGCTTATCTGTCGCAATACCTGATCGTCACCAGCACCCCCGAGAACACCTACCGGATCATCAATTACCTGGTGACCACCAACGCTTGCGTGGTGATTGGCTTGCAATACCTGATCGGCTCCAGGATCCACCAGAAGAACCTGTTCCGCATGCTGATGCTGGGCATGGCGTTCTTCATCGCGGGGCTCATGGGGTTCGCTCATGCACAGGCCTGGATGGCCTGGGTGGTCGCGATGATCGTTTTCACCGTGGGTGAAATCATCATCATCCCGGCCGAGTACCTGTTCATCGATTACATCGCGCCGGAGGACATGCGAGGCGTTTACTACGGCGCGCAGAACCTCTCCAACCTGGGCGCGGCCCTGGGGCCTGTGCTGTGCGGATTCGTGCTGTCGCTGTATGCGCCCCAGGCGATGTTCCATGTGTTGTCGCTGTGCGTGGTCGCGGCCAGTGTTTTCTATTTCCTGGGTTCAAGGCGAAAGGGGTAATGGATGATCCATTTCAACACTGCGGGGTCGGGCATCATGTCCCCAGAGACATTGAGTCTGATGCAGGCCTACTTGCAGGAGGAAGTCGAGGCGGGCGCCTATGAGACCGAGCTGAATCATTCGCCTGTCCTGGACGTCGAGGTCTACGAAAACATCGCCCGCCTGCTGGGGGCTTCTGCACGCAACATCGCGCTGTTCGACGGCGCGACGAAGGCCTGGGTGACCGCGCTGGAGGCGCTGACCTGGTCCGAAGGCGATCGCGTTCTGGTCACGCCCTATGAATACGCGGGCAACCTGATCGCACTGTCTACGCTGCAGCGCCTGCATGGCGTGGTGGTCGACGTGATGCCGTTGCTGTCCGATGGCAACCTGGACCTGCACTGGCTGGCCCGGCACATGAGTGCGCAGGTCAAGCTGGTCTCGGTGGTCCATGTGCCTTCCTGCTGCGGCATCGTGAACGACATCGCGGCGGTGGGAAACCTGCTGCGGGATTTTCCTTGCCTGTACTTCGTCGACGCCTGCCAGTCGGCGGGAATGCTGGCGCTGGATGTGCAGGCCATCGGTTGTGACGTGCTGACCGCCGCTGGCCGGAAATTCCTCTGCGGACCACGGGGCACGGGCTTTGCCTTTCTTTCCGAGCGTTTCCTGGCCACCGCGCGGCCTCGTTTCACCGATCTGGGACGGGCCAGCGTGGATGTGCATGGCACGGTCCATCGGACGCTCGAGGATGCGCGCGGCTTTGAATACGCCGAACGCAACAATGCCGCCGTGGTGGGGCTGAACCAAGCGATCAAGGAGCGTCTGTCGAAGGCCTACGGCACGGAATCCGAACGCTATCGCAACCTGTTCGAGCGGCTGGCGACGATGCCCGGCATCAACCTGATTGCCCCAGGCACGCAGCACCAGGGCATCATCGCGTTCACCCATGCCCGCTGCCCGGCCACGGAGCTGGTCGCCTACCTGCGCTCGCGCGGCGTCAACGGCTGGCCTGGGTATGCGTCGCATACGCCGTACTTCATGTTGAAGCAGGGGCATGAGCGTTTCGTACGCTTGTCCGTCAACGCCAGTAACAGCGTCCGGGATATCGATGAAGTCATCGCATTACTGTCGCAACTTTGAATGACCGGAGGGCATGAAACGCAAGAAACCATGGCAGTGGACTGCCTGGTAAGTACCGCACTGATTGTTTGGAAGAATGATTGAGGGCCGTGCAGGCGGGCGTCGCCTGTATTGATCACGTTGAGTACGAAAGGGAATTCCGATGAACGAGGTAAACAGGTTCAATCCTGCTGCTGAACTGAGGCAGCGCTTGCGTCCGCTGTACAGGAAAGACAACTGGCACTGGCTGGTTGCCCTGGGTGCGGACCTCATGGTCATTGTTTCGGCTGTATTGCTGGGCCATCGCTACAATGTCCTGTATCCCCTGGCGCTGCTGTTCATCGGCTCGCGGCAGCGGGCCCTGGCTTCGCTTCTGCACGAGGCGGCGCACATGACCATGGCCCGGAACAAAGTGATCAACAAGTGGGTCGGCGAGTACCTGCTGGCTTATCCGATCTTCCAGAACTACGAAGCGTACCGTCGCTCCCATGTGCAGATGCACCATCATCACCTGGGTGACCAGGACAAGGATCCCGATCACCGGTTCTATATCGAATCCGGCTTGTACGAGGCTCGGGATCGCCTGGACTTCCTGTCCCGTCACCTGTTCAGGAGCGTAACGCTGGTCAACACCTACAAGTATTTCCTCTACCTGGTGAAGAATCGCGCCGGGGACATCCTGGCGAGCCCGTGGCAGGGCGTGAAGCTGCTGGTGGTTCATGGCGCCATCCTGCTGCTGTTCAGCCATTTCATCGGCCCGTGGGGCTATGTCCTGTTCTGGCTGGTTCCGTACTTCACGGTGTTCCAGGTCATCGGCTGGTTCTCAGAGATTTCCGAGCACTTCGGCATGTTCGGCGTGTACAAGGATGAGGTGCAGCTGACGCGCAATCGTTTCCCCACGTGGATCGAGCGGTTGTTCATCGGCATGCATGGCGACAACTATCACCTGACCCATCATCTGTTTGCCGGCGTTCCTTTCTGGAACCTGCCGCACGCGCATCGGATATTGATGGAAGACGAAAGCTACGCTGCAGCCAATCGCGGCTGTGGTGGCATTTTTACGGCCAGGGGGGAGGCCCGGTCCAGTATCCATCAGATACTCGAGGCCTATCGCAGCGGGAAGATCGCGACCATCCAGGTCACGGGATAGGGGGCGTCCTGTTGCGCTGTGCTCAGGGGCGAGGACAGCGCAACGCGCGGATCTGTCGGAGCGGTATCAGGCGAAGACGAAGTACTTGCGCACCGTTTCGACCACTTCCCAGGTGCCTTTCATGCCCGGCTCCACCACGAAGATATCGCCGGCCTTCAAATGGATGGGGGCGTGTCCGTCCGGGGTGATGATGCAGTAGCCTTCCTGGAAGTGGCAGTATTCCCACTTCACATAGTCCACACGCCATTTGCCCGGCGTGCAGATCCAGGTCCCCATGATCTTGCTGCCGTCTTCGCTGGTGTAGGCGTTGAGGTTGACGGTGTGCGGGTCGCCTTCGAGCTTTTCCCACTTGCAAGCGTCGAGGACGGGCAGCGGGTGGGTATCGCGCAGGACAGTGATAGGTGCGGTCATAGGGACTCCGGGCAGTGGACGGTAAGCTCAAGAGCACCCTATAGGCCCGGGCGTGGGGTCAGTTGTCTGTACTCGACATCCGGCTACCCAGAAACGCAATCAATCGCCGGCCAGGTGCAGGGCCAGCGCCCTGGCGTAGGCCGGCAATGCCTGGAAGTCGCGCGCGGCCAGCAGCAAGGCCCGTTGCGCCCAGGCTTCCTGCAGTGGCAGGCATCGGTAAGAGGGCGCGGGCGTGCGGCGCTCGATGGCGGCCCTCGGCACGATGGCAATGCCTGCGCCGTGGGCCACCATGCGAATCACCCCGTCGAAGCTGTCGGCACGGATACGGATCTGCATGCGCAGCCCGCTGTGCAAGGCCTGTTCCTCGAGGTAAACCGCCAGGGCGCTGGAAGCGTTCAGGCCGACGTAATCATGGGCCAGGGTCTCGCTGAAACTCACCACGCGACCGTCCGCCAAGGGATGCCCGGAAGGCAGGATCAAGGTCAGTGGATCGTGTCGAAAGGGACGGGTCTGCAAGCCATCGGTGTCGACTGCGTCGGAGACGATGCCCAGGTCCGCCGCGCCCTGGCGCAACGCGTGGGTGATCCGCGTACTGGGCAGTTCCTGCAGGTCGATGTCCAGATTGGGGTGGCCCTTGAGGAACGTCGCCAGCAATTCGGGCAGGTATTCGCTCATGGCGCTGGTGTTGCACAACAGCCGCACGCGGCCTTTGACCCCCTTGGCGTATTCAGCCAGGTCTTGCTGCAAGTGCTCCGCATGCTGCAACAACACCCTGGCATGTTGCGCCAAGGCCTTGCCTGCCGGGGTCGGTGTGACGCCCCGCCGCCCGCGTTCGAACAGGGCGATCCCCAGGGAGGCCTCCAGGGCGCGGACCCGGGCACTGGCCGCCGCCAGGGACAGATGGCTGCGGCTGGCACCGGCGGTGATGTTGCCGGTGTCGAGAATGTTGAGGTAGAGGCGCAGGTCGGTGAAGTCGAAATGCATGGGCGTTGATTCTCTGCCGGGTTCGGCGGTGGCCGATGGGACACCTTCGCGGGCAGGATGCGCGCGCCTCATGTGAGGGGCATCCACTTTTTCTCTGTGGAAGCGAGCCTGCTCGCGAAAATGCCAGATGCGTGAACTTCTCTGCCTCTTGTCCTGCAAGAGGCTGCCTCAGTATATGGCAGATTTCCAAATCGGCGTGCGCAGGCCAGGATAGCGCCATGGACACTCTCATCGTTTTCTATCAGAACCTGGGCCTGGCGCTGTCGTTGCTGGTCATCGCCACCTTCCTGCTGGCCGGCACCGTCAAGGGCGTGATCGGCCTCGGCCTGCCGACCCTTTCAATGGGCCTGCTCGGGTTGGCTATGGCACCGGTGCAGGCTGCGACGTTGCTGATCATTCCGGCCACGCTGACCAATATCTGGCAACTGGCGTCCGGCGGCCATCTGCTCGCCTTGATCGGGCGTTTATGGCCGCTTCTGCTAGCGATTTCTCTCGGCACCGGCCTCGGGTCCTTATGGATCGGAATGTCGGGCGGGCCCTGGGTGGTCCGGGCCTTGGGCGGGGCGTTGCTGCTGTATGCATTGAGCGGGCTGATGCTGCCGACACTGCGGGTGGCGCCGCGGATCGAGCCGTGGCTTGGCCCGCTCTGTGGATTGCTGACCGGTGTCATCACCTGCGCCACCGGTGTGTTCGTGATTCCGGCGGTGCCTTACCTGCAAGCCCTGGGCTTGAGCAAGGATGAGCTGGTGCAGGCGCTGGGGCTGTCCTTTACCGTTTCGACGCTCGCACTGGCCGCCGGCCTGCTATGGCGCGGCGCCCTGGGCGGCGGTGAGTTGAGCGCTTCGGTGCTGGCGCTGGCCCCGGCGCTGTTGGGCATGTGGCTGGGCCAGGCCTTGCGTCGGCGGATCAGCGCCGTGCTGTTCCGGCGGGTGTTTTTCGTCGGCCTGGGCGCGCTGGGCGTCCACTTGCTGGTCAGCGGCTAGCCGAGGACGGGCTGAGCATGTCGACCCGGCGGATCTCGAAGTCGCGCTCAAGGTAATCCATACGGTGCTCGAAAAACGCCTTCATGTGCGGCAGGTTCGAGTGCACGTCGAGGTGGGCCTGGGATTCCCAGATCTCATAGAAGATAAACAGCGTCGGATCTTCCCGATCCCGCAGCATGTGGTATTCGATGCAGCCGGGCTCGGCGCGGCTTGGTTCGACATAGGCCCGGAACAGCGCTTCGAAGGCTTCGGCTTTTTCCGGGCGAGTCTTGGCGTGAAGAATGAAACCGTGCAATTGGCTCATGGAAGGCTCCTGGAGGGTCAGTGCCCAGGATTTTAAGGCAACAATCGCTCGCGGATTCGTGCTTGTAAGTCAAATGAGTTTTGCCGCTGCGGTGCTTATTCCGCGCGAGGCTCATCGGTACTCTGCCGCCATCGTTTTTCAACTCTCCATCCGGCGACTTCCAATCAGTACGCCGTGGAACCCGATGAGGTGACTCCATGAAAAAAGTTCTGCTGCTCAATGGCGGTAAACAGTTCGCGCATTCCGACGGTCGCTACAACGCGACGCTCCACGAGACAGCGCTCAGCGTGCTGGACCGTGGCGGCCTGGATGTAAAGACCACGTTCATCGATGGCGGCTACGACATCAAGGAGGAAGTTGCCAAATTCCTCTGGGCCGACGTGATCATCTACCAGATGCCGGGCTGGTGGATGGGGGCACCGTGGACCGTCAAGAAGTACGTCGACGAAGTCTTCACCCAAGGCCATGGCAGCCTCTACGCCAATGACGGCCGTACTCGCTCCGATGCTTCCCAGAAATACGGCAGCGGTGGCCTGCTGCACGGCAAGCAGTACATGTTGTCGCTGACCTGGAACGCGCCGCAGCAGGCCTTCGACGACCCGACCGACTTCTTCGAAGCCAAGGGTGTGGACGCGGTGTACTTCCCTTTCCACAAGGCCAACCAGTTCCTGGGCATGACCGGCCTGCCGACCTTCCTGTGCGTGGACGTGATGAAACGCCCGAACATCGAAGCCGATATGGCGCGTTATGAGCAGCACCTGAGCGAAGTGTTCGGCCTGAAGGCCTGACCTTGCCCTGGTCCGGTGTCCCGTTGCTATCCTGTGGCGAGGGATCGATGTCCTCGCCATGAACCGACCAGCCGACAGGGGCCTAAGTGAAAGCCAGATCCGATGAGTTGCAGGTGTTCATCTGCGTGATCGAATGCGGGTCGATTTCCGCCGCCGCCGAGCAGGTCGGGCAGACGCCCTCGGCGGTCAGCCGCACCTTGTCGCGCCTGGAGGCCAAGCTCGACACCACCCTGATCAACCGCACCACGCGCCGCATGGACCTGACGGAGGAGGGCAAGTATTTCTTCGAGCAGGCCAAGGGCATCCTCGACCAGATGGAGGCGCTGGAGGAGCGATTGTCGTCCCGCCAGAAAAAACCGGCCGGACGGCTGCGCATCAACGCCGCTTCACCGTTCATGCTCCACGCCATCGTCCCGCACATCGAGGAGTTTCGCGGCCTCTACCCGGACATCCAGCTGGAGCTCAACAGCAACGACCTGATCATCGATCTGCTGGAGCAGAGCACGGACATCGCCATCCGCATCGGCACCCTCACCGATTCGACCCTGCATGCCCGGCCCCTGGGTTGCAGCCCGCTGCACATTCTCGCCAGTCCTGGTTATCTGGAGCGGCATGGCACGCCGGCCAGCGTTGCCGAACTGGCGGAACACGCGCTGTTGGGCTTCGCCCAGAACGATGGCCTCAATCAATGGCCCCTGCGCCATCTCCATGGTGATCGCTGGCCGATCCAGGCGAGCATCAGCGCCTCCAGCGGCGAGACGGTGCGCCACCTGGCGCTGCAAGGGCAGGGCATCGCGTGCCTGTCAGACTTCATGACCCGGGAAGATATCCAGGCCGGTCGATTGAAAGTCCTGTTGGCGCAGGCCAACAGCGGATACCGCCAGCCCATCAACGCGGTGTACTACCGCAACTCCCAGCTGGCGCTGCGGATCCAGTGTTTCCTGGATTTCATCCAGGGCAAGCTCGCCGACTACGCCTCGCGGCCTTAGCCTGGCACCGTTGCTGCCCGTGATCGCGGCGTATCAGTCCACACGGCGTTGAATGCAAGGGTCGCGCCCTTGGCGGGTTTGCCAGCGCCTCAGTCGTGGTGCACGCCCGCGCGC
This sequence comes from Pseudomonas sp. NFACC43, assembly GCF_900119645.1. NCBI lineage: Bacteria > Pseudomonadati > Pseudomonadota > Gammaproteobacteria > Pseudomonadales > Pseudomonadaceae > Pseudomonas > Pseudomonas sp. NFACC43. The sequence continues at coordinate 27,276 of NZ_FPKK01000019.1, forward strand.
TTGAGCATCTGTTTGCAACGCTCGGACAAATGGAACACCCGCAAATGCTTGCCGGCCTTGGCGTAGCGCTCGCGCAGGGTTTTCAGCGCGGCGATGGCCGAGTAGTCGACGAAGCTCAAGTGGCGGCAGTCCAGCGTCACCTGGGCCGGATCGTTGGCCGGGTCGAACTGATTGAGGAACGGTGTCGTCGAAGCGAAGAACAACGTGCCATGCAGGCGATAGAGCTTGCTGCCGTCCGCCTCCAGATACGTGTCGGCGTACAGCTCGCGGGCCTGTTGCCAGGCGAAATTGAGCGCCGCGATGATGATGCCGCACAACACCGCGACGGCCAGGTCGGTGAAGACCGTAATGACCGTCACCGCGACGATCACCAGCACATCGTTCTTCGGCACCTTGTTGATCACCCGCAGCGAGGCCCAGGCGAAGGTCTGTTGCGCCACCACGAACATCACCCCCACCAGTGCGGCCAGGGGAATGCGCTCGATCAACGGCGACAGGAACAACACGAACAGCAGCACCATCACCCCGGCCACCACCCCGGACAAGCGGCCGCGACCGCCAGAGCTGAGGTTGATCACCGTCTGGCCGATCATGGCGCAACCGCCCATGCCGCCAAACAGGCCGGACGCGATATTCGCCGCGCCCAGCGCCACGCATTCGCGGTCCGGATAACCGCGGCTTTCGGTGATTTCATCGGTCAGGTTCAGGGTCAGCAGGGTTTCCAGCAGGCCGACCATCGCCATGATCACCGCATAGGGCAGCACGATCTGCAGGGTTTCCAGGTTCCAGGCAATGTCCGGCCACGCAAGGACCGGCAGCCCGCCGGCGATGTGCGCCATGTCACCCAGCGTTCGGGTGGGCAGGCCCAGCAGGTAGACCGCCAGCCCCACACCCAGGATCGCCACCAGGGCCGGCGGCACGCTGCGGATCAGGCGTGGCAGCAGGTAGACGATCGCCATGGTCAGCGTCACCAGGCCGATCATCCAGTACAGCGGGGCGCCGCTGAGCCAGGTTTCGCCGCGCTTGAAATGCTCCAACTGGGCCAGGGCGATGACGATTGCCAGGCCGTTGACGAAACCGAGCATCACCGGATGCGGCACCATGCGCACCAGCTTGCCCAGCCGCAACAGCCCGAACGCCATCATGATCAAGCCGCCCAGCAGCACCGTGGCCAGCAGGTACTGAACGCCGTGCTGGACCACCAGTGCGACGATCACCACCGCCATCGACCCCGCCGCCCCCGACACCATGCCCGGCCGCCCCCCGAACAGCGCGGTCAGCGTGCAGAGAATGAACGCGCCATACAGCCCCATCAGCGGGTTGAGATGAGCCACCAGGGCGAAGGCGATGCATTCGGGAAGCAGAGCGAAAGAAGTGGTGAGGCCGGCGAGGATGTCGGCGCGAAGACGTGCTGGTTTCATGGATTACCTGAGTGGGCGCCGGTCGAGCTTCGGCTACCGGGCGTGATGCAAAACAGTAGAAGCGGAACGCGCAGCGTCCCTGGCGGCATCCCACGCGCGAGCGTGGGAGCGATCGACCGATGCGGATGGTACGGAATTGAGGGCGGGGCGGCCAGCCGTGTGTGGCAAGGGGATGAATCCCCTTGCCACACACGGCTGGTTCTGCATGAAAGTCCGGCGCGGGATTTTCATGAGGACTGCGTTGCGATGTCCGTCAGCGACGTTTCTTGTCTGTGCACGAAAATTACTTTCAGTGAGTTTGAAAACTCCTCGTTGAAATGATTTATGAGTTTCACAACACATCGACGTGACCCCATTCGAGGAGTAGCGCATGGCACCTGCTTTCGGTTATTGGCTGTTGGTCTACGCCGCCATCGCCATCATTGCATTGATCGTTCTGATCGCCCGTTATCGTCTGAACCCGTTCATCGTGATTACCCTGGTGTCCATCGGCCTGGCGCTATTGGCCGGCATGCCGCCGACAGCGGTAGTGGGGGCCTACGAGGCGGGTGTCGGCAAGACACTGGGACATATCGCGCTGGTGGTGGCCCTGGGCACCATGCTCGGCAAGATGATGGCCGAGTCCGGTGGCGCGGAGCGTATGGCGCAGACGCTGATCGAGCGGTTCGGAGAGCGCAACGCCCACTGGGCGATGGTCTGCATCGCCTTCCTGGTGGGATTGCCGCTGTTTTTCGAAGTGGGGTTCGTGTTGCTGGTGCCCATTGCCTTCACCGTGGCCCGTCGTGCCGGCGTGTCGATCCTGATGGTGGGCCTGCCGATGGTGGCCGGGCTCTCGGTGGTGCATGCCCTGGTCCCGCCCCATCCGGCGGCGATGCTGGCGGTGCAGGCGTTCCAGGCTTCGGTAGGGCAGACGTTGCTGTATGCGATCCTGATCGGCATTCCCACGGCCATCATCGCCGGGCCGGTCTATGCCCGCTTTATCGTGCCACGCATTTCGTTGCCCGCCGACAACCCGCTGGAACGGCAGTTTCTCGAACGTGAGCCGCGCGCCAACCTGCCGGGGTTCGGCATCACCCTGGGAACCATCCTGCTGCCGGTCATCCTGATGCTGATCGGTGGCTGGGCCAACCTGATCTCCACACCTGGCAGTGGCTTCAACCAGTTCCTGCAGTTCATCGGCAACTCGGTGATCGCCCTGTTGCTGGCCACGGTACTGAGTTTCTGGACACTCGGCCTGGCCCAGGGCTTCAACCGTGAGTCGATCCTGAAGTTCACCAATGAGTGCCTGGCACCGACCGCCAGCATCACCTTGCTAGTGGGCGCCGGTGGCGGTTTGAACCGGATCCTGGTGGATGCCGGGGTCACTCAACAGATTGTCGGGCTGGCCCAGGCGTTCCAGTTGTCGCCGCTGGTGATGGGCTGGCTGTTCGCCGCGTTGATGCGCGTCGCCACCGGTTCGGCCACGGTGGCGATGACCACCGCCTCGGGCATCGTCGCACCCGTGGCGATCGGGCTGGGTTATCCCCATCCCGAGCTGCTGGTGCTGGCCACCGGGGCCGGGTCGGTGATCTTTTCCCACGTCAACGACGGTGGCTTCTGGCTGATCAAGGAATACTTCAATATGACCGTCACCCAGACCTTCAAGACCTGGACGGTGCTCGAAACGCTCATCTCCCTGGTCGCGTTCGGCCTGACACTGGGTCTTGCGCGCCTGCTCTGATCGCCGCGCATTGCGAGGCCGTTTTCAACGCAGCATGAATGAGTATCAGGGCTTTTCGTACAGAGCCTACACAGGAGTCGTCATGGACATCCTCTACCAGATCCGCTCCCGGCAGGATTTCTTCAGCGCCGGCGAAGGAAGAATCGCCCGTCTGATGCTCGATGACGTAGGCTTCGCCGCGTCCGCCAGCCTGGAAGAACTGGCCCAGCGCGCCGAGGTCAGCAGCGCCACGCTGTCGCGCTTCGCCCGCACTGTCGGTTGCCGCGACCTGCGGGACCTGCGCCTGCAGCTGGCCCAGGCCAGCGGGGTCGGCAGCCGGTTTCTCGACCCGGCCGGCGCCCCCGAACAGTCGGCATTCTATGGGCAGATCGTCGGCGATATCGAGTCGACCCTGCGTCGGCACCTGTCGGCCTTCGAAGAGTCGCGCTTTGCCGATGCCGTGCGATTGCTGGGCAAGGCGCGGATGGTCCATGCGTTCGGGCTCGGTGGCTGGTCGGCACTGTGCAGCGAAGAACTGCAGGTGCGGCTGGTGCGGTTCGGCTACCCGATTGCGGCGTGTCGCGACCCGGTGATGATGCGCATCACGGCCACCTCGCTTGGGGACGAACACCTGGTCATCGCCTGTTCGCTCACCGGCATCACCCCGGAATTGCTGGCGGCCGTCGAGCTGGCGCGCAGCTACGGTGCCGCGATCCTGGCCATCACCCGCGCCGACTCGCCCCTGGCGCAACTGGCAGACGTGGTGCTGCCCCTGCAAAGCGCCGAGACCTCGTTCATCTACAAACCCACGGCCGCACGCTACGGCATGCTGCTGGCCATCGACGTGCTTGCCACCGAGTTGGCCCTGGCTCATCCCGAAGACAATCAAGAGCGTTTGCGGCGGGTCAAGCTCGCCCTCGACGATTACCGTGGCGGCGACGACGATCTGCCCCTGGGAGACTGACATGCTGTACGACACACTCATCCGCGATGCGCTGGTCATCGACGGCAGCGACACCCCCGGCTACCACGCCGATGTGGCGATTCGCGCCGGTCGCATCGAACGCATCGGTGCGTTGTCCGACGCACAGGCCATCGAGGAGCTGGACGCCGCCGGCCGCGTGCTGGCGCCGGGGTTCATCGATGTCCACACCCACGACGACACCGTGGTCATCCGCCAGCCGCACATGCTGCCCAAGCTCAGCCAGGGCGTGACCACGGTCATCGTCGGCAATTGCGGCATCAGCGCCGCGCCGGTCAGCTTGCGCGGCGATCCGCCGGACCCGATGAACCTGCTGGGCACCGCCGCGGCGTTTTGCTATCCGAGCTTCGGTGATTACCGCGCAGCGGTGGAATCGGCCATGCCAGCGGTCAACGTGGCGGCACTGGTGGGGCACACGGCACTGCGCAGCAACCATCTGGACGACCTGTTGCGCACCGCCAGCGCGCAAGAGATCACCGCCATGCGCCAGCAATTGCGCGAAAGCCTGCAGGCCGGCGCGCTTGGCTTGTCCACCGGCCTGGCCTACGCCAACGCGTTCGCCGCCTCCACCGATGAAGTCATGCAACTGGCCGAAGAGCTGAACGCGTTCGGTGCGGTCTACACCACGCACTTGCGCAGCGAATTCGAGCCGGTGCTCGAAGCCATGGACGAAGCTTTCCGGATCGGCCGGCATGCGAAGAGTCCGGTGATCATTTCCCATCTCAAATGTGCCGGCGCCGGTAACTGGGGGCGTAGTGCGCAGGTGCTCACCGCGCTGGAAAACGCCGCCGCTGCTCATCCGGTCGGGTGTGACTGTTATCCCTACGCCGCCAGCTCCTCGACCCTGGACCTCAAGCAAGTGACCGATGCCCACCCCATCACCATCACCTGGTCGACGCCCTATCCGCACATGGGCGGGCGCGACCTGGCGGGCATCGCCGCCGAGTGGAGCGTTTCGCTGCTGGAGGCGGCCCGTCGCCTGCAACCGGCCGGCGCGGTGTACTACGGCATGGATGAAGACGATGTGCGCCGCATCCTTGCCCATCCGCTGTCCATGATCGGCTCCGACGGGCTACCCGAGGACCCGTTTCCTCATCCGCGCCTGTGGGGCGCTTTCCCACGGGTATTGGGGCATTTCAGCCGCGACGTCGGGCTGTTTCCCCTGCACACCGCCGTGCACAAGATGACCGGCCTTTCAGCGGCGCGCTTCGGCCTGAAGGAGCGTGGCGTCATTGGCGAGGGATATTGGGCGGACCTGGTGTTGTTCGATCCAAGAACCGTTCGTGACGTCGCCGATTTCAACGAACCGCAACGGGCCGCGCAAGGAATCGATGGCGTGTGGGTCAACGGTGTCCTGAGTTATCGCCAAGGGCAGGCAAACGGGCGTCGCCAGGGGCGCTTCCTGGCGCGCGAGGGCGATCTGCGCCAGGGTTTCGGCCCATGGAATGGCGTGTAGACGGCCGATAATGTTTGATTGGCGTCACAATAATGGCACTACGACACTAAAGAAGCCGGGGCCGAGGCCGAAGCACTAGGGTCAACCCATCTACACTGGGTCTTTTCAGCCAGGGAGCGCCCCATGAGCTTTGGTAAAACCACCCCGATCCTGCGGATCTTCGATGAAACCAAGGCGTTGGCATTCTATGTCGACTTCCTGGGCTTTACCGTCGACTGGCAGCACCGCTTCGGGGATGACTTCCCGCTGTACCTGCAAGTGTCGCGCGGCGAATGCGTGCTGCATCTGTCCGAACACCACGGCGATTGCACGCCGGGCTCGGCGCTGCGCATCGAGACCGACGAACTGGAAGCCTTCCAGGCACAACTGCTGGCCAAGCAATACCCTTTCGCCCGTCCACACATCCAGGCCATGCCGTGGGGCACCCAGGACATGGCGGTGGTCGATCCGTTCGGCAACCGGCTGGTCTTCACCAACGGGATCAGTGTGTAGAGGTCTGGACAAGTCGGCTGGCGATGGCCTGGCCGGCAATCAATGATTTCATTGATTGCCGAAGTGAAATGGCCAGCATCACGATTCGTAACCTCGATGACAAGGTCAAGGAACAGTTGCGCCTGGCTGCGGCCCACAACGGCCGCTCCATGGAGCAAGAGGCCGGTTTGATCCTGGGGCGCACTGGCGCCGGTGAGCGCTGCGGGTGGGCTGGGCAGCCGTATCCGTAATGGATTCGGTGCGCTGAGGGCGTTGAGTTGCCGTTGCCTGCGCGCAGCCACTCGTCATACCAGGAACTTCAATTTCCCAGGTCTTGAGGTCATCGATCCCTGGAACGCCTGAACCACTCCTTCAGAGAAGCGCCCGTTCCCTTGGGTAAACGGGCGCTTGCCGGGATCAGACCCGGAAGTGGCTCACCATCATCTGCAACTGATTACCCAACCGCGCCAGCTCGACACTGGAAGCGGCGGTTTCCTCGCTGGCGGCGGCGGTCTGTTCGGACACGTCGCGCACGTTGATGATGCTGCGGCTGATTTCCTCGGCCACGGCACTTTGCTGTTCGGCCGCCGCGGCAATCTGCTGGTTCATGGACTGGATGTTTGACACCGTGCGGGTGATGTTTTCCAGGGACGCGCCCGCCTTGCGGGTCAGGGCCACGCTGCTGTCGGTGAGGCTGCGGCTGTTGTTCATCACGGCCGCCACTTGCTGGGTGCCGTTCTGCAGGCCGGCCACCAGGCCTTCGATTTCCTCGGTGGATTTCTGCGTGCGCTGGGCCAGGCCTCGCACTTCATCGGCCACCACCGCGAAGCCGCGACCGGCTTCACCGGCCCGTGCGGCTTCGATCGCGGCGTTGAGGGCCAGCAGGTTGGTCTGCTCGGCCACCGACTTGATCACGTCCATGACGCTGCCGATCTTGTCGCTTTCCTGTTGCAGCATGGTCATGGCGTCGGTGGAACGTACCACCTCGCTGGCCAGGCGCTCGATCTGGGCGATGGCTTCGTTGACCACCTGGTCGCCGGCACGGGCTTCGCCGTCGGCGGCAGCGGCGGCCTGGGAAGCTTCCTCGGCGTTGCGCGCCACTTCCTGGACCGTGGCGGTCATTTCGTGCATGGCGGTCGCCACCTGGTCGGTCTCCACCTTCTGGTTGTTGACCCCGGCGCTGGTCTGCTCGGTGACGGCGGACAACTGCTCGGCGGCGCTGGCGATCTGGGTCACGCCATCGCGGATGCCGCTGATCAGGTCGCGCAATGTCACGCCCATGCGAGCGATGCCTTGTTGCAGCACGCCCAGCTCATCGCGACGGGTGACGACGATGGTGTGGGACAGGTCGCCGTTGGCGATGCGCTCGACCACCGTCAGGGTTTCGCTCAGTGGGCGGGTGATCTGCCGGGTGATGACCACGGCGGCGATGATGCCCACCAGCAAGGCCAGCAGGGTGCTGACCAGTTGCAGGGTGCGGGCCTGGGCGCTTTCGGCGTCGCGGCGGTCGAGCTGGATCTGGTACAGCTGCTCGCTCAGGCTGACGATGGTGGCGCCTTGCTCGGTCATTTCCTTGCGCGCCTGCACCACATCGGCGTTGGCCAGTTTGAAGGCCTGTACCGCGCCGCGGTATTGGGCCAGGGCGCTTTCCAGCTGGCGCAGCTCATCTTGGCGGGTGCTGGCGAAATGCAGGTTCAGCGGCTTGAGGGCGGCAATGGCCGTGTCCAGTTGGTTGAGGGCTTTTTGCTCGGTGTCGGCGTTGCTGTTGGCGGTATAGCCGCGCACTTCGTAGCGGGCCAGCATGAATGCCTGCTTGGCCTGGGTGATGGCCTGGAACTGCTCGAAGCGCTCGTCGCTCAGGGCCATGTGCTGGACGTCGGTGTTGATCGCCTCGATCAGTTTGTAGGCGGTCTCGGCGTTGGCCGACATGACTTCACGGGCCGTGTTACCGGTGCGGTAGGCACTGCGCATCTTGTTCAGGGAGCCTTGATAGGCGTTGATGGTTGCGTTCTGCTCCTTGAGCAGCCTGACGTTCTCGGGGCTCTTGAAGCTGGCGAGCAGGGCGTTCTGCTGCGCCAGGAACCCATCGAGGGCAGTCTGTACGCTCTGGGCGGCGGTCTCGTCGCCGTTGGTCAGCATGTACTGCAGGCGTGTGACGCGAAGCTTGGTCAGCCCGGCATTGAGCTGGGTGATGTCGCTCATCCAGTTGCTGCGCTGGATGAGCCCGCCCAGGCTGGTCCAGCTGGTCAAGGCCAGGATACCGGTCAGGACCAATACCAGGCCGAACCCCAGGCCCAGTTTCATGTTGACGCTAATGTTGCCAAACCAGCTATTCATCAAATTCCTCCAGGAACGTTGTGCTGCTTGATCGTCGGTTGGCTGGAAGATTGTTGTTGTTAAGCCAGCAAAAAAAGTGAACAGGGCTGTATCGGCGGCAGCGTCGAGATCTGAAAAATTTTTTTGGCGTCGGCATTTCGCCGCTCGTCCCGGCGTGGCGACAGAGGCGGTCGAGGAATGGAATTTCAGACAAAAAAAAGCCCGCGGGGAGCGGGCTAAAACCTTAGTTTCTTGAATGAGCGAAGGGACTTTACCTCGTAAACCTGGGGGCTGGGGTGAAGAATAGTTTATGTGGTGCCGGCGTCGCGTCAGGTGGTTTCGTCTACCTCGATACACCGCGCACATGGTGGAAGCACACAGGACGAAACACTTTGTACCGGGACCTTTCCCATTGACTTGCAGGACATTTCCTAGAAAATCCCAACCCCTTGCGCCTGCCGTTTCCGGTGCCTAGTCTCTGTCCACCGCTGCCCATTCAGTGGTCGGGTTTAGCGGCTCGGAAGTCACGTTAGGCGCATGGCAATCCCATGGTGCAGGCATCGTTATTGCCTGAATGCTTATGGCGGCTGTGCGCAGGGCATCCTCGGGTGCGCCGGTTTCCTAACGTACCGGTCTGCTAACCTGCGCGCGGCTGCCACCCCCTCGTTTAGCAGCGAACGTGGCGGCTCCCACCTACGTTAGGAGTACCCATGGACAAACTCATCCCAGACCCACCCGTCCCACCGCTGCACCTGGACATCGCCGCCGATGCCAACGCCGAACGCGTTATCGATTCCTACCTGAACCCCAAACCCAATCCGCCCGACAAGCAACCTGCCCCAGGCCAACTGTTCACTATTGTCCAAGGCGTGGATGCAGAGAGCCTGTTGGCCAACCTCAGCGAAACCCTGGCCTGCGCCAATGTCATGGCCGGTGACCTGCGTTCGAGCTGGACGGTTCCCGGCGGCATTTTGCGTTGAGCCTGCAACAATTGATTGAACTGGGCCAGCTCCTGGCGAACCGGGCGCTGGACGTGGTCGATCCCAGGTAAAACGAAGGTGTTCGGGTTTGATCGACGGGTGTCGATCAAACCCCTTTTTTGCGGCAGCATACGCCGCATGTTACCTTCGGATTCCTGGACCGTGCCGACTTCCAACCGCAACGCCCTGATGGCTCGACTCGCTGGCGCACCGGATGACATCGCCACGCGGGTTTCGCTTTACCGCGACCTGCTCGACACCGGCGAGGCTTCGCTGGACGGTGTGCGCGTCGCCGCTGGCCTGTACGATCCGGCCGCCATGGCCGTGGTAGCCGAGTTGGACGTCAAGGTACACAGGAATCGGTCGGCACCGTTGTTGCCGCAGCTTCGCGGGTTGCCGGTCGATCATCTGGCGCTGGAAAACGCCGAGCCGCAGTGGCTCGACGCCTTGGCCGGGTTGCCGCTGCGTTCGTTGGTGCTTGGCAGCCCGAGGTTCAGCTGCGATCAGGCACTTTGGCGACGTCTGCCGGATGTCGCCCTCGAGGCTTTGGAGATCAGCGGTTTTTCCCGCGACGATGACCTCACCAGTCTCCCTTCCCTTGAGCGCTTGCGCCGACTGGAACTGGAAACTTACGGCGAAGATTTCGACGACCGTTTCCTCAGGCAACTGGGCAGCAAAAGCAGGCTGCAAGCGTTGTCGTTGAACCGTTGTGATGAATTGACCGACGACGGTCTGCTGGGGCTTTCGCCACTCCAGTTGCGCTCGCTTTCGTTGGAGCGTGTCGGGCAACTGACCGCCCGTGGGGCGGCGCATCTGTGCAGCCATCCCCTCGAACAGCTGTCGCTGGGCTGGAACAGCAAGATCCTGGAGGATCCTGCCTGGCTCTCGGGTTTAACCGCGTTGCGTTCTCTGAGTCTCGATGATTGTCATGCATCCGATGCCACGTTCAACGCCATTCGGGATCTTCCGATCGAGCGGCTATCGCTGCAGTCTTCGTATCTGTGCGAGGACGACCTTGAGCTACTAGAAGGCATGCCCTTGGCGGACCTGGACCTCAAGGCCTCTCGACAAATCATTGAGCGGCTCGACGTGCTGCACGCGTTCCCCTTGAAGCGGTTGGGGCTCAGCGACGTGCAAGGTATCGACAAGCAGACGTTGCGGGACCTGGAGGGGCTGGAACTGGAAGCGCTGGACCTCTCGTTGAACGATGTTTCCTGGAAGGAACTGAAACAACTGGCCGGTCTGCCGCTGAAGCGGCTGGATCTGAGTTTCTGCCAAGGGGTTGATGGCAAGACGTTGCGCAAGCTGTGCGAAATGGGCCTGCCGTTGGAGCAACTGGAAATCAGCGGCCTGGACCTGCGCGATGGTGATCTGGCGTGTCTGCGTGATTTGCCACTGCAACGCCTGGGCTTGTATGAAAGCCCCTGGCTGACCGATGCCGGCGTCGCCCACCTTGCCGGGCTGCCATTGCGGGACCTGACGCTCGAAGCGGGTCCGGGGGAATCGCGGCTCACGTCAGCCATGGTGCCGGTGCTGGAGCGCTTGCCACTGGAGAGGTTGTCGTTGCGCAATGGCTCGCAGATCTGCGCGGGTGGATGGGACCGCCTGGCCAGGCTGCCGGCTCATGTCATCGGCCCGGGCATTTGATGCTCGCCGCGCTAGTTTCGTCCTGATGGAAATCGCCCCCGGGCTGTGGAGCAGGCTTGCTTGCACAGCCCGGGGGCGCTCATGAACGGCCAGTTTTTTTACCAGTTGTAGCTCAGCTTTGCGGTGATTTCGCGGCCCGGGTTGTAGTAGTTCGCGGTACCTGAGCCAACCACATGTTGCTCATCCAGCAGGTTGCTGACGTTGATCGCCAGGTCTGTGCCTTTAAAGAGGTTGTAGTTGAAGGCCGCATCGAAGAGCGTCGTGCCATCGCTGGTTCCGGTGTTGGCCGCATCGAAGTAGTAGGAACCGACATACCGTGCACCCAGGCCGACGCTGACATCGGTGTTGGGTACGTTGTAGTAGGTCCACAGCGAGGCGGAGTGTTTCGGCGCCGTGGCGAACTCATTCCCTTTGAGCGAACTTCCGTCGTACAAGGTCCCGCGAATGACTTCGGACTCCATGTAGGAATAGCCACCCACCAGGCTCAGGTTGGAGGTCAACTCGGCCTTGGCTTCCAGGTCCAGGCCGCGCACGCGCGATTCGCCGACGGTCTGTTGTTCGATCACACCGCTGGGCAGTACGACGGCGATGCTGACATTTTCCTGGGTCAGGTCGTAAACGGCCGCCGAGAACAGCGCGTCCATGCCCATGGGCGCATATTTCACACCCACTTCGTATTGCCTGCCCGTCTTCGGAACGACGCCGACGGTGGGCGGCGAGACCGATTCCACCATGCTGACGTAGGTGGACACTTCGTCGTTGACGATATAGGTCAGTGCGCCGCGATAGGACGTTTCCGAGAAGTTATCCGACTCTTTTACGTTGTTGATGTCGGTATTGGAGAGATCCAGCGAGTCGTTGCGCACACCGGCAGTGACGATAAAGCGCTCATAGAAGGACAGGTTCTGCTGCAGGAACACGGCCTTGGTTTCAGTATCGAGCTTGTTATTGCTGTAGGGCGCCACACCGCCTGGCACGCCGGTGAATACCGGGTTGGCCAGGTCGATGGATCCTGTCGGGGCATACACCGAGCGTTCCTCGGTCGAGGAGTCGCCATACTCCACACCCACCAGCGTGCTGCTGTCGATATTCTCGAAGCGGGCATCGTATTGCAGCATCAGGTTGCCGTTCAGTTGCTCGGCATCGCTGTCGGTGCCGAAGATATAGCGCGGGACGGTGGTGCCGGTGCGGGTAGGGGAGTCGCTGAGGAACACATAGCCGAAATCATCGGTCAGTTCGCTGTAGCGCAGGTTGCTGCGCAGCACGAACCCATTGTCGAAATCATGGCTGAACGTGCCGCTGATATTGGTGCGTTCCACATCGTGGAAGTTGTAGCTGGGCTCGCCGTAGAACTTGTCGCGATCGTATTCCTTGTCCAGCGGATAACCGCCGCTGTTGGGCGAGCTTTGAGTCTTGAGGTAGTCCACGATCACGGACGCCGAGGTGAACTCCGTGGGGGCCCAGGTCAGGCCGCCCATCAGGAACTTGTTGTCGTCCTGCGAATGGTCGTACTCGCGGTCACTGTCTTGCATCTTTGCCGTGAAGCGACCGGCCAGGGTTTGCTCTTCGTTCAGCGAGTCCCCGACATCGATGCCGGATTCGACATGGTCGAAAGAACCGTAGGTGACGTAGCCCTGGCCGAACTTGTCGAAGCGGGGCTTCTTGCTCACAAAGTTCACCGAGCCGCCCGGGTCGGCCGGGCCGAACAGTGTGGAGTTGGCCCCGCGTATCACCTCGACGCGCTCATAGGCGAATGGCTCCTCGCGCACACCGCGCATCGAACCCAGGGTCAGGCCATCCCGATAGGTCGTGGCTTGAAAGCCGCGGATCTGGAAGTAATCGTTGCGGTCGTCGGTGCCGTAATAGTCGGTAATGACCCCCGGCGTGTATTGCAGGAGTTCTTCCGTGGTGCTGACGCTGCGTTGCTTCATTTCCTTGTCGGTCACCACGGACACCGAGGCGGGCGTGTTGAGGATGCTGGTGGCCACCTTGCCGCCAACCCAGAGTTCCTGGGCGACCACGGAATTGGCGTCTTCGGTGCCATCGACCCTGGCCTTGGCGTTGACGAGGATGGGCGCCAGGCGGAAGGCCTCGAGGTCGCCGTCCGCCTTGGCTTGTGGCGTCAGCAAGTAGGCGTTCGGACCTTGCTGCTGTATCTCGATGTCGCTCCCCTGCAACAACGACGATAGGGCCGTGGATGTATCGAGCGTGCCGCTCACGCCTTGGGTATTGCGGTTCGCCACGCTTGACGCATCGAAGGAAAGGCTGATGCCAGCCTCGCGCGCGAAGCGGTCGAGCGCTGGTGCCAACGGGCCGGCCGGGATGTTCCACTGATGAACCTGTTGGGCCTGGTCGACGGTCGAAGTCTGCGCCATGGACGGTAGCGCGTAGCTGCTCACGATGACGCCGAGGACCGCACCCTGTAAGGCACGATTCAGTAGATGACGCTGTGGAACCGGGGACGAACTCATTTACTCGCTCCGTTAAAGGGAATCGGCAGATAGGCCTGTATTTCGGCCTTTCTTACATGCCGAACGAGAATGAGAAATCACCTCATTTTTATTTGATATTTTTGTGCGACAAAAAAACACTCAGTCTTTTCAGACAGGGCCTAGCTGGCGGCGCTCAACGTCACCCAGTATTGGGTTCGATATTCGATTTGTAAGTGCAGTGACTGCGCCACCAATGCCAGTACCTGATCGGTGTCGGCAAGCTGAAAGGTCCCGGAAACGCGCAGGCCCGAGACCTCTTCGGCGCAGCGCAACAGGCCGGGGCGATAGCGCGACAGGGCCCCGATGAAATCACCGAGGCGCATATTGCGTGCGCTGATCACCCCGTCGCTCCAGCTCCATAGATCCAGGCCGTCATCCTTGAACTCACGAACGCCATCCGAGGTGAACAGCCGCTGGCTTCCGGCCTGGACGGTGTCGTTGACCGCAACGGGTTGGCTGGCCCCGGGAAACACGGTGACTGTGCCGCTCTGCACCGCGATGAGCGTCCCGTCGTCACGCTCGTACGTCAGGAACCGGGCATTCAGGGTGCGTATCATCCCGTCCCGTGTCTGCACCCAGAACGGACGCGGTGAATCCGCGCCTGAGTCCGCGCCAGTGTTCACGATGATTTCGCCGCGCCGCAGCACGAGCAGGCGCCGCTGTGGGTTGAAATAGCTGTCGACCGCGCTGTCGCTGTTGAGCTGGACAAGGCTGCCATCATCGAGCTGGAAGCGCTTGCGCTCCCCGGTCTTGCTGTGTTGCTGGGCAAGCATGGCCGGCAGCGGCGTGTAGTCGCGGCCCAGCCAGGCCGCGCCACCCACGGTGGCCAAGGTACCCAGCAGCCTCAGGGCCTTGCGCCGATGCATGCCCGAGCGGCTGCCCTTGAGGGTATGCCGGGCCAGGTCGGAGGGAATGCCCGCGAAATCGTCGCCCAGGACTTGCACACGCTGCCACGCGAGCAAATGCTCCGGACACCGCTGCAACCAGTGCTCGAAAGTGCGCTGGGTCTGCTCATCGGCGGGATTGAAGCGCAGGCGCACCAGCCAGTGGATCGCCTGGTCGACCACGGCCGGATCCGGCACTCGGGCTTCACTGTTCGGCATAGCGCAAGCGATAGCAGTGTTGCAGGGCCTTGGCCAGGTCGCGTTCGACCGTAGAGCGGGAAACGCACAACTTGTCAGCTATTTGCTGGCAGGTCAGGCCGTCGAGCTGGGCCAGCAGGAATGCCTCGCGGACCCTCGGCTTGAGCAGGTCGAGCAGGCGGTCTATCCGTTCCAGGCTGTCGAGAATCAGCAACCGTTCTTCTTCAGACGGGATTTGCTGGGAAGGGAGCAGCGCAAGGCTTTCGAGGTAGGCCCGTTCGAGTTCGCGACGGCGATACCGATCGATCATCAGTCCACGTGCGATGCTGCTCAGATAAGCCCGGGGTTCGCGCAAAGGACTCAATTGACGCGATTTGAGCAGCCGTACGAAGGTGTCCTGCGCCAGGTCCGCAGCGCTTTCGCGGCAACCGATGCGCCGGCTCAGCCAGCTGTGCAACCAGGAGTGGTGGCTGCTATAGAGCAGCGCGAGATCGGCATTGCCCAGTGTGTCGTTGCTGCGCATCAGCATCCCGGAAACAGACATAATTGATAATGAATCGCATTATATTCAGACAGATCACGCCAGGGCAAATGTGCGCGAGCGGCCCAGGTCAACGGCCCGGGCATTGACGTCCGTCACGCCAGTCCGGCCCTGATAGGAATAGGCAAGGCTGCAAGGCAAACCGGCATAGGTGCCGCGGTTTCCCATCGATACCATGGCCTCGTCCCCACCTTATCGGAGGCTCGCCATGAGCAGCAGGAAAACCCTATTCATCACCGGCGTCAGCAGTGGCCTGGGCAATGCCCTGGCGCGGGAGGCACTTGCGGCGGGCCACCGGGTGATCGGCACCGTGCGCAGTGACGCGGCGTTGCAGGCCTTCGAGGCACTGGCGCCGGATCATGCCCGCGGGGTCATCCTGGATGTCACTGAGTTCGACCGGATCGACAGCGTGGTCGCCGCCACACAAGCCAGTCATGGCCCGGTGGACGTACTGGTGAACAATGCCGGTTATGGCCACGAGGGGATCTTCGAAGAGTCACCGTTGCAAGAGATGCGCCGCCAGTTCGACGTCAATGTGTTCGGCGCGGTGGCGGTGACCAAGGCGTTCGTGCCGTATTTTCGCGAGCGCCGCGCCGGTCATATCCTCAATATCACCTCCATGGGGGGCACCATCACCATGCCGGGCATTTCTTACTACTGCGCGAGCAAGTTTGCGCTGGAAGGGATCTCCGATACGCTGAGCAAGGAGTTGCTGCCGTTCGGGATCTTCGTCACGGCGGTGGCTCCCGGCTCGTTTCGCACCGACTGGGCGGGTCGCTCCATGCAACGTACCCCGCGCAGCATTGCCGACTACGACGCCAGCTTCGACCCGGTTCGTAAAGCGCGGGAAGAGAAAAGCGGCAAGCAGCTCGGCGACCCCCGCAAGGCCGCCCAGGCGATGCTGCAGCTGATCGCCAGCGCGACGCCACCGGCCCACCTGCTGCTGGGCAGTGACGCACTGAGCCTGGTACGCGAAAAACTGAGCCGCACCGCCCGCGAGATCGATCAATGGGAAACACTGAGCCGTTCCACCGACGGTTGAGCGCCAAGCAAGAGGACACCCATGACTCAGGCCGACCCCCGCACCGCATGCATGGTGCAGTTGCTGGAACAACTTGCCCCGGTGGAGGGCTACAACCTCAGCGCGCTGGAGGACATCCGCTTCCTGCGTTCGAACCGCCCCCTGACCCGCACGCCGGTGCTGTACGACCCCGGCATCGTGATCCTGTGCCAGGGCCGCAAGCGCGGCTACCTGGGCGAAGACGTCTATGTCTACGATGCCCAGCATTATCTGGTGGTGTCCGTGCCGGTGCCTTTCACCATGGAGACCGACGCCAGCGAGACAGAGCCCATGCTGGCCATCTACATGCGCCTGGATTTTCAGGTGGCCAGCGAGTTGCTGCTGCAGGTGGACGAGGTCCTCGGCCCCAGCGATGCCCCGCCCAAAGGCATGTACGCCTCGCCCATGGACGACTCACTGCGCGCCTCGACCCTGCGCTTTCTCCAAGCCATGAGCGACCCCGGCGAAGCGCAGATACTCGGCCCTGCCCTGAGGCGCGAAATCTACTACCGCATCCTCACCGGCGAGCAGGGCGGCTCAATGCGCGCCGCCCTGCGCCGCCAGGGACATTTCGGCCAGATCACCCGTGCGATCCGCAAGATCCACAGCGGTTACCAAAAGCGACTGGACGTCGAATCCCTCGCCCAGGAAGCGGGCATGAGCATACCCAACTTCCACCTGCACTTTCGCAGCGTGACCGACACCTCGCCCATGCAATACGTGAAATCGACGCGCCTGCACCAGGCTCGCCTGCTGATGCTGCGCAACACCATGAACATCTCTGCCGCGGCATTCAGCGTCGGCTACGAAAGCGCCTCGCAGTTCAGCCGCGAGTTCAAACGCTTCTTCGGCCGCACCCCCCAGGCCGAGATCGAGTGGATGAAGGCGACTTATGCGTTACCCGCGCCTGCCACGCCGTCTGTCTATGTGTCATCGCATTAGCCACGTGACGACGTGGGGAAATCCTGCCCCTGTCATTGCATAAGGACGTTGCGCCACTTTTTGGGCGATAGTCCAGGCATGCCCTGAAAATGTGGAATGAAGCCAGGGCATGCGCGAAGCCACCCCCAAGGGAAATCTGGCCAATCTGGCGATCGGGGCCAACGAGCCTCAAAGGGGAATGTGAGTGGTCGACAAGACCTGGCGCAATCCCATGAACGAGCGAATCTGGCGAACTCCGGGCAGGTAGAGCAGTTGCTCCGCGTGGAGCCGGTTGAAGCTGTTGCTGTCCTTGGTTCGTATCAACATGAAGTAGTCGAACTCTCCCGTCACCACATGGCATTCCATGCAGCCGGACACTTTCTGCGCGGCCGCCTCGAATGCGGCGAAGGACTCCGGCGTGGAGCGATCCAGCACCACCCCGATCAAGACCACCATCCCCGCCTCCAGCGCTTCATTGTCCAGCAGTGCGACGATGTGCTTGATCAGGCCGGCCTGCTTGAGCCGTTCGACACGTCGCAGGCAGGCCGGCGCGCTCAGTTTGACCTTCTCGGCCAGCGCCACGTTGGAGATGGAGGCATCTCGCTGCAGGGCCTTGAGAATGGCGCGGTCGGTTCGATCCAGCGGCTGTGGCGTTGACGCTGTTTCGCTCGGCTTCTTGCGAGTATTTGTTGCGCTCATATGGATTTATACGCAGTAAAAGTGTGTTTGATGGTTTTATCTAAAAATTATGTTTCTTTAATTGCTAATAATTTGCAATACATATTTTTTGATTTCTTCTTAGTATTGAACTCATCGAAGCCCCCGTGAAAGAGCCTGGAATGCAGCCCTTTGCTTCTCGGCCTGGCGCTTGGATATTCAATCATCGAGGAGCAGAGTCATGAACCTGAATCGTTTTAAACGTTATCCGTTGACCTTCGGTCCATCTCCCATCACGCCCTTGAAGCGCCTGAGTGAACATCTGGGGGGCAAGGTCCAGCTGTATGCCAAGCGTGAAGATTGCAACAGTGGCCTGGCCTTCGGCGGGAACAAGACCCGCAAGCTCGAATACCTGATTCCCGAAGCGATCGAGCAAGGCTGCGATACCCTGGTCTCCATCGGTGGCATCCAGTCGAACCAGACCCGCCAGGTGGCGGCGGTGGCCGCGCACCTGGGCATGAAGTGCGTGCTGGTGCAGGAAAACTGGGTCAACTACTCCGATGCCGTGTATGACCGGGTGGGCAACATCGAGATGTCTCGCATCATGGGGGCGGAGGTACGACTGGACGCCGCGGGGTTCGACATCGGTATCCGGCCAAGCTGGGAGAAGGCCATGGACGACGTGGTGTCGCGCGGCGGCAAGCCGTTCCCGATCCCGGCGGGTTGTTCCGAGCATCCCTATGGCGGCCTCGGGTTCGTCGGCTTTGCCGAAGAAGTGCGAGAGCAGGAAAAACAGCTGGGCTTCACGTTCGACTACATCGTGGTCTGTTCCGTGACCGGCAGTACCCAGGCCGGCATGGTGGTCGGTTTCGCCGCGCACGGCCGTTCGAAGCAAGTGATCGGCATCGATGCCTCGGCCAAGCCAGAGAAAACCAAGGCACAGATCCTGCGTATCGCCCGGCATACCGCGGAACTGGTGGAGCTGGGCCGCGAAATCACCGAAGAGGACGTGGTGCTCGACACTCGGTTCGCCTATCCGGAATACGGCTTGCCCAACGACGGCACGCTGGAAGCCATTCGCCTGTGCGGCAGCCTGGAAGGTGTGCTGACCGATCCGGTGTACGAAGGTAAATCCATGCACGGGATGATTGAAATGGTCCGCCGTGGCGAGTTCCCCGAAGGCTCGAAAGTGCTCTACGCGCACCTGGGCGGAGCGCCTGCCCTGAACGCCTACAGCTTCCTGTTCCGCAACGGCTGATTCACACCAGACCTGTAGGCGAGCGCTTGCTCACGAGGCGGTGGGGCAGTCGGCATGCATGTTGAATGTCACGGCCTCATCGCTGGATCGTCGCTCGGAGCGAGCCGCTGCAACCCAACCGCCGGGAGTACCGCCATGCATGCGATATCGCAATCCGCAGTCTGGATCAAGGAACCTTCGGCGGATGCCGGAGTGGTCATCGTGACCAGCGCCGCGTTGCCCAAGTACATGATCGACAAGCTGCACGTGACGATAGATGACTGGGACCAGGTGGCCTACCTGGCCGTCCAGCAGTCGGAGGCGCTGAGGGTCGACTGGTTGCGGGTCGGGTCCAGTGCGCAGCCGTCTGCCGGAGGCGACGCGTGTTATGCCAGCCAACTGTTGCGCGGCGTTCCCCACGACAGCTTTCTGCTGGAAGTCGGCACGGTGCCAGGCCTGACCTGGCTGGGATCGGTCTGCGGCCATCCGCTGCGCGTCGTCGAACTTGGAACAATCGCTTCATCCACTGCGGCGATGGATCGACAGGTGGAAGAGGTGTTATCGGCGACCCGGCGTCTGGCCAAAAGCGTGCTGCAGGCGCGCGGCGTCATTTAACCCAGCCCTCGTCAATTCGCCTGTGCAAACCAGTAAGGCAACGCTTATGAGCCGAACCGCCCATGCGCGCATCCACGCAATGAGATGGATGCGCGAGCCTTCCAGTCGTACGCGTATCGTGGTCATCGTGAGCGGACTCGATAGCGATCACATTGACTTGATCCATCAGGGGTTCAGCTGTTTCGACAATGTTGCGCTGATCCATGTCGATACGGTGAACACCGCGCCTGGCAAGCTCGTCGAAGGGCACGTGGCCAAGCGTGACTACCGTTTCGTGGTGCTCGGTGAACTCGATGAGCACGTCTTGCACGACCTTTCCATCGCTCAGCCATGCCTCTACCCGGTCGCCCCAGACGAGACGAGCGAGCGCTCCATCATGGCGGCGGTAGAGCAAGTCAAAAACCTCGCCCGAGGCAGTCATTCGCGCCACCTCGAAGCGATACCCGACATCAGCAGGAGTTGCCCATGAACCTGTCCAATCCCCATGCCCAATGGCCGGCCCGGGCTGTCGAGGATGAAGAAATGGCCGAGTGGCGCGAGGCCTTGCTGTCGGTCGCCGCCCACGGCGGCACGGACCGGGCCAAACAGATCCTCGACATGCTGCTGGCCGTGGCAAGCACTGCGGACATCGGCTGGCGGCCCAGCCATGGCACTCCCTACATCAATACCATCGGCGTCGAGCGGCAACCGGTGTTTCCCGGAGATCTGGCGATCGAGGAGCGCCTGGCATCCATCATGCGCTGGAATGCCCTGGCGATGGTTGCCCGGGCCAATCACGCCTATGGCGAATTGGGTGGACACATCGCCAGTTATGCCAGTGCGGCGGATCTGTTCGAAGTGGGCTTCAACCATTTCTTCAAGGCGCGCACCCCGACCGACGGCGGCGACCTGGTGTTCTACCAACCGCACTCGGCGCCAGGCGTCTATGCCCGGGCATACCTCGAGGGACGCCTGGAAGAAAAGGATCTGCAGCACTATCGACAGGAGATCGGTGCGCGTGCCAACGGCGCCCGGGGGCTGTCGAGTTATCCGCACCCCTGGTTGATGCCGGACTTCTGGCAGTTCCCGACGGGCTCCATGGGGATCGGTCCGATCAGCTCGATCTACCAGGCGCGCTTCATGCGTTACCTGGAGCACCGCGGCCTGCAGAAGACCTCGGGGCGAACCGTCTGGGGCGTGTTTGGTGACGGTGAGATGGATGAGCCGGAAAGCATGTCGGCGTTGACCCTGGCGGCGCGCGAGGGGCTGGATAACCTGGTCTGGGTGGTCAATTGCAACCTGCAGCGGTTGGACGGTCCGGTGCGTGGCAACGGTCGCATCATCGATGAGCTCGAGGCATTGTTCGGCGGTGCGGGCTGGAACGTGATCAAACTGGTCTGGGGCTCCGACTGGGACAGGTTGTTTGCCCGGGACAAGGACGGCGCGTTGGTCCGGGCCTTGTCGGCCACGGTCGATGGCCAGTTCCAGACGTTCGCGGCCAAGGATGGGCGCTTCAACCGTGAGCATTTCTTCGGTCAGGGCGAAGCCCTGGCGGACTTGGCCCAAGGCCTGACCGACGAGCAGATCGACCGCCTCAAGCGCGGTGGTCATGACCTGGTAAAGATCTTTGCCGCGTATCAAAGCGCGATGCTCGAGGGCAAGAAACCGACGGTCATCCTGGCCCAGACCAAGAAGGGCTTCGGCATGGGCGACGCCGGACAGGGCAAGATGACCGTACACCAGCAGAAGAAACTCGACAGTGAGGCGTTGATCGCGTTCCGCAACCGTTTCAACCTGCCATTGACCGATGAGCAGGCCACCTCCCTGAGCTTCTTCAAACCGAGCGACGACAGCGCGGAAATGCGCTACCTGCATGCACGTCGCCGGGCGTTGGGCGGCTACATGCCGGCACGACCTTCGGCCTGCGAGTCATTGGCCGTGCCCGCTGTAGAGCATTACGCCGGGTTCGCCATCGCCGCCCAGGGCAAGGAAATGTCCACCACCATGGCCTTCGTGCGGATGCTCAGCGGCTTGCTCCGGGACAAGCAACTGGGGCCGCGCATCGTACCGATCGTGGCGGATGAAGCGCGTACCTTCGGCATGGCCAGCCTATTCAAGCAGATCGGCATCTACTCCAGCGTGGGGCAACGTTACGAGCCGGAGGACATCGGTTCGATCCTCAGTTATCGAGAAGCCCTGGACGGGCAGATTCTCGAAGAGGGCATCAGCGAGGCTGGCGCCATCAGCTCCTGGGTCGCCGCCGCGACCAGCTACTCGGTGCATGGCCTGCCAATGCTGCCGTTCTACATCTACTACTCGATGTTCGGCTTCCAGCGCATCGGCGACCTGATCTGGGCGGCGGCGGATCAACGGGCCCGCGGGTTCCTGCTCGGTGCCACCGCGGGCCGCACGACATTGGGTGGCGAAGGCCTGCAGCACCAGGACGGCAACAGTCACCTGATGGCGGCGATGGTTCCCAATTGTCGGGCTTACGATCCGGCATTCGCCGGCGAGTTCGCGGTGATCCTGGATCACGGCATGCGCCAGATGCTGGAGCGCCAGGTGGACGAGTTCTACTACGTTACCCTGATGAACGAGAACTACCCGCAGCCCAGCCTTCCCGAAGGTGTCGAACAGGCCATTATCCAGGGCATGTATCGGTTTGCCCGACATGAAGTCGAGGGGGCGCGTGGACGTGTCCAGTTGCTGGGGTCCGGCGCCATCCTGGGCGAAGTGATCGCCGCCGCCGAGTTGCTGGCCAGCGATTGGGGGATCGACAGTCAGGTCTGGAGCGTGACCAGCTTTACCGAATTGGCACGTGATGCACGGGAAGTGGAGCGCTGGAATCGATTGCATCCCGGACAGCCTGCCAGGCGCAGTCATGTCCAGGAATGCCTTAACGACTCGGCGCCCATCATTGCCTGTACCGATTACGTACGGGCCTTGCCCCAGTTGATCGCCAGTTATCTCGATGGCTATTACACGGTGCTCGGTACCGACGGGTTCGGCCGCAGCGATACCCGCAGCCAACTGCGCAGGTTCTTCGAAGTGGACCGGCACCAGATCGTCCTGAGTGCGCTGACCTCGCTGGTGCAAGAGGGGAGGCTGCAGGCCGGCGTCTGTGCCGAGGCCATTGAGCGCTACGCCATTGACGTTGACGCCATGGCCCCTTGGGACGCTTGAGGCTGGCTTGCCCCTTGTGGGAGCGAGGTTGCTCGCGAAGTCGGTGGTTCAGCTATATGGAGGTTGGACGTGTGTCCTGCTCTTGTTGCTTTGGACCTTGATCTCGACGCCCCGTTATTTCAACTGCTCTGGCCAACAGCCAGGATGGTCGCCACCAAGGCCTGGGCGCGAGGTACCAGCGTATCCAGCTCCAGGTATTCACGATCGGTGTGGACCTTGCCTCCCACCGGGCCGAGGCCGCACAGGGTTGGGATGCCCAGGCTGGCGGTGAATCCGGAGTCGGCGCAACCGCCGGTGAATTCGCCTTCGACGCTGAAACCCAGCGCCAGGGCTTTTTGTTGGTAGATTTGCAACAGCCGTTCGCTGTGACGGGCCTCCATCGGCAGAAAGGTTGTCGCCTCCTTGAGGATGGCGTGGGTACCGATCAGTTCTTCTTCGGCGACGATGGCCAGGATCGCGGTAAGGATCCGGTCCCAGTGCTTGAGTTCGATGAAGCGCACATCCAGCCGCGCCGAGGCGCTCGGAGCAACGGTGTTGCTGGACGTTCCCCCGGATATCAAGCCAACGTTCGTGGTGATGCCCGCCGAGTAATCGGTCAGGGCATGGAGCTTGACGATCTTGCGTGCCAGGGCCTCGATGGCGCTGGCGCCGTCGGCATGGTTGACCCCGGCATGCGCCGCGCGACCGCTGACTTCGATGATCAGCGTGGCACCGCCTTTGCGTGCGCTGACCACGTTGCCGCTGGCCCGACCGGGTTCGGTATTGAGCACGGCGCGGGCGGCACGGGCTGCGTGTTCGATATGGGGCCTGGCGCTGCCGGAGCCGATTTCTTCGTCACCGGTGTACAGGACCTGCACCGGATAGGGCAAGGGGCCGGCACGCTTGAGTGCCTTGAGGGCGAAGCAATTGAGCACCAGGCCGCCTTTCATGTCGGCGACGCCGGGGCCAAAGGCGAGATTGCCATCGCAGCTGTAGCCGCGCGCCGTGGTGGTGCCTTTGGGGAACACCGTGTCGCGATGGCCCAGCAGCAACACCGGCTTTCCAGGTTCGCCTGGCACTTCGGCGAGCATTACGTCGCCAAAGCCTTCCACCGGCATGCGCTTGAGCAGGATGCCGTCGGCCTCCAGCTCTGCCGCGAGCAGCGCGCCCACGGCGTCGACCCCCGCCTTGTCATAGCTGTTGGAGTCGGTGTCGACGATACGCTGCAGCAGCGTTTCCATGGCTTGGCGCTGGTCGGCAAGCCAGTCCAGCGCCTGTTGTGGCGTGGCGCTCATTGCATTTGCTCCCGCAACTGATGCGCCTGGGTCAGGCGTGCCGCATCGTTGCCCAGGTCCCAGAACAACCCCGCCATGATCTGCAGGCTTTCCTTGACCACCGGTGCCAGCAAGTGCTCGTTCGGCGCATGCTGCGAGCAGGCCGGGTACGAATGCGGCACCCACAAGGTGGGCAGGCCGAGCACGTCGGCGAACACATCGTTGGGCAGCGAACCGCCGAGGTTGGGCAGCAGCGCGGGTTTTTTGCCGGTGGTCTGGGCCAAGGAGCTCAGCGCCCAATCGACCCATGGGCTTTGCGGGTCCAGCCGAGTGGCGTGCATCACCTCGACGTGGCTTTGCTTGACCTCGACATTGCTGAAACCATGGGCATCCAGGTGGGCACGCACCGCCGGGATGAAGGTCGTGTAGTCGCTGTCCACCACAAAGCGGATGTGGCAGTGGGCGTTGGCCTTGCCGGGGATCGCGTGTACGGGGGCGTCCGGGTTGCCGGTCTTGAAGGCGATAACGTCGAGGGTGTTCCAGCCGAACACCTTTTCGCTCAGGGAGAGCTCGGGGTTACCCCAGTTGGCGTCGATGTCCGGATCGCCCGGTCCGCCACCGACGTCAATATCGGCCAGTGCCTGACGAACCGGCTCGGGCAGTGATTCAGGCATCAGGCCCGCCACTTTCACCCGGCCGTGTTCATCCACCATGCTCGCGATGGCATTGGCCAGGATGATCCCGGGGTTGGCCAGCAACCCGCCCCAGTTGCCAGAGTGATGAGCGCCTTCGCGCAGATTGACCACTAGCTCGAAGTTGAACACCCCCCGTGAGCCGAGAAAAATCGTCGGTCGTGACGCCGCCAGGCGCGGGCCGTCCGAGGCGATGAAAATATCCGCGGCGAGCTCTTCACTGTGCGCGGCACAGAATGCATTCAAGCCCGGCGAGCCTTCTTCTTCGCCCATTTCCAGCAACAGCTTGACGTTGAACCCCAGCTTGCCGTCGCGAGCCTTGAGGGTTTGCTCCAGCGCGGTCAGGTTGATCAGGTGCTGGCCTTTGTTATCCGCCGTGCCGCGGCCGTACCAGCGATCGCCTTCGGCAATGACTTGCCACGGCGACAGGCCTTCACGCCATTGCGCTTCATAGCCGCGTACCACATCACCGTGGCCGTAGCTGAGCACGGTCGGCAGTTGCGGCTGCTCGATGCGCGTGGCGATCATGAACGGGCCGCGCCCTGCCACCGGGTTGTCATAGACAGCGACGCTGAAGCCCATCGCCTCGACATGCGGGGTGATGAACTCATGGAGATAGCGATACAACTCGGGTTGGCTGTCCGCTGCCTGGCTTTCAGTGTGCAAGGCGACGCTGCGTTCGAGCAGGCTGAAAAATGCGCCGTTATCGAATTGCGCTGTGGTGTTGCTGATGGCCAGTGAACGACTCATGAGTGGACAAGCTCCAGGGTTTGGGCGGGACTGTCGTGAAGGTGGCAACGCACGTTGCCGCCGATAATCGGATCATTGGCCGGGTAGGCCGTCTTGCAGGGGGCGAAGCAGCTCGGACAGCGCGGATGGAAGGCGCAGCCGGAGGGCGGTGACATCGGATTGGGAAAGGAACCGCCCAGGCCGATCTCGGGAATGCCCAGGCGCGGATCGGGCGTGAGCACCGAATCCAGCAAGGCGCGGGTATACGGGTGGCCGGGTTTGGCGAATAACGCTTCGCGGGTGCGTTCCTCGACGATACGCCCCAGGTACATCACCGCTACCCGGTCGGCGAGGTGTTCGATGACCGCCAGGTTATGGCTGATCAAAAGATAGGTCAGGCC
The DNA here is from genome assembly GCF_900119645.1 of Pseudomonas sp. NFACC43. Classification (NCBI taxonomy): domain Bacteria; kingdom Pseudomonadati; phylum Pseudomonadota; class Gammaproteobacteria; order Pseudomonadales; family Pseudomonadaceae; genus Pseudomonas; species Pseudomonas sp. NFACC43. The sequence goes on from NZ_FPKK01000019.1 coordinate 53,090, forward strand.
GAATTCGCGCTTGAGGTCTTGCAGCAGGTTGAGAATCTGCGCCTGCACCGAAACGTCCAGTGCCGAGGTGGGTTCGTCGCAGATCAACACGTCAGGGCGCATGATCAATGCCCGGGCAATGGCCACCCGTTGCCGTTGGCCGCCGGACAGTTGGCTCGGATAGCCGTCGATGACCCGCTTGGGCAGGCCGACCACATCGAGCATCGCTTCGGTTTTCTTGCGTCGCTCGGCGGGGCTGCCAATGTCGTGCACGATCAGCGGCAGGGTCACGATTTCGCGCAGCGTCTTGCGAGGGTTCAGCGAGGAGTACGGGTCCTGGAATATCGGCTGGATGTGCCGGGACATTTCCTTGCGATCCGTCGCCGCCAGGTGCTTGCCACCCACCAGCACATCGCCGCTGGTGGGTGGCAACAGACCCAGCAGCATCTTGGCCAGGGTACTTTTTCCGCAACCGGACTCGCCTACCAGGCCGAGGGTCTCGCCTCGCATCAGCCGCAGGGAAACGCCATCGACGGCCTTCAGGGTGGCGGCGGGTTTGAACAAGCCCTTGTTGATCCGGAACTCGCGACGGATGTCGCACAGCTCCAATGCGATGTCTTTTTTCATGACCGAGCCCTCTCTTGAAGGCGAATCGGCGCCGGGGCCGGTGCGGCGAACAGGCAGCGCGCCATGTGGCCGTCCTGCTCGACTTCGGGAATGTCTTGCGCGCAGGCCGCTATCGCCTGGGCGCAACGATTGCGGAACGCGCACCCTTGCTGTTCGCCCACCAGGCTTGGCACCAGGCCTGGAATCGAACCCAGGGCCTCGCCCGGTCGGGTCCGACCGGGGATTGGAATACTGGTCAGCAGACCACGGGTGTACGGATGCTGTGGGTTTTCGAACAGTTGCCGGGCGGGGGCGGTTTCGACGATTTCCCCGGCATACATCACTGCGACCCGATCGGCGATCCGGGCCACCAGCCCCAGGTCATGGGTGATGAAAATCACCGCCAGGCCGAACTCCTTCTGGATATCGCGGATCAAGCGCAGGATCTGCGCCTGGATGGTCACGTCCAGTGCCGTGGTGGGTTCATCGGCGATGATCAGGTCCGGCTCGCACATCAATGCCATGGCGATGATCACCCGCTGGCGCAAACCGCCAGACAGTTGATGCGGGTACTGGCGCAAGCGTTCGGTGGCATTGCTGATACCGACTTTCTCCAGCATCTGCGCGGCGCGAGCCAGGGCGTCCTTGCGTGACACCTTGCGATGCTGGGTCAGTACTTCGCTGAGCTGATCGCCAATGCTGTAGGCCGGGTTCAGCGAGGTCATCGGTTCCTGGAAAATCATCGCCAGACGATTGCCGCGCAGATCGCACATGCGCCGCTCGCTCTGGCCCAGCATGTCGATGCCGTCCAGCGTCAGCCGGGACGCGGTGCGTCTGGCCTTGCGTGGCAGCAGGTCCATCAGCGCCAGCGAGGTCAGGGATTTACCGCAGCCGGATTCGCCGACGATACACAGCATTTCACCGCGCTCGACTTCGAAATCCAGACCGCGCACGGCATGCAGCATGTCATCCGGTGTCGGGCTGTTGCCCATGGGGATGTCCACGCGCAGGTTTTCAACATGGAGTAGTGCCATGTCCTGACTCCTCTAATCAGTTGCGGCCGTCGGGCAGGATCAGATCGCGCAGGCCGTCGCCGACCAGGTTGATGCCCAGCACCAGAATCATCAGGGCGACGCCGGGAATGGCGATGACCCACGGAGAAAAGAACATGTAGGGTTTGCCTTCGGCGATCATCAGGCCCCAGGACGGCGTCGGCGGCTGCACGCCAACCCCGAGGAACGACAGGGCCGACTCCAGCAGGATCGCGTGGGCCATCTCCAGGGTCGCGACGACGATCAGCGCACCGACCAGATTGGGCAGGATCTCGCTGACCAGGATGCGCAGGGTCGAGCAGCCAAGGGCCTGGGCAGAGGCCACATATTCAGCATCGCGAATCTGTTGCACCGAAGCCCTGACCACCACCGCGAAGCGATCCCATAACAGGCAGCCCAGCAGTACGATGACCACTTTCAGCGAGCCGCCCATCAGCGAGGCCGAGGCCAGCGCGACCATCACCACCGGCATCGCCAGCCGCGTGGTGATCAGGTAGCTGATGAACGCATCGACCTTGCCGCCGTAGTAACCGGCCAACAGCCCCATCACGGTGCCGATAAAGCCGGAAATCAACGCCGCCGCGATGCCGATGAACAGCGAAATCCGCGCGCCATAGAGCAATCGCGACAGGTAGTCACGGCCCAGCTTGTCGGTGCCGAGGACGTACTCCCAGGTGCCGTTGGCCATCCATACCGGCGGTTTCATGCGCAGCATCACGTCTTGCGCATAAGGGTCGTGGGGGGCCAGCCACGGGGCGAACAGTGCACCGGCGAAGATGATCAGCAACAATACCGCGCCGATGGCGAAACCACGATGGCGAAAACTCTTGCCAAGGACTCGGCTCAGGCTGCTGGGGGGTGGCAGGTAGTCATTGATCGCGAGGGTCGTGGGGGTGCTCATGTAAGCCTCCTAGCGCACGCGGATGCGCGGGTCGAGCAGTGCGTTGAGCACATCGGCCAGCAAGGTGAGGATGATGTAGATCACCGCAATCAGCAGGACTACGGCCTGTACCACCGGAAAATCGTCACGGGCGATGGCGTCCCAGGCGAGTTGCCCGATGCCTTGCAGGGAGAACACGGTTTCGATCACCACCGAACCGCCGAGCATGAAGCCGAACTCCACCGCCGCCAGCGCGACGACCGGAATCAAGGCGTTGCGCAATGCGTGCTTGAACAGCACGCGGGCAGGGCGCAGGCCCTTGGCGCGGGCGGTGCGGATGTAATCGGAACCGAGCACATCGAGCATGCCGGCGCGGGTCAGGCGCATGATGGCCGGCGTCGCGTAGTAGCCCAGGGCAATGGCCGGCATGACGAAATGCAGCAGGGTCGAGTTGCCGGATACCGGCAACCACTTGAGCGTCACCGCGAACACCACGATCAGCATCAGCGCAAACCAGAAACTGGGCATCGCCTGGCCCAGCACCGCGATGCTCAAGGCCAGTCGGTCAATCCAGGTGTCGCGTTTGACCGCGGCCAGCACCCCCAGTGGAATCGCCACCAGCAAGGCGATGCCCAGGGCCATGGCACCCAACCCGAGGGTAATCGGCAAACGGCTGACGACGAGGTTGTAGACCGATTCCTGAAAGAAAAACGAGTTGCCGAGGTCCAGCCGCAGCAAATCGCCCAGCCAGTTGAAGTACTGGGTCGGCAGCGGTTTGTTCAAGCCGTATTGCACGCGGATCTGTTCGATCTGTTCGCTGGTGGCTTCCGGTCCACCAATGGCCGTGGCCAGGTCGCCGGACAGGTGCAACAGGGAAAAACTGATCACCGACACGGTAATGGCCACGCAAATCGCGATGCCCAGCCGACGCAGAAGGAATCCAAGCATGGCAAGTTTCCTCGTATCCAATGGATGGCATGTGTGAGGAGATGTCCGTGGTGCGAGTCAGTCGCAGCCACGGCACCTCTCGATCAATCCGCCCGGTTGCGGATTACTTCCAGCTGGACTGAACGAAACGCGGCAACTCATCCGGGTATGACGTGAACGCCAGTTCGGAGGTGTAGGCGTAGTTCATCGAGTAGTTGAACAGCGGCGCCCAGTACGCCTGTTCGCTGATGCGCTGCAACGCCTTGCGGTAGTTGTCCTTGCGCAGTTGCGGGTCGAGGGCGTTGTCGGCGGTCTGCAGCCAGCCCTGGACTTGTGGATCCTTGATGTTGTCGTCCGGATTGCCCTTGAACCAGGTGCCGGCCGACGCCGAGGTGTCGAGGATCGAGAACGAGCCCCAGGCCTGAAACGACATGGGCACCTTGCCGCCACGTTGCTGATCGCGCAGGGCGGCGTACTTCAAGAAGCGCAGCTTGGCGTTGATACCCACGGCGCGCAGGTTGCCGATGATGGCTTCGACGTAATCACGGTCGCGATAGGCGAAGATTTCGGTCTCGAAGCCATTGGGATAACCGGCTTCGGCAAGCAGCGCCCTGGCCTTGGCCGGGTCGTAGTCGTAGACCGTGGCCGCGGAGGTATCGCAACCGAACTGGCCTGGGTAACAGGCCACCTGCAAGGGCTTGGCTTCGCCCCCCACCAATTGCGTGGCCAGCGCACTGCGGTTGATCGCATGGTTGATGGCCTGGCGCACCTTGAGGTTCTTCATGGGGGAGTTTTCGGTGGAGGTGCCCCGGGCATCGAGAATCAGGAAACCGATGCGCATGGTTTCGCCGCTGGTCACGGTCAGGTTCTGCATGCCCTTGAGGTCGACCGCCTGATCCGGGGTCACGCGCCAGGTCCAGTCGACACCGTCGGTCATCAACTCGGCCAGGCGGGTTTCGGCATCCGGGATCACCCGGAACTTGAGGTGGCCGATATGCGGTTTGCCTTGTGGGCTGTCCGGAAAGTAGTCCTTGTTGATCTCCATGGTCACGCCTTCGCCAGCCACCACCGATACGGCTTTATACGGCCCGGTACCGATTGGCTTGCGACTGAATTCGGCCAGGCCGACCTTCTCGAAATACTGCTTGGGAAACATCGGAACGGCGTTGGACAGGTATTCCAGAGCCGGAGGAAAAGGCTTCTTCAAATACAGGCGGACGCTGTAGTCACCGGTTTTCTCGGCGCTCTTGATCCAGTCGACGTTTTGCACGGTCACGACTTTCGCTTCGGGCGACACCACGTAGTTGAGGGTGAACACCACATCGTCGGCGGTGAAGTCGTCACCGTTGTGAAATTTGACGCCCTTGCGCAGTTCGAAGTCGATGGTGGTGTCGTCGACCTGTTTCCAGCGCGTGGCCAACATGGGTTGGTACTCGCCGCTTTTGGGATCGCGGTAGACCAGGTTGTCCCAGATCAGCCGACCGAGAATCACGCCTTCGCGTAGATCGTTGTGATAGGGGCTGATGTTTTCAGGCTCGCTGTCGGAAGCGTAAACCAGGGTGTCGTTGGCTTTACCGGCATGAGCCGGAAAACTGCTGATGAAGCCCATCAGCGCAATAGTGCAGGCGAAACCTTTGATGCCCATGCCGTCGTCTCCGTTGGCGAGAGTGGTTGAATCAAAGGGCAGCGAATCGCAAAAGCGCAAAGGAGGGTAAAAGGATCAGACTGTATTTTTTTTGATCTGGACTCGAATGTAGGGAAAGGTTATCAATGCCACAAGAATAATATTTCGATACTTCCTTTGCCGAAAAGGCAAACCCTGGAGGCGCCGATGCAGTTGTATGGTGTGCAGTCCACGGCACTGCGCTATTTTCTGGAAGTGGCGCGATGCGGATCGATCAGCGAAGCCTCGGTACGGCTGAACGTCGCGGCGTCAGCGGTGAGCCGGCAGATTTCCAAGCTTGAATTGGCCCTGGATGCCAGCCTGTTCGAGCGTCGTGCCCGGGGCATGGTACTCAGCGAGGCGGGCGCGCGACTGGCGGCTTATGCGCGCAAGTCACAACTGGAGGCCGAGCAGGTGGTGCTGGAAATTACCGAGCTGCACGGCTTGCAACGAGGTCACGTGCACGTGGCCTGCTCGGAAGGATTCGCACTGGAATACATGCCCAGGAGCATCAGTGCATTCAGGCGTGAGTATCAGGGCATCCATTTCACCCTGGAGGTCTGTGCGCCTGCGCAGGCGACCGAAAAGGTACGCTCCGGCGAAGCCGACCTGGCGATGACCTTCAGCCTGACGCCACAAAAGGAAATCAAGGTCGAACATGTCCTGAGCGGCGCGATCTTCGCCGTGGTCTCCAATTCTCATCCCTTGGCCGGGCGTGAAGCGGTCAACCTCGCCGAGTTGCAACCCTGGCCCATTGCACTCCCCAAGGCCGACACCACCATACGGCAACTGTTCGACATCTGTTGCGGCGTGCAGGGCTTGTTGTTCGACCCGGTATTGACCACTAACTACGTCGCCTCGCTCTATAGCTTCGTGCGCGAAGAGGGAGGCATCAGCCTCGCCAGTGAAATGACCTTGCACAAGCAAGTGGCCGACAAGGCACTTCAATGCTTGCCGATTCTTGATGAAGGGATGAAGGCACGGCGCATCGAACTGCAGAGCATGGCGGGACGTAATTTGCCGGCGGCGGTTTCTGCGTTCAGGGATTTTTTGATTGCGGAGTTGGGGAAGGGGAAGCGTGGTTGAGGGGGCAGAATAAAGGCAGCCACGACCGGCAGCTATGGCCCAGGAGCGGCCGCTCGTGAATGGCAGTTCCGCATTGAATCAGGCAACCGTCGATCAATCTCGCAGAGTCTGGACAGTCGAATTTCCAATGCTCGCGAGAAAAATGCCGGTATCCCGATTAGAGCGCAGACAAACCACGCGGCAAGCTGATGGCGCTGTTGCAACAAGTTGCTGGATCTTTTCTCGCGCTGATTTTTTCGTCCGCCACATGAATCTGAAAAACTCCGGCAGGTTCATCAGCAATTCGGGGCAGTTCTCCGGCAAGTCAGGCCGAGACTGACCGCGTTGGAGCAGGGTTCTGCGCAGTACGCGCAAGAATCGAAGCGTCACCGAACGATCAATCCATATCAAAAGATCTGCACGGGCCAGCCGGTTGTCCCAAGTGGCTGAATGGCCACCTTCGAATATCCAACAATCTCGGGCCTCTACATCGAGACAAAGCTGTGTCTTCTCGTCCCGACTTCGTTCGATCCACCCTGGCTGCCAGTGAATAGTGTCGATATGAACGACCGGCAAACCCGTGCGCTGACCAAGCTCACGCGCCAAAGTGCTTTTGCCTGACCCAGGTTGACCAACGATCATCACCCGTTGCATCGAAGCTCCTTCTCGCTATGCAAGCTGATTTTTTTGGGGGGGCGATTTTATGTCAATGTCTATCTCGGTCAATAACAAGCGGCCAGCATGACAGGCAGCTTCTGGCCGAGGTCGTGTAAAAACAAGCACGCGGGATGCGGAGTAGTTCGATGACTGCTTTGGGTACAGGCTGTGTGAAAACAAATTTTTAGAACGATTCGGCCATGGGGGCATTCGACCAGGTTTTGAGACACCATATGGCCTCTAGGAATCCAGCGGCTCGACGCAGCTCGCAAACCAGATCAGGAGGAATGAATGCCTTCCCGTCGCCGCCTCAGTAGTGTCTGTCAAAGTATTGCGCACCACGCTGCGAGCAGTCTGTCGTACGTACACCCACATTTGTTGCAAGCCCTCAAAGCGACCGGAGAATCGATCGCGACGGTGGATCTACTGAGTGCGACCCCATACCCGAAGGAGCTTCACAGTCATCCCCACCTTCCCACCGCCCTCTCTTCACTACGTGCTCGTTTTGAACAGATTTTGAAATCTGAAGGATTTTTAATAACCGACCTCAACGAGGCCACGCTATTTTTCAAACCTGATGGCCAATACAGTGACGATTATTGTTGCGAATGTCACGCAAGGTTGTCCCATTCAAGCGGTCGTAAATACTTTGCGGCAGTCGACTGCATGGGTAAATCCATTGTCCCCCAGCTTGCCAATATCTGACCAATCCCCTCCGGTAATGATTTCAATCCAGATGAAAAGCGAGCTTGCTTTAAGGCCAAAAGCCGGAATACGCCGAGGATAATCTAAGCTTTTTTCGTCTAGATCGTATCGGGGGCGATCATGAAACGATTCATTTAGGGCGAGACTCGGACGCAGGTGACGCTGCTGCCGGAGTGGCGCTCGATGGCACTGAAACCCCCCGTATTTACTGGATTTCAGGCACAAAAAAAGACGTCCGCGGACGTCTTTGATTGATCATTTGGTGGAGCCGGGGTAATTTGAATTGATCGGGTATCTGGCTGATTTCCCGAGATAAATTCCGTTGGATTATTTTTGTTGGAATGCTTTATGGAATACTTTATGGAATACCTTTGCTCAAGGTGACATCTGGGTAACCACTGATGACTCGAATGGCATTTCTTGTGAAAAACTAGTTTTGTGTCTCCGTAGCCTGAGGTAGGCCTGCGCAACGGCACTTAGGTAACAGAGCGTAAATGGCACAGTCGTCGACGTTCGACTTCGTCCCCTCACAGCCAGTAGCGGTCTTTCTCATCGACTTGCACTGACTCTATGACGGAGAATGGACGCCTTTAAAAGCTGCGACAGACGGTCGAACTTTTACTGGCGAACGTTCCGAATGGATGTAAGTTAGTATGTATTCAATAAATTCTTAATTGCGCTATACTTCGCTTTCGTCCCAAGCTGCATGCAGTTTAATTGATCACTTGCGGCAACAAAATCAGAGGAAATATATGACTATCGCTGCTGCATGGGTAAGAACACTCAAGAACTGTAAAGAGCTTATCGTTGTCTCGGACAGTCGTCTGAACGGCAGTAAAAAAATGGACTGCGCTCAAAAAGTACATGTCCTGCCCCGCTCCGATGCGTTTATTTGTTTCGCTGGTGATACGTCTTGGGCTTATCCACTAATGCATCAGGTTATATCAGCAATTTCCAATTACGAGCGATCAGTAAGTCGAGCTCAAGATATTGTGGAGTTGAAGAGTCACGTTCTGAAAATATTTGAGAGTCTCCGTTACGCGGTGCACGATGCAACTGGAAATGAAGGAATACCCGCAGCCGAATTTTTGTTTGGTGGCTATTCGTGGATTAGAAAAAAATTTATGATTTGGCGCATTCATTTCCAAAATAGTACAAACAGCTTCGAAGCTAATCCTGCCAAGGAATGGAAGGGAAGTCCTTGGGTCTTTGCAGGTGATAAAGAGCACGTTAAAACCGCGCGCAACAGCCTTTGTAATCTAATGAACTCCCGTGGGCATGCACCTCACCAAGTGGACAGCTTTAAATTCAACTGGGAACCTTTCGAGGTTGTCCGCGACATGCTATATAATATCGAAAGAAATAGGATTCTTTATAAAAATGAATCAATTGGCGGTGCACCTCAAGTCCTTAAGATCTATGAGCATTTAAGTTCCAAATATTTGGCTATTGACTGGGACATCAGCCACCAAAAAAATGGAAAAGGTATTTACGTTTGTGGTCGAAAAATTCTAGGTTACGAGACGCCGTCACTTTGGATTCTCAACCCCGATACACTTATAACTAGACATCCTTTATATTCAGAGCTGCCGGTTGAAATTGTAGATGAACCAATTGAAGAGGAGTCATACATGCTAACCAATTAATTCAATGCTCCAGCATATGAAACTTCTATTCCACTTTTTCCGAACCCAAGATAGGGGGGCAAGCGTCTGGATTATTAATACTTCAGTCATCCGTAGCTAGCGCCTCGTATTGGAATATCGTCTTGTTTTCTATCGATATCACTAATGTCAGCTATGGATCGACTGCGATCTGTAGCAATCCGCAAATCGACCCAGTGTGGTCATACTTTAGTCGCTAGCTGCCTTGAAGCTCGCCCCCTAGCTCTAAAGTGAGCCAATCATCAAACGGGTTGGATAAGTACATTTTTATAGCATGTTTGGCAATTGCCGCAGTTTTTTCTAGAATACGTTCTACTTCATTGGGCTTCTTACTGCTAATTTTACCTCGATGAACAGCCGCGGAGCCGTGTTCGTAAGCCTTCTTGATCATGCGATATGTTGCTAACCTTTCCTCAATTGCCCCACCGGTTAGCAAAGCAGCCCTGATGGACAGCCTGTGAGAAAGTTCTCCACTGTCATTGTCAAGAAAGAGCGATTCCAATGAGGTGCGTAGCAGTACAGCTGCCTCAGAGATATTATTGCAACTATAAAAGTCGTGGAGTTTGCCTAGAGGGAGCCTAATCTGGTTTTGCTGCCGTTCATTCAGCCGGTAGAGATTAGTTAGTAAGATAATAGCGCTTTTGACATCTTCTTCGGAGAGAATCGACAGTTCGGATACGACGTGAAACGAATGATACTCCCATACTGCCGGGCCGAAGCAAGGAACTTCATCGGCCGCTACGATAGCAGTGGCAATTCTTTGAACGGCAATTGAACCTTCGCTACAGAGCGTCAGGCAGTGTACAACGTCCTCGAGAACCTGGAGCAGGTCACTGACGATTTTAGGCTGCTCACCAAGTCTCGCTTGTCCAATAAGCAAAGGATGGTTAAACGGAACGACTAAAGCGGCGGAATACTGAGGTGCCAAGGCGTTCTCATCCAACGACTCACTCAGTGATAGCTGAAGTACTTTATTGGGTAGTTGGTAAATGTTTGTCAACGATCCAAAATTTCCAAGATTGATCGTTTGGTCGACCTCTATACCTGCAAGCAGAACGATTCCATAGGCTTGGAACGAATCATTTTCGAGATAGTTTGCTAGGTCAGCCGTAAAATCTCGACCGTAGTTTGTCCTAACGCAGGATGACATCCAAGCAGCAATAATCTCAGGGCTTACAAGATTTCTTGATGCTCCAATGACTTGATACCCTGCTATCAACTTCTTGAATTCATCTTCCTCATTAATGAGGGTTAGTATCTCCGACCTCAACCGATCTCCAGACCTTTCCGCGTTGGCATAGGCGATCTCCGGATGGCCATCTTTGGGGCGCGAGTAAAACAACCAATAAATACTTTGAGCTAAACGTTCGTCCATGTGTCTCATCCACGCTGCTTTTGACGCAGAGTAAAGTAATTACGCAGACATGTGTAAGCGCCAGCACATGTAAACGACTGGACGTTCCGACAAGTTGGCATTTTGACCGTCCGCTTGTGGCCGATTTCTGCGTTGAAGACCGACTGCAATGGGTCGTTTTCTGCCGGTCACCACAGGCAGAAAGCGGCCAGAAGCGGACGTTGCGAGTGCATTAAATAAATCTGCCCCCTTTTCTGTTGAACGGCACCTCGAAAAATTTTCTCGACCTGACCGTGCTACCTCCAGGCTCCACCTCCCATCTCAACCTTCTATTGCACTGGCACACCGGCTAAGACATCATTTGGCCACTACCTATGACAAGGATGCAGTGATGCTGGAGCGTTTAAGGAAAGACCGTGACGAGCTGGTCGAACAGCTCATGGTGCAACCGCTGGTCAAACAAGACAGGCAACGTGCGGATTATTTGGCAGAGCACGGGGAGCTGAAAGATTTCAAAGCTGGCGAGGCGCTCATTACGTTTGGCGAGTCAGCCACGGACGTTTTCTTTCTGCTAACGGGTTCTGTGGCGATCAATATCGGCAAACGTGTGCTGGTTGAGAATTTCGAAGCGGGCAATCACGTCGGTGAGATTGCTGCCGTCCACGTCACGACACGTACGAGTACCGTGATCGCTCGCGAAGAAGTGGTGGCAGTTCAGCTTTCAAAAGAGCATTTCAAAGGTTTTCTCCTGCAATTTCCCGAAGCAACGCTCGCCTTTGCAAGGGATCTCGCAAAACGGATCGCCGTACGCAATGCCAACGTCGCCCGGCCGCGTGAGAAGCATCGCATCTTTGCGATCTCTTCTGCCGAAGCCCTCTCAGTCGTCGACAGTGGAATCCAGCATTTCGCACATGACTCCGACCTTGAATACGCCCCATGGAGCATGCCTCAGATATTCCAGCTATCTAGCTACCCAATGGATGACCTTGAAGCGGAGCTGACCAACTCGGACTTCGCAGTAGTTGTGGCCAACGACGACGACATCGTTAAGTCTCGGGGCACAGAGAAATCCATGCCTCGTGACAACGTCTTGTTCGAGCTCGGTCTTTTCGTAGGTAGATTTGGCCGCAAGCGCACAGTGTTGATGGCACCTAGCGGTAAAGAGGTGAAGCTCCCCAGCGACCTCATAGGCTTGAGCATCATCTATTACCCTCAAGAAATGACAGAGACCGTTGAGAAGCAGGTCTGGGACAGGGTTAAACGTCATTTCAGGAAGCTAGTTAAATGAACAATCATCAACTTGCAGCCGTCCGCAAAGCAGCAGTCGACGGCCTGGACGGCGCTGTGCGGACGTGGAAAAAGGTCGGGATGATCATGGACAGCATAAATGCCTCCATTGAATCCAGGGCGGGAAATGAAAGCAACATCCCTGGGCATCCATATGTACAACAGGGAAAGCCAGAGGTGACAGAGTTCGTCGCTCTCGTCGTTGACATGCGCAACTCTTCCGATCGCCTGCAAAATCTTCAGAAATTTCCGGCGATCGATAGCGGTTTCCAAAGGGTCTTCTACGAAACATCAGCCTTACTGCCGGCATTAGCCACAACAGCCTTGTTTGAGGATGGCCACGTCACGGAATACCTTGGTGACGGGGTGCTCATCCTCTTCAAGGTCGACGCTAACGATCGCGTCAAATCTGTTCGAACCGCCTATCAGGTAGCTGACAACTGCGTTACGCAGACCAGGCAAATCGTCAATGAGCTTCTAGCTGAGAGGTTTGAGCTACCGAATCTTTCAATTGGTGCAGGTCTGTCTCTCAGCAAAGCCATCGTGACGCTTGTCGGCACCTCGGCGTTTATGCAACCCAAGGCCATCGGGCAATGCGTTTGGGAAGCCTCCAAGTTGAGCTCTGGAACAAACACAGTCCGGGTCTCAGAGAATCTCAAGCAGGCATGGCCAACCGCTGCCGGTGGCACGCTCCGCTTTGAAAGACTATACGACCTCCCAAAAAAAATGGTGGGATTTGAAATTCGCAAGCCCTGAACCACTCCTTTGCGTACACCAACGCCTCTTTTCTCTCAAGACCTCTCTGCTTGGGCCTCACAGTTTTCTTGGCGCTCAAAGGTATAAAGACAAAAGGTACTGTTTTTCCGGCAGTCACTGTCAGCTTTTGGCCGACTTCGGCCGGTCGAGAGCTGCTATTGCGAGAAATCATAAAGGCCGCAGGCGGCCTCTTTAGCCTTTGCCCATCCGTGGCCCCTGCAGAGGGTGCCACGCCTGACTTCTGTCCTTTAACCTGGTCAGTCCCTGTTTGATGTTGCCCGCCGTTTCACCACACGTGCTCAAATATCGCTGAAGAAGTCGCAAAAAAACACCTATCGAATGATAGGTGTTTTTGATGGTTCCAGTAATTGCCGAGGAAAACTATAAGAAGACTTTCATCGCCCCGATCAAAATGCCGATCGTCACGGCGAGCATGGAAGCCATACGAATGGACAACTTGAGATCAGATTTAGCGATCTCTGCAGTCAGTCGATGATTAGTATTAGCGATCTCAGCAGTCGCCTTGCCAATTTCAGCAGTTGTTCTAGCGATCTCAGCAGTCAACCGCTGGTCAAGGTTTGTGAGATCACTTTTCGTCGCGAGTAGTGTGAGCATGTCAGATTCCAATGCTTGGATAACGGCTTCAGCTTTGAGCTCAGGCACGTCGATTGCGCGCAGTGCCTGATACATCGCCAGTTCCATTTTCATTAAGGCCTCCTGAAACAAAAAAAGGCCTTCCCCCACGACGGGAAAGGCCCGTCGTGGGTGGGAAAGTCATGCTTCCATCGACATCAAGTCGACTGTCCGCGCTGCCGGAAGCTATGCGGTCATATGAAGGATCCTGCGGAGAACCGCAGCGCCGTCTTGAAGATCCTGGCGGCTGGTGCTGAGCGAATCAGCGAGATGCATAGCAAAAATGCCGCTGAGGGCGTTTGCTGTCAATCAGGAAACCGGTTAACGAGTGTTTCCTAATGTTGTGTGAGGCTTCTCGCTGCCTGGCGTCACCACCTTCAGATTCGGGTTGTTGAGGGACGAGTCGCTTATCAAGCCATAGTGCTTTTTCAAGAGATAGCCGTGTAAAAAACGTGTTTTGCGTGCACCGCTGAGCTCACATGTCCAGATGCAGCGACCGTTCGCTTGTATGCGGTGCAGTTTCATTTTTCCAAAGCGCTTTTGAACCCATTCCCAGTCAGGCTGCTCCTGTCTTTTCGAGATGGAGGCGGGACGAGGGAATGCTTTCGCGTAGCGTTGGAAGATTCCAGGAGTGACTAAGAAGAGTGTGTCTTCGACGGAGTGCACCAGCGCTTGGTCGTCATTCATGATGATCTGGTGGGTGCGTACGCCTTCTATCAGCCACTCCATGAAGTGTTCGCCACTTGGCTTCGCATGCTTTTCTGGCACAGGCGCTTCTTCTGCTGAGGAGGCAGAGTCGGTGATAGGTGCGGAGTCGGAATCTTCAGGCCATTTGGGAGGCTCGCCGATTTGATTCGTTAATGAGTCGAAATAGTCGGTTGATGGTGTATCTGGCAGTGATGGATCTGATTGTGTGGCGATGGTCGCTGGCTCATGGCTCTCAGCTGCCGTGATGGTCTGTGCAGGGGCGTTGGCTACTAAAGCTTGTTCGGCTTGAATAATGATCGCGCCGAGTGCGCCGGTATGTTCGCTATGGCCAGACCAGCGGGCCATGAGCGAGGCCCACAGTTCAGGGAAAGCGGAAAGCCAGTCCAGGATTTCGCTGCTTAATAGCTGGTGGATCATCAGGCTGGATGCGGGGCCACGCAGTCGATAATCGAGGTCTTTTCGGTATCGAACTCGGTAAGGTCGAGTTAGCGGTCCGTGCCATGGGTGCCAGGCGCAGCCATCCAAATATTCGACTTGGAGATCAATCGCAATCTTGCCAAGGTTTTCACTCAGGATGGCGTATGTCAGTGCGGCATTCCACGCTTCCGTTTGGATGATCTGAACTTCTGGTGGAGCTCCTGGGGGCAGTAATCGTGATCGGCGAATTTTTAGAGCGTATGTAACTACTTCCAGGCCATGGTCCAGCATCCCACCGGAGTAAGCGTGGTGCTGATTTTCAGATGCTGGGAAAAGTTGAACCAGTTCGGCGTACCGTCTAATTGGGGCGAGATAAAGTTCATCGAATTGAGGGCGGGACATGGCGGTGCACTGCCAGATCTGTCTTAGCAACTTTTGTCTGTGGGGAACGGCCAAGAGTGATTCCGCAGATTGGGGAGTGGTCAGGCCGGCGGGTGATGTTGGGCTAGCTGCAGTCGTGGGGTCGAGTGCACGCCGAAGCTTGCGATGGAACAGTGAGAACATAATTGCTCCTGTCGAGAGGGAAGGGAGGTATTCGCTTGGCGACGACATGAAGCAGCACTCATGAACATGGATGAGTGCTTGGCTTCGAAGCGCCGATACAGACCTGTCAGTGGGCAAAGCATGAGGCAGGCGAGCCGGATTAGTTGGCATTCCCTAGAGGCAGCGGGCGGCTTCTTGCGACGCCCTCAGTTATCCAAGCTTGCAGGGTTGTTCAGGTGACCGAAGCCGGGAATGCTCGCCGAGCAGGCATTGAATGTCTCGTGTCCATAGGGCACGCAACCGGCAAGCGTAGAAAGATTAAATGCGCCACTACGCATATCCGTATTGGCTGGAAATACGCTTGGTCAAGTCGAGGCGCTAACGAGGCGGGGAGTGGGGCGCACTCTTACGGCTCATTGACGTCGAAAGCCTTGAATTATCGTCCGAGGTAGGTCGCAGTAATTTGTGTTCTCTCATGCCCGAGTTCACGGCTGATAATTTGTCGAGCGATACGGTCTTGAGAACGCTGCATTGGGGTCAATTCCCTGGAAAAGATTCCTCCTGCCGCCGGTGCCTTCCACCCTGTCAAAGCGAAGTAACGGCTTTGTGCATAACGATGACGTAGCCCATGCATGTGGCTCAGGCCTGCTGCCTTGCACTGACCATCGTAGGTGTTTCTCTGTTGGATATACGTTTTCTGAGCCGGGATTAGTGATCCGGCTCCCGCTAGCTGATGTGCCGCATTCAGCACCTCGCGCTGTAGCGAAGTAGTGATCGGCACAGAGCGATCACGCCCACCCTTCGTCCATGAGCCCTTGAGGAGAATGTGATCTCCTTGATCCGCATACTTGGGCTGAAATTTGATCGCTTCCTCACGGCGTAGTCCAAACGCCGACTGAAGCTGGAGGCTCATGTGCACGTGGGCGTCAGTAATCTTGCTAAGGTCCGTTCCCAGTTCTTGGGCTTTGCTGGCGTTGGTGACAAAACGCCGGTCGGCCACACCCAGTTGCGCGTTGTCCGCGGGGAGAATGCCAGCCTTGCCGATTTTTTCAGCCCACCATCGAAGGTGCGCAAGCCGATTTTTGATGGTGCCAGGTGACAGGCCTTCGCCTTGCCAGCGATCTAGCAATGCCAGTACGTGTTTGCCCTTGAGCGAGGGGGCTTTCATCTGCCGGAAACCAGACTCGCGTAGTTGGCGGGCGATCAGCCCCAATGAGCGGATGCGGTCGGCTTGAGTGTTGTGACTGCCATCGCGATTGCGCCGGCAAAGTTGCCGCAGGGTGTAGGTCAAATCGTCCATATACCGTTCACGCTCACAGACTTTGATTTGTGTCGTTGTCCTGTCCTGAAAATCATTGGTAAGTGTTGGTGCCAACTCGCTAGGCGAGATCCCCGAAGGGTAGGGGCATGGTGTTCAGAAAACACCGATGTCTCGACTGAGACGTCCGTCTTGCTTCCTGCTGGAAGATCGGACGGAGATGGAGCGGGATGAGCTGGTTTTTAGTGTTGATGAGTACTCCAAGGAAATGGATGGGATTGTTAAGTGGAAGCAGTCGGCATTGTGCAAAGGCCCGCTGCCTGGACGGTGCAGTAGCGGCACATGACGGAATAAATCCGATAGACAAAAGCGGCTCCGCCCATGGGTATGGGTCGGTATGCTTTTAGAGCCTTGCATACCTGGCTAACTTCATCCTGCTGGATCAGCGCTTGCAGGAGTCTTGCGCTGTTGGGATGACGACTCTCGAACCTGTCGTCTTAGGTTTTAGCTGGGCCAGTGTATGGGAGCATCATCATGTATGCCGCACTCTTTGGGGTTCAGGATTTGCCCGTGATGTTGGGGCGTCGGCTGGGCCGTCACTGCGGTTTGCAGTGACGGCCCGGTTCATGGCTTGCGCGTCCGTGGGCAAAAGCCGTCTGCGGTAGGTGCATATTTATTCATTGCCTGTGGTACTGACGCGGCCTTCGGCCTTGTCGGCTCCCTGCGCAGGGGCAGCATGGTTCCCATGCCACACCTGCGCAGGGAGCTTGTGGGAAAGGCGGAGCACGGAGCTGCCTTGCCGATCAACGCCGTGAATCGCACGAGCAAGTCGACAACGCAGGTTGACCGAGAGCTTTCGGTCGACGGTCTGGGGGATGATAACTAGCAGTCACAACGTGGTAGTTGGAACCCATAGCGGCCCTTCGAAGACGGTGGCTCACGGCCAGAGGCTGCCCTTCGCAACAGGCAGAAATCGGCCAATAGCGGCCCTTTAAGCTGGACGTCAAATCTGCCGCCGCCTCATCTGCCACATTGCGCTTGGCTAAGGATGAGGTATCAGGTATGTCTGCTCCATCCACCACCTAATGGAACTCCAGATGGACAAAATCGACAACGAGCTGATCGACCCAATCATTGAGCCAGGTGGCGAAAAAGCTCACCGCATCGCCAGAATCATGATTGGCGCAGTGCCCGTCCTGGGCGGTGCTGGGGTTGAAATTTTCAATTCAATCATCGACACGCCAATGAATGAGCGAAAGATGCAGTGGATGAATCAGGTCGGCAACGCGTTGAACGATCTGATCGAGAAGAGTGTGCTAACCGAGCAAGACTTGCAGCACAACGAAACATTCATCACCACCGTGTCCCAAGCATCGATGTTGGCAATACGTAGTCATCAGCAAGAAAAGCTGGAGGCGCTCCGCAACGCAGTGCTGAACGTCGCAATCGGCCATGGCCCAGAAGAAGATCTGAGACAGCTGTTCCTCAATTTTATCGATGTCTGCACGGTGACCCACATTCGTCTACTCAGCCTTATGAACGGCCCTGAAGAATGGGGTCAGAAGCATGGAGTAGAGTTTCCGAGTAGCTGGAGCATGGGCGGCATAGCGCAAGCCATTGAGCATGCATTTCCAGATCTCCGAGGCAAAGAGCGGATCTACAAAGTCATCTGGGGAGACCTTTATCAGCGCGGCCTTATCCACACAGATGGCCTTGGCACAACCATGTCGCGCCAAGGCATTCTGGCCCGCAGGACCACGGAGTTAGGGGCGAAGCTCATCGACTTCTTGAGCGAGCCTGTGGAGCTGGAGTGAGCTTCTAGTTCGACTAGTTTTCGTTTTGGCTAACGCTAGCGTGGGGATGGCTATTGGTCGAAAGAAACCTTTGTGAATGGGCGGCCAAAATCGAACGTTTTCCACGGACGGCTACCGGATATTGCGACAATGTGTATTGTTAAAACGTCTATACTGGCATTTTGACCTAGCCAGGGATGAGTGATGATAGTCGGGACTTTTTTACGTTATTACAAATGTTACATGGGCATCAATTACATCCCGGTCAGCAACGGAACAAATTTTAATGCTTACATAGGGGAAAATGGGGCTGGTAAAAGTACTGTTCTTGAGGCTTTAGAGGTTTTTTTTAATGGCGGGCAATGGAATGTAAATAACGATGCTGTAGCCAACGGCTTGAGCACCAGGACGCCGCATATTTGCGTTATTTTGGCCTTGGAAAAAAATAAGTGGGATAGAATAGCCAAATCAAGCGGTAACGTGGATGAGCTGTTAATTATAGATCTGCTAAGTCGTATATTGTGGGAGGCTAGGCTGGATTCATTTAATAGTGCAAACAGAGAGGAGGCTAAAAAGTTCATTGCGCACAGAGATTCTTTAATCATAAATAAAGATACACACTACCTCTGCGCAATAGGGCAACAATACGAAACGCCGGAGAGGTCGTTTCTCTCAATATTTAGCTCAATGACAACAATTAGCCAGCTCGCCTTGCTTCTTCCGTCTGATCCCGCAAAGCCGAGAAGTAACGAGGTACAGTTAGAATTGGTGATATCTAAAATAAGTAAATTTATTGTTCCAAATTACAATTATATTTACACTCCAGCGGAAGTGGATGTTCAAAGATATACAAAGATCGAAAGCAAAGCCATTCAGAAATTATCTGGAAAAGACATTGAGACAATATTAAAAGACATTATCACTCAAAAGTCTCTGGTTGAAATTAATAAGAAGCTGGCAGAGTTTATAGCTGATATCGAAAAGACCTTGGTTAGTTATGAATATAAAAAGCCGAGTCAGCGACAGTCAAAGTTAAATTTTTCCGATCTTAGTCACAAGGTTATAGAGTCGTATTTTTCTATAAGAGTTTTAAATAAGAGCGAAGGGGGGACGCGAACCCCTGTAAGTCAGCTCAGCTCTGGCGAGAAGAAAAAGGCTCTTGTTGACATTTCCTATGCTTTTCTCAGTAAAAATAATCAGCTAGATAGTGAGTTAGTATTCGCCATGGACGAGCCCGAGGCGTCGCTACATACCGGGGCGATCTTCGAGCAGTTTGAGCGGATTTATCAGATATCCAAGTTAGGGGTTCAATGTCTCGTAACTACTCACTGGTACGGCTTTGTACCTATTTTAGCGACCGGTACAGCTACAAATATTTACAAAGAAAAAGGCGAGATTTTGAATTCCGTAATTGATATCGCCTACTATCGGGAGATTGTGAAGCAACAAATTGCGAGCCATAAAGGCGCGCTTCCGGCAGATATTAGCTTAAAAAGTCGAAATGATCTTGTGCAGACAATCATCGCCTCAATCAGAAAGCCTTCTCCGTATAGTTGGATTATATGTGAAGGGACGTCGGAGAGGATATATTTTGAGAAATATTTTGCAGGAGAGCTTCAAAAACAGAAGCTCAAAATTCTGCCGGTGGGCGGAGCTAAAGAAGTAAAAAGACTCTTTGAATATCTGGAACTACCTATCAAAGAGGACGAAAAACAAGTCGGTGGTAAAATCCTTTGCCTAATTGATACGGATATTCAATTTATGGACTGCGACTTTAAAGACTATCCCAATCTAAAGTTTCGACGCCTGCTTGATGTTGACAATATCACAAATCTTGTAAAAGGTGGGCATAATCAAAAAACGCCATCAACAGATATTGAAGATAGTCTGGATGCATTATATTTTTTCCAAGCTTTGGGAGAGCTTGGTGATGAGTACGAAGATGTAGCTATATTACTGGATTGTATTGAGGTACTAGACTTGGGATACTCGTCAGCTTCCGCTTTCAATTGGCGAAAAAAGGAGAGGGACGCTTTGAAAGATTTATTTAAAGAGGATGGGTTCAAGGTCCGATTTGCAGAGGTGTATGCGTCACTTGTGGATGAGGATGATGCTTTGCATCCAGATCCATTATGGATCACCGAAATACGGAAGGATTTAATTTAGAATTTGGTGCTATTTGACGTATCGCCCTAACGACCGCTTGCGGCCCAGAGTGTAAAAACGCTTCTTCAAAACTGAAACTCGCGCCGCTATGTGAAATCTGAAAAATATCGGCTGCTCAGCCGATCTGAATTTTGCGTAGAAACGCGATTTTCAGTCCAACACAGGGATCCAATCGCGCTGAAAAACGCTTTTACGCGGCCTAGGCCAACAGCAGACGTTCGCGAGCGACTGCTTACGGATGTGGATTCAACCGGTCGCTCCCTGATTGCTTGAAAATTTACTCTCAGCCTCTTGGATTAATTTTAAAAGTAATTTTACATCCAATCCTACGTCGCCGTATGTGAAACTTGCCTCGACGACATTTTTCTTAGACTTACTCAGATCGGAATGTACATGATCTGGGCCGTAAGGCACTTTGTGATGATTGGCTGAGTCGACTCTGGACAGCTGTCTACCTTCAGGGCTCAGGATGTTATATGCATAATTTGAAGGAGAGTGTTGCCTTACTACTACGGTAATCCCGGAAGGTCTACGGGCGGTTACAGTTTGATCTTCCACCTTCATGACAGTGCACTCGAGTTTTACTTTAAGAGTTTCACAGGTTTGCTCAAGCGCTTCTTCAGCGGTACGTGTGCGCGTACTTGAGAACATAGCCGTTCCCCCTAAATGTTTAGCGAGATAGTCAAGCAGAGTCGATTGCTTTTGAGATTCGGCCTGGTGCGTCAAACAAAGCTGCAAACCAACCATCATTCCTGACTCCCCCCAAACAGTACTGGTAGCCATGCGATCGGTTTTTACGCCACAAACCAAGCATTGCCCGTCTGAAGACAGCCAGATACCCTGATCTACGGCAGTATTTTCGCGGCGTCCTCCGAGTAAGCCATCGAATGACCTAGCGTCGGCTTTCCATCTCTCATGCCATGCCTCGTAGCGCTGTGCATACCCTGCGTCATCAATGAGTTTTGAGAAGCGGGCATCGTTCACCGGACCGAGCTTGATTCCGTACTGTTCGATATAAGCACCAATCTTGCCAACCAAAAGAAGGTTTTCTGTTTTCATGAAATAAATTCTTGCAGCAGGAAAACGTTCATTAGGTTCATACAGTGCGTTCATATGAAAAACGCCTGTACTGATATAAATATGAGCATTCGTTGCTTCCTGCATCATCCAAAGCAAGATTTCTTTAGTTGAAACCTCAATCGCCAAAACGGGTCTCTTTTCTTCAAGAAGATTTCCTCCGAAACACTGAATTGCAGTATCGGTTGCACATCCATTCAATTTAAGACGGATGCAGTCTTTGATTACATCGTTGAGATTCAAGTAGCTTACCTGTTTTGTTTTCATTGAGGTCGTGTAGACGTGTCAGAAAAGATGACTCAAATGATAAGCTATAGCAATAGAGCAGATTAAAAATGGTCAAATCCAAAAATGGGATTTGGTGATTCGCCTATTTAAGGAGTGAATCGCCCTAACTGGTGGAGGCACAGGATGACTGCTCTTGGCCGACTACTGCCGGTAGCGAACGGCAGCATCGGGTCGATTTCAGCCAGTTGCGACAGGCAGAAACAATACAAGGCAGACGTTGATGCTTTACCGCTTTGGTCCTCAGATACTTTCTGACCAGACCACACCACTGATGAGCATTGTGGTGATGGAGCTGCGACTGGGAGAAAAATTATCGGTGAGCTGGCCTGACTGCCGCAGATTCATAAAAAACCGTTTTGATGAATCTTTTCATTCTGCGGCGGGTATGCTTCGCCGCAGCAGCGAAAACCATCGATTTGCCATCAGTCTCTCCATCTGCCTTTCAGGCGTCACCACAGTGCTGTGGAGCCAACTTGGCCAGGCCTTGTTTGATGTGCCCAGCGTTCTCGCCGATTAGGTCCAGCGAACTGCGCATGTTCTCGCCAACGTCACTTGATCCGCGCTGCTCGACCCAAAGCACAACCTCTATCAACGCCGCTTCAAGTGCGAACTGATTTTCGTACATACGTTCTAGGGTGTCAGGCAGCGAGTATTCGGTGGGCGTGGCTTCGACTCCATTCGAGAAAACCGAAAGCGTAGCAGCGAAGAAACGGAAAGTCAGATTAATAGATATCGCGAAAGCGCTTTGCCACTCCCGCTAGTCGCTTGATTATTTTTTCGGTGCGGGCTTTGTCGTGGGCGCCGGGGTGAAGCATGGCGATGAGAATGTATCTATCTTCATCGTAGAGCCCTTGTGCATATACCAACGCAGCATCTTTGGTGGGGTCACCTAGAGGACACTTTCGGTCAAACTGCGGTTTACTCGTTGGGAACACTGACGGCGGGATGGCGATGTGAATGTGCATCAAGCCCACGACATAAGCTTCATGTGGATGAGTGTATGGCACGTCGCAACCGAAATATGACGGGAGCGTCATTCTGTTGGACGCGATATAGGTATAAAAGTCGTCGCGCAAAGAGTTCAAGATTGTAGGGTGATTGGACAAAACATCTTTGAAAAGGTCATCGTATGTGTCGGTGCTATACTCGACAATTATTGTCATATGCCATCAGTTCGCAAGCTGATGGAGGCGCTCTGTCGAAATGGAAGCCAAGGCTTCCAGCCCTTTCATATCTATTGAACTCTCGTAGTTTTTGGGCACGTGAAACATCTGTTTAAGAATCATGGCGTTCTGTGCTGTCCGCGAGCGCGTAGTAGCCAGATTGCGCCGAAGCGCATTGTATTCGTCGCTCATACTTGGCAAGTTCGAATACAGCTCAGCCTTAGTGGATAACACTAATTCCAACTCGCGCAATGTACTCGCTACCTCTGAAAACCGTTCATCTTCTATCACGTGTCGTGGGGGCATGTTTGTGAGCATGGAGCGACCTGCGTCAAACACAAAGTCATTGAGCTCATTCAAGCTGACAATAGCTTCTTTGATCGCGGTACGAATTTTTGCGTCTTCAACAACATTTCTCTCACGTGCGACTTCCAGGCGAGCGCTCGACTCAGCACTGGGGGCAGCCGCAACCTGTGCGCAATACAGCGACACACGCAAAGTAAGGGAAAGCATGACCTCTTTAGAATAAGGGTCTTGACGGTGATGATGTTGGTCGCGCTTCATGGTCTTTGCCCTCTTGGGCGTGCTTTGGTCTGTTGTTGCTTGCGTTTCAGGTCGGTGTTTAAAAGTGACTCTATATCCTCTGACCAAATGTGCCACCGTTATGTCACCACATTTTTGTAACGGCCAGACATATCAGACAGGCGGCAACAGTCATGCAAAAACAGGGCCAGCTCCGCATTTCAAGCTGTGCCGCCGTCGCGTAACAAGTCCTCGATCGATGCAGGGAGGTCGGCAGATGTGATGCTCTTGGGTTCACGAGGATGGCTTTGATCGACCCAAGGCGGATGCTCTTGAAGGAGCCAGCAACCTAAGGAAAGGACATGAACGAGAACACATTAGCAATAATAGAATTACGTGCCGTCATTGAAGAGCAGCAGGAACTTCTGCGCTTGATTTTGTGGGTGATGTCGCAGGGGCCTATCGTTTTTCAGGGGCAGAAGCTGAAATCCGTCCTCGAATGGGATCAGGTGCGGGCAGTGAGCGCCACATCGCTTGGCGCTGGTCAGTCGCTCAACACAATCCTAAGAGGATCAAGTGCCGTCGGTATCCCCATTCGTGATCTCTACCCGATTGCCCGCGGTGTGATAGAGGGGTTTATCAATGCTGCTTTCTTCGTAACTCAGCCAGTCGAAGTATCGCAACGCGCTTTGAAGCATAAAGACTATGCCGCTTGGAAGCATATGAACCGCGTGATTGGCACCGGCGAGTTCGCATTCACATTGAGCACAAGCCCCGATTCGAAGGCATTGGCAGCGCTGATGTTTCCTGAGTTTGCAGGTAAAGGACAGGGCTCATGGAGCATGCTGGATGCGCCATCGAAGATTGATCGCATAGGGAAAGTAGTCCGGTCAGCTGGAGGGGCCTTGCTCGGCGCTTATGGACTGATATATGCCATCTCTTCTGAGATCATCCACGGATCAGTGTACGGAATGAGCTACTTCATGAGCGCACACAACCCCGGCGAAATGAACGTCGAGGGCTTTCTTGCCAATACAGAGAGCCAAGTGGTCGACATTCTCTCTGCTGTCAGCCACGCGGCCAGTGGCTTTCTCGCCGCGTTCGCGCAGATTCACAACTGCCAGCCACTGATCGACGTTGAACGTAAGCTGTTCAAGCGTTTGTATAAAGCTGCCCAAAGTGAAGGCTTCGGCCGGGACAGTTCATCGTCAGCTAAAGAGCAGGATTGAGCCGGAGTGGGCGTATCCCAGCAAAGATTTTGAGTGGGCTGTCTCCGCTCGGACAATGACCGCTTTTGGCCGATAGGTGCCCTTGGTCAAATGTCTTTACGGCCTGTGCAATCAAGTGACTTGCGCACAAAAAAACCACCTGTCCTAGAACAGGTGGCTGGTTCCAATGGAAAAGGTGGTCTCGTTAACGAATAAACGCGACCGCGGCGAAGAGAATCGCCATCGCGACGAAGAGCATCACGCCAATATTCATAAGGAGGCTTACCTCAACCCGGGATAGCTCTGCCCGAAATTGCGCTATGTCGGGATCGGATTTACCTGCAGAAGATAAATGCACATGAGAGTCCATGGCTTGGATAACTGCTTCGATTTGCTGCTCAGGCACGTTGATAGCCTTCAGGGCTTTGTACATTGCCAGTCGATTTTTCATTAAGGCCTCCAAAAACAAAGAAAGGCCTGCCCCAGGACGGGGGGAGGCCCGTCGTGGGTGGGATGGGGGTGGCTTGCTTCCTTCGACACTCAAGTCGACTGTCCGCGCTGCCGGAAGCGATGCGGTCATTGGGCGGATCCTGCGGAAAACCGCAGCGCCGTCTTGATGATCCTGACGGCTGGTATGCACTCGTGAAAGTGCTCCCACGAACATTTGCTGTCAATCCAAAAACTGGCTATCGAGTGTTACCAGATATTGGGTAATAGCACCGGACATTCATGAGTTTACAGGCGTTGAAGTCCGCCCTATGCCGGACACGCCTGCCACCCTTTGTCTTTCATCACCTGTGCCGCCAAGTCTCCAGCGCCCCTAGGACCGGCCAGGATTTCTCGCATGTTGGCAATGTGTGGCCGGCCAATTTCGCGCCATGCCGAGCGCTCTGGTGGCTTCTTGGGCGCTTCTATGCGAACGCGGGGTGCGGGCGGCATTGCAACTGGCTCGCCAGCTTGATTCTGTTTTTTGCGGCCGGCCCACAAGTGAAACTCGCCGGCCAACACACGTTTCACCAAGGCGAAGAAATAGGCGACGACATTGCGTACCGTGCCGTTTTGACTGCGTGCTTGGAGTTCGTCCAGCACGTCTTGGCGATGGTGTGACGGCAACCGTTTCAAAGCCATCAGCACGTCTCTTTGCTGATCTGCTTTGGCGCTGACCAGGCATGGCGGCAAGGCCAGGGGGAGTGACGATGAATCGCTTTCCTCACGCGTATGCGCGCGGTACGTACGTTCTTCTTTGTATAAATACGTCTTATACGTACGGTGTTGCTCTTGAGGTATCTGGCGGGTCTGTTTGGTCTGCCGTGTAACGGTCGATCTGTTTGCGGAAGCAGTAGGTGCGGATGTTCGGTTGACCCTAGGGCGCTTTCGCGATGGCGCGGAAGGCGGTGGTTCATCGTCTTTGTTCCGTTGCTCCCGACTGGCAATGGGGGGATGTTCAGGCGTCTGCTCAGAAGTCGCCAGAACGTGCTCGGCAAGATGCTTGATTTGTTTGTTTTCATGGCCGATGCAGGTAGCCATAAGCTCCTCCAGGCTGTCGTCGAGAGCACAAGCTTCATGGAAGCTTAGGGCGCGCTCGTTGACTCGATACAGCACGCTTTGAACATTGCCAGTCAGGAGATCGCAATGTTGCCTTACGAAGCTGATCCATCCTGTAAGCCGCAGTACCGCTAAAGCGCGCCAAGCCGTGGCAGCGCCCGCTCGCTGCCCGCAGGGAGTACACGTGAGATAGCGGCGCAGCTGTCCCATGTTCACGAGCGGACTGAGGCCATCAGCGGTGCGAAGCATGCGCAGGACCTGCCAGCCATTGCGCTCCAACGGGGTAAGGCGCTGATCGAGCATGAGCGCCGTCAAGGTAGCGCTCAGAGCATCTTGATCTTGTGAGTTCTGGTGAGTGCGTAGGTCTGCCATGAGATGACTCCGAGGTATGGGCCACGACGGCCCGTTCCTCTGCATCTCATCGCGGATCAACCTTCGTGTAACTCGACAATACGATTTGCATCACCACCGGATTTATCGCTGTTCCATATCGCCGATGACAGTCCTTCATCAGCGTATGGCGACGACTTTCCGATCACTGCTTTCGATGGTTGCTGATACTGAGAGATTGCCGGTAGCTGCTCCCTGGATGTGTTCACTCCACCACTGCATCATCGGCCGTCTGCGCTCAATGTAGTCCGCTCGGTTATAGGCACTACGTACCTCGTCCTTATCGACATGGGCAAGCGCAACTTCGATCAGCTCTGGGTCCCAACCCTTTTCATTGAGGATGGTGCTCGCCATGGAGCGCATTCCGTGGCTTACGAGTCGCCCCTCAAAGCCCATGCGTTTCAGCGCCATGTTGGCGGTCTGGCTGTTGCAATGGGTGCGAGGATTACGGTCGGCGGGAAACACGTATTCCCGGTGTCCGCTGTAGGGCTTGATGGCTTCCAGGAGTGCCAAAGCTTGCTCCGTGAGCGGGATGATGTGTGTGCGACGTTTCTTCATGCGCTCCGGTGGAATCGTCCAGATCTTCTTCTTGAAGTCGATGTCAGCCCATCGGGTGGTCGCAGCTTCTGCCGGCCGAGTCATCGTGTGGAGTTGCCACTCGATGAGGCACCGGGTGGTTCTTTTAATGCTGGCGTTGGCAATCGCCACCATGAGTTCATTGAGCTCATCGGGGGGCAATGCCGGCATGTTTTTCTTCTTTGGTTTTTTGAAGACTGATCGAATTCCGCTCAGGGGGTTGGCATGAATGAGTCCGTAGTTCACCCCGTAAGTCATGATTTCGTTGAGGCGTTGGGTCAGGCGCTTGACCGTTTCCAAGCTGCCTTTGGTCTCAAGTGGCTTAAGCAACTTGATGACCTGGGGAGCGCTGATTTCGGAAATTGGGGTCGCGTGTAAATCCGGGAAGACGTGCAGCGTGAGCGAGCGCCAAATGTCTTCAGCGTAGGCGGTTGTTACGGAATCTTTCTTCAGTTCAAACCAGGCCGTCGCGACGTTTTGAAAGGTGTGCTCTGTCGCGGCTTTTTTCGCTTGGCGATCGGCATCGCGCTGCTCTTTGGGGTCGAGTCCCTGGGCGACCAATTCCCTGGCCTCAACGGTGCGTTTTCGCGCTTGAGTCAGGCTGAGCTCAGGGAATGTTCCCAGTCCCATGTTGATCCGTTTTTTCGTCACGGGATGGACGTAGTTGAAATTCCATAGCCTTGAACCTTGGTTCGGACTCGCAGCTGGAGGCCGTTGCCATCGGTCAGTATGTAGTCCTTGGCTTTAGGTTTGGCGGCTTTGATTTTCAGGTCTGAAAGGCGTGTGGCTTGGGCTCCCATGGGTACTCCAACGCTGTTTGTGTATTCCAAAATTTACCAGCCGCGGGCTTGGAATACGTCTTGGAATACATTTCAAAATGGATCTGCGTGAAGTGCTATGGAGCCCAGTGGCGCTGAAACCCCCGTATTTACTGGATTTCAGGCACAAAAAAAGACGTCCGTGGACGTCTTTAGATGATGAAATGGTGGAGCCGGGGGGATTTGAACCCCCGTCCGCCAGTACTCCGCTGTCGGTACTACATGCGTAGCCGTGTCTATTGAGTTAACCCTCAGCGACCCGACGGGCAGGGTGCTTTGGGCGAGTTGTGTAAGTTTTAGCCGCTTCGTCCACAACGTACTGCACGGCGATTCTGTTCTATATGACAATCATTTTGGGTTTACAGACATCCCCTGATGATTGCTGGACCCGAAGGTACCAGAAGGGAAGAGCTAAGGCTGCTTACGCAGCGAGAGCGTAATCCCCGTAGGTTTCGTCATTGGCAACTATAGGAAGTTGCAACAGTGGATTTACGAGTTCTGTTACCAACTCGGCATGCACCTAAAGTTTCGCAACCGGCGTCGAATCCTGAACGGCCCCGGACCTGTCACTCCGGTAGAGCATTGGAGCGGCAGGCGTGTGCAGAGTGTACGCCAATCCGGGCCGGAGGCCAACCCGAAGGTTGGCCGTCAACGGTCAGGAGCTTTTACCGTCCTTGCTCACCTTCTGGATTTCCTGAAGGGTCTGGGTGGTTTCGCTGATGCATTTCTTGGTGCCTTCCTCACTGTGCAGGGCCTGGTGGGCCTTGGCTTGCTGGAGGCTGGCCTCGACGCGCGCTTCGAGGTCGGAGCCCTGGACCTGGGTCTTGGCGTTCTCGATGGTTTTGATATTGGTCTCGCACAAGTCGTCCGAGCCGCCGGCAGCGAACGAGGGGGAGGCGAGGATGGAGGCAGTGACGAACAGACCTAGCAGTGCAGAGCGTTTCATGTGTCTCTCCTTGAACCGAAGGCTCACGCCATCAGTACTACCAATTGAGGGAGGTCCCGCGTTTGCGGGACTTGATCAATGGACTGCGGGCGTTCGCCAGGGTTCTATTTTTCTTTACCTCGCCCTGGCCTGGGTGACTCGGTCCACCAGGTAGACCAGCCCGTGGTAGTCGATGGCGCCGTGTTGCGTAAGGCCGATTTCACAGGTGCGGCTGGTGGAAATTCCTTCGCTGCAGTGCTGCACGGCGTCCTTGAGGGTACGCAGTGAATGGGCGTTCAGTTCCGGGGTGGTGAAGCCTTTGTCGCCGGCAAAGCCACAGCAGTGGATACCTTCGGGGATCACCACGTTCTTGCTGCATTTGCGCGCCAGGTCGATCAGGGCCTGGCTTTCGCCCAGGTGTTGCGTGCTGCAGGTGACATGCACGGCGATCGGGGCTTCCTGTGGCGTGAACTCCAGGCGGTCCATCAGGTGGGTGCGGATGAAACGCACCGGGTCGTACAGGTCCAGGCGTACGTCGCCGAGGTCCTGGACCAGGCGCAGCGTGCAGGGGCTGGTGTCGCAGTAGATCGGGTCGAGCCCGCCACGGCTGGCATGCAGCAGTGCGCCGATCATTTCCTGGCGTTTGTCTTCGGCTTGCTCGGCATACCCTTTGGACGCGAATGGCTGGCCGCAGCAAAGGTTGTCCACATTGTCCGGAAAGACGACTTGATAACCGGCCTTTTCCAGCAGCCGTTGAGTCTTTTCGTACAGGGACGTCTGTTCCTTGTCCCCTGCGGCCGGCCCCATGGCGCGGGATACGCATGCAGCCAGATACACCACTCTCGGGCGTTCGTCCGCCACAGCGGGGCTGAAGCGGATGGGGCGTTCCGGCTGCGGCATGGCGTTGGTCCATTGCGGAACCCGGCCCTTGGACAATCGGTTCAGCCCACCGGACAGACAGGTCAGGCGCGGCGCTCCCAGCAGCATGCGCGCGCCATTGGCGACGTGCAGCGTAAAGCGGGCACCCTGCAAGGCAGTGGCGAAATTACTCGCAAGCCAATCGGCGGTTTTCTTACGGGTTGCGGTACGCCCTCGCAGTTTTTTCACCAGCTCGCCGGTGTTGATGCCCACCGGACAACGTTGGGCGCACAGCCCGGTGGCGGCGCAGGTGTCGATGCCCTGGTATTGATAGGCCGTTTCCAGCGCCGAAGTGTCGATGCCGGAGCTTTTTTTCGCCTGGATGTCGCGCCATATCACGATGCGCTGGCGCGGGCTCAAGGTCAGGTCCTTGGACGGGCACACCGGCTCGCAGAAGCCGCATTCGATGCACTTGTCGACGATCTCGTCGGCGGCCGGCAGCGGCTTGAGGTGCTTGAGGTGGATCTGCGGGTCTTCGCTGAGGACCACGTCGGGGTTGAGGATGCCGTTGGGGTCGAGCAAACGCTTGAGGCGCCACATCAGCTGGTAGGCATCGCTGCCCCATTCCAGTTCGACGAACGGCGCCATGTTGCGTCCGGTACCGTGTTCGGCCTTCAGCGAGCCGCCGAACTCCACCGCCACCAGATGGGCCACGTCATCCATGAACGCCTGGTAGCGTGCGACTTCTTCCGGGTTGTTGAAGCCTTGGGTGAAGACAAAGTGCAGATTGCCTTCCAGTGCGTGTCCGAACAGGATCGCTTCGTCGTAGTGATGTTTGTCGAACAGTTCGATCAGGCGATTCACGCCCACGGCCAGTTGCTCCACCGGGAACGTGACGTCCTCGATGATCACTGTGGTGCCGGTTTTGCGCACCGCGCCCACGGCGGGGAAGGTGTCCTTGCGGATGGCCCAGAGCCGGGCGTTTTCCTTCGGGTCTTCGGTAAAGTCGATGCGTTTTTCCACCGGGAAACTGGCCAGGGAGGCCATGACCCGGGCGAGCTGTTCCTGTAGGAGGGATGACGAAGCCGCGCGGGATTCGATCAGCAGGGCACAGGCCTGGGGCGACAGGTGTTGTACGAAATCTGGCATGCCGGGTTTGTCCTGCACTGAACGCAGGCTGCGACGATCCAGCAGTTCCACCGCCGATACGGGTTGGCTCTTCAGGACGGTGACCGCGTTGCAGCAGGTCTCCACATTCGGGAACACGATCAGCGCCGATGCCTTGTGCGGGTGGTCGACAACGGTGTTGTAGGTCACTGCGCTGATAAAGCCCAGGGTGCCTTCGGAGCCCACCAGCAGATGGCTCAGGATGTCCAGAGGATCGTCGAAATCCACCAGGGCGTTGAGTGACAGGCCGGTGGTATTTTTCAGACGATATTTATGACGAATTCGGGCGGCCAGTTCTGTGTTGGCGCGGGTTTCGCGACCGAGGGTCGTCAACTGCTCCAGCAAGTCGCCATGGCTTGTGCGAAAGGCCGCCACGCTGCTGTCGTCTTCGGTATCGAGGCGAGTGCCATCGGCCAGTACCAGGCGGATGCCGGCCAGGGTGTGATAGGTGTTCTGGGCCGTGCCGCAGCACATGCCGCTGGCGTTGTTGGCGACGATGCCGCCGATCTTGCAGGCGTTGATGGACGCCGGATCCGGGCCGATCTTGCGCCCGAACGGGGCCAGCCAGGCGTTGGCCTGGGCGCCGATCACGCCGGGCTGCAAACGGATCTGGGAGCCTTGTTCGCGAATCTCGCGACCGTTCCAGTTGTCCCCCAGCACGATCAGCACCGAGTCGCTGATGGCTTGTCCGGACAGGCTGGTGCCGGCGGCACGGAAGGTGACGGGCACCTGGTCGCGCTGGGCCAGTTGCAACAGCGCCACCACTTCGTCTTCGCTCTCGACCCGCACCACGAGTTTGGGAATCAGCCGGTAGAAGCTGGCGTCGGTACCGAAGGCCAGCGTCGACAGCGGGTCGTCGAAACGTCGCTTGGGTGGGATCAGTTGGTGTACGTCACGCAGAAAGGGGGCCGGAAGGGTCATTGGTCCTCCAGAATCAGTACCACCAGATCCTTCGGGCCGTGGGCGCCGTAGGCCAGGACTTGTTCGATGTCGGCGGTTTTCGAGGGGCCCGACACCAGCAGGGCGTTGGTGGGCATGCCTTGGGCCCAGGCGAATTCCTGCTGCACTTCGTAGAAGTTGTCACGGATCTCGCTGGCCTTGAGCAGGGCGAAATGCACCGGTGGCACCAGGCTCATCAACCGGGGCTCTTCCCGCGTTGGCCAGAGAATCAGGCTGCCGGTGGCGGCGATGGCACCGAGGGTGCCGGTGAGGCTGGCAGGGGTGTCGTTGAACAGCTCGGCTTTCCATTCCTCCACCGGCCGGTCGTAGGCCTTGAGAGGTGGCAGGTCCGGATTGTTCGCCCAGAATTGCGTGATTCTTTGCCCGTGTGGTGTGCTCGGCGCAATGAGCAGGCTGGGCAACTGACGGTCGCGCAGTAGCTGCGCCAGCAACGCTGGCCAACCTTCGCCGCTGGTGAGGTGGATCTCGGTGTGCACAGCCTCCATCAGCTTACGCAGTTGAGGGATGCGTTCCTCAGGCGCATAGCGATAGGTCTGGGTCACCAGCTCGACATCGAAGTTGTCGGCAACCGGCGTGGTGCCGGTCAGGCTTTTGCGCAGCTTGGCGAGAATATTCTGCTTGGCGCTCATCGACGGTCTCCCTGCGGGTTCAGGTGTTCGCGGGCCAGGTCATGCAATGAGCGGGCGGCGGGTTTGGGGGCGCTGTGGTTCTGGGTCCATGGACCGACGTTGCGGGGCGTCAGGGCGCGCAGGCGCGTGGCGAGGTAGGCGAACAGCCGGTACAGCCGCGGCGAGCTGTTGAGCCGGGCCCAGGCATTCCAGATGAACCGTTCCCTGGGCGAATATTTGCTGCCCTGGCCGCGCATCACCTGGTGGGGGCTGTCCGGTGCCTTGACGTTCTCTTCCCGCAGCCGGCGCAGCAAGGCCGGAATCGGGATCTTCACCGGGCACACTTCGCCACAGGCGCCGCACAGCGAGGAGGCGCTCGGGTGGTCCGGCACCTTGGCGAGGCCGACCATGTGGGGCGTGATGATTTTTCCGATAGGCCCTGGGTAAACCTCGCCATAGGCGTGGCCGCCGATTCGGGTATAGACCGGGCAATGGTTCATACAGGCGCCGCAGCGGATGCAGTTCAGGGTCTGGCGCAGTTCGCTGTCGGCAAAGGCCTGGCTGCGTCCGTTGTCCAGCAGCACCAGGTGGACTTCCTGGGGGCCGTCCAGCTCCTGGGCCTTGCGCGGGCCGGAGATCATGTTGACGTAGGTGGTGATGGGCTGGCCGAGGGCGGAGCGGGTCAGC
Organism: Pseudomonas sp. NFACC43; assembly: GCF_900119645.1. Classification (NCBI taxonomy): domain Bacteria; kingdom Pseudomonadati; phylum Pseudomonadota; class Gammaproteobacteria; order Pseudomonadales; family Pseudomonadaceae; genus Pseudomonas; species Pseudomonas sp. NFACC43. Next base: position 85,995 of record NZ_FPKK01000019.1, read on the forward strand.
AGCGACAGCAGCGGCACCACGTCCCGCAGGTTTTCCACCACTTTCTCGATGCCGGTCACGGCAATGTGCACCGGTGGCACGGTGGTGGACATCCGTCCATTCCCCTCGTTTTCCACCAGCAGCAGCGTACCGGTCTCGGCGACGGCGAAGTTGACGCCCGAGACGCCGATGTCGGCCTCGAAGAATTTCTGCCGCAAGACCCTGCGGCCGATCTGGATGAGCTGGTCGACGTCCTTGGTGTACTCCACGCCGAGTTTGTCGTGGAACAAGGACGCGACCTGACCGGCATTCTTGTGGATCGCCGGCATAATGATGTGTGAAGGCTTCTCGTGATCGAGTTGGACGATGAACTCGCCCATGTCCGATTCCAGGCATTCAATGCCTTGAGCCGCGAGGACATGGTTCATCTCCATCTCTTCGCTGACCATCGATTTGCCCTTGATCACTTGCCGCGCCTCGTGAGCGCGGATGATCGAAAGGACGATGCCATTGGCTTCGTCCACCGTTTCCGCCCAGTGTACTTTCACACCGTTGCGGGTCAGGTTGCTTTCAAGCTGCTCGAGCAGGTCGGGCAGCTTCGATAACGCACGGGCGCGGACCGCATTGCCCAGCACCCGCAGGTGTTCCCTTTCGTGGGCGTCGCTGAAGGACGTCGCCCGCTTGGTCATCAGTGAATCCATCGCACTGCGAAAGTTGTTTCGCAGTTGCGTGTCGTCCAGGGCCTTGTGGGCCCGGGCGCGAAAATCTTCCGACACCTCAACGGTGGGAATCAGCGTCGGCGTGCTCATGCCACACCTCCGGTACGCTGCCAGAGGAAGCTTGCCAAGTGTTGGCCGCGCAGCGCCTCCTGCTGTTTTTCCAACGCGCCGTTGATGTTCATCAGGCAACCGCAGTCGGCACTGACGACCTGATGCGCGCCGGATTCCTTCAGCGCCCGGGTCTTGTCGGCCACCATTGCTCCGGAAATATCCGGCATGCGAACGCTGAAGGTCCCACCAAAACCACAGCATTCACTTTCGTGGCTGTGTTCGACTCGTTCCACGTTGCACAACTGCGCCAACAACGCCCGGCCGTGCAGGTGGGTGTTCATTTCCCGTCGTGCCGAGCAGGACGTGTGCAACGCGACCTTCGTCGGCTGCCCGCTGTCCTTGAGCTGCACCTTGCAGACGAACAGCAGGAACTCCGCCAGCTCATAAGTCCGTGCGGCCAGGGCCTGGATCTGCCGGAGCGTGTCGGGCTCGTCCTTGAACAGATCGGCGTAGTGCTCGCGGATCATGCCGGCGCAGGATCCCGATGGCACCACTACCGGACAGTCTTCGGCAAACAGGGCCAGCTGCGCTCGCGCCACCGTCCGGGCCTGCTCGGTGTATCCCGAGGTGTAGGCCGGTTGCCCGCAACAGGTCTGCCCTTGCGGGTACTCCACCCGGATGCCTTCACGCTCCAGCAGGTGAATCGCGTCCATCCCGGCTTCGGGATAGAACAGGTCCACCACGCAGGTCCCGAAGAGGTAGACCCGTTGCGGTTTCTCGCTGGGGTACTGCCGGGGTTCGGGCAATGGCGGGGCGACACGGGTCGCGTTCGGCACGGCGTTGTAAAAAAGCTCGCTCATCAGGCGTGTCTCCGGGTGGTCCCGGTTATCCGTCCGCTGAGGCTGCTGAATATAGAGGGGATATCTTTCAGCAGCCTTGCAGACCCGGTTATCGATAGCAAACGCCGAATCGTGGTTCGGCGTCGGTTCTTTCAGTGTTGCCTGTCTTGATCAGTGCACCAGCATGCCGGTGAACCAGTAGGCCTGGGCCAAGGTGATCAAGCCGACGATCGTTGCAAAGAATAGGCTGTGTTTGAGGGTGAAACGGAACAGGTCCGACTCCTTGCCTACCAGCCCGGTTGCTGCGCAGGCCACTGCGATCGATTGCGGCGAGATCATCTTGCCGGTCACGCCGCCGCTGGTGTTGGCCGCCACCAACAGGGTGTCGTTGACGCCGATCTGGTGAGCGGTGGTGGCTTGCAACGAACTGAACAGCGCGTTGGAGGAAGTATCGGAACCGGTCAGGAACACGCCCAGCCAGCCCAGGAACGGCGAAAAGAACGGGAACGCCGCGCCGGTACCGGCCAGCACCAGGGCCATGGTGGAGGACATGCCCGAGTAGTTGGTGACGAAGGCGAACGCCAGCACCATGCCGATGGACAGGATCGGCCAGCGCAGCTCGAAGAACGTCTCTTTAAAAGTGGTCAGACCAGTTTTGAAATTGATTTTCAGCACCAGCATGGAGATGAGCGCCGAGAAGAAAATCGCGGTGCCGGTGGCGGAAATCGGATCGAGCTTGAACACGGCGGGAATGGCGGTGGGGGTGACCACGATGGGCGCGACCTTGACCACCATCTTGTCCAGGTGCGGGATGGCGAAGTTGAACACCCAGCCGTACATCGAGCCGCCCGCGGCGAACATCGCCTTGAACGGTTTCAGGGTCCAGATCGTGACCAGAACGGTGAGGATCAGGAAGGGCGACCAGGCCTTGATGATTTCGCCCAGACTGTAGGGGGAAGCGACTGTGCTGCGAGGCTGGCCGAAGCCGCCGACGCTGGCAACGGCCGCACCGACGCTGGTGCCGGCGATCTGGGCGCCTGCGGTGCGCTTGGGTTGCCAGACTTTCAGGAACAGCGTCAGGGAAATCAGGCTGGCCAGGGCCGAGGTGATGTCTGGCAGTTCCGGGCCGATGAAGTTGGAGGTGAAGTACTGGGTGATGGCGAAGCTCAAGCCCGCCACCAGCGCCGCCGGCCAGGTTTCCCGGACGCCGCGCAGGCCATCCATCATGAACACCAGCCAGAACGGCACGAACAGCGACAGCAATGGCAGTTGGCGACCGGTCATGGCGCCGATCTTGAAAGCATCGATCCCGGTGACCTGGCCGGCCACGATGATCGGGATGCCCAGCGCGCCGAACGCGACGGGCGCAGTGTTGGCGATCAGGCACAGGCCGGCGGCATACAGCGGGTTGAAGCCCAGGCCCACCAGCAAGGCGGCAGTGATGGCGACCGGTGCGCCGAAGCCGGCGGCACCTTCCAGGAATGCGCCGAAGCAGAAGCCGATCAGCAGCACTTGAAGGCGTTGGTCATCGGTGATCGACAGCACCGAGCTGCGGATGACCTCGAACTGGCCGCTCTTGACCGTCAGTTTGTAGAGGAACACGGCGGCGACGATGATCCAGGCGATCGGCCACAAGCCGTACGCGAAACCATAGCCGGCGGCGGCGAGCGCCATGTCCACCGGCATCTGGAAGGCAAGGATCGCTACGGCAATCGCCAGGGCCAGGGTGATGCTGCCGGCCACATGTCCCTTGAGGCGAAACACCGCCAGGGCCAGGAAGAAGAAAACGATGGGAATGACGGCCGCGAGAGCGGACAAGCCGAGACTGCCGAGCGGACTGTAGAGCTGTTGCCAGGTTTGCATGGTGGGTGGGCCCCTAATTGTTGTTGGTCAGGCACTGGTCAGCGGTTTTGGATAATTGGTAAGACCAATTTACAAGCGCTGTTGGCTAGGGTAAAAGCCTTGGTTGTCGTGTGTCAATTTGCCGCCCACAAAACTTTCGTCGAATAAGCGGTGCAGATCGCATCTGCTCCGCTCGGGCCGATGGCGTCTGGTGGGTGTGGTCGAGGCCCGGATAGGCCAGAATAGAGAGCCCGGCGAGCCGTCGGGACCGTGGAGAATCGAGTTATGGGGTTTGATCAGATTCGTCAGCGCCGTTTGTCTGACGATATTGTCGAGCGGCTTGAAGGAATGATCCTTGAAGGCACGCTGAAAGCGGGCGAACGGCTGCCGGCCGAGCGGACCCTGGCCGATCAGTTCGGCGTATCACGCCCTTCGTTGCGCGAGGCGATCCAGAAACTGGTCGCCAAGGGACTGCTGGTCAGTCGCCAGGGCGGTGGCAATTATGTGGTGGAGTCGCTGGGTTCGACCTTCAGCGACCCTTTGTTGCTGCTGTTGGAAAGCAACCCCGAGGCGCAACGGGACCTGCTGGAGTTTCGTCACACCTTGGAGGCCTCCTGTGCCTATTACGCCGCGTTGCGGGCCACGGAGGTGGACCGCGAGCGGCTGACGGCGGCGTTCGGTGAGTTGCAGGATTGCTATGCTCGCCACGACGAAGTGAGTCGAGCGGAGGAGGGCGCGGCGGATGCGCGTTTCCACCTGGCAATCGCCGAGGCCAGTCATAACGCGGTGTTGCTGCACACCATCCGTGGACTGTTCGATCTGCTCAAGCGCAACGTGGTGACCAACATCGGTGGCATGTACAAGCAGCGCAGCGAAACCCGCGACATGCTGATCAGCCAGCATCGTGAGTTGTATCAGGCGATCATGGACGGGCACGCCGAGCAAGCGCGAGAAGTGTCCAGCCGACATATTCTGTATGTGCAGGAAGTGCTGGACGAAGTGCGTCAGGAAGCGCAGCGGGTGGCGCGGGCGGAACGGCGCAAGGGAATATAGTGATGAAACCTGTCGGAGCGAGCCTGCGCGCGAATGCGGTGTGTCAGTCAAAACAATGTTTACTGATCCACTGCAGTCGCGAGCAGACTCGCTCCCACATGCAATCTCGCGAAGGCTAGTCTTCCTTGCCCTTGTTGCGCACGGCGCGCTGCAGCTCGCGCCCGGCATCGCGCTCGCGCTCGGTGTCGCGCTTGTCGTATTCCTTCTTGCCCTTGCCCAGTGCGATCTCGCACTTGACCAGGTGCTTGCTCCAGTAGAACGACGTGCAGACACAGGCGTAACCCTTCTGCTGTACGGCAGCGAAGAGTTTTTCCAGCTCGCGCTTGTTGAGCAGCAATTTGCGGGTGCGCACCGGGTCGGCGATCACGTGGGTGCTGGCGGTGGTCAGCGGGGTGATATGACTGCCCAGCAGCCAGGCCTCGCCGTCCTTGAGCAGCACGTAGCTGTCGACCAGTTGCGCCTTGCCCGCGCGCAGGCTCTTTACTTCCCAACCGGCCAGGACCATGCCGGCCTCGAAACGTTGTTCGATGAAGTAGTCGTGTCGCGCCTTTTTATTTTGCGCGATGGTCCCTGTGGGGTGTTTCTTCTGTTTAGCCATAGGGGCGGCATTATAGGCAGTTGCGTGCGTGTCGGCTACGGTGAAGCAGCACGCTTGAGCACGTTGAGTGAATCCCGGACAATGCGGCCTCTTTTTTGAACGCTTGGGCGTGATAACGATGTCGACAGACAAGGTCTCTGTCCACGGCAGTTGGGCTAGCCGCTGGGTCTTCATACTCGCCGCCACCGGTTCGGCCGTGGGGTTGGGTAGTATCTGGAAATTCCCCTACATGGTCGGCGTCTACGGTGGCGGAGCCTTCGTACTGATGTTCCTGGCCTGCATCGCGCTCATCGGCGCGCCGGTGATGCTGGCCGAGACCCTCATCGGTCGTCGCGCCCGGCAGAGCCCGGCCAACGCCTTGAAGGTGTTGGCGGTGACGGCGGGGCACTCGGCCAAGTGGTCCTGGGGTGCCTTCGCCGGGATGATCACGGCGCTGCTGATCCTGTCGTTCTACAGTGTGGTGGGCGGCTGGTCGCTGGACTACATCATTAACATGGGGCGGGGTGACTTCCAGGGCTTGCCGCCCGATCAGGTGGGCGCCTACTTCGGCAATGTGATTGCCGACCCCTGGAGACTGACCCTCTGGCACACGATTTTCATGGTCCTCTCGGCGGTGGTGATCGCCCGGGGCGTGGTTGCGGGGCTGGAACGCAGCCTGCGGATCATGATGCCCTTGCTGTTCGTGATGATCCTGGTGCTGCTGGGGTACAGCATGACCACCGGGCACTTCACGGAAGGCCTGCACTTCATGTTCGATTTCTCTCCGGAGAAGGTCATGGACGGCTTGCTGCCAGCCATGGGGCATGCGTTTTTCTCTCTGAGCGTGGGGGTTGGCTCCATCATGATCTATGGCGCCTACATGCCCAAGAACGCCTCCCTTACCAGGACGGTGGTCGGGGTCGCGCTGCTGGACACCTTTGTCTCGTTGCTGGCCGGTGTGGCGTTGTTTCCGATCGTGTTCGCGGCGGGCCTGAACCCCAGCGAAGGGCCGGGACTGATGTTTGTCAGCCTGCCCTTTGCCTTCGGCAGCATGGCGTTCGGCCAGTTGATGGGGGTGGTGTTCTTTGTCCTGGTGGCCATCGCTGCCTGGAGCTCGGCTATTTCCCTGCTGGAACCGATGGTGGCTTACCTGGTTGAGCGGACCCGTCTCAGTCGTGCCTGGGTGACTTTCTGGCTGGCCTTCACCTGCTGGTTCGTTGGCCTGGGCACGGTGTTTTCCTTCAATATATGGAAGCAGGCCAAGTTTTTCGTGAACGAAGACGGGCTGTTCCGCCTCTATCAATGGGGAGCGACCGGAGGGCTGGATTTCTTCGGTGTGATTGATTTCTTCACCTCGCGGATCATGCTGCCACTGGGAGGCTTGTGTTTCGTAGTGTTTGCAGGGTGGATCATGGGGCGTGAAGCCGTACGCGATGAGTTGTCGCTGCGCAGCCCGGTGCTGTTCGCCGCGAGCCTGTTCCTGATGCGCTACGTGGCGCCCATCGGCATCCTCGTAGTGTTTGCCGCCCAGCTGTGGAAGTGACGCTTACATGACGACACATATTCAACGCTCGGCCTTGCTGCCCTACCCGGCGCAGGCGCTGTACGACCTGGTCAACGATGTGGCGAGCTACCCGCAGTTCTTGCCCTGGTGCTCATCGGCCGAGGTGCTTGAAAGCTCCGAAACCCACATGCGCGCCAGCCTCAATGTCGCCAAGGGCGGGCTGAGCCAGCATTTCGTCACGCGCAATACCCTGGTGCCGGGACAATCCATTGAAATGAACCTGGAAGAGGGGCCTTTCAATCAGCTCCATGGCATCTGGGTGTTCAAGCCGTTGGGTGACAAGGCCTGCAAGATCAGCCTGGATCTCTCGTTCGACTATGCGGGGCCGCTGGTGCGGGCCACGCTGGGGCCGTTGTTCAATCAGGCGGCCAACACCCTGGTCGATGCGTTCTGCCAGCGCGCCAAGCAGAACGCAGAGCTCAAGCGTTGATCGAGATAGAAGTGGTGTATGCCACCGCCGAGCGTCAGGTCCTGCGGGGCTTTGCCGTGCCGGAGGGGACCACGGTGCGCACCGCGCTGGAAACATCGGGCATGGCCCAGGCGTTTGCCGGACTGGACCTGGCGACCTGTCCGGTCGGTATCTTCGGCAAGGTGGTTGCCGATCCGGAACGCCAGGTGGTGCAGGCAGGCGATCGGCTCGAAATCTATCGACCATTGCTGGCAGATCCGAAAGAGATCCGCCGCTTGCGTGCGGCCAAGGCCGCCCAGGCGCGTCAGTCCAGTAAGTAGCCAAGGCTGTTTTACAGGCGATAAAATGTATGGTCAGCCCTTCTCCTGCAACCTCATGGGCTGTTTTCGGTAAAGCTGGCTTGCGCTAATGTATCCGGGCTCGTTGTGAGCGTTGCTGCAACAACGCTCGGCCCTCGATGAGTAGCCGCTCCCGACTGTCCTGAAAAAACCCTCAGCTTCTAAAGCTGATTTTATTGCCAGGTTCTCAGTCGGGCCGTTTGCCGTTTACTGTCATCAGTCAGTGACGTCGCAAAAGCCGGTGGTAACGCTGTGCATTCAAGCGTTCGGATGTGGGTCGTACTGGCCGCCTTTGGCCAGTACCGCCCACACGATTCGCGCCAGTTTGTTTGCTAGCGCACACGCGACGACATTGGAGTG
>NZ_FPKK01000007.1:0-331100 GCF_900119645.1 Pseudomonas sp. NFACC43
ACCGTGCAGGCCGGCAGTTGGGCCAATGTGCCGAGCAATTGGCTGCGGCTGGTTTTCTTGCGCAAAACCTGATGACCTTTGGCGTCCTGGCCGTGCAGATGGAAACTGTGTTTACCAATGTCGATGCCGAGAAGCGTCATCGTGTTCATGAGAGATCCTCCGCCGAAAACGAGAAAAGCCCTGCAAGCGTAAACCTGCAGGGCTTCTCGGTCAGGCTGACCATCTCATTAAACCCGCTTCGGCGGGTTTTTTATTGCGCTGGATTGTTCGGGCAAGAACTTGTTTTGTGGTGAGCGGATGGGTTCCCTTGCCCCAAGAGATCCCTGTCGGCCGTGAGCACAATCGTCATTCAAAGTGACGAATCCAGTGATTGCCCCATCGCCAACCCCTGCCTAGTCTTTCAGCGTTCAGTCACTGGAGGTCACCCATGCAAGGCCCGTTGGCGTCGCTCAAGGTCCTGGATTTCTCGACTCTGTTGCCTGGTCCGTTCGCTTCACTGTTACTGGCGGACATGGGGGCAGAGGTGTTGCGTATCGAATCGCCGACCCGCCCGGACCTGGTGCGCAACCTGCCGCCACATGACCAGGGGATGTCGGCCAGTCATGCCTACCTCAATCGCAACAAGCGCAGCCTGGCCCTGGACCTCAAGCAGCCCGCGGCACGAGAGGTCATCGGGCAACTGCTTGGCGAGTACGACATCGTGCTGGAGCAGTTCCGGCCCGGGGTGATGGAGCGGCTGGGGTTGGGATATGAAACCCTGAAAGCGATCAATCCACGGCTGATCTACGTGTCGATTACCGGCTATGGCCAGACCGGGCCCTACAGGGACCGCGCCGGCCATGACATCAACTACCTGGCCCTGACGGGGCTTGCCAGCCATACCGGCCGTGCCGATAGCGGCCCGCTGCCTTTGGGTATCCAGGCGGCGGACATTGCCGGCGGTTCGTTGCATGGGGTGATCGGGCTGCTGGCGGCGGTGATTGCCCGGCAACAGAGCGGACAGGGCCAGCATCTGGATGTAAGCATGAGCGATTGTGTCTTCAGCCTGAACGCGCTGGCAGGCGCCGGTTACCTGGCCTGTGGTGTCGAACCGGGCAGGGAGGACCAATTGCTCAACGGCGGCAGCTTCTACGATTATTACCGCACGCGGGATGGCCGCTGGATGTCGGTGGGCAGCCTGGAACCGGCCTTCATGCAGGCACTGTGTGAGGCCTTGGGGCGACCGGAACTGGCGGCCCAGGGACTGTCGCCCAAGCCTGAAGAGCAATACGCCCTTAAGCAGGCACTGCAGACCGAGTTCCAGAAGCATGATTTTGCCGAGCTGTGCGGCTTGTTTGCTAGGGTCGATGCTTGCGTCGAGCCGGTGCTGAGCCTGGCGGAAGCTGTCCGGCATCCGCAGTTACAGGCTCGGGAGCTGGTGAAACAGGTGCCCCGAGGGGATGGTTCGAGCCAGGCTCAGATGGCCTGTCCGTTGAGGTTTTCAGATGGCCTGCCCGAACCTCGACATGTTGGCGTGGGGCTGGGGGCGCATACGGATCAGGTGTTGGGGGCGTTGGGGTTCAGTGCTGGGCGGATTGCCGAATTGCGCAGGAGCGGGGTGGTTTTGTAGGGCGGCAAGGCCGCCATCGCGAGCAAGTTCGCTCCCACACTGGATCTTTGGCATTCACGGATCCTGTGGGAGCGAGCCTGCTCGCGATGAGGCCGGCCCACACCACAAGAGCATTACTCCACCCGCGTTTCCCCACTGAACACCAGGGTATTGCGGCAGCTGCGGCACAAGTATCGCCGCCCCTGGCGCACCAGGCGATGGCGCTGGGCCGAAAACGGGAAGTCGCTGCCGTCGCAGGGGCATTTGTAGATGTAGCGGGTCACGCTGCGACGCTTGATTTCGTAGGTGTGGCAACGATTGGGCGGCAGTTCGTAGACCCCGCGCATGATCAGTTGCCATTCCTCGCCGTGGGGCTGGATGCGTTCGCCGAACAATTGATGGGCGATCAGGTGCGCGACTTCGTGGGCGACAGTCTGCTTGAGGAAATCCTCGGCGTTTTCCCGGTACAACTGCGGGTTGAAGCGCAGCAGGTTCTCGTGCAGATGCGCGACACCGGCTTTCTGGCCACGCAATTTGAAGCTGACTACGGGGCGTTTGAAGGAACGTTTGAAAAAGGCTTCGGCTTGTTGGTAACACTCTTCGACGCGGGTATTGAGTTGCTCGAGCATGCTTTACGGGTCTCCAGAACCCCGAGTATGCCGCAAGCGCCGGCCATTGCGAATCGCCCGGGCGCCCAATGGTCGTCTTGGCTGTTCCAGGCACAGGAAGGCCGCCTTGCGGCGGCCTGTATTGGCAGATCCTGTTTTTATAGGTGAGCCTTGGAGTTCAGTTGGTGTAGACCGGGCCGACGCCCAGCCCCCAGACAATGACCGTGAACGCCATGATCGCGACCAGCACCACCAGGCCGACGGCGAGCACCGAGCTGGAAAACAGGAACCCTTCGTCCTGGGGAATGTTCATGAAGGTGGGCAGGCCCACGTACAACAGGTAGACCGTGTAGCAGATCGCTGCCGTGCCGACGATCATCCCCAGCCACATGTGCGGGTAGAGCGCCGCCAGCCCGCCGATGAACAACGGTGTCGCGGTATAGGTGGCGAACGCGACGCAACGGGCCAGGCTCGGATTGGCGTCATAGGTACGGGCCATCCAGTGGATGAAGGCACCCATCACAGCCACCCCACCCAACATGGCGAGGTACGACATGATGGTCATCCATAGCGCGCTTTCCTGGGTAAGCATCACCGGTGGGCGATTGCCGATGACCCATCCCACCTGCGTGGTGCCGATAAACGCCGATACTGCGGGGATGGCCGCGAGAATCAGCGTATGGGTGAGGTACATGTGGCTGATGCTTTCCTCCTGATCGCCACGGATTTCCTTCCATTCTTGATCAGGGTGGGTAAAGAGCCCCACGACATGATGGATCATAGTCAGTCACTCCTTTGTTATTGCCATCGCCCCCCAACGGAGCGCCTACGGGCCAAATGGCCAAGTAAGTAAAGGTCTGAATATGTGTGCGACCTTATGACGCAGTATAGAAAGGAGTTATCCCTAGTGGGACTAGGGGCTTAGAGCAAATCGCGCTGTAGAAAAGTCTATTAATCGCCGATGAGTCTTGCGCCGGTGCGGTAGGCGGGGCTTACCCGTGGCCAGGGGACTTATCCCGCTGGACCATGCAACAGCTCCCCTCATCTGCAGTGTCAGGCTGGGAAGCCAGTGGAGCGGGGCGCTTCGCACTCCAGCAGGGAAAATTCCCTCGCCACAATCAGCGTTCATCATGGGTCTTCGCTGAAAGTGGGTTTTTTGCGTAAAATGCCGGCCTTTCGTCACACCTCACGGATTTCGCGTCATGGGCACTCTTACGGTCAACCAGAACAAACTGCAAAAGCGCCTGCGCCGCCTGGCCGGTGAGGCGGTCGCCGATTTCAACATGATCGAGGATGGCGACAAGGTCATGGTCTGCCTGTCCGGCGGCAAGGACAGCTACACCCTGCTGGATGTCCTGATGCATTTGCAGAAGGTTGCGCCGATCAAATTCGACATCGTCGCGGTGAACATGGACCAGAAGCAGCCCGGTTTCCCCGAGCATGTGCTGCCGGCCTACCTGGAGTCCCTCGGCGTGGAATACCACATCGTCGAGAAGGACACCTACTCGGTGGTCAAGGAGCTGGTCCCCGAAGGCAAGACCACCTGCTCGCTGTGTTCACGCCTGCGTCGCGGTACGCTCTACACCTTCGCCGACCAGATCGGTGCAACCAAGATGGCCCTGGGTCATCACCGCGATGACATCGTCGAGACCTTCTTCCTGAACATGTTCTACAACGGAACGCTCAAGGCCATGCCGCCCAAGCTGCGGGCCGACGACGGGCGCAACGTGGTGATCCGTCCGCTGGCCTATTGCAGCGAAAAGGACATCCAGGCCTATTCGGATTTCAAGCAATTCCCCATCATCCCCTGCAACCTGTGCGGCTCCCAGGAGAACCTGCAGCGCCAGGTGGTCAAGGAGATGCTCCAGGAGTGGGAACGCAAGACCCCGGGCCGTACCGAGAGCATTTTCCGCGGCCTGCAGAACGTCGTTCCATCGCAATTGGCCGACCGCAACCTGTTCGATTTCACCAACCTGCGCATCGACGAAAACGCCACGCCGCGGTTCGTCAACGTGGTGAACCTCTGACGGTGCCAACCGCTCTATTCACGGCGCCAGTGGCTATGAAGGCCACTGGCGCCGTTTTCATTCCAGACCCCAGGAGAGGGCATGCGCGACTACAAGTGGCTGCACGAGTATTGTCTGAACCGCTTCGGTTCGACGACTGAACTGGAGGCTCACCTGCCGGTGCCCAAGACCCCGGCGCAACTGCGCAAGATCAGCGACGATCGCTACCTGTCGACCCTGGCGCTGCGGGTCTTTCGCGCCGGGCTCAAGCACAGCCTCGTGGATGCCAAGTGGCCGGCATTCGAAGAGGTGTTCTTCGGGTTCGACCCGGAAAAGGTCGTGCTGATGAGCGCTGAGCACCTGGAGCGGCTGATGCAGGACGCAAGGATCATCCGGCACCTGGGCAAGCTCAAGAGCGTGCCGCGCAATGCGCAGCTGATTCTGGACGTGGCCCATGAAAAGGGCAGCTTTGGCGCGCTGGTTGCCGACTGGCCGGTGACTGACATCGTCGGCCTGTGGACCTACCTGAAAAAACACGGCCATCAGTTGGGCGGCCTGTCGGCGCCGCGCTTCCTGCGGATGATGGGCAAGGACACTTTCGTGCCCAGCTACGACGTGGTGGCCGCCCTCAATGCCCAGGACATCATCGACAAGGTTCCCACCAGCCTGCGGGATCTGGCGACGGTGCAGAATGCCTTCAACCGGTGGCATGAGGAGAGTGGCGGCAGGCCCATGAGCCAGATCTCGATGATGCTGGCCTATACCGTGAATCATTGAGACCGCATGGCGGCCATCGCGAGCAGGCTCGCTCCCACAATGACTCAGTGACACCCTGTGGGAGCGAGCTTGCTCGCGATAGCGGTTCATCAGGCGACGGGGATATCTCCCTCACCAGCCAAGCGCCGGTTCAACTGGAACCGCCAGCGCACATACAGCAAGGCCGAGCAGAACACCGCCACGCTCGCGGCCATTTCCAGCACGCCGAACCACTGCCGGTTCGGGTCATAGGCCGCCAGCGCACCCTTGATGAAATACAGGTTCACCACAAAGCACATCCAGGAGTGGCCACGGGCGCTGCCCATGATCATGCCCGGCGCCAGGATCAGCAGCGGCACCAGCTCGATCAGCAGGATCACCCAGGGCCGGGCGCCGTGCAGGTCGGCGATGAGCAGGTAGTACACGCAGAGCAGCCCCACCAGGCCGAAAAAGCACAGCAGGCTCACGGCGCGGGCGACGCGCACGCGTGGTTCCAGCCACTGGATCGGCGGCAGGGTCTTGGGCTTCTTAGCCACGGCCGTTCTCCAACAGTTGCGCGGTTTTCGCCAGGCGCGAACCCAGGGCCCGGCACAGGGTCACTTCGTGTTCGTTCAAGCCGCTTTTACCGTCGGCGCCCGCATGATGGCTCGGCCCGTAGGGGGTACCGCCGCCCTGGGTGTCGATCAGTGCCGATTCGCTGTAGGGCAGGCCGGTGATCAGCATGCCGTGGTGCAGCAGCGGCAGCATCATCGACAACAGAGTGGTTTCCTGGCCGCCATGCAGACTGGCGGTGGAGGTGAACACCCCGGCCGGTTTGCCCACCAGTGCGCCGGTCAGCCACAGGTTGCTGGTGCCGTCGAGAAAATACTTGAGCGGTGCGGCCATGTTGCCGAAACGGGTCGGACTGCCGAGGGCCAGGCCGGCGCAGTGCTTCAGGTCATCGAGGGTGGCGTACAGTGGGCCCTGGCCGGGAATTTCCGGGGACACCGCTTCGCACTCGGTGGACACTGCCGGCACCGTACGCAGCCTGGCTTCCAGACCGGCCTGCTCGACGCCGCGGGCGATCTGCCGGGCCATTTCGTTGGTGGCGCCACCGCGGCTGTAATACAGCACCAGGATGTACGGCGTGCTCACGGCAGGATCTCCAGGATCTTTTCCGGTGGCCGGCCGATGACGGCCTTGTCACCGACTTCGAGAATCGGGCGCTCCATGAGTTTCGGGTGCGCGGCCATCGCGGCGATCAGCTGGGCTTCGCTCAGGCCTGGATCGGCCAGGTTCAGGGCCGCGTATTGCTCCTCGCCAGTGCGCAGCAGTTGTCGGGCGGTGATACCGAGCTTGCCCAGCAGGCGCTCCAGCTGCGTGGCGTCGAGCGGGGTTTCCAGATAATGAACCACGCTGGGCGCGAGGCCTCGGTCCTCCAGCAGTTGCAGGGCACCACGGGATTTCGAACAGCGCGGGTTGTGATAAAGCGTCAGGTCGGTCATGAGCGGGTCGCATCTTGCGTAAGGTGGCGGCTATTCTACTGTGCCACGAGGTGCCAGGCATCCTGCGCAGGTGCCAGGCATTCACATTCATACAAGGACAGCACATGACAAGGCGACTGACGGCGGCATTGGCATTGATGGGCTCTTTATTGCTCGCCGGTTGCGGCAATGACTATGGTGTGGACCAGAACGGCCAGGCCATTGCCTCGCAGCGGCTGGACAAGCAATGGCTGGTGGTCAACTACTGGGCCGAATGGTGCGCACCGTGCCGCACCGAAATTCCTGAGTTCAACGCCTTGTCCGAGCAGCTCAAGGGGCGCGGCATCGGCGTGTTCGGGGTCAATTTCGATCAGGTGCAGGGCGAGGAACTCAAGAGCGCCAGCGAGAAGATGGGCATCCGTTTCACCGTGCTGGCCCGAGATCCGGCCGAGATCTTCGACCTGCCCCGCAGCGAGGGGCTGCCGGTGACCTACATCATCGACAACCAGGGCAAGGTGCGCGAGCAGTTGCTGGGGGAACAGACGGCGGCGGGGGTGATGGCGAAGCTTGAGGCGTTGCAGGCGTTCAAATAACTTGTTTTGACAGGTGGGATCCCCTCGCCACAGGGGATCCATGCCGGATCCAGGATCTTCGCCTGAAGGACTCAGCCTTCTTCGAGCCACCAGCGCAGCGGCTTGCCCTGGGCCGGCCAGAAACGGATCTGCTCGATGGGGGAAATGTCCCAGCGCTCGACCTTTTCCAATGCCTGCAAGAAGCGCGCTTCCTGCTCCATCAACGCCGGGCCGCAGAGTTTGCGAGTGCTGCCGATCTTGCCGAAGCTCAGGCGTTCGCCTTCCAGCGTATAAGGCGCGAACCAGTGATTGCAGCCACCGTTGCCATAGGCCCGGCCGTCCTCGCCGAGGGTGATGGTCAGGTGGCTGTAGTCCATCAACGGGCGTTCGCCGATCCATTCCAGGATGTAGCTGCGGTTCTGTTGCAACCGAACCGGCTCGGCGGCACACCCCATCAGGCCGACGCCGATCAGCGCGAGGGCAAGCGGATGTTTCATCAGGCGGCGTCCTGGCATTCGGGGCACAGGTGTTTTTCGCCCTGGGTGGTCCAGCCTAGCTCGGCGATGCGTGCGGTGGCGGCTGGTTTCTGGGCCTTGCTGCCGAGCTTGGCATCCACGGCAAATTCGAAACTCAGTGCCTTGGCGCAGCGATCGCAGTTGACCTGCCAGGTATGGATCGCCAGTTCGCCAAAGACCGGACCGGTGGTCATGGCGGTCCACTGGCCCATGGGCTTGAGCAAATGCCGGACAGTGTCCACGGTAAGGCGCATGGACAAGTCCTTGCTGCCCTTGAGCGTGACCAGCAGCACATCGTTGGCCTGGATCGAACCGCCATTGCCGGTCACCTGGTATCGGCCCGGCGCCAGGGCGCGGACTTCAGTCAGGGTGTGGTGCGGATTCATCAGGGTGTAGCGGAAATCGTGTTCGGCCATGGGTCCTCCAAATAGGCGCGACATGCTAGCACGGGGCATGGCCTGGGATGGTCAACCACGAATCCTGCCGACGAAACTCCCACTGGGGGAAGGCCGGTTCAGGTCTAGCGCTCAACCAGGTTTTTCGGCGTGCCGGCCGCCCACGCTGCGATGTTATCCAGGGTGGTCATGGCAATCGCCGCCAGGGCTTCATGGGTGAGAAAGGCCTGGTGAGCAGTGATCACCACGTTGGGGAAGGTCAGCAGGCGTGCCAGCACATCGTCCTGCAAGGGCTGGTCGGAGCGGTCCATGAAGAATAGATCGGCCTCTTCTTCATAGACATCCAACCCCAAATAGCCCAATTGGCCGTTCTTCAGTGCCTCGATCAAGGCCGGTGTGTCCACCAGGCCACCGCGTCCGGTGTTGATCAACATGGCGCCGCGTTGCATCGATGCCAGGGACTGGGCGTTGATCAGATGGCGGCTCTGTTCGTTCAGCGGGCAGTGCAGGCTGACGATCCAGGCTTGGGCCAGCAGCTCGTCCAGGGGCAGGTAGCGAGCCCCCAGGGCTTGCACCTGAGGGTTGGGGTAGGGGTCATGGGCCAGCAACTGACAGCCGAAGCCGGCCATGATCCGGGCGAAGGTGGCGCCGATCTGCCCGGTGCCGATCACGCCGACGGTCTTGCCCACCAGGTCGAATCCGGTCAGGCCATGCAGGCTGAAATTGCCGTCTCGGGTCCGGTTGTAGGCGCGGTGCAGGCAGCGATTGAGGGTCAGAATCAACGCCACCGCATGTTCGGCCACGGCATGGGGGGAGTAGGCCGGTACCCGGGCGATGCTCAAGCCCAGGCGTTTGGCGGCGGGCAGGTCGACATGGTTGTAGCCGGCCGAGCGCAGGGCGATCAGCCGGGTGCCGCCGGCCGCCAGTTGTTCCAGTACCGGGGCGCTCAGGTCATCGTTGATGAACGCACAGACCACCTCGTGGCGCTCGGCCAGGGCCACGGTGTCCAGGTTCAGGCGCGCCGGCTGGAACTGCAGCTCGATACCCGCCGGCAGCGGGGCGTTGGTGAAACTGTCGCGGTCATAAGTCTGGCTGCTGAAAAAAATTACGCGCATGGCGGCCTCCTGGCACTGGAATGGCATCAGCTTAGCCGCAATCGTCCCGATGGCTATTGCCCTGGGTCAGGCGCTGACACGCGCCTCGCTGGCCAGGCGGTCGATGGCATTGTCCAGATCCTGGAGGGCGGCGGCAGCTTTCGGGTCCTGTTGCTTGAGCAGGGTTTCGCTGCGCTGGCAGGCGGCACGCAACTGGGGGACGCCGCAGTAGCGTGTCGCGCCATGCAGGCGATGCACCCGTTCGATCAGGGCATTGTGGTCGTTGGCTTCGTTGGCCTGGCGAATCGCTTCGCGGTCGGCCTCCAGGGAAGCCAGCAACATGGCCAGCATGTCCGCCGCCAGGTCCGCCTTGCCGGCGGCCAGGCGCAGGCCTTCCTCGTGGTCCAGCACCAGCAGCTCGCCGCTGCCCTGGGCTTCATGGCCCCGCTCCGGCGTCTGGTTGCGCAAGGCCAGGCCAGTCCATTTGAGCACTACCTGGGCCAGCTGGCGCTCGCTGATGGGCTTGGTCAGGTAGTCGTCCATTCCACTTTGCAGCAACGCGCGTTTCTCGTTGGCCATGGCATGGGCGGTGAGGGCGACGATGGGCAGTGGCGTGCAGTGCCGCTCGCTTTCCCACTGACGGATCGCCTCGGTGCTCTGGCGGCCGTCCATGCCGGGCATCTGGACATCCATCAGGACCAGATCGAAAGTCTCCTTCTGCACGGCCTTGACCGCGGCATAGCCACTTTCCACCGCCAGCACCTTGGCCCCCATGTCCTCGAGCAGGGTTTGCACCAGCAGCAGGTTGGCCGGGTTGTCGTCCACGCACAACACCTTGGGGGCGCGGCTGGCCACGGGTTCGCTGGGTTCGCTGCGGGGCGGGCGCGGGTTGATCAGGTCGGACAGAGAGCGACGCAACTTGCGGGTGCAGGCCGGCTTGGCCTGCAGCTGGCTGTGGGGGTTGGGCACCGAGAGGTGGTACAGCGTCTGTTCGGTGGTAGGGCACAGTACCAGGACCTTGCAGCCCAGGTGCTCAAGGTCCCAGACATGCTGGTTGAGGCGTTCCGGCGGCATGTCGTTGCTGGTGATGCCCAGCACGGCCAGGTCGATGGCCTGGTCGGTCTGGTGGGCGATGGTCACGCCGTTGGTCAGGCTCTCCAGGGTATTGAATGGCGTGACTTGCAAGCCACAGTCTTCCAGCTGGTGCTGCAGGGCCTGGCGCGCCAGTTCGTGATTTTCCAGCAGGGCCACGCGACGGCTCAGCAACGGTGGGCCGGGCAGGTCCTCGGCGTCGTCACGGGTCTTGGGCAGGCGCAGACTGATCCAGAACTCCGAGCCCTCGCCCGGTGTGCTGTCGACGCCGATTTCGCCGCCCATCTGTTCCACCAGGCGCTTGGAAATCACCAGGCCCAAGCCGGTACCGCCCGGTTGCCGGGACAATGAGTTATCGGCCTGGCTGAAGGCCTGGAACAGCGCCCGTACGTCCTGGCTCGACAGGCCGATACCGGTGTCCTGGATGCTGATGCGCAGTTGCACGCTGTCTTCATGCTCGTCTTCGAGCATGGCACGGGCGACGATGGTGCCTTCGCGGGTGAACTTGATGGCATTGCTTACCAGGTTCGTGAGGATCTGCTTGAGGCGAAGGGGGTCGCCCACCAGCGACAGCGGGGTGTCCCGGTAGACCAGGCTCACCAGCTCCAGCTGTTTGGCGTGGGCGGCGGGCGCGAGGATGGTCAGGGTGTCCTGCAACAGGTCGCGCAGGTTGAACGGAATGCTGTCGAGCACCAGCTTGCCGGCCTCGATCTTCGAGAAGTCGAGGATCTCGTTGATGATGCCCAGCAAGCTGTCGGCGGATTTCTCGATAGTGCCCAGGTAGTCGAGCTGGCGCGGGGTCAGCTCGCTTTTCTGCAGCAGGTGCGTGAAGCCCAGGATGCCGTTGAGCGGCGTACGGATCTCATGGCTCATGTTCGCCAGGAATTCGGACTTGATCCGGCTCGCCTCCAGGGCTTCCTTGCGGGCCAGGTCCAGCTCGATGTTCTGGATCTCGATGGTCTCCAGGTTCTGGCGCACGTCCTCGGTGGCCTGGTCGATGCTGTGCTGCAATTCCTCCTGGGCATTCTGCAGGGTGCCCGCCATGCGGTTGATGCCCGATGCCAGTTCATCCAGTTCCTGGCTGCCCAAGGGGGGCAGGCGGGTTTCCAGATGACCGTCCTTGAGTTGTGCCACGGCTTGCTTGATCTGGCTCAACGGCCGGTTGATGGTACGGCCCATGCGCAGGGCCAGCAGCGCGGTCAATCCCAGGCCGGCGGCGATCAGCAGCAGGCTGGCGAACAGGCTACGGTAGCCGCGCAACAACATGCCGCTGTGGGACAGCTCCAGTTCGACCCAGCCCAGCAGGCGGTCGGCCTCTTCGGGGATCAGTTCGCCGGCCAGGTTGCGATGCTTGCCGAATACCGGCAACAGATAGCGGGTGGCATCGTTGCCGGTGCGCTGCAGCAACTGGGTGCTGTTGCCTTCCGGCGCACGGTTGAGCATGGTCGGGCCGGCATGGGCCAGCGGTGTGCGGTCGGGCGCGAGGAAGGTCACCGCACGCACGTCCGCCTGTTCCAGGGACTGGGTGGCGATGCGTTCCAGCAGGTCGGTCTCCTGGCGACTCATGGCCGGGGCGACCAATGGTGCAAGCTGTTCTGCGATCATTTCGCCGCGTTGCAGCAACTGGGCGTGCAGGTCAGATTGCTGCATCCAGGTGAAATAGCCCCCCAGGACCAGCGCCATCAGGCTGGTCGGCAGCAGGGTCAGCAACAGTACGCGGCCTTTGATTCCCAGTTTCTTGAGCACACTTGTCTCCTGCATCCAGCGGTCAGATCGAACTTGCACGCATCCGGCATGCAATACCTGCGCAGTGTAGCGATTTGCGGGCGGTCAATCTCCGTAAAATTCATGCGCGTCTCGTATCCGTACTGCCGAGCAATTGTCCACGGCGATAAACGGCGCTGGCGTCTGGGGGCAGGGTCAAACTCGCGATGATCCGTGGGCGGCCAGACCATGTGTCACTTTCGGCTCGCTATTGACCATCGGTCGGGACTGTCGATCTTGACAGGTGTCGGCTTCTTTTCTGTTTTTTAAGCTCGGTGTCGTTGAGTTATTAACTACCTGAGGAGAAAGACATGAACACCCTGAGCGACAAAGAAAGGATGAAAGCTATAAAAGCTGCTCCCAGGCTTGATGCGAAAGGCTCAATAACCATCACGCTTAATGGGCAGGTCACCAAAACTGAGGACGTTTATATTCTGGATCAGCCCGATAACTCCATTGTCGGGGTTATAGGAGAGGATAAAGGTATAGTCATCGTGCAGTTCAGCTCTCTGACGGCGCCGGGTACCTATGAGATCAAAAAACATAATATCTGGATACAGATGTCGTTCCACGGTTTCTCAGGGGCGGCAAACACTGGAGATTTGACCCTTGAGACCATCGAGATAAAAAACAAATACAAAGGTCGTTTTGACGTGAAAACCGTGGATCACCAGAAAGCTGATGGGGTATTTGACGTACAGAAGGTATAGGTCTGGCAGTCGCGGACAGGTGGACTGGTTCCATGGGAGAGGTTCCCAGCCAGACTTGCTTCACCTCCCCGTGTTCGCGAGGTCGGCGATAGCTCGCAGCCCGGCGGGATCAAGCCCTGTCTCTCCATCTCATGACCCGCTTATTCCCATAAGCCATAACCACCACACTTTGCGTGATATGGCCTGGCAACGTTTGCCGGTATGATAGGCGCCCCCGCAGCCCGGATTGCGAATACGCCATGACATTGCAGTACCCCACCATCGCCGATTGCGTCGGCAACACCCCGCTGGTCCGTTTGCAGCGCCTGCCTGGCGCCACCAGCAACACGCTTTTACTCAAGCTTGAAGGGAACAACCCGGCGGGTTCGGTCAAGGATCGGCCGGCGCTGTCGATGATCACCCGGGGTGAACTGCGTGGACAGATCCGGCCCGGCGACACCCTGATCGAGGCGACGTCCGGCAACACCGGTATCGCCTTGGCCATGGCGGCGGCCATCAAGGGCTACAAGATGATCCTGATCATGCCCGACAATTCCAGCGCCGAACGCAAGGCGGCGATGACCGCCTACGGTGCCGAATTGATCCTGGTGTCCAAGGACGAAGGCATGGAAGGCGCCCGGGACCTGGCCGAGCGCATGCAGGCCGATGGGCGTGGCAAGGTGCTGGATCAATTCGCCAACGGCGACAACCCCGAGGCCCACTACACCAGCACCGGCCCCGAGATCTGGCGCCAGACCGGCGGCACCATTACCCATTTCGTCAGTTCGATGGGCACCACCGGTACCATCATGGGCACTTCGCGCTACCTCAAGGAACAGAATCCGGACGTACAGATCATTGGTCTGCAGCCGATGGAGGGCTCGGCCATTCCGGGCATTCGTCGCTGGCCCGAGGAATATCTGCCGAAGATCTACCAGGCCGATCGCGTGGACCGCATCATCGACATGGCCCAGAGTGAGGCCGAGGACGTGACCCGTCGGCTGGCCCGGGAAGAGGGTATTTTCTGCGGCGTGTCTTCGGGCGGTGCCGTGGCGGGCATGCTGCGCTTGTCCAAGGAAGTTGAAAACGCGGTGATCGTGGCGATCATCTGCGACCGGGGCGACCGTTACCTGTCCACCGGCATTTTCGACGCGCCCAACTGATGGCCAGGCATGAAAGAGGCCTGCGCTTCCAGCCCAGCGGCGGAAGCCGGGCCCCCCAGGTGCCCACCGGCAAAAAGCAGCGCTTGAGCATCGAACGCCTGGCCAACGATGGCCGGGGTATCGGCTTTGTCGATGGCCGTACCTGGTTCGTCATCGGTGCCCTGGCCGGCGAGGAGGTCGAGGCTCGGGTGCTCGGTGCCCATGGCAAGGTGGTCGAGGCGCGCACCGAGCGTGTGTTCCAGACCAGTGAACTGCGCCGCCCGGCAGCCTGTGCCCACGCCGGTCAATGCGGAGGCTGCAGCGTCCAGCATTTGCCCCACGAAGAACAGCTTGCCCTGAAACAGCGCATGCTCGCCGAGCAGTTGTCGCGGGTGGCCGGCGTCGAACCCGAGGAGTGGGCCGCGCCGCTGAGCGGGCCGGAGTTCGCTTATCGACGTCGCGCCCGGGTGGCCGTGCGCTGGGATCAGAAAGCGAAGAAGCTCGAGGTGGGTTTGCGTGCGGCCGGCAGCCAGGACATCGTTGCCATTGGCGATTGCCCCGTGCTGGTACAGCCCTTGCAGCCGATCATGAGCCGCCTGCCGGATATGCTCAGGCGCCTGAGCAAGCCCCAGGCGCTTGGCCATGTGGAGTTGTTCGCCGGCTCGTCCCTGGCGGTGTTGCTAAGGCACATGGCACCACTATCGGAGGCCGACCTGACGATCCTCAAGGATTTCTGCGCGTTCCATGAGGCCCAGTTGTGGCTTCATGGAGAGGGCGAGCCGCAACCGGCGGAGCCCGGCCAGACCCTGGGTTATCGCCTGGATCCCTGGGGCCTGGAGCTGGCCTATCGACCGGGGGATTTCATCCAGGTGAACGCCGGCATCAACGAGGCGATGATTGCCCAGGCCTTGCAATGGCTGGCGCCTCGGCCCGAGGAGCGGGTGCTGGATCTGTTCTGTGGCCTGGGCAATTTCGCCTTGCCACTGGCCAGGCAGGTACGCGAAGTCGTCGCCGTCGAGGGCGTGCAGGTCATGGTGGATCGGGCTGCGGCCAACGCGCTCAGCAACAATTTGCATAACACTGCCTTTTTTCAGGCCGATTTATCCCAGCCGCTGGCGGGTGCCGAATGGATCGGCGAAGGCTTTTCTGCGGTACTCTTGGACCCACCCCGTGACGGAGCTTTCGAGGTGGTGCGCAAGCTGGCCTCCCTGGGCGCCGGACGGTTGGTATATGTATCGTGCAACCCGGCAACTTTGGCCCGGGACACGGTCGAATTGATCAAGCAGGGCTACCGGTTAAAACGTGCCGGGATTCTCGATATGTTTCCTCAGACGGCGCATGTCGAGGCCATGGCGTTATTTGAAGCGAGCCAGGATGGCTTGTCCGACTGACCCGTTCGTGCCAACCCGCTACAGTCCTGGGCGGAAGCACGGACAACGAAGGTCAGCGATGTTGACGCATTGAATCTGCGTCATAGGGAAGGTAAGTAAAGATGGTACAGGTGAGAGCACACCAGCCGATCAACACCGACGGCAGTATCAATCTCGAGGCTTGGCTCGATCACGCGGTCAGCATCGACATGGCGTTGGATCGCGAAGCCTTGAAGCAAGCCTGCGAGTTCGCTCGCGAGGCGGAACAGCAACACAATGCGGCGAAGAACCTCTGGTCCGAAGGCACCTCGAGTTTTCATACGGGCCTGGAGATTGCCGAGATCCTCGCCGACCTCAAGCTCGACCAGGATTCCCTCGTGGCCGCGGTGCTGTACCGCGGCGTTCGCGAAGGGCAGATCCCGCTCCCGGTGGTCAGCCAGCGCTTCGGTGCGGTGGTCGCCAAGCTGATCGACGGCGTGCTGCGCATGGCGGCCATCAGCGCCAGCCTCAGTCCGCGCCATTCCATGGTCCTGGGTACCCAGGGCCAGGTAGAGAACCTGCGCAAGATGCTCGTGGCCATGGTCGACGACGTGCGCGTCGCGTTGATCAAGCTGGCCGAGCGGACCTGTGCGATTCGTGCGGTGAAGTCCGCCGACGACGAGAAGCGCAATCGCGTCGCCCGGGAAGTGTTCGACATCTATGCCCCCCTGGCCCACCGTCTCGGCATCGGTCACATCAAGTGGGAGCTGGAGGATCTGTCCTTCCGCTACCTGGAGCCCGACCAGTACAAGCAGATCGCCAAGCTGCTGCATGAGCGACGCCTGGACCGTGAGCGTTTCATCACCGATGTGATGACCCAGCTGCGCGAAGAATTGCAGGCCACCGGCGTGGAAGCCGATATCAGCGGCCGGGCCAAGCACATCTATTCGATCTGGCGCAAAATGCAGCGCAAAGGGCTGGAATTCAGCCAGATCTACGACGTTCGCGCCGTTCGCGTGCTGGTTCCGGAAATGCGCGATTGCTACACCGCCCTGGGGATCGTCCATACCCTGTGGCGACACATTCCCAAGGAGTTCGACGACTACATCGCCAACCCCAAGGAAAACGGCTATCGCTCGCTGCACACTGCGGTGATCGGTCCCGAAGGCAAGGTACTGGAGGTGCAGATCCGCACCCACGCCATGCACGAGGAAGCCGAGCTGGGTGTCTGCGCGCACTGGAAATACAAGGGCACCGACGTCAAGTCCGGCTCCAACCACTACGAAGAAAAGATTTCCTGGCTGCGCCAGGTCCTGGAGTGGCACGAGGAACTGGGTGATATCGGCGGCCTGGCCGAGCAGTTGCGGGTGGATATCGAGCCGGACCGGGTTTACATCTTCACCCCCGACGGGCATGCCATCGACCTGCCCAAGGGTGCGACGCCCCTGGACTTCGCCTACCGGGTCCACACCGAGATCGGCCATAACTGCCGTGGCGCCAAGATCAACGGGCGGATCGTACCGCTCAACTACAGCCTGCAGACCGGTGAACAGGTCGAGATCATCACCAGCAAGCACGGCACGCCGAGCCGTGACTGGCTGAACCCGAACCTGGGCTATATCACCACGTCGCGGGCTCGGGCGAAAATCGTCCATTGGTTCAAGCTGCAGGCTCGCGACCAGAACGTCGCCGCCGGCAAGACCTTGATCGAGCGCGAGCTCAGTCGCCTTGGCCTGCCGCAGGTGGATTTCGACAAGCTGGCCGAAAAGGCCAACATGAAGACCGCCGACGACATGTTCGCCGCCCTCGGGGCCGGGGACCTGCGCCTGGCGCAACTGGTCAACCTGGCCCAGCAACTGGTGGAGCCGGAGCGTGGCAACGAACAACTGGAGCTGATCCCGCGCAAGGCCACTGGCTACAAGCCGGGCAAGCGCGGCGATATCCAGATCCAGGGGGTCGGCAACCTGATGACCCAGATGGCCGGCTGCTGCCAGCCGTTGCCGGGGGATGCGATCGTCGGCTACATCACCCAGGGGCGCGGCGTGAGCATTCACCGCCAGGACTGTGCCTCGGTGCTGCAACTGGCCGGCCGCGAGCCGGAACGGATCATCCAGGTCAGCTGGGGCCCGGTGCCCGTGCTCACCTATCCGGTGGACATCATCATTCGCGCCTACGATCGCTCCGGGTTGCTGCGTGACGTGTCTCAGGTGCTGCTCAATGAGCGGATCAACGTGTTGGCGGTCAACACCCGTTCGAACAAGGAAGACAACACCGCACTGATGTCCCTGACCATCGAGATTCCGGGGCTGGATGCGCTAGGCCGCCTGTTGGGGCGGATTTCCCAGTTGCCGAACATCATCGAGACCCGGCGTAACCGGACACCAGGTTAAGCGCAGTCCGAAAAAGTGGGAGCGAGCTTGCTCCCACAGGACTTTTTTGTGATGGGATGGATTGATGTACAGCCTCGAAGACCTGCTCCACTTGATGAACCGTCTGCGGGACCCCCAGTACGGTTGCCCGTGGGACATCAAGCAAACCTACGCGACCATCGTTCCCCATACCTTGGAAGAAGCCTACGAAGTCGCCGATGCCATCGAGCGCGGCGACTTCGATCACCTGCAAGGCGAATTGGGCGATCTGTTGTTCCAGGTGGTGTATTACAGCCAGCTGGCCCGGGAAGAAAACCGCTTTGAATTCGCCGGTGTGGTCGACAGCATCACCCGCAAGCTGATCCGGCGCCATCCTCACGTATTTCCCACCGGCGATCTCTACGCGCCGCTGGATGTACCGCGCCTGAGCGAGGAGCAGGTCAAGCATCGCTGGGAGCAGATCAAGGCTGAGGAGCGGGCTGAAAAGGCCTGCGCTCCGGAGCAGTTGTCACTGCTCGACGATGTGCCAGCGGCCCTGCCGGCGTTATCCCGGTCGGCGAAGCTGCAGAAACGGGCGGGCCAGGTCGGTTTCGACTGGCCGGGTCCACTGCCGGTGCTGGACAAGGTTCGCGAGGAGCTGGACGAAGTGCTGCAAGCCATGGCCGACAATGACCCACAAGCCATTGGCGAGGAGGTCGGCGACCTGCTGTTCAGCGTGGTGAACCTGGCCCGTCATCTCAAGGTCGATCCGGAAACCGCACTGCGCGGCGCCAATGGGAAATTCGAGCGGCGTTTTCGATTTATCGAACAGGCATTGCGCGACACCCACCGTCCCATGGAAGATTGCACCCTAGAAGAATTGGACGCCTTGTGGGGCGAAGCCAAACGTCAGGAAAAGAATTTGCCCAGCTGCGGCTGAGGCCGTTGCCTAAGTGAGTAAGCACCATGAGCCTTTCCCTTCGCGACCAGTTGCTCAAAGCAGGGCTGGTCAACCAAAAGCAGGTCAAGCAGGTCGGCAAAGAGAAGCAGAAGCAGCAGCGCCTGGCCCACAAGGGCCAGATCGAACTGGACGACTCCCAGCAGCGCGCGGCCCAGGAGGCCATGGCGGAGAAGGCGCGGCGTGACCAGGAGCTCAATCGCCAGCAACAGGAAAAGGCCGAGCAGAAGGCCCGTGCCGCCCAGATCAAGCAGTTGATCGAAGTCTCGCGCCTGCCGAAGCTGACCACCGATGATTACTACAACTTTGTCGACGACAAGAAGGTCAAGCGTATCTCGGTCAACACCCTGATGCGTAACAAGCTGAGCAGCGGCTCTCTGGCGATCGTCCATCATGCCGGCGGTTATGAAGTGATCCCCCGCGAAGCGGCGTTGAAAATCCAGGAGCGCGATCCCAAGCGTATTGTGCAGCTCAATACCCAGACCGAAGAAGTGGATGCCGACGATCCGTACGCGGCGTATCAGATTCCGGATGATTTGATGTGGTGAGCCGGACGCAATATCGTTGAACTGAAACACAAAACCTGTGGGAGCGAGCGTGCTCGCAATAGTGGTTATCAGTGCCCCATATGGCGACTGACACTCCGCTATCGCGAGCACGCTCGCTCCCACAGGTTTTTCGTTGTTCAGGATTCTGCCGTCTCCCGCGAGCGCAGCATTTCCTCGCGCTCCAGCTCCGCCTTGTAGCTATGGGCGTCTGTCTCCGAATGGAACATCCCCACCAGCAGATCCTGCTGATGCACATCCCAGATCCGGATGCCGGCGGCAATGGCTTCGTGGGACATGTGGGCATCATCGCGTTCAATTACTTTCACAGTCATCTTTGCAAACTCCAATCTCTGTCATCTGCAGCAAAACGTGTGCAGGACTTTGTTATAGGTTTGCGTAGCCTGCTAAGTAAATGCCCCGGTCCGTTAAGAAGTTTTCATGGAAAGCGCAGCGGTCGTACAGCCCAGGCCGGGCGCGGCATTCGGTCGCAGGGAGGCATCATGAAAAAGGTTTCATATTGGCGCGGCAACCATCCAGCGAAGCTGCCTCCCTGGGGAAAGAGGCTGCCCGCGATACCGAGTGCCAGCCCACTTCCATCGTGAGCAGGTGCACGCAAGGCATGTCATCCCGGACAAAAAGAAGCCCCGCATATGCGGGGCTTCCTGATTATCGAGCCGGATCAGCTGCCTTTGACTGGCTTGCCGTTGACCGTGCCGTCCTGGAGCATGATGTTGTACTCCTTGCCGTCGGTCTCGACCTGTTGCAGGCGTACCAGCAGGTAATCCCAGTCCTTGGCGAACCAGAGTACGGTGATGCGCTTGCTTTGTGTCGGGTCGCGCACACGCTCCACTTTGATCGCGTCGATCTGCCCGGCCTTGGTTTCGACTTTTTCGGCGCCCAGTACGCGGAAGTCATAGGTGTCGACTTCGCCGTCATCGACCACCTGATAGCTCATGCTCTTCTTGCCGGCGGCCACATCGTGCTGCAAGGCCAGCTGGTAGGTGGATTTATCCACCATGCCTCGGTTGAGCGGCAGCTTCACCGCGTCGCCGCGATCGGTGCCGGTGACCATCTTCGTGTTCCAGTCGAAGTCCAGGTCGGCCTTCTTGGCCTTGCCCAGGCCGCTGCGCTCGAAGTGGTAGGACTGAGGCAGCAGGGTGTCCTTGTCCAGGGTCAGGGTGCTTTCTTCCGTCAGGCCGGCAATCATCATCGATGCCTTGAAGCTCAGCTTCCAGGTGCCGTTGGCTTCCTTGGTCAGGCTGCGCTCGGCAGTGCCGCTCATGGGCAATTGTTTCCAGTCGGCGGTGTAGCTGGCGGAGAAAGGTTGAAGCTCCGCGGCCTGTGCCAGAGGCAGGGCAAGCAGGGCGCAGGCGAAGAGCAGGGCGCGACGCATAAAATCTCCTAGTATCGAATCAAATGGCCGCTGGCGGCGAGCAACTGGCCGTCCAGCGAGGCACCACGATCGTCGAGGGTCAGCCGTCCTTCGGCAAACCAACGCACGGCCATCGGGTAGATCTGGTGTTCCCGGGCGTGGACCCGTTGTGCCAGGCTTTGCGGCGTGTCGTGCAACTCTACCGGTATTACTGCCTGTACGACCAGTGGTCCGCCATCGAGTTCCTCGGTGACGAAGTGCACCGAGCAGCCATGCTCCGTGTCCCCGGCCTCCAGTGCGCGCTGGTGAGTGTGCAACCCTTTGTATTTGGGTAGCAACGAAGGATGGATATTGAACAGCCGGCCCTGGTAATGACGCACGAAGCCGGCGCTGAGGATGCGCATGAAGCCGGCCAGGACCACCAGTTGGGGACTGAAGGCGTCGATCTGTTCGATCAGTGCGGCGTCGAAGGCTTCGCGGCCATCGAATGCCTTGTGATCCAGGACGCGGGTCTCGATTCCCGCCTCCTTGGCGCGTTGCAGGCCGTAGGCATCGGCGCGGTTGGAAATCACCGCGCGGATGCGGACCGGGTTGTCTCCGGTCCGCGTGCTGTCGATCAGGGCCTGCAAGTTGCTGCCGGTGCCTGACAGCAGCACCACGACGTCACAGGTTGCAGACATCCGTTCGTGCATCAGTGTGCCTTAAGGTTTTTAAGCTCGACCTGGGCGGCGCCTTCGGCTGCCGCAGCGATGTGGCCGATGACCCAAGGCTGCTCGCCGGCTTCACGCAACACGTTCAGGGCGGTCTCGACGTGCTCCTGGGCCACGCAGATGACCATGCCCACGCCGCAGTTCAGCACGCGGTGCATTTCGGTTTCATTGACGTTGCCTTTTTCCTGCAGCCAGTCGAACACTGCGGGGCGGGTCCAGCTCGCCACGTCGACCACCGCCTGGGCGCCTTTTGGCAGGACGCGCGGGATGTTGTCCAGCAGGCCGCCACCGGTGATGTGGGCCATGGCCTTGACGGCGCCGGTGTCCTTGATCAGCTTGAGCAGCGGCTTGACGTAGATGCGGGTCGGGGCCATCAGCAGGTCGGTCAACGGCTTGCCGTCGAGCTGGGTGTTTTCGATGTCGGCGCCGGACACTTCGATGATCTTGCGGATCAGCGAGTAGCCGTTGGAGTGCGGACCGGAGGACGGCAGGGCAAGCAGGGCGTCGCCGGTGGCGACTTTCGAACCGTCGATGATCTCGGCTTTTTCCACAACGCCGACACAGAAGCCGGCCAGGTCGTAGTCCTCGCCTTCGTACATGCCTGGCATCTCGGCGGTTTCACCACCGACCAGGGAGCAGCCGGACAGCTCGCAGCCGGCGCCGATGCCGGTCACTACCTGGGCTGCGGTGTCGACGTTCAGTTTGCCGGTGGCGTAGTAGTCGAGGAAGAACAGTGGCTCGGCGCCGCAGACGACCAGGTCGTTCACGCACATCGCCACCAGGTCGATACCGATGCTGTCGTGCTTGTTCAGGTTCAGTGCCAGGCGCAGCTTGGTGCCCACGCCGTCGGTGCCCGAGACCAGCACCGGTTGCTTGTAGCCGGCCGGGATCTCGCAGAGGGCGCCGAAACCGCCCAGGCCGCCCATGACTTCCGGACGCGCAGTGCGCTTGGCGACGCTCTTGATGCGTTCGACCAATGCTTCACCGGCGTCGATGTCTACACCGGCGTCCTTGTAGCTCAGGGAGGGTTGCTTGCTCATGATCCAGGCCTTTAGGGGGGGGATTTCTGGGTAACGACCGACCGCCGGGGCCATTGAATACTCGTTGTGCGAGTGATTCCGGATGCCCAGCCGTTGCCGGTCTGCGAAGGCGCGCGATTTTATCAGGCTTGTGGGGCAGCGGCCATCCTCGCGCCGACGGGCAGGAACATATCCGCAGAAAAAAACCGATATTTCTTCTATTGGTGCTGCACGATGCGGCTGTATAAGGTGTAGCCGTAACCGGCTATGGTGACGACCGCGCAAAACTTCCATCGGTGTGTGAGTGTTTTGGCGCATGCCGTGGTCACAGCCATGCTTCGTTTTCTTCACACGGCCTGTTCCAGCCGTCATGTCCGGGAATCTTCCATGCGTCTGATCAAATTCTTGTCTGTGGGCTGCCTGGCGTTGATCAGCCTGGCGAGCCAGGCCGAACCCCTCAATGGTCTTTATCAAGTCTACGAGCCCGTCGCGAGCCAGTCGCCGGACGAGCGCAACCAGGCGACATTACGCGCCCTGGACACGCTGGTGCTGCGTCTGACCGGCGATGCCGGGGCGGCACAGAACCCCGGGCTGGCGGCGCTCCGCAAGGACCCGCAGCAGATCATTCTCCAGTATGGCTACGACGCCGGCCCTCCCGAGAGCCTGAAGGTGGACTTCGATCCGGTGAGCACCGATCGCGCCCTGCGTTCGGCAGGGCTGTCACTGTGGGGCGCGAACCGGCCTTCGATCCTGGGCTGGTGGCTGAACGAGTCGACCGAGGGTTCGAGCCTGGTGGGTGACGGGCAGCCCAGCGCCGCGCCGTTGCGCCGCGCCGCCCAGCATCGGGGCTTGCCACTGCTATTGCCACTGGCTGACCTGAGCGAACAGATCGTCGCTACCGCGCCGAACCTGGAGGGCACTGACCCGGCTCCGTTGCGCGACGCATCGGAGCGCTACGGCGCCGATGCGCTGCTGGCGGTCCATGCCAAGGAAGAGGGCGGTCAGTGGAAGGGCACCTGGCGCCTGTGGCTGGGCAATCAACGGGAACAGGGCAGTGCCCAGGGCGCCGATGCCGCCGCGCTGGCCGATGCGGTGATGCTGGCGGTGAGTCAGCGTCTGGCCCCGCGCTTCGTCGCCAAGCCAGGGGTGGCAACCGAACAGTTGCTGGAAGTGCAGGGCATGAACTTCGAGCGTTATGCCGCCCTGGGGCGTTTGCTGGAGCCGTTCGGCGGGCAATTGCAGCGGGTCGAAGGGGACCGGATCGTCTATCGGGTCAATGGCAGTGCGGAGCAGCTCAAGGCGCAGTTGGCCCTGGCGAAACTGCAGGAAATTCCGGCCGGCGAGAGCATCGCGCCCGTTCCTGCGGCACAACCGCCAGCCGATGGTTCGGCCACGGCCCCCGCTGCGCCCCCCGCACCGACGGCCAACCTGCGGTTTCGCTGGTAGTTTTCCTTCTATATAGCCAGGAGTTGTTCATGGGTGATACGCGGCGTTGGTTCTGGTTGGGCGGGGTCGCCCTGCTGTGCGCGCTAATCTATCTGTTGCATCCGATTCTGACCCCGTTCCTGGTGGCGCTGCTCCTGGCCTATCTGTTCGATCCGGTGGTGGATCGCCTGGAGAAGCTCGGCCTGTCGCGGACCTGGGGCGTGGTGACGGTGTTTGCCCTGTTTACCCTGATCGTCATCGCGCTGTTGCTGGTGTTGATTCCCATGCTGGCCAAGCAACTGCTGCGCCTGTATGAACTGGCACCGCAGATGCTCGATTGGCTACAGCACACAGCGGTGCCCTGGGTACAGTCCAGGCTGGGTCTGGCGGACGGTTTCTGGAAGTTCGACAAGGTCAAGGCTGCCATCAGCGAACATATGGGCCAGACCACCGACATCGTTGGCGTGGTGCTGAGCCAGGCCACAGCCTCGAGCCTGGCCTTGATGGGGTGGCTGGCGAACCTGGTGCTGATTCCGGTGGTGAGTTTCTATCTGTTGCGGGACTGGGACCTGATGATGGCCAAGATCCGCGGCCTGCTGCCGCGTCACCGGGAGGAGCAGATCATGACCCTCACCGGCGAATGCCACGAGGTGCTGGGTGCGTTTGTGCGGGGGCAGTTGCTGGTGATGGTGGCGCTGGGCTTCATCTATGCGGCGGGACTGATGCTGGTTGGGCTGGAGTTGGGTCTGCTGATCGGCATGATCGCCGGCCTGGCGGCCATCGTACCGTACATGGGCTTCGTGATCGGTATCGGCGCGGCGTTGATCGCCGGGCTGTTCCAGTTTGGTGGCGACCTGTATCCCATGGTCGGCATCGTGGCGGTATTCATGGTGGGTCAGGCCCTGGAAGGCATGGTGCTGACTCCGTTGCTGGTGGGCGATCGCATCGGCCTGCACCCGGTGGCGGTGATCTTCGCGATCCTGGCAGGTGGTGAGTTGTTTGGTTTTACCGGGATCCTGCTGGCGCTGCCGGTGGCGGCGGTCATCATGGTGCTGGTGCGCCACGCGCGTGACCTGTACAAGGATTCGGACCTCTACAGTGGCGTCGAAGACCCCGATCTGTAGGGCGCGACCGGCCGGGGCGCCAGGGAAATGGTCGCCATGCCGTGTTGCTGCTGCAAACCTTTGATTTTGCTCGTGGAGCGGCGCATTGTGCGGTCTGCTTCACGAGTATAAACTTTGCGAACTTTACACAGAGGCCACTAACGGTTCCTTGGAACTGTCCAGCCAGCATGAAACCGATTCAGTTGCCCCTAGGTGTGCGTCTGCGTGATGACGCCACCTTCATCAACTACTACCCAGGCGCGAATGCCGCTGCACTCGGCTATGTCGAGCGGCTATGCGAAGCCGACGCCGGCTGGACCGAGAGCCTGATCTACCTGTGGGGCAAGGATGGGGTTGGGCGTACGCACCTGTTGCAGGCGGCCTGCTTGAGATTCGAGCAATTGGGCGAGCCGGCGGTGTACCTGCCATTGGCTGAATTGCTGGACCGTGGCGTTGAAATCCTCGACAACCTCGAACAATACGAACTGGTCTGCCTGGACGATCTCCAGGCCGTGGCCGGCAAGGCCGATTGGGAAGAGGCGCTGTTTCATCTTTTCAACCGGTTGCGGGACAGTGGCCGGCGCCTGCTGATCGCTGCCTCCACGTCTCCCCGGGAGTTGCCGGTAAAGCTGGCGGACCTCAAGTCTCGTCTCACCCTGGCGCTGATCTTCCAGATGCGTCCGCTTTCCGATGAAGACAAGCTGCGTGCCTTGCAGTTGCGCGCTTCCCGGCGCGGACTGCATCTGACCGATGAGGTGGGGCATTTCATTCTTACCCGTGGCACCCGCAGCATGAGTGCACTGTTCGAGTTGCTCGAGCGCCTCGACCAGGCCTCCCTTCAAGCACAGCGCAAGCTGACCATTCCTTTCTTGAAAGAAACCTTGGGCTGGTAGAGCCTGTCCGACTAGTGGCTCTTGGCCTGCTTTGCGCACGAGCAAACCCGCGGCCCTGTTGGGTTGCAGGCCACGCGACATTCAAAATGGGCTTAAGCGCTTAGATGTGATGGCAAATCCGGGAAGTCACATTTTTATCGATTGAATTTGCAAATGAAGTCGATAGAAGGCATAGTCTCGCCATCTTTACAACTACAGCCACGGTCGTGCCCATGCTAAATCGCTTCGCACCCCTCGTGCCTCTCGCACTCGTTACCCTGTTGTTCGGTTGCGCTGCCCACTCCCCAGTGACCCAGCAAGAGCAGCAACCACAGGTCAAGAATTCCGTTACCGCCCAGTCTTCCTCCGTTGCGTTCCAGGAAGAAGTGGCCTCCGACAAAGAGCTGGCGGCCTTCGCCAGCAACAAGCCCTATCAGCTTCCCGTGCTGGCCGACAGCATCCTGGAGCGTGGCATGTCCCTGATCGGGACCCGCTACCGTTTTGGCGGCACCTCCGAGGCGGGCTTCGATTGCAGCGGTTTCATCGGTTATCTGTTTCGCGAAGAGGCCGGCATGAACCTGCCGCGTTCCACCCGCGAAATGATCAACGTGAATGCCCCGCTGGTGGCTCGCAATCAACTGGAGCCGGGTGACTTGCTGTTTTTCAGCACCAATGGGCGCCGTGGACGTGTCAGCCACGCCGGTATCTACCTGGGTGACAACCAGTTCATCCACTCCAGCAGCCGTCGCAGCGGTGGCGTACGCATCGACAGCCTCGGTGACAGCTACTGGAGCAAGACCTTCATCGAAGCCAAGCGCGCCCTGGCCATGGCGCCGACTGTGGTCACCGCTCGCAAGTAAGCGCACAGTTTGTAAGGCAAACTTAAAGTCTTACTTGAAGTTTGCCTCATAGCCGCTAGAATCCTTGATCATTGATTGATGGCAATCCGCCTGCGTTCCAGCAGGCGGATTTGTTTTCATGCCCCGGCAGGAAAAAGCCGCATCCAGATCAGGATCGTTCTGCATATGTCGACGTCGGCCCGCCTCGCTACCCTTCTCCTGGCCGCGCTGCTCAGCGCATGCGCCAGTCGAACCCCGCCCCCTGCGCCTGTGCGTGCTCCGGTGGTATTCGCTCCCTCGCAACCCGTGTCCCCGGCCGCCGAAGACGTACTCTTCCGGGCGCTTGGCCTGGTGGGCACGCCTTATCGCTGGGGTGGCAACACACCGGATTCGGGTTTCGATTGCAGCGGCCTGATCGGTTATGTCTATCGCGACGCGGCCGGTATTTCCCTGCCACGTTCGACCCGCGAAATGATCGGCATGCGAGCCCCGGAAGTCGGTAAGGATGCGCTGCAGAGCGGGGACCTGGTTTTCTTCGCCACCAATGGCGGTTCCCAGGTCAGCCACGCCGGAATCTACGTCGGAGAGGGCCGTTTCGTGCATGCGCCGGCCACCGGTGGGACGGTCAAGCTCGATAGCCTGTCCAAGGCCTATTGGCAGAAGGCTTACCTGGGCGCCAAGCGTGTATTGCAGCCTGAGCATCTGGCACGCAATCCCTGACGTAGATCTTCAGGCCAGCGAGGACCTGTGGCGAGGGGATTTATCCCCGCTGGGCTGCAAAGCAGCCCCAAAGACAGCGGCTTGGATGCGATCGGCCTGAAAACTCCGCATTTCAAGCTCTAGGGCTGCTGCGCAGCCCCGCGGGGATCAATCCCCTCGCCACAGAAGAGTGCGATCAGCGCTATTGGGCAGACACCCGCCAGATCTTGTTCCCCACATCATCGGCCACCAGCAATCCACCCTGTTTGTCGATCACGACACCTACCGGGCGGCCCTGGGCTTTTTCGTCGGCGTTCAGGAAGCCGCTCAGCACATCGACAGGTTGCCCGACCGGCTTGCCAGCACTGAAGGGGACGAAAATCACTTTGTAGCCACTGTGGGGCTTGCGATTCCATGAGCCGTGCTGCCCGATGAACGCTCCCTCGGTAAATGGCGCGGGCAGGTTGCTGCCCTCGGCGAAGGTCAGGCCCAGCGACGCGGTGTGAGGCCCGACGGCATAGTCCGGGGCGATGGCCTTGGCCACCAGGTCCGGTTTCTGGGGCTCGACCCGAGTATCGACATGCTGCCCGTAATAGCTGTAGGGCCAGCCATAGAAGCCGCCATCCTTGACCGAGGTGATGTAGTCCGGCACCAGGTCGCTGCCGATCTCGTCCCGTTCGTTCACCGCTGTCCACAGCGCTCCGCTGCGCGGCTCCCAGGCCAGGCCGTTGGGGTTGCGCAGGCCAGAGGCAAAGATGCGGTGGTTGCCGCTGGCGCGGTCCACTTCCCAGATGGCCGCACGACCTTCTTCAGCCTCCATGCCGTTTTCCGCGACGTTACTGTTCGAGCCGGTGGTGACGTACAGCTTGCTGCCGTCGCGGCTGGCGATGACGTTTTTGGTCCAGTGGTGGTTGAGCGTGCCGCCCGGCAAGTCGACGACCTTGGTGGGCTGCGCCTTGATTTGCGTGTCGCCGTCCTTGTAGGGAAAACGAATCAACCGGTCAGTGTCGGCTACGTACAGGTCATTGCCCACCAGGGTCATGCCGAACGGCGAGTTGAGGTTCTCCAGGAAAACCGTGCGGGTTTCGGCGATGCCGTCGTGATTGGCGTCACGCAGCAGTGTGATGCGATTGGGGCTTGGCACTCCGGCGCCGGCGCGACCCATGACCTTTTTCATTACCCAGCCGCGCACGCCCTTGGAATCGTCTGGCTTGGGCGGGGCATTGGTTTCGGCTACCAGCACATCGCCGTTGGGCAGCACATAGAGCCAGCGTGGATGATCCAGGCCTTCGGCGAAAGCCTTCACTTGCAGGCCCTGGGCCGGCGTCGGCTTGGCGCCGTCCGGCCAGCCGACAGCTTCGGCGATGTTCACGGTGGGGATCAGGGTCTTGTTCGGTTCCGGCAGCTTCGGCGATGGGCCGGTGCCATCGGACACTTGCAGCGTGGACGATTCCCCGCAAGCGACAAGCCCTGCGGCAAGGACAATGGTCAGGAGATGAGGCGGCTTGAGCATGCTGGCTTCCCTATGAATGCATGTGGTTATTCATAGAGAAGCGTAGACGCGCGATGGTTCCACCCGTCAGCCGTGGGCCTGCTTGAACAGCACGGCGATCCCCGGATGATAATGACCGGCCTCGTTGCGCAACTTGCGGTAGGCGTAAGGGAAATACCAGGCCACGGCGCAGGTGTTTTCCTTCTGCAGTTCATCGACCATGTCCTGCAGCTCTTCGGGCGTGGTGCTTTGCTGGGCTTTTTGCGGCGCGACGAACAGGCAGCCCAGCTTCAGGTCGCTGGCGTAGCTGATGCGCTTGGCGTCGCTGGTGGCTTCGAGCAAGGGCTGGGTCAGGTTGAGGCTCTTGACCTTTGGCCAGCGCTGGGTGGCCTGGATGAAGGCGCGCTCATCCGTACCGGCAATGAACAGGTGGGCCCTGGCGTTGCGTTCGCCTTCTTCATTCTGCTTGCGGGTCGGGGCGTCCTGCAGCGTGACCATCTCGGCCATCCAGGCCGCTGCCGAGAGCAATCCCAGGTTGGCTTTTTCGTCGAACCAGTACGGCGTGTCGTTATCCCCGCGCACGGTGTTGTAGCGATCGATGCAGTCGAACCAGCGTTCGAGCATCGGGCGCAGGAACTCCAGTTTTGGATTGCTGATGATCATGCCTTGCATGCGTTGCCCCCTGTTGTTCTTGTGATATCGGGTGGTAATGTCCATTTGATATCATTTGCCGCATCATGGCACAACATTGACGTCATTTTATTGATCCTGGCCAATAAGCGACGCCCGGCCCGCGGTGGCTTTAATTGACGCTCCTGCCCCAACCCTCTAACCTTCGCGGCTTGTTTCAGGTGCTTTGTGGCCGCAGGCCGACAAAGTGAAACAGGGAAGCCGGTGAGCCCATGCGAGCCCGGCGCTGCCCCCGCAACGGTAAATGAGTCAAGGCTGCCCATGAGCCACTGCGTCCAAGGACGTGGGAAGGCGGGTAGCCCGGCATCACGCCGCTCATGAGCCCGGAGACCGGCCTGATCCATTCAACGGCGTCACGGTGGGCGATGCCAGGCTTGTTGCCGTCTCTTTTTGTGCCCGCCCGCCGTTATCCAGTCCCAACGGAGGCCTCCCCATGACCGGTTCCCCCATTTCCGATGCGTCCGATCGCGACGAACGTCACCTGGCGCGCATGCTGCGCAAGAAAGCCGTGATCGACGAGCGTATTGCCAACGCGCCGAACGAGTGCGGCCTGCTGCTGGTGTTGAGCGGCAACGGCAAGGGCAAGAGCAGCTCTGCGTTCGGCATGCTCGCGCGGGCCATGGGGCATGGCATGCAATGCGGCGTGGTGCAGTTCATCAAGGGGCGCAACAGCACCGGGGAAGAACTGTTTTTCCGTCGCTTCCCGGAGCAGGTGCGTTTTCATGTGATGGGGGAAGGATTTACCTGGGAAACCCAGGACCGCCAGCGCGATATCGCTGCTGCCGAAGCCGCCTGGGCGGTGTCGCGCCAGTTGCTGGGCGATCCGTCCATCGGCCTGGTCGTGCTCGATGAACTCAATATCGCCCTCAAGCATGGATACCTGGACCTGGACCAGGTGCTGAGCGACCTGCAGGCCCGCCCGCCCATGCAGCATGTGGTGGTGACCGGGCGTGGCGCCAAGCCGGAAATGATCGAGTTGGCGGATACCGTCACCGAGATGGGCATGATCAAGCACGCCTTCCAGGCCGGCATCAAGGCGCAGAAGGGCGTCGAGCTGTGAGCGATGCCCGCATGCACAGCCGCCAGTGCCCGGCCGTCCTGATCGCAGCCCCTGCCTCGGGGCAGGGCAAGACCACCGTCACCGCCGCGCTGGCCCGGTTGCATCGCAACCAGGGGCGCAGGGTGCGGGTATTCAAGTGCGGTCCGGATTTTCTCGATCCGATGATCCTGGAGCGCGCCAGCGGCGCGCCGGTCTATCAGCTGGACATGTGGATGGTCGGCGAGCAGGAAAGTCGACGGCTGTTGTGGGAAGCCGCCGGGGAGGCGGACCTGATCCTGATCGAAGGCGTGATGGGGCTGTTCGACGGCACCCCGTCCAGTGCCGACCTGGCGCGGCATTTCGGTGTACCGGTGCTGGCGGTGATCGACGGAACGGCCATGGCCCAGACGTTCGGCGCCCTGGCCCTGGGCCTGGCGCGTTATCAAGCGGACCTGCCGTTTGCCGGGGTGCTGGCCAACCGGGTCGGCACCTTGCGGCATGCGCAACTGCTCGAAGGCAGCCTGACCGAAGGGCTGCGCTGGTACGGCGCGTTGTCCCGGGAAACCGGTATCGAATTGCCCAGCCGTCACCTCGGCCTGGTCCAGGCCAGTGAGCTGAATGACCTGGATCTGCGCCTCGATGCTGCCGCCGAGGCCCTGGCGAGCAGTTGCGAAGTGACGCTGCCGCCGGCCGTGACGTTTGCCGCACCCGAGGTGGTGGCCGTGCAACCCTGGCTCGACGGCGTCCGTATCGCCGTGGCGCGGGACGAAGCGTTTGCGTTCACCTACGGCGCAAGCCTCGACCTGCTGCGGGCCATGGGCGCGCAGTTGAGCTTTTTCTCTCCGATCCATGACACGACGCTGCCCGAAGCGGACAGCCTCTACCTGCCTGGCGGTTACCCGGAGCTGCACCATGTCGCCCTGGCCCGGAACGCGTCGATGCTGGCGGCGATCCGGGCTCACCATGAGGCCGGCAAGCCCTTGCTGGCCGAATGCGGCGGCATGTTGTACCTGCTGGATTCGCTGACCGATGTCGAAGGTACTCGCGCCGAGCTGCTGGGCCTGCTGGCCGGCGAGGCGCAGATGCAGAAACGCCTGGCGGCCCTGGCCCTGCAAGCGGTGGAGCTGCCGGAAGGCACCTTGCGGGGCCATACCTACCATCATTCGCTGACCAGCACCGATGTTGCGCCGATCGCTCGTGGCCAGAGTCCCAATGGCGGGCGTGGAGCCGAGGCGGTTTTCCGGCAGGGGCGGATGACGGCTTCCTATGTTCACTTCTATTTTCCATCGAACCCGAGGGCGATCGCCGCGCTGTTCGCGCCGGTCCCCGAGGCCGCTTTCGCGAACACGTTCGATCACCTGACTCCAGTGGAAGCGGGCTTGCTCGCGAAAAGGCCATGACCGACAACGCTTTCTCCCAGGCCGAACGCGACGCCATCTACCGCGCCATCGCCGAGCGCCGCGACATGCGCCACTTCGCAGGTGGCTCGATTGAGCCGGCCTTGCTGCGGCGCCTGCTGGAAGCGGCGCATCAGGCTCCCAGCGTGGGCCTGATGCAGCCGTGGCGATTCATTCGCATCAGTGACCGCGCCCTGCGCGGCAATATCCGGCAGTTGGTGGAAGAGGAACGTGTTCGCACCGCCGAGGCCCTGGGCGAGCGTAGCGATGAGTTCATGAAGCTCAAGGTCGA
This sequence comes from Pseudomonas sp. NFACC43, assembly GCF_900119645.1. Classification (NCBI taxonomy): domain Bacteria; kingdom Pseudomonadati; phylum Pseudomonadota; class Gammaproteobacteria; order Pseudomonadales; family Pseudomonadaceae; genus Pseudomonas; species Pseudomonas sp. NFACC43. The sequence continues at coordinate 31,837 of NZ_FPKK01000007.1, forward strand.
AGGCATCGACGACTGCGCCGAAGTGTTGGTGGCCGCGTTGATGGATGATCGCGAGCGGCATATCTTCGGGCGTCGGACCTTGCCGGAAATGGATCTGGCCTCGCTGTCCTGCGCCATCCAGAACCTGTGGCTGGCCGCCCGTGCCGAAGGGTTGGGGATGGGCTGGGTGTCGTTGTTCGAGCCCCAGGCCCTGGCCGACCTGCTGGGGTTGCCCGTCGGCGCCAAGCCCCTGGCGATTCTGTGCCTGGGGCCGGTGCAGAGCTTTTACCCGGCTCCGATGCTCACCCTGGAGGGCTGGGCGCAATCGAGGCCGCTCAATGAACTGCTTTATAAAAACCGTTGGGGCGTGAGCTCATGAGCGTGGCACTGCTCAGCGCTGCTGCGGTGGCGTTGGATGCGTTGCTGGGCGAACCTCGACGCTGGCATCCGTTGGTGGCGTTCGGCGGATTTGCCGATCGCATCGAACAACGTTTCAACGCGGGCGGGCGCGGCTGGCGCAGCCACGGTGTCACGGCGTGGTTCATCGCCGTGGTGCCGTTGACCTTGCTGGCCACGGCCTTGTCCTGGGCCCCCCTGGTGGGTTGGCTGGTGGACATCCTGGCCTTGTACTGCGCCCTCGGGCTGCGCAGCCTGGGGGAACATGTCGAGCCGGTAGCCCGGGCGTTGCGCAGTGGGGACCTGGACGAAGCGCGTCGGCGGGTGGGCTATCTGGTCAGCCGTGAGACCCGTGAGCTGGACGAAACCGCTGTCGCGCGCGCTGCCACCGAATCGGTGCTGGAGAATGGCAGCGACGCGGTATTCGCCGCCTTGTTCTGGTTCGCCGTGGCCGGCGCGCCCGGCGTGGTGTTGTACCGCTTGAGCAATACCCTCGATGCGATGTGGGGCTACCGCAACGAACGCTTCGAGCGGTTCGGTTGGGCTGCGGCCAGAATCGATGATGGCCTCAATTACATTCCGGCGCGGCTGGTGGCGTTGACCTACGCGTTGCTGGGGAAAACCCGAGTGGCGCTGCGGTGCTGGCGTCGCCAGGGGCCGACCTGGGACAGCCCCAACGCCGGGCCCGTCATGGCGGCCGGTGCCGGGGCGCTTGGGGTCGAGCTGGGAGGCGCGGCGGTTTACCACGGCGAGCTGCACCAGCGTCCGCCTTTGGGCGAGGGCGTTCCGGCGAGCGCCGATTCCATCGATCGCGGCTGGCAACTGGTCCAGCGCGGCGTATGGTTGTGGTTGCTGATCCTCTGCCTGGGAGCCGAGTTTTATGCTTGAGCACGGTGGGCGCCTGCGCAACGCGGCCCGGCAATACGGTATTGCCGAGGCGCAATGGCTCGATCTGTCCAGCGGCCTGGCGCCCTGGCCGTTCGAGGTTCCGGCGATTCCACTGCGCGCCTGGGCCCGGCTGCCTGAGACGGATGATGGGCTGGAACAGGCGGCCCGCGATTATTACGGCGCTGAGCATGTGCTGCCGGTGGCAGGTTCCCAGATGGCCATCCAGTTGTTGCCCCGCCTGCGTCGCACCGGCAAGGTCGGCGTGCTGTCGCCCTGTTACGCCGAGCACGCCGAGGCCTGGCGCCGAAGTGGCTACATCGTGCGGGAAGTGCTGGAAGCGGAAGTGGATTTCTTCCTCGACAGCCTCGATGTGCTGGTGGTGGTCAACCCGAACAACCCCACGGGCCAGAGCCTGAGCCCGGAGCGTCTGCTCGACTGGCATGCCCGGCTGGCCCAGCGCGGTGGCTGGCTGGTGGTCGATGAAGCGTTCATGGATGTCACGCCGCAACTGAGCCTGGCGGCCCATGCCCATCAGGTTGGTCTGATCGTGCTGCGTTCGTTCGGCAAGTTCTTTGGGCTGGCCGGAGTTCGCCTGGGCTTTGTATTGGCCGAGCGGCACTTGCTCAGGTTGTTGGCCGAACAGGTCGGGCCATGGGCCGTCAGCGGGCCGACGCGGGTGCTGGGGCAGGCCTGTTTGCTGGACCATGCCGCTCAGGTCCGCCAGCGACAGCGCTGTGAAGTCACCAGCCAGCGCCTGGCGCTGACCCTGGAGCGTCATGGCTTCAAGCCCCAGGGCGGCTGCGGGCTGTTCCAGTGGCTGGTGACCGAGCATGCCCAGGTGCTTCACGATTTCATGGCCCGCCGCGGCATTCTCCTGCGCTTGTTTTCCCACAACAGCAGCCTGCGGTTCGGGCTTGCAGCCGACGATGCAGAATTCCTGCGCCTCGAACAGGCGTTAGAGGCCTACACCAAGGATCTTCCATGACCACTTTGATGGTGCAGGGCACCACATCCGATGCCGGCAAAAGTACCCTGGTGACGGCGCTGTGCCGCTGGGTCCGCCGCCAGGGCGTCAGCGTGGTGCCGTTCAAGCCGCAGAACATGGCGCTCAACAGCGCGGTGACCGCCGATGGCGGCGAAATCGGGCGCGCCCAGGCAGTACAGGCCCAGGCCGCAGGCCTTGAGTCCCATACCGACATGAACCCGGTGCTGCTCAAGCCCAACAGCGACACCGGGGCCCAGGTCATCATCCATGGGCGTGCCGTGACCACCATGAACGCCGTTGCCTATCACGATTACAAAGCCATCGCGATGCAAGCGGTATTGGCCTCTCACCGGCGGTTGAGCGAGGCCTATCCGGTGGTGATGGTGGAAGGTGCGGGATCGCCGGCGGAAATCAATCTGCGGGCCGGCGACATCGCCAACATGGGCTTTGCCGAAGCGGTGGACTGCCCGGTCCTGCTGATCGCCGATATCAATCGCGGCGGGGTCTTCGCCCATCTGGTGGGCACCCTGGAATTGCTGTCGCCCAGCGAGCAGGCGCGGGTGAAAGGCTTCGTCATCAACCGATTTCGCGGCGACATCGCCTTGCTGCAGCCGGGCCTGGATTGGCTTGAGGCGCGTACCGGCAAACCGGTTATTGGCGTGTTGCCCTACGTGACGGATCTGCACCTGGAGGCCGAGGATGGCCTCGACCAGCGCCAGGCCGACAAGGTCGGGCAGGTGCTCAAGGTGGTGGTGCCGGTGTTGCCGCGCATCAGCAACCATACCGATTTCGATCCGTTGCGCCTGCACCCGCAGGTGGACCTGCAATTCATCGGCCCTGGCCAGGCCATTGCGCCGGCCGACCTGATCATCCTGCCCGGTTCGAAAAGCGTGCGCAGCGACCTGGCCTATTTGCGTGCCAACGGCTGGGAGGCGGCTATCCAACGCCACTTGCGCTATGGCGGCAAACTGCTGGGGGTCTGCGGTGGTTTGCAGATGCTCGGCCAGCAGGTCCACGACCCGCTGGGGCTGGAGGGCGCGGCGGGCTCCAGTGCGGGGCTGGGTTTGCTGGCCTTTGAAACGACGCTGGAGCACGAAAAACAACTGCGTAATGTCCGCGGGCGATTGGCCTTGGAAGAGGCTGACGTCAGCGGCTATGAGATTCACGCGGGGGTGACCACTGGACCGGCCCTGGAAAACGCAGCGGTGTACTTGGAAGACGGCCGTTGCGACGGCGCGAAAAGTCTCGATGGGCAGATTGTCGGCACCTACCTGCATGGACTGTTCGAATCTCCCCAGGCCAGCAGTGCGTTGTTGCGCTGGGCTGGGCTACAGGATGTGCAGGCAGTGGATTACCACGGCTTGCGCGAGCGGGACATCGAGCGGTTGGCGGATCTGGTGGAGCGGCATCTGGACACTGGGTTGTTGCGTGAACTCTGCGGGATCTAGGGTGGCTGTGCCGGCCTCATCGCGGGCAAGCTCGCGTCCACATTGGATTTCTGATGACCACAGAATTCATGAACCCACAGGATCAACTGTGGGAGCGCGCTTGCTCGCGATGGCGCCAGTCGCCACACCGCCAAATAAAGGTAATGACTCATGCTCCAACTGATCCTCGGCGGCGCCCGCTCCGGCAAGAGTCGCCTGGCGGAAAAACTCGCCACGGACACTCAATTACCCGTGACCTACATCGCCACCAGCCAACCCCTGGACGGCGAGATGAACGCACGGGTCGCCCAGCACCGCGCCCGTCGCCCGGCCGAATGGGCGCTGGTGGAAGAACCCTTGGCCCTGGCCCGGGTGCTACAGGAAAACGCCGCACCCGGGCAATGCCTGCTGGTGGATTGCTTGACCCTGTGGTTGACCAACCTGCTGATGCTCGACGACGCCGAGCGGTTGAACGCAGAACGCGATGCGCTGCTGGACTGCCTTGCTGCGCTGCCCGGCGACATCATTTTTGTCAGCAACGAGACCGGCATGGGTGTCGTGCCGCTGGGTGAGTTGACTCGCCGTTATGTCGATGAAGCCGGTTGGCTGCATCAAGCCTTGGCCGAACGGTGTCAGCGTGTCGTGCTGACCGTCGCCGGCCTGCCCCTGACTCTCAAAGGTACTGCGTCATGACTCACCGCTGGTGGCTGGACCCCTGCAAGCCCCTCGATACCCAGGTCCTGGAACAGGCCGCGGCTCGTCAGCAACAGCTGACCAAACCGGCCGGCTCACTCGGCCGGCTGGAGTCGGTGGCGGTGCAACTGGCGGGGTTGCAAGGGCAGGTCAAGCCGAATCTGGATCAAGTCTGGATCGCGATTTTTGCCGGCGATCATGGAGTCGTGGCCGAGGGCGTATCAGCCTTCCCTCAAGAAGTGACCGGGCAGATGCTGCTCAACTTCGTCAGCGGCGGCGCGGCCATCAGTGTCCTGGCGCGGCAACTGGAGGCCCGGCTGGAAGTGGTGGACCTGGGCACGGTGACGCCGTCGCTCGAATTGGCGGGTGTCAGGCATCTGCGGGTCGGGCCTGGCACCGCGAATTTTCTCCATGGCGCGGCGATGACCCCGAAGCAGGGCGTGCAGGCTTTGCAAGCGGGGCACGACAGCGTGGCGCGCGCGGTCGAGGTCGGCACGCAGTTGTTCATCGGTGGCGAAATGGGCATCGGCAACACCACCGCGGCCAGCGCCCTGGCTTGCGCCTTGCTGGATTGCCCGGTGGCTCACCTGGTGGGGCCGGGTACGGGACTGGACGCGGCGGGTATCAGCCGCAAGGCGCTGGTCATCGAACGCGCCCTGGCGTTGCATGGTGCCCAGGGCAACGACCCGCTGCAGACGCTGTTCAACCTGGGCGGTTTTGAAATCGCAGCGCTGGTCGGTGCCTACCTGGCCTGTGCCCAACAAGGTGTCGCGGTGCTGGTGGACGGTTTCATCTGCAGTGTCGCGGCATTGGTGGCGGTGCGGCTCAATCCGGGCTGCCGGCCATGGCTTCTGTTCGCCCATCGCGGTGCCGAGCCAGGGCATCTCCATGTGCTGGAAACCCTCGGAGCCGAACCGCTGCTCGATCTGGGCCTGCGCCTGGGCGAGGGCAGCGGCGCGGCGCTGGCGGTGCCGCTGTTGCGCCTGGCTTGTGGCCTGCACGGGCAGATGGCGACGTTTGCCGAGGCCGCCGTGGCGGATCGTCCGGCATGACCTTGCGCCTGGACCTGTTGCGTCACGGCGAAACCGAGCTGGGAGGCGGGCTGCGAGGCAGTCTCGACGATGCCCTGACGGCCAAGGGGTGGGAGCAGATGCACACGGCCGTCGCTCAAGGCGGGCCCTGGGATCGGCTGGTGAGTTCACCCTTGCAGCGCTGTGCCCGTTTCGCCGAACAACTCGGCGCCCGGCTCAACGTGCCGGTGCACCTGGAAAAAGACCTGCAAGAGCTGCATTTTGGCGCCTGGGAAGGTCGCAGCGCAGCGGCGTTGATGGACACTGATGCCGAGGCACTGGGCCAGTTCTGGGCCGATCCCTACCGGTTCACCCCGCCCGACGGCGAGCCGGTACTGGCGTTCTCGACACGGGTCCTGGCGGCGGTGGACCGTCTGCATGCGGCCTATGCGGGGCAGCGCGTCCTGCTGGTCAGTCATGGCGGTGTGATGCGCTTGCTGCTGGCTCGTGCCCGGGGGCTGCCACGGGAGCAGTTGCTCAACGTCGAAGTGGCCCATGGCGCGCTGTTTTCACTGCGCGTGTCCTCCGGTTCGGTTCTGGCGGAGATGACCTGACGATGTTGTCGTTCTGGATCGCCTTGCAGTTCCTCAGCAGCCTGCCGGTTCGTCTGCCCGGCATGCCCGAGCCGACGCAGCTCGGTCGGTCGCTGTTGTTCTATCCGTTGGTGGGGGCGTTGTTCGGCGCATTGCTGTGGATCCTCAGCGCTGCGCTGTCCGGAGCGCCGCCACTGCTTCACGGAGCCCTGCTGCTGACGGCGTGGGTGCTGCTCAGTGGCGGCCTTCACCTGGATGGTCTGGCCGACAGCGCCGATGCGTGGCTCGGTGGTTTTGGCGACCGGGAGCGTACGCTGTCGATCATGAAGGACCCCCGCAGCGGCCCCATTGCCGTGATCACGCTGGCACTGGTGTTGCTGCTCAAGTTCACTGCGCTGCTGGCGCTGATCGAGCAAGGCCAGGCCGTTGCCCTGATCATCGCGCCGGTTCTGGGACGTTGTGCGCTGCTGGGCCTGTTCCTGAGCACGCCTTACGTGCGAGCTGGAGGATTGGGCCAGGCACTCGCCGATCACTTGCCACGAGACGCGGGCTGCAAAGTGCTTTCGATCAGTGTGCTGGGCTGTGTTCTGCTGGCGGGGTGGACGGGGATCCTGGCATCGATCATCGCGACTGCTGTGTTTATCGGCCTGCGGCACATGATGCTGCGCAGGCTCGGGGGTTGCACTGGAGACACGGCCGGGGCGTTGCTGGAGCTGCTGGAAATGGCCGTGCTGGTGGGCTTGGCATTGGCCTGATCCGTACTTGGTCTTGATTGACAAGGGATTCATTTCGCTTCGCTGCGCAGGCATCCTCGCCAAATTAAAATTTGCATTCACTTAGTCGCGGGTATATACACGCATCATGCTTCCTTCCCAATGTCTATGCATCAACCTGCGTCGTGCCGCCCGGGGCGTCAGCAGGTACTACGACGGAGCCCTCGACGGTTTCGGCATCAACGTTGCCCAGTATTCGCTGTTGAACAACCTGGCACGCCTGGACCAGCCGAGCATTTCCTCCCTGGCCGAGGCCATGGGCCTGGATCGCAGTACCCTTGGGCGAAACCTGCGAGTACTGGAGGGCGAGGGGCTGGTCCGGCTCGCAGAGGGTGAAGACCTGCGCAACCGCATCGTGATGTTGACGGAGGCCGGGCATGCCCGGCTCGAGGCCGCGTTGCCGGCCTGGGAAGCGGCGCAACAGAAACTGATCGATAAGCTGGGTGCCGAGAAACGCGCCACCTTGCTGGCCTTGCTGGATGAACTGGCGTGAAGCCGGTTCGTTCGACGATAAGTGGGTATATACCCACAACCGGAGAATAAAATGACATCGATGTGGCGTACCTGTGGTTGGGTCCTGGTGGGCAGCGCGCTGATCCTGGCGTTGTCCCTGGGGGTGAGGCATGGCTTCGGGCTGTTCCTGGCGCCCATGAGTGCCGAATTCGGCTGGGGCCGCGAAGTGTTTGCCTTCGCCATTGCCTTGCAGAACCTGATCTGGGGCCTGGCACAACCCTTCACCGGAGCCTTGGCCGATCGCTTCGGTGCGGCCAGGGTCGTGCTGATCGGTGGCGTGCTTTATGCCCTCGGCCTGTTGTTCATGGGGCTCTCGGATTCTGCCTGGTCGCTGTCGTTGAGTGCGGGACTGCTGATCGGGATCGGCCTGTCCGGTACGTCGTTCTCGGTGATCCTGGGGGTGGTCGGTCGCGCGGTGCCGGCGGACAAACGCAGCATGGGCATGGGCATCGCCAGTGCTGCCGGCTCGTTTGGCCAGTTCGCCATGCTGCCGGGCACGCTGGGGTTGATCGGCTGGCTGGGATGGTCCGCCGCGCTGTTGGCGCTGGGCCTGCTGGTGGCGTTGATCGTGCCGTTGGTCAGCATGCTCAAGGACGTGCCGGCGCCGCTGTCCAGTCATGAACAAACCCTGTCTGAAGCCTTGCGCGAGGCGTGCAGTCATTCCGGGTTCTGGCTGCTGGCATTCGGTTTTTTTGTCTGTGGTTTCCAGGTCGTGTTCATCGGCGTGCACCTGCCCGCCTATCTGGTGGACCAGCACCTGCCCGCCAGCGTGGGAACGACCGTGCTGGCGCTGGTGGGGTTGTTCAATATCTTTGGCACTTACACGGCGGGCTGGCTCGGTGGCCGGATGTCCAAGCCGCGCCTGCTGACGGGCTTGTACCTGCTGCGCGCGGTGGTGATCGGCCTGTTCCTGTGGTTACCGGTGACCACCACCACTGCCTACCTGTTTGGCATGGCGATGGGCTTCTTGTGGCTGTCTACGGTGCCGTTGACCAATGGCACGGTGGCGACTCTCTTCGGTGTACGCAATCTTTCGATGCTGGGAGGGATCGTGTTCCTGTTCCACCAGTTGGGGTCATTCCTCGGTGGCTGGTTGGGTGGGGTGGTGTACGACCGCACCGGCAGCTACGACCTGATCTGGCAAGTGGCGGTCCTGCTCAGCCTGCTGGCGGCTGCGCTGAACTGGCCGGTGCGTGAGCGTCCGGTAGCGCGCCTGCAGGTGCAGGCGGGTGCCGCATGAGCCGCGTCGGTCCGTGGTTGCTTGTCCTGGGCGCTGGCGCGCTGCTGGCGTTGGCCTGGTGGGGCTGGCATCAGGGCGGGCTGGCATTGATGCAACTGGGCATGGGCAACTGCTGAACAATGGACGGCACCGTGCGTGCGGAGTAACGTCGTGGTCTGATCGGCTTTCAAGGACATTCGACATGCTGATGCGCTGGCTTGCTGTTTCCGCTCTGCTGCTGGCCGTGGCCGGACAAACCCAGGCCGCTGGCTGCCCGCCGTTGCTGGAGGGTTCGTTGCCCAAGCTGCGGGCCAAGGAAACCATCGATCTTTGCCAGCACTTCGCCGGTAAGCCGTTGGTGGTGGTCAATACCGCCAGTTTCTGTGGGTTCGCCCCGCAGTTCAAAGGCCTTGAGGCTCTCAACCAGCGCTACAAGGGCGAAGGGCTGCAAGTGTTGGGCGTGCCATCCAATGATTTCAAGCAGGAGTCCAAGGATGGCGCTGAAACGGCCAAGGTTTGCTACGTCAATTACGGCGTGACCTTCACCATGACCGAGCCTCAACCGGTACGCGGCGCTGACGCCATCCCATTGTTCAAGCATCTGGCCGAGCAATCCAGCGCACCGAAATGGAATTTCTACAAATACGTCGTGGACCGCCAGGGCAAGGTGGTGGGCAGTTTCTCCAGTCGCATCAAGCCCGATGATCCCGAATTCATCAAGGCAGTGGAGGCGGCCATCGCATCCCGACCCTGATTGCTCTCATGAGAAAGCCCCGTCTCTTTGCAGAGGTCGGGGCTTTTTTTGGGCTTTGAAATCTGCCGTGATCCACTCGAGTCTCAGTCATATCCAATACGTTTTATTGCTTGGAATGTTGTGAATGTTGAGTTATCCAGTTTGCAAATAATTCCCTGGTTGTGTGTGGCGGGTTCAATGATTAGTGAGGAAGTTGGATAAGGCAAATAAAGTTGAAAGTTTTATTGTGATTCATGGGAGGAAGAGTCTGTAGCTAGTTGTTGGGAAGAGGGAAGGCCCGGACTGGAAAAAACATTTTTTATCCCACTCGATCGCTCGGGTATTGATCGGGTGCACCAGTGTCGGCTGGCTGTACGGCCATCTAGTGAAGTAGCGCGCAGTCCTGAGAAGTGCCTCAGAAGTCCCGCTCTAGAGGCATCAGAATTTCTCGGTCCTTCTGCTTGGCAACATTCGGTTGCATCGGATGATTTCATATAGCTACCATTTGGCCTGTGGCGCGTCCTATTGGTCGCTATCGGGCTCGGGAAAACGGTCCTGGTCTTGGCCCAAAGTTATCGTGATCGTCGTTGTATCGATGATTCAAGAAGTTCGGAGTTCATACGAATGATCACTGTTGATGCGGCTGTGGAAGAGTTTGTGCGCTTACTTGATGTTGCGACTGTCATTGCGCAAGAAATGAAGAATAGTTCCAGGGATGCCTGTGTTATCCAGGCGGCTGAAGTCACGATCAAGAACCTCAAGGGTTTTCGCAGCCTGGCGCTGTCCGGCGGGCTGCCGAGGCCATCGAGAGGTGAGGTTGCCCTAGGGGCAGGTCTCGATTTGCGTCGTGGTGTTGGCGAATGGGCAGGAGCCGGTAAGTTGGTGGAGGCTATTGGTCAGGTCGAACATCACTACGAACATTCGCTGTAAGCTGACCGCCTGGCGGATAGAGCGTTGGATACAAAACGCCCGATGCTGGGCACCGGGCGTCAGGTTGAAGCAAAGCGGCGAGCGTACAGCCTCGCCGTGAGTTGTCAGAAGCGGTAGGTTGCGCCAACGCCGAAGCCGTTTGCGCTGTTTTCGTATTCAGCGTTATAGGACTGGCCCAGTGCGTTGGTTTGATTGACGTTGACTTTCTCTTCCTTCAGGTAGGAATAGGCCACGTCGATGGTCAGGTCTTCGGTTGGGCTCCAGCCGGCACCCAGGCTGAAGATGGTCCGATCGCCGGTTGGAATACGAGGCGAACGGTCCGTGTTGTTGGCCGGCGACTGGTCGAACGTCAAACCGGTGCGCAGCACCCACTGCTTGTTCAACCGATAGGACGTACCGATGGCATAGGCCCAGGTGTCATGCCAGTTCTGCTCTTCGGTGATGGTGCCGAGAACCGGGTTCAGCAGGCCGCCGCCCGTCTCGGTCCCTTTGTTTTCCACAGTGATATCTTTCAGGCGGCTCCAGCGAGTCCAGGTGCTGCCCGCATAGACGGTCCAGGCATCGTTGATTTCCTGGGTAACCGAAAAGTCCACCGACTCTGGCGTGGTAATGTCCAGCGAAGCATCGTAGCGTGCGCCGCTGAGGAAGCCGGCGGGGACGCCAGCGCCCGGGCTCACTTCGGTATGGCCGTCGAGCTTGTACTTGACCTTGGAGTGGTAGGTCAGGCCAACGCGCGTGGTGTCGGTCGCCTGGACCAGCAGGCCGATATTGTAGCCGTAGCCAATGTCGTCGCCCTTGATCTTGACGTTGCCATCAGTACCCGGCAAAGGCGCTGGCAAGGTCAGTGCCGATTCCAGGGAGCCCGAAATGCGGTTGATGGTGGGACCGAAACCGATCGACACCTTGTCATTGAAGGCATAGCTGACAGTTGGCTGGAAGGTGACGACCTTCACTTCGCTCTTGCTGCCGAAATTACGGCCCTGGAAACTGCTTTCATAGTCAGTGATCAGGCCGAACGGTGCGTACACGCCCAGGCCGAAAGCCCACTGGTCATCGATAGGCTTGACGTAATAACCCATCGGAACGCCGGTGAGCGGAACCATGTCGCCCTTGTTGGTGCCCGATTGGGAGCCACTGGCATCGTTGATATCGGTGGAGGCGTCGATGGCGGCAAAACCGCCAGTCACTTGCTGGCGCTTGAGGCGCGACATGCCGGCAGGGTTACCAAATACGGTGCTTGCGTCGTCTGCGGAAGAGGAACGACCAGCGAAACCAGTGCCCATGCCACTGATGCTTTGTTCGTTCAAGGCAAAGCCACTCGCGAAGAGTTGGCTGGATGCCAAGGTAACGGCAAGGCCGAGGGTGGTTTTGAGCATCATTTTTTTCATTGTTAGAACTCCTGGTGATCACCGGCGCAAAAACTACCAATATTTTCGTTCAAGCGCTATAGCCTGTTTCGCTTGATTTAGAGCGGTTTTGTAGGACAATCCGACCAGAATCGCGACCAATACCTGAACTTTTCAAAATCCCGTTCAGCAGGCGACCTGATTCAAGGGTGAAACACATTGTTGCCAGGCGCAGGTGAAATCTCTCAAGCGCCCTTGGGGATGAAAGGTCTGGCGCCAGATCCGGGCCATGCCCAGCAGATCGTCGGCCTCGGGAAGCGGTGTGTTCTGTTCTTCCACCAGTAGCCATGCGATGGCGGTGGCGTAGCGAAGATTGACGGTCAGCTCCAGGTGGGGGCCGCTGAGAAAGGCGTGCTGGCTGGCGAGGCCGCGCACCAGGCTGGCGCGTTCAGGGTCGCGGGCCAGATAGTCGTCCCAGAGCGCGCGATGACGAGGCTCGGGAATGCGATACAGGCCATGTCCGCGGCGGTCATGCAGGGCTGATCCCAGGGCCGACTGGCTGGCGGCGATCCCCAGCAACAGGCATTCCGCCGTGCTGCTGTGGCTCCCCAGGTAAAGGAGCGTAGGGCGGATCACATATCGACACAGTTCGCTGGCAGCGATACCCATAAGACCCTCGAAGCGTAGAAAGGGGCGAAGCCTGAAGATGTGGGCTTGGCAGCGGTGGATCGGTCCAGGCTCCGCCGGAAGCGGATCATGCCGCTTGACTTGAAGTGTAGTGTCATATTTGCGCTGTAAAGGACTGTTTTTAAAACATCTTCAGCGAACGGTTATAACCGTTATATCCCTTGGTACTTAAGCCGTTGCGCTTCTACGGGCTTTTCCAGGCAATAAAAAGCCCCGCTTTTTCAGGGCGGGGCCTTTGGTTTCAGCTTGCTGGCGTTCAGGCAACCAGGGCCTGGCGGGTACGCTCGATCACGGCCTGCAGCGGTTCTGCGCTGGAGTACTGATCGGGATACAGGCGTTCGCTGTGACGGGCGATGCCGTGTTCGTTGACCAGCGTGAAGCTGAAGCAGCCTTTGCGAGCGGCCAGGATCAGGCAGTTCATTGGAGCAAAGGCGTTGGTGAGGGTGCGGATGGCATCCTGTGTCTGGATTTGAGTCGACATGTTATGGGTGTTCCTACAAATGACACGGTTAAGAACCGTGCAACGTTAAAACGTTCCAGTAACGTCGACCACCATTGGTCGAACGAAGAACCCGACTGGAACAAAGCAGCCAGTTTGAGCGCTGTATAAGTGCGCGCTTGGGCCGGCAGGTAGGTACTTAGGAGGGCAGGCGACACATCAAGGGCAGAGGTTCTGGGCCCAGGGTGAAGATCCTGATCAATTTGCAGGGTGGTTCGTTCAGAGTAAGGGACTTGGCGACGCCTTTGTATTCTTCCAAAGGCTGTGTTGTCGCGAGTGTTACCTGGAAACCATCGAGGGGTCCGGTCTCTTTCACCGGTGGGCTATCCTTCTGGGTGGCTGACCGTAGCGTGAAGAGTTTGACCCGGAATTGATTTTCAGCTTGGTACTAACGGCGCGGATAGTAACGGATCGATCCGGCAAAGGAAAGGCCGTTGATCAAAAAATCTCCAATGCAGCGGTGCCGGTCACAGGCCCCGGATCTCCGGGACACGGGCGAACGGAGCGAGCGATGGATGTCGGGGGCTACCCGGCCGCGGCGGTTGTGCAAACGCACCAAAAAAAAGCAGAGATATAACCGTTTCGTTGTTACTTGTGCACACTTGTGGCGACGGCTGTCACTCAACTGTCATCTCGAAACAATCCCGGGTGGGTGCCTGTATCCAAAATTTAAGTCAATGAAAAACATCGCTTTTTTTTACTGGTGAAAAAATCGTCAGTTTAAGCGCAGGCCCCGTCCTACAGGGCTTGCGACCCATTCAAGGGGGGTTGTCCACTGAGTTATCCACAGCTTCTGTGGATTGTCCCAAGCACTTGCTCTAGGACGGGCGTGCCGGATTTTTTCGACTTTACCGGCACGAAAAAAGGAGTAGAGTGGCGCGCCTTCCGATCTGTCCCGCAGTGCTTTATGAAGTTTCGCTCAGTATCAACGGTTGTTACCTCCACACCCTCTGGTGTTATCTCTCCCAAGCGTATTTCGATGCGAGTCGCCGAGTGGCTGCTCGACAGTCCCCGACTCGCGGCAAGCCCCAGCGTCAAGCACCTGGCTGGCCGGTTGCTCAAGCAGCCGGCTCGCGACGGCGTGGTGGCCGCACAAAGTCGCCTGGGTCAGTTGATGTGCCGTGAATGCGGGAACGCCAGGGACCGGCGCATCGGCCAGGACCTGTTGCGCCAGGCCGCTCGGGCCGGGGACTCGCGGGCACAAAAGGCCCTGACTGAAATAGAAAGATGAAATCGAAGACGCGACTGGGCAACCTGCGGCGGCTTGGTTAACCTTCGGGCTTTATTCGACCGGCAGGATTTGTCATGGCTATGGATTTGACCAGCCTGTTGTTTGGCCTGGCAGGCGCAGCAGTGCCGCTGCTCGCTTTGGCCTGGCATCTGCAACGCCAGGCCGCTGCCGCGCAGACGGAGTTGGCCTTGCTCGAAGAGCGCCTGGCAATGGCCCATATGGCCCATGATGGCTTGAACGCCCAGCTCGATGCCTGCCGTGACGAAATCAGCGACCTGAGCCAAGCCAATGCCGCCAGGCAAGCCGAGCTCGCTGCTGCCTGCCGTGAAGTCGAGTTGTTGCAGATCGAGCGCGACAACGCCCGGGATGCCGCCCACGCCTGGAGCCTGGAACGTGCCAGCAAGGAGGCGGAACTGCGACGGCTCGATGCCCAGGCCGCGTCCCTGAACGCCGAATTGCGCGAACAGCAGGAAAGCCACCAGCAACGCCTGAACGACCTGCAAGGCTCGCGAGACGAACTGCGCGCGCAATTTGCCGAGCTGGCGGGAAAGATCTTCGACGAACGCGAGCAGCGTTTCGCCGAAACCAGCCAGCAGCGCCTGGGACAATTGCTCGATCCGCTGAAAGAGCGCATCCAGTCCTTCGAGAAACGCGTCGAGGAAAGTTATCAGGCCGAGGCACGGGAACGTTTTTCCCTGGGCAAGGAGCTGGAGCGCCTGCAACAGCTGAACCTTCGCCTGAGCGACGAAGCCACCAACCTCACCCGGGCACTCAAGGGCCAGAAGACCCAGGGCAATTGGGGCGAGTTGATCCTGGAGCGGGTGCTCGAACACGCGGGGCTGGAAAAGGGGCGCGAATACCAGACCCAGGTCAGTCTCAAGGGGCCGGACGGCGAGCGATTCCAGCCCGATGTGTTGATTTACCTGCCCGGCGACAAGCAGGTGGTGGTGGATTCCAAGGTCAGCCTCACGGCTTATCAGCAGTACGTGGGCGCCGAGGACGATGCCGTTGGCCTGCATGCCCTCAAGCAACACGTCGCTTCATTGCGAGCCCACGTCAAAGGCTTGGCCGGCAAGGATTACAAGCGGCTGGAAGGTCTGCACAGCCTGGATTTCGTCCTGCTGTTCGTGCCGATCGAAGCCGCGTTTTCCGCAGCCTTGCAAGCCGAACCTAACCTGTTCCAGGAAGCCTTCGACCGCAACATCGTGATCGTCAGTCCTACCACGCTGTTGGCGACGTTGCGGGTCATCGACAGCCTGTGGAAGCAGGAGCGCCAGAGCCAGAATGCCCGTGAGATCGCCGAGCGGGCCGGATGGCTGTACGACAAGTTCGTCTTGTTCATCCAGGATCTGGACGAAATCGGCAGCCGTCTGCAGCAGTTGGACAAGGCTTACGGTGCGGCGCGTAACAAGCTGACGCAAGGGCGTGGCAACCTCATCAGCCGCAGCGAGCAACTGAAGCTGCTCGGTGCCCGGGCCAGCAAGAGCCTGCCCACTGAACTGCTCGAGCGGGCGATGAGCGATGGGGATGGGTTGCCTGAGTTGCCGGAAGAAACCGCAAAAATCCAGGATTGATGAAATCCTTGGGTCTGGTGCGAAACCTGTGGCGAGGGGATTCATTCCCGTTCGGCTGTGCAGCAGTCGTAAACCGGCTTGCATGGTTCGTCTGCTGCGCCGCAGTGCGCAGGGCAGGGGGCACAACCCAGCGGGGATGAATCCCCGCGCCCACAGCTCGGTGCCCGGCCGGAAAACCCTTGCGCCTACAACGGCAAATGCCGGCTCAATAATGCTCGCAACGCCGCCGGCTTCACCGGTTTGGCCAGGAAGTCCAAGCCTGCGGCGTGCACTTGGGCGACAGTTTCGGGCCGACCGTCTGCGCTGATCACCACTCCCGGCACGGGTTCGCACATTCGCTTACGCAGCCAGGCCATCAGTTCCGTGCCGGTCTCGCCACCGTCCAGGTGGAAATCCACCAGGGCCAGTTGCGGGCGGCCACCCTGGGCCAGCCAGGACTCGCATTCCTCGCGGTTGCGCGCTGTCCGCACCTGACAGCCCCAGCGCGTCAGCAGACTGTTCATGCCGATCAGGATGCTGTCTTCGTTATCCACGCACAGCACCTGGGCACCGCTTGGCAGGACACCGTTGGGTTCGACGACGGCACTGGGCACGGCGTTCTGGGTACGGGCCAACGGTACGCTGACGCTGAAAACACTGCCACGCCCAGGCCAGGAGCGTACGCGCAAGGTATGGCCAAGCACGCGGCACAGCCCGTCGGCAATCGCCAGGCCCAGGCCGAGGCCTTTTTCGGCCCGGGTCTGATGGCTGTCCAGCCGTTTGAACTCTTCGAAAATCACCTGTTGCTTGTCTTCGGCGATGCCGGGCCCGCGATCCCAGACCTCCAGGCACAGCTCGCCGTTGCGCCGGCGTACGCCCAGCAGTACCGGGCCCTTGGCATAGCGGAAGGCATTGGTGAGGAAGTTCTGCAGGATGCGCCGCAGTAACTTGATATCGCTGTCGACCCGCAGCCGCGAGCCGCGCACCCGGAATTTCAAGCCTTGTTCCTGGGCCAATGCGGTGAATTCGGCGCCGAGGATATCGAACAGCTCGTTCAGGGCGAAGGGCTTGCGATCGGGGTTGATCTTGCCGTTTTCCAGGCGCGAGATGTCCAGCAGGTCGGTGATGAGGTCTTCGGCCGAGCGCAGCGAGCTGTCCAGGTGCTGCACCAGTTGCCGGGCCTCGCTCGGCAGGCTGTCATGCTGGTGGGACAGGGCGGCGGAGAACAGGCGGGCGGCATTGAGCGGCTGCATCAGGTCATGGCTGACCGCCGCCAGGAAACGGGTCTTGGACTGATAGGCCGCCTCGGCGGTACTTTTGGCTTCGGTCAGCGCCTGGTTCAACTGCGACAATTCCCGGGTGCGCTCAGCGACCCGTTGCTCCAGTCCTTCGTTGGCTTCGGTCAAGGCCTGTTCGGCTTCGCGGAACGCGGTAATGTCGGTAAAACTCATGACGAAACCGCCACCCGGCATCGGGTTGCCGATCAGCTCGATCACCCGGCCATTGGGAAACAGTCGTTCGGAGGTATGGGCGCGTCCCTGGCGCATCCAGTGCAGGCGCCGGGCAACGTGGACCTCCGCCTCGCCCGGCCCGCAGAGGCCGCGTTCGGCGTTATAGCGGATGATGTCGGCAATGGGCCGGCCAACGCTGATCAGGCCGTCCGGGTAATTGAACAGCTCCAGGTAACGACGGTTCCAGGCCACCAGCCTGAGGGACTGGTCCACCACGCTGATGCCCTGGGTGATGTTCTCGATGGCCCCCTGCAGCAGGGCCCGGTTGAACTGCAAGACTTCCGAGGCTTCGTCAGCGATCCGTACGACATCTTCCAGTTGCATCTCGCGACCTTCGATCGCCGCCTTGACCACCGCCCGTGTCGAAGAAGCCCCCAGCACACCGGCCAGCAGGCGTTCGGTGTGGGCAATCCATTCGCTGTCGGCATTCTGGTTCGGGTTGAATCCCTTGCCTTGACGGTAGGCGAAGCGGATGAAGCTCTGGCGTGCCCGTTCCTCGCCGACGAACCGGGCGGCCAGTTGCAGCAGATCTTCGATATGCACCGCCAGCATCGAACGGGCATTGGGGCGTGGGCTGATCTCCTGGCCGATGAAGCGTCCGGCCTGCCAGTGTTCCGAGACACGGGTGCGCGACAGCAGGGAGACCCAGGCAAACAGGCTGAAGTTACCGGCCAGGGACAGCACGACACCCTGGGTCAGCGGGGTGATAGGCAGGTCCAGGGGATTGCCATGCAGCCAGGCCAGCCCCGGGAAACTGTCCAGCGACCAGCCCAGGCTGTGGGCCGCGATGGGCAGCACCAGGGTGTAGAACCACAGGAAGATCCCGGCGGCGAGACCGGCGAATACGCCGCGGCGGTTGGCCTGTTTCCAGTACAGCGCGCCCAGCATGGCGGGAGCCAGCTGGGTCACGGCGGCGAAGGCGATCTGGCCGATGGTGGCCAGGCTTGCCGTCGAGCCCAGCAATCGGTAGCTGACGTAGGCCAGCAGCAGGATCACCACGATACTCACCCGACGAACCGAGAGCATCCACTGGCGGAACACTTCGAACGGCCGCTCGGCGTTGTTGCGACGCAGCAGCCAGGGCAACAGCATGTCGTTGGACACCATGGTAGAGAGCGCGACACTCGCCACGATCACCATGCCGGTAGCCGCCGAGGCGCCCCCGATGAACGCCAGGACCGCCAGCGACGGGTGGGCCTGGGCCAGTGGCAGGCTGATGACGAACGAGTCGGGCAGCACCGAGCTGGGCAGCATCATTTGTCCGGCGAGGGCAATGGGCACCACGAACAGCGCGGCCAGGGCCAGGTAGGCGGGGAATACCCATTTGGCCAGGCGCAGGTCCTGGGGATCGATGTTCTCCACCACGGTGACGTGGAACTGTCGCGGCAGGCAGATGATCGCCATCATCGCCACCCCGGTCTGCACCACCATGGAAGGCCAGTTGATGGTTTCCTTCCAGTACTGTTCCAGTCGCGGCGCGAGCATCGCCTGGTTGAACAGGTCATCGAAGCCGTCATAGAGACCGAATGTCACGAAAGCGCCGACCGCTAGGAAAGCGAACAGCTTGACCAGGGATTCGAAGGCGATGGCCAGCACCATGCCGCGGTGGTGCTCGGTGGCGTCCAGGTTGCGGGTGCCGAAGACGATGGTGAACAGGGCCAGGATCAGCGAGACGATCAGCGCGGTGTCCTGGGCGCGAGTGCCCATGGCGTCGGCGCCGGCGCCGATCAGCAGGTTCACGCCGAGCACGATGCCCTTGAGCTGCAAGGCAATGTAGGGCAGCACGCCGACCAGGCAGATCAGGGCGATCACGATGGCCAGGGATTGGGATTTGCCGTAGCGGGCGGCAATGAAGTCGGCAATGGAGGTGATGTTCTCCTGCTTGCTGATCAACACCATTTTCTGCAGGACCCATGGCGCCAGCACTAGCAGCAGGATCGGTCCGAGATAGATCGGCAGGAATGACCAGAGTTGTTCGGCGGCCTGGCCCACGGCGCCAAAGAACGTCCAGCTGGTGCAATACACCGCCAGCGAGAGGCTGTAGACCCAGGCCCGCACCCGCGGCGGCAGCGGTGTGCTGCGCCGGTCGCCATAGAAGGCGATGGCGAACATGATGGCCATATAGGCCAGGGCAACGACGGCGATCAGCCCGCTGGACAACGACATGAAAACTCCCGAACGAAGAACACCGGGACCGGGCCCGGCACGACAGTCTCGCACGCCCGCTCGGGTTCGTCAGTGTCGACCAAGGTCGAGGCGTGGCGAGGTGTCGCGGGCCATAGGGAGAGGGCTTTGCCGGAGCGATTCGCGAGCCGGTCCGTTGCCGTCGCAGGCTACCGAGCCAAGGCCAGATCGATCAATCGATACAACTCTTCGACCTCCAGCGGAGCGGTCGCAAAGAGAATGCGAAACACCGTCGGCGCCACCACCACATTGATCAGCCGCTCGATGCCCGGGTTTGGCGCCTCGGGATAGCGATCCAGGATGATCTGCAACTGAGCGCTGATAATCCCCACGCAATGCCCAGGCGTAGCGCAGGCCTGGATGTCGCGCATCATGTTGCGCCCGGGTTCGGAGCTCATTTCGTCCAGATACTGCTCGGCCCAGGCGCGCAGGTCGCCGCGCAGACTACCGGTGTTGGCTGGTTCGCTGTCGGGGCGCATGCGGGCGATGGCGACGTCTGCCAGCAAGGCAGCCAGATCGCCCCAGCGCCGGTAAATGGTGGACGGCGTCACGCCGGCACGCGCGGCGATCTGCGGCACGGTGAGGGTGGCGCGGTCCTGCTCCTGGAGCAGGGTGCGGACCGCCGAATGAATCGACTCCTGGACCCGGGCGCTTCGACCGCCGGGGCGTAAACCTTCTTTAATAGCCATGCAGCGGACCTTAACACAAAGAATTTGCTTTAAGCACCCATCGGTAGCACACTGCGCAAAAGCAAAAAATTAGCTTTTGCGGATGATCCCTTGCGGAGTGTGCCCATGTCTCGTCCAGCTTCGACCCGTGCCAGCCTGATTTTCCTGGCCATCACCTTGCTCGGTTTTCTCGCCGCTTCCAGTGCGCCGACGCCGTTGTATCACCTTTATCAGGAACACATGCAATTCTCCCCGGCGATCCTGACGCTGATCTTTGGCGTATATGCGTTCAGTCTGCTCGCCGCCTTGCTGACGGTGGGGTCGCTGTCGGATTACCTGGGGCGCAGGCCGGTGATCTTTGTGGCGTTGTTGCTCAACATATTGGCCATGTCGCTGTTCATCAACGCCGACAGCATCGGTTGGCTGATCTGGGCCCGTCTGATCCAAGGTTTCGCCACCGGCATGGCCACCAGCGTGCTTGGCGCTGCGCTGTTGGATTTCGACCGCCGCCAAGGTCCCTTGATCACCAGTCTCGCACCCTTGCTCGGCATGGCCTTTGGGGCCTTGGGTTCTGGCCTGTTGGCGCAGTACGCCCCATTGCCGCTGGAACTGGCCTACTGGATCCTGCTGGGGTTGTTCCTGCTCCAGGCCGCTTACCTCTGGCGCCTGGCCGAAAGCGTCAGTCCGCAGCCCGGGGCCTGGCAATCCCTGCGTCCGACCTTGCATGTCCCTGTGCAGGCGCGGCGGGCGTTATGGCTGGTATTGCCACTGAACCTGGCGGCCTGGGCAGTGGGTGGTTTCTATCTGTCCTTGGCCCCGTCCCTGGTTCGCGCGGCAACCGGATCGACCTCCAACCTGATGGGGGGCGCGCTGGTGGCGGTGCTGACCCTGACGGGGGCATTGTCCATCTATACGCTGCGCAACCAGGGAGCGGACAAGATACTGCGTCTTGCCGCCGGCTTATTGATGAGCGGCCTGGCCCTGGTGTTGATCGCGGTGCATGGCGGCAGCCTGCCGCTGTTTTTCCTCGGTACGCTGGTGACCGGCAGTGGTTTCGGTGCCGGTTTCCTGGGCGCGTTGCGCAGCATCATGCCGCTGGCTTTGCCCCACGAGCGGGCTGGCTTGATGTCGGCGTTCTATGTCCTCAGTTATCTGGCTTTCAGTCTTCCATCATTGCTGGCCGGAAACCTGACCCGGGTGTTCGGATTGATCGCCACCACCGATGGCTACGGCGTCATATTGATGTTGCTGGCCGCCGGAGCGTTATGGGGGCTGCTGCGTCAGGCGCAGGGTAGGGCGGTGGAGCAACGCAGTGTGTGACTTATCTATAAAATAGATTAGCTATAGAAAAATTACCCGTTATATAGATATTAAATTCGGATCTAGCATGGCTCCACCTCATTCGAGGACAGGAGTTCGCCATGACATGCTGCACCGAAAGAAATCGCTTGCGCCCATTGAGCCATTTGCCCAGGCCGTTGGAAGCCATTCGCCAGTTCACCCCGAACTGGTTCGCCGTGACCATGGGCACCGGGGTGCTGGCCCTGGCCTTGGCCCAGTGGCCGGGAGGAGGATCCGGGCTGCGCCTGCTGGGTGAAGGACTGTGGCTGTTCAATGCCGCGTTGTTCGTGCTGTTCGCCGGCCTGTACGCCGCCCGTTGGGTGTTGTTCTTCGATGAGGCGCGGCGGATCTTTGGGCATTCCACGGTTTCGATGTTCTTCGGCACCATTCCCATGGGGCTGGCAACCATCATCAACGGTTTGCTGGTGTTCGGCTTGCCTCGCTGGGGGGAGGCAACAGTGCCCATTGCCGAAGTCTTGTGGTGGATCGACGTGGCAATGTCGCTGGCCTGCGGCGTGCTGATTCCATTTCTGATGTTCACCCGTCAGGAGCACCGGATCGACCAGATGACCGCCGTTTGGCTGCTGCCCGTGGTGGCCGCCGAGGTGGCGGCTGCCAGCGGCGGGCTCCTGGCACCGCACCTGGCGGACGTGCATTCGCAATGGGTGATGCTGGTCACCAGCTATGTCCTCTGGGCGTTCTCCCTGCCCGTGGCCTTCAGCATCCTGACGATTCTGCTGTTGCGCATGGCCTTGCACAAACTGCCTCACGAAAACATGGCGGCCTCGAGCTGGCTGGCCCTCGGTCCGATCGGTACCGGTGCCTTGGGCATGTTGCTCCTGGGCAGCGAAGCGCCAGGGATATTTGCCGCCAACGGCTTGCCGGGCGTCGGCGAAATCGCTGCCGGGTTGGGCTTGGTGGCGGGGATTACCCTGTGGGGCCTGGGCTTGTGGTGGATGTTGATGGCGGTGCTGATCACCGTCCGCTATCTGCGCGACGGCATCCCGTTCAACCTTGGTTGGTGGGGGTTCACCTTTCCCCTGGGGGTCTACGCCCTGACGACGCTGAAGCTGGCGAGCCTGTTGGGCCTGGCGTTCTTCACCGGGTTCGGTTGCCTGCTGGTGGTATCGCTGTTGCTGATGTGGCTGATCGTCGCCCGTCGTACCCTGCTGGGGGCATGGCACGGTGAGTTGTTCGTGTCGCCCTGCATCGCGGGGCTGGCGAAATAATTGCCCGGCCCCTCCAAAGCGGCGTGTCGTGGGGTAATGTGTGGCCTGGATCGAAAAACGTCATTCCAATAAGCGTCCAAGCCACTCAGGTACATGGAAGATGAGTCACTCGTCACAGTTCACCTTGCTCCGCAAGCGGCGGTTCCTGCCGTTCTTCATCACGCAGTCCCTTGGGGCGTTCAACGACAACGTGTTCAAGCAGTCGCTGATCCTCGCGATCCTCTACCGGCTGACCATCGAGGGTGACCGTTCGATCTGGGTCAACCTCTGCGCGCTACTGTTTATCCTGCCGTTCTTCCTGTTCTCGGCATTGGCGGGGCAGTTCGGGGAAAAATTCGCCAAGGACGCGTTGATTCGTCTGATCAAGTTTGGCGAAATCGTCATCATGGCAGTGGGCGCAGTGGGGTTTCTGTTCGACCACCTATGGCTGATGTTGCTGGCGTTGTTCGCCATGGGGACACATTCCGCGCTGTTCGGGCCGGTAAAGTATTCGATCCTGCCGCAAGCGTTGCACGAAGAAGAGTTGGTCGGTGGCAATGGCCTGGTGGAGATGGGCACTTTCCTGGCGATTCTCGCCGGTACCATCGGCGCGGGGATCATGATGTCCTCGACTCATTATGCGTCGGTGGTGTCCACGGCGATCGTCGGTATTGCCGTGCTTGGCTACCTGGCCAGTCGCAGCATTCCGAGGGCAGCGGCGGCTTCGCCGCAGATGCGCCTGAACTGGAACATCTTCAGCCAATCCTGGGCCACCCTGAAGCTGGGTTTGGGCCAGACCCCATCGGTATCCCGCTCCATCGTCGGTAACTCCTGGTTCTGGTTCGTCGGGGCGATTTACCTGACGCAGATTCCCGCCTATGCCAAGGAGTGGATGCACGGGGACGAGACCGTGGTGACCTTGATCCTGACGGTGTTTTCCGTGGGCATCGCCCTGGGCTCGATGCTCTGTGAGCGCTTTTCGGGGCGCAAGGTCGAGATCGGCCTGGTGCCGTTCGGTTCGTTCGGCCTGACAGTGTTCGGGCTATTGCTATGGTGGCATTCCGGTGCGATCCCCGACAGCGTCGACGGCCACGGTTGGCTCCAGGTACTGGGATTCGGACACGCCTGGCTGGTGCTGATGGACATCCTTGGCCTCGGCATCTTCGGCGGTTTCTACATTGTGCCGCTGTATGCCCTCATTCAATCGCGAACCGTTGAAAACGAACGGGCACGGGTCATCGCCGCCAACAACATCCTCAATGCCTTGTTCATGGTGGTTTCGGCGATTGTATCCATCGTCCTGTTGAGTCTGGCCAAGCTGTCGATACCGCAGCTGTTTCTCGTGGTTTCGCTGCTGAACGTCGGCGTCAACGCCTACATCTTCAAGATTGTCCCCGAGTTCAGCATGCGCTTCCTGATCTGGCTGCTGAGCCATTCCATGTACCGCGTGGAGCATCGCAACCTGGAGGCGATCCCCGATGAGGGGGCGGCGCTGTTGGTCTGCAACCACGTGTCTTTCGTCGATGCGCTGTTGATTGGCGGTGCAGTGCGTCGGCCGATTCGCTTCGTGATGTACTACAAGATCTACAACCTGCCGGTGCTGAACTTTATCTTCCGTACCGCCGGGACGATTCCGATTGCCGGGCGTCAGGAAGATATCCACATCTACGAAAAGGCCTTCACCCGAATCGCGCAGTACCTGAAGGACGGTGAGTTGGTGTGCATTTTCCCTGAAGGAAAACTGACGGCTGACGGTGAGATCAATGAGTTCAAGAGCGGGCTGACACGCATCCTCCAGGAAACCCCGGTGCCGGTGATTCCCCTGGCATTGCAGGGTCTGTGGGGCAGTTTCTTCAGTCGTGATCCGAGCAAGGGGTTGTTTCGTCGGTTCTGGTCGCGGGTGACGCTGGTGGCGGGTTCGGCGGTTGCGGTGGAAGTGGCTGAGCCGGCGAAGTTGCAGGCGTTGGTGGGGGAGTTGCGTGGGACTGTCCGCTAGGGCAGAAAAACTGTGGGGGCGAGCTTGCCCGCGATTGCAATCTGTCTGGCGTTGATGTCACAGGCAAACCGCTATCGCGAGCAAGCTCGCCCCCACGGGGCGATCAGGCGCTGACCTTGAGCCCGATCAACCCCGCAACGATCAATGCCACGCTGGCCAGGCGAACCAGCGCCATTGATTCGCCGAACAGAATGATCCCGGCGATCACCGTGCCCACGGCGCCTACGCCCGTCCAGATCGCATAGGCTGTGCCCAGAGGCAACTCCTTCATGGCAAGGCCGAGCAGGCCCAGGCTGATGGCCATGGCGGCAATTGTCAGTGCCGTGGGGAGAGGGCGACTGAACCCGTCGGTGTACTTCAGGCCTACGGCCCAGCCGACTTCGAACAGGCCAGCAAAAAATAGAATGATCCAAGACATCAGACACCTCATCGATGGATGGGGTCGTCCCCGGATTCAAGACTCAATCGAGTAGCGGGGTCGTCCCCGCAGTGGAAGGATAGAGTGCCCATGATCGGGCACTCGATCAAGCCTGACTTAATCGGCTGTTTGCCGGGTGCCGAGGGTCTCGCCGTCGCGCTTTTCGCTCATGCGCCGGAAGTACGTCGAGAGCAGCGCTCCGGAAATATTGTGCCAGACGCTGAACAGCGCACTGGGGACCGCCGCCAGTGGCGAGAAATGCGCACTGGCCAGGGCCGCGCCGAGGCCGGAGTTCTGCATGCCCACTTCCAGCGCCAGGGTCTTGCGCTGGGCCAATGGCAGGCCGAACACGCGGGCGGTGAAATAGCCCAGCAGGTAACCGAAGCTGTTGTGCAAGATCACGATAGCCATGATCAGCAGGCCGGATTCGGCAATCTTCGCCTGGCTGGCAGCCACCACCGCCGCCACGATGATCACGATGCTTACCACGGATATCAGCGGCAGCACTTCTACGGCATGGCGAACCCGGGCGCCTAGCAGGCGTTGCGCAACGATGCCCAACGCGATCGGCAACAGCACGATTTGCAGGATCGACCAGAACAACGCCGAGAACGATACCGGCAGCCAGGCCGAGGCCAGCAACCAGATGAGCGCTGGGGTCAACACAGGTGCGAGCAGGGTTGTGATCGCGGAAATCGCCACGGCCAGGGCCAGGTCCCCACGAGCCAACCAGGTCATGACATTGGACGAAGTGCCGCTTGGGCAACATCCCACCAGAATCACGCCGACCGCGATCTCCGGTGGCAGGCTGAACACCTGGCACAGCAGCCAGGCGGTACCCGGCATGATCACGAACTGGGCAATCACCCCCAGGGCCACACGGCCTGGATGACGGGCCACTTCGGCGAAATCCTCCAGCTTCAGGGCCAGGCCCATGCCGAACATCACCAGGCCCAGCAAGGGGACGATGGCAACTTTAAGGTCGACGAACCATTGCGGTTGGAAGAATGCCAGCACCGCGAAAAACAGTACCCAGTAAGCGAAGGTATTGCCGACAAAGCGACTCAATGCAGCCAGTGCGCGCATGACCTGATCCTTATTATCAAGAGCATCGAATACTGATGTGGGAGCAAGCTTGCTCGCGATTACGGAGTGTCAGTCAACATATCGGTGACTGCCATGTCGCTATCGCGAGCAGGCTCGCTCCCACAAGGGTAAGCCGTTGCGTTTTAGATCCCCTGCGCAATCTCTTCCCCGCCCAGGGCTTCGACCAGGGCCGGCAGGAATTCGCCGAACGTCAGCATCATCAGTGTGAAACTGGCATCCAACTGGCCCAGGGCTTCGTCGCCGCCGTCCTGTTCCGCCTGGTCTTGCAGCAGATCCTCGAACTTCAGGCGCTTGACCACCATCTTGTCGTCGAGCACGAAGGACAGCTTGTCCTGCCAGGCCAGCGACAATTGGGTCACCACCTTGCCAGTGTTCAGGTGCAGCTGGATTTCGTCGCTGGTCAGGTCCTGGCGCTTGCAGCGCACGATGCCACCGTCCTCGTGAGTGTCGCGCAATTCGCATTCGTCCAGCACGAAGAAATCGTCCGCGGCTTTCTGGGTCTTGACCCAGTCGGTCATGATGGCGGTGGGGGCTGTCTTGACCGTCAATGGACGCACTGGCAGCGAGCCGATGACTTCGCGCAGGGTGGAAAGCAGGTCTTCGGCGCGTTTCGGGCTGGCGGAGTTGACCAGGATCAGGCCCTGCTTCGGTGCGATGGCGGCGAAGGTGGACGAACGACGGATAAAGGCGCGAGGCAGGAACGCCTGGATGATCTCGTCCTTGAGCTGGTCCCGCTCTTTCTTGTAGACCTTGCGCATCTGTTCGGCTTCAATTTCCTCGACCTTTTCCTTCAGCGCATCGCGCACGACGCTACCGGGCAGGATGCGCTCTTCCTTGCGCGCGGCGATCAGCAGGAAGTCCTGGCTGACATGCACCAGCGGCGCGTCCTCGCCCTTGCCGAATGGCGCGACGAAACCGTAAGTGGTCAACTCCTGGCTTGCACATGGACGCGCCAGTTTGCTGGCCAGTGCAGTTTCCAACGCCTCGGCATCAAAAGGCAGATCTTGGGTCAGGCGATAGATAAGCAGGTTCTTGAACCACATGGGGTGAATCTCTCCTTTATACAAAGGGGGGCATTATTCTCTTCGCGGCGCCATAGGCCAACCCTTCGCTAAGCCTTTGGAAGGCCTGAGAAAATTAATTTAAAAAGTGCTTGCCAGTCGTGAGGGCGCTCCGTAGAATGCGCGCCACACCGAAAGCGAAGGGTGATTAGCTCAGCCGGGAGAGCGTCTGCCTTACAAGCAGAATGTCGGCGGTTCGATCCCGTCATCACCCACCATTTCGCTTCAAGTGTTACGCGCAGCGGTAGTTCAGTCGGTTAGAATACCGGCCTGTCACGCCGGGGGTCGCGGGTTCGAGTCCCGTCCGCTGCGCCATATTCGGTTACCTGGAACACTGAACGCCAGGTCACCACGAAAAGCCCGCTAACGCGGGCTTTTTGCTGTTTGCAGTTCCTGTGGTGCGCATCGATCGCGGTTTTTATTTTTTGCTAATTAAATCAGCACATTACGAAAAACTGTGAGAGAATGCGCCCCGCATCGAAAGTGCAGGGTGATTAGCTCAGCCGGGAGAGCGTCTGCCTTACAAGCAGAATGTCGGCGGTTCGATCCCGTCATCACCCACCAAGCTTTCAATGTTACGCGCAGCGGTAGTTCAGTCGGTTAGAATACCGGCCTGTCACGCCGGGGGTCGCGGGTTCGAGTCCCGTCCGCTGCGCCATATTCGATTACCTGGAACACTGAACGCCAGGTCATCTGCAAGAAGCCCGCTTAACAAGCGGGCTTTTTGTTGCCTGGCGTTTGGCGCGACCGGCCCTTATTGCTCGGCATTACGGGTGTGACGGTAATCGCTGACCGCCTCGTATACCGCCTTGCGCAGCCGATTGATCCCGCCGATGGGGCGATGGGCCTCGATGCCGAACCAGGGATTGAAGGACAGGTTGTCACAGGCCAGGTTCTGCTTGGGGGTGTCGAAGTCCTGGGCGGGCACCTTGATCCGTGCCACCGTCTCGAACGGGGCGTCGCTCTCCCGCCATTCGATACTGGTGTCTTCGATCGGCATGTATTTGCTTGGATCCTGGCGCTGGATCTGCAGGACGAAGCACGCTGGCACACGGTCCGTGGACAGTTGCTGGTTCAATGCACTGCGTAGAAAGTTCGGCAGGTCCTGGTTTTGTGGCGGCAGGGTGTATTCCGGGCAGTTGTCTGGATCCGGCGCGACACGGAACTTCGCGTTGGCCTCGCCGAACTTGTAGGGCGATACCGAGAAATACGTTGTCTGGGTCGGGCTGGCGGGCGGTGGCGAGAGGGTTGCCAGGGCGATGAACAGATGGCGGATCTGCCACGTGCGTGGATCGATGCTTGGAAAAAACGCCATGGCCTTTTTGCCGTCGGCCTGGGCGGCTACGTTCTGACGGTATTCGGCGACATCGCTGACGAAGAAGTTCGGATGATTGAACATCACGAAATCCTGTTCAGCCTGGGATTGCCGTTCTGCCAGCAATTGCCTGCCCGGCACGTTCAGCAATTTGATGGCCATTCCGCGGGCATCGCGCAAGCTGTCGAACTGAGGGTAGGCGTTGCCGTTGGACAGCCGCATGGTTGCCTGCCAGACCTTCCCCGGTTCGGCGAATACGCCCTGGCGCAAGGGGGCGGGCAGGTCGGTTGGTACCTGGACTTCGGCCATCACGCAGCCGTGAGCCTTGGCATGGGCGTCCCGCAGATAACGAGTGCCTTCGCGATGCTGATCGACGATGCGAATGGCGGTCTGGATGATGTCCTGGGTCATGGCGGTTTCGCCCGGCGGCATCTGTTCCTTGTCCGGGACCGGTCCGCTGTGTTGCCAGGCGAACCAGGCCGTGGCCAGGGCCCAGCCGAGCAGTCCCATGCCCAGCAGCCACAGGAGCATCTTGCCCAGAAAGGCGCCGAGGCGCAGCCAGAGCGTGATCAGCATGGGTCAATCCTTTTGCCTGAAAAGTTCATCATCACAATTGCGACTCCAGTGGCCCGCCGAGCACTTTGAGGTATTCCAGCAGCGCCCAGCGCTCCTGCGGCTGCAGCAGGCGGCCAATCACGCCGTTGCCGCGTTCGCCTGCGCGGAATTCGTGGCCGCTGTTGTGGTTGCCGGTGATCCGGGTATCGAAGACGAAACCGTTGGTGAAGGCCTCGGTGCGATAGCCCAGGTGTCGTGGATCGTATTCGAAGCTGCCTTTATAGAAGGTGGTCGCCCGCTCGGCCTGGGGTGAGAGCAACTGATAGATCGTCGGTACCGAGCCGTTGTGCAGGAAAGGCGGCGTGGCCCACACGCCGGCCAGCGGACGAGCCTTGTAGGCGCGCAGTTCGCGCACGCCAATGGGCAAGCCGAAGCCATCCAGTGCCGGACGCTCCTCTGGAGTCACGCCGGCGTCGCGGTAAGCCCGGTTTTCGACGAATGCCGTGACGTAGGCCAGGCCCTTGGCGACCGAGAGCTGGCTCATGTCCAGCGGTTGCGTCGGGGTAGGGTGCAGTTGCACTTCCAGTTTCGCCAGTTCGGCCGGGTCCCATTGCAGGCTGGTCAGGTCGAAGCGGTGATCGGCGATATTGTTGGCGGTGCCCGGGTCGGTGCCGATGACCTTCACGGGCAGCATGTGCAGTTGCTGGACCGGCCTGTCGGGACCCTGGACCACTTTGGGCACGTGGCAACCGGCGCAGTTTTCGGCGAACAGGGCCCGGCCTTTGGCGGCCAGGGGTTTATCGACCGGGCCCAGCAATGCTTCCGGCCAGACCGGCGGCTTGAGCAGTTGCAGCGTCTCTTCGATGGTATGCAGGTCGCGCACGCGCACGCTGGAGGGGTAGCGCGCATCGCCCTGCAGCGGCTTGCCCTGGGCGTCGAAGAAATTCAGCGTGGCACCGACGCCCAGGGCTTCGCCGACGTTGCGGGCCATTGGCTGCTGGGCCGAGCCATTCCACTGCACCCAGTCGAATGTCCACATTTCCCACAGTTGCGGGTAATCCACCGGCGCGTCCGCGACGCGGTAGTTCTTCGCCGAAATGGCATCGCCGAAGCTGGCGTTGGCGATACGGCCAAAGGCGTCGGTACGGCCGGGCCCTTCCTCGGTGGGATAGAGGCCACGATGGGTGTCGTTCCATGCGGTGCGCACGAAAGTGCCCAGGGAGTCCTTGAAGGCCTCGCGTAGTTCGTTCTTGCGGGCATCATAGTCCTGGCCCAGCACCTTTCGGGCGAAGCGTTCGAATTTCCAGGGGTTGTAGTAGGTCGACGCCAGGCTGGCGACCAGGGCCTGTCCAAAACTGCCGCCGCGCAATGTCGGGACGCTGGAGGGCAATACGTGCTGGGCCGAGCCGCCATCGATCCTTATTGCCTGGCCCTTGAAATGCAGTTCACCGGTGTGACACGCGGCGCAGGTGATATCCAGGAACTGCTCGCTGCTGCCAGCGTTCTGGTGCCGGGTGAAGCCCACCGGCAGATTGCCTGGATTTTGCGGCGAGGGCTTCTGCGCCGGGTCCACCAGAAAGCCGAAGCGCGCCAGGTATTGCGGCGAGGCGAAGCGCTCTTGCGAAAACGGCAGCTCCAGCGCGGTGAACCAGTCGTAGCGCAGGCCTTTGACCTGGGTTCCCTGCGGGGTGAAGTAATACGTCTGGCGCTCGGTGGCGCTCCATTGGTCCAGGTAGTGCACCTGTTCGACCGGGGTATAGAAGGGGAGGCGAGGGTTGGCGACGTAATAAAGCACTACGGCCACTGCGACAAAAAGCAGCACGAGGATCAACAATAGGATGCGGGAGAGAAGGCGCACGGTAACGTCCTTGTTTTTTTGATAAGCCCTTATGCCTCAGAGGCGCGTGGCCGGCAAGTGGCCATTATCGTAGGGTTGCGAGTCGCGGTGATTTGTCGCTATGCGCCCTGGATAACGGAGCCTTAATCGGCCCAGGATCAAATTGCGTTTGCACGCCTGAACTTATCACCGGTTTGTGGCTCACATGCCGGTAGCCATTGGTCGTGGCCGCCTGATAAGCTCGCGGCTTTACTCGATTGCCCTTTAGGCGCATGAACAAGGAAATAGCATGAAACAGCATCGGTTGGCGGCGGCGGTTGCCCTGGTTGGCCTGGTCCTCGCAGGTTGCGACTCGCAGACCAGCGTAGAGCTGAAAACCCCGGCGCAGAAAGCTTCCTACGGTATTGGCCTGAACATGGGCAAGAGCCTGGCTCAGGAAGGCATGGATGACCTGGACTCCAAAGCGGTCGCCCAGGGCATCGAAGATGCCGTCGGCAAGAAAGAACAGAAGCTGAAAGACGAAGAACTGGTCGAAGCCTTTGCCGCGCTGCAAAAGCGTGCCGAAGAGCGCATGGCCAAGATGAGTGAAGAGTCGGCGGCCGCCGGCAAGAAATTCCTCGAAGAGAACGGCAAGAAGTCGGGTGTAACCACCACCGCTTCCGGCCTGCAGTACGAAGTGGTCAAGAAGGCCGACGGTCCACAGCCCAAGCCGACTGACGTGGTGACTGTCCACTACACCGGCAAGCTGATCGACGGCAAGGTGTTCGACAGCTCCGTTGAACGTGGCAGCCCGATCGACCTGCCGGTCAGCGGCGTGATCCCGGGTTGGGTCGAAGGCCTGCAACTGATGCATGTCGGCGAGAAGTACAAACTGTACATCCCGAGCGACCTGGCTTACGGTGCCCAGAGCCCGAGTCCGGCCATCCCTGCCAACTCCGTCCTGGTGTTCGACCTGGAACTGCTGGCAATCAAGGATCCGGCAAAAGAAGACGCAGCCAAGTAACCGCGTCTGATCTCAACGAAAACGCCTCGCTCATGCGGGGCGTTTTTGTATGCGGGCGCCGGCAACATCAAAAAAACGAACGCATGCCGCAGGCGGCAGTCATAGGCATTACAGGCGCCGCGCTAGCCCCAGTCGGCCGGTCAAGTCAATGAAATATTGGGTTTTTTTTAGTGAGTAAAAAACGCCCGATCTAAGCCGGGCCCTTGTGCAACGGGGGCTTCAGCGGTGAAATGCAGGTCTGTTCACAAGGTTATCCACAATTTGTGTGGATAACATTTCAGTGGGAAGAAGAAATGAAGGCACCGTGGAATTTTGCCCGATTCCTGCCTTTGGCGGGGCGCTTGCTGGCTCGCGGTCGATTGCCGACGCTGTTGTTTGCCGTGGCCAGCAAGAGTGCCCGGGAGGGCGGTCGCCTGGGTCGGCTCAAGGATGACCTGCGCCTGCTGCAGGCCTTGTGCCTGGCTTACTGGCGTGGTGAGTATCGGGCCGTGAGCGCCAAATCGCTGCTGTCCATCGTGGCAGGCCTGATGTATTTCCTCAGCCCCCTGGACGCCATACCGGACCTGCTGCCTATGTTCGGCATGTTCGATGATATCGCCGTGCTGGCATGGATCATGAAAAACCTCGATACCGAGCTCAGTGCCTTTCGTGCCTGGCGTGATCGACAACTGCCCGAGAAGCTCGTGCGGGTCGAAAGGCTTCCGGACACCCCGGAGCAGCTTCAACTCGAAGGTCAGAAAAAAAACTGATCCTGTTGCATTTTCCTCATGGATTCATCGCCCCGCGACCTTAGCCACTATTTAGGATTACACTTCCTAGGAAAAAAGCTGACTCGCTAAGTGTTGTTGTCCTACGGGGTAGTCATGGATATTCAGATAATCACGCGCGACGGAGAGCCCGAGTATGCGGTTTTACCGTGGGATCAGTACCAATCATTGTTGAAAGCCGCAGGCATCCATCAAGCACCGCCGCACGAAGCCACGGTCCATCCGGCGGCGACACCCGGTCAGGACCTTCCTGGTCTGGATCAATTACGCAGTTTGCGCGAAGGGAAGGGCATCGCCATCGAGGCGCTGGCCCGCACGGTAGGAATCAGCCCGTCTTATCTGGCCATGATCGAAAGCGGCGAGCGTCAGCCCGATGCCGCGATTCGGCGTAGTCTGGCCTGGGAGTTGACGGTGCCAGGTTGGAGGGATGAATCGTGAGTGTACGCATCAGTCGACAGCATTGGGATGGATTGCTGGGGGAACTGGACCAGGCGCGCCGCCAGCGCCATCTGTTGACGTATCGGGCGTTGCTGGAGCGCTTGCAATTGCCCAGTCCGGCCATGCAGACCCTGACCGCGGCCCTCGAGCATCTGGCAGCGCTGGATGCCCGGGCCGAGCAGCCTCTGCGCAGTTCGCTGGTCATCAGCCAGGGCGCCAGCCGGTTGCCACGCACGGGGTTCTTCGAGTGCGTCGAGCGCCTTGGGCGCTTCTCCGGTCCTTCCGATGGCGTGGCCGCTGCCTCATGGCATGCCTCCGAAGTGGTCCGGGTGTTCGAATACGAGTATCCCGAGTCGGCGGAGGCCTGATGTTCTGGCGTATCAAGGCACGGGCCGGTTACTGGCTGGCGCGCCGACTGTTCCACTGGCCATGGTTCGTCCGCCAGCCTCGCGGCTGGGCGTGGCTCGAGGGGCAGTTTTCCCGCATGGCGAACCTGGGCGATGTCGGTGCCCAGAGTTTCTATGGCCATATCCTCACCTTTCGCGGCCAAGGGCTGGGCGCCCGGGCCGAAGGTATTCGCCTGTTGCGGCTGGCAGCCTTGGCCGGGGATGGCAAGGCGGCCTATCAGGTCGGCGTGCTCAGCATGACCGGAACGGTCGGCAAGGCGCCGGACCCGGTCGAAGCGGCACGCTGGTGGGCGCTGGCGGCGAAGGCGGGACATCCATTGGCCGAGGACCGGCTCCAGAAGCTCGAAGGCCACGACCTGTAGACTTATCCACAAGGCAGGCGCAGCGTGCGAGCCTCGGTGGATGGGTTGTTGTGCGCTCTGGTGAATTTAAAGAATCGCCCTACATCCACCGCTTCTTTCGCTGACTTATTTCCCCTGTTATCCACTGCAAAGTCTCGCCCTTCCTGAGTGTTGCGAGACCTTTGCCCATGTTCGACCGGTTTTCCCTGCGGGCCCCTGTTCGAGCCGCGTCCTGATGGAACAGATGCGTCGTATCGAGGAAGCTGTCGACAGTTCCCAAGGCACCCTGACGGTTTGCCACGAGCAGCCCTCGCTGATGGGTATGGAGCGGCTGATCCGTTTCGCTGGACGTCCCCCGATAATCAGCACGGCGGCCTTGCCTTGCACCCGCGGCGGCCAGCTGTCCTTGGTCACGGGCGAGGGATTGCTGAGCCTTGACGACGGTCAGCTCGATGGCCGGCTGCCGTTTGTCTTCACTCGCATGTACCGCAGCGGTGCCGCCGATCAGGACCTGGGCCTGGGGCGTGGCTGGAGCCATGCCCTGGCGCATCGCTTGCGGCTTGAAGGCGGGCAAGTCATCTGGATCGACCAGGAAAACCGCCGGACGACCTTTTCCCTGCCCAGCGTCCAGCGCCCGGCGATTCAACATGGCCTGGTCCACGCGGCGATTTACCTGGGGGGCGAACCGGATGAGATGATCATTGCCCAGCCGGGTGGGCAAGCACCTTTCCTGCATTTTCGCGACGGCCAACTGATCGCCCTCAGCGACCGCTACGGCAACCGCCTGACCCTGCAGCGCAACATCCATGGCGATATCAGTCGCCTCGACAACGGTGTCGGACGCTGCCTGCGCCTGCGTTACGAGCAGCGCCACCTGGTGGCCATCGACTACCAGAGCTTCCATCCGGCCCTGACCCTGGACGACGCCTGGCGTACCGAGCAGACCTTGATGTCCTACCGCTATGACGGGCGCCTGCGACTCATCGAAGCGACCAATGCCGCCGGTGAGAGCGAGCGCTACGACTACGACGACCAGCACGTCATCCTCCAGAGGCAACTGGCCGGTGGCGCGAGTTTTTTCTGGGAGTGGGAGGGGGCCGGGAAGTCGGCCCGCTGCGTGCGGTATTGGGCCTCGTTCCCGCAGTTGGATATCCGTTATCGCTGGGGCGAGGGCGGTTGCGTCACGGTCCGACACCTCGACGGCAGCGAAGAGGCGTACATCCACGACGAGCAGGCGCGTCTGGTGCGCAAGGTCGATCCCGATGGCGGCGAGCACCTCAAGGCCTACGACGAACAGGGGCGTTTGATCGCTGAGCAGGATCCCCTGGGCGGCGTCACCGAATACCGTTACGACGAGGACGGACGGCTGGCAGCGCTGATTCCACCGAACGAACTGCCTACGACCTACGAATACCGCAACGGTGTCCTGTACGCCAAGGCGCGCGGTGATGCGAGATGGACCTACCGGTGCAATGCCCAGGGTGACGTGATCGAGGTCATTGACCCGGGTCGACAAAGTACCGGTTATGCCTATGACGCTCACGGACAGTTGTCGGCGATCCGCTATCCGGACGGCGGCGAACACCGCTTCGCTCGCGATGCTCTGGGGCAGTTGGCTGAAGAAACCTTGCCAGATGGCAGTCGACGGGCGTTTACCTACGACCTCCTCGGGCGTTTGCTGACCTGCCAGGACGAACACGGTGGCTTGACCCATTATCAATGGGACGCCGTGGAGCGCCTGCTTCAGGCGACCTCGCCAACCGGTGCCAGCCGCGCCTGGCACTACAACGCCTACGGCAAGATCACCCGTGAACGCGACGAACAGGGCCGCATCACCCATTACGAATATGCCGATGATTGGCCCTTGGTCAGCCGACGCATCAACCCCGATGGCAGCGAGCTGCACTACCGATATGACTCGGCGCGGTTGCTACTGACCGAAATCGAAAATGAATCCGGGGAAAAATACCAGCTGGACTACACCCCCGGCGGCCTGATCCGACGGCAAGTCGGCTTCGACGGCCAGCGTACGGACTACGTCTATGACCTCAACGGAGGCCTGCTGGAAAAAACCGACTTCGGCGTCGATGGCAGCCAGTGGCTGACGACCTACCAGCGCGACGCGGCCGGGCGGCTTCGGGTCAAGACCTTGCCCGACGGACAGTCGATCCAGTACCGCTACGACAGGCTGGGACGGCTGGCGGAGGTCAGCGATGGCAGCGATAACCCGCTGGTCTTCGAGTACGACGCCCAGGACCGGCTGGTCGCCGAACATCAAGGCCAGGGCACCCTGCGTTATCGCTACGATACCTGCGGGCGGCTCGATCACATGGGCTTGCCGGACAACAGCCAGGTCGATTTCCATTACGCCGCAGGGGGGATGCTCACTGCCATCGACCTCAACGGTGAGCGCCTCACCGAACATCGTTACCGGGCCGGTCGCGAATGGCAGCGTCAACAGGGACTGCTGCTCAGCCACTATGACTACGATGACCAGGGCCGTCTCAGGGCTTGTACGGTGCAACAGAACCGGCAGTCCTTGTTCTGGCGCGCTTTTACCTACAGTGCCAAGGGAAACCTTGAGGTCATTTCCGACAGCCATGATGGACAGTGCACTTATCGGTACGATGGCTCGGATCGGCTGATCCGCATCGAGCGTGGCCAGGATGAGCCGCCGCAACCCTTCGGCCACGGCCCGGTTGGCAATCTGCCGCAGGGCCCTTACCCGCCCAGCCTCGAGGACAACCGCCTGCCCAGCGAAGGCGACCACCACGCCGACTACGACGCCTTTGGCAATCTGATCCGCGAGCGTCACGGTGAGGCTCACGTCCTCCTCACTGAATACCGGTATGACACTCAGCATCGCCTGATCGGCGTCACCACGCCGGAAGGTCGCGAAATGTCCTACCGCTACGACGCGTTTGGCCGACGCATCAGCAAGACCGTCGAAGGCCTGACCACTAGGTTTTTCTGGCAGGGGGATTTCCTCGTCGCTGAAAGCAGTCCGCGCCACTACCGCAGCTACCTCTACGAGCCCGGCACCTTCCGCCCACTGGCGATGCTCGACGGCAAAGGCCTGAACAGCTGCCCGTTCTACTACCACCTCGACCATCTGGGGCTGCCCCAGGAACTGACCAACTATGGCGGCCAGATCGTCTGGTCGGCGCGCTACACCGGCTACGGCAGGGCCTGTGCGATCGAGCACGGCGGCGGCGAAGAGCTGGAGCAGCCGCTGCGTTCGCACGGCCAGTACTTCGACCCCGAGACGGGTCTGCACTATGATCGGCACCGCTACTGCAATCCTGAAACCGGCCGCTACCTGACAGCCGATCCGAGCCAACTGGCGGCTGTGTTCGGTGGGGTGTCGCTATACGGTGGCCACGTCCACATCCTTCGCAGGCTCTGCCTCGACCAGGTACACGCTGCCTCCGGCCATGTCCTTGGCATGATGCTTGGCCTGTGAAGCCAGTTCCGCCAGCTGGCTGGCGTCCAGCTCCTCGCACGCCTCCGACCGCAGATACACCACCCCGATGGACAGTGACAACAACGCAAACTCCTGGCGGACCCCTTGCCGGTTCAGTGCGGTAAAGCATCCCGCTTCCAGGTGTTCGGGGCGATAGAAGCGCCGGCAGTGGGTCTGGAAGTCGCTCAGAAGCTGGTCCAGGCGCTTGCGCCAGTCTTCCGGGCCAAGGACCAGCAGGAAGTCGTCGCCGCCGATGTGGCCGACGAAGTCGCGGCTGGGGTCGATGCGTTCGTTCAGGCATTGGGCCAGGCACAGCAGGACTTCATCGCCTCGGCCGTAGCCATAGATATCGTTGAAGGGTTTGAAACTGTCGATGTCCACGTAGCAGATCACCGATTCCTGCCGTTGCTGCAGCAGGCGGGTCAGGCATTGCTGGATGGGGACGTTGCCCGGCAGCAGGGTCAGGGGGTTGGCGTAGCGAGCCTGCTGGATTTTCAGCTCGGTGATGAGCTTGAGCACGTCGATCACCCGCCCCAGTCCCAGGTAACCGCCGTTGAGGGTGATGATGAAGTCTTCTTCGATGCGTTGCCGGGCGCGGCTGGTGATGAGGCGGCTGACCTGCTGCAGCGACTGGTTCAGCTCCACGGCCAGGAAGTCATCGCTCATCAGGCGGCTGATGGGTTTGCGGGCGAACAGGTCGGTGGCGAAGGGCTTGAGCAGGGCGTCCGAAAGCGAATGGCGATGGACGATGCCACAGGGGTGGTTCTGGTTGTCCAGTACCGCCAGGGAATTGAGGTTGGCCTGGCGCCGAAAGGCCTCCAGCACTGTGGCCGTGGGAGTGTCGTGAGCCACGGCCGGTTGTTCGTTGAGCAAGGCCCCGAGGTCGTTGACCTCATCGTTCAGCGATACTGCGCCGCTGTCCTGCCTGGGCATGAGCGCCCTGGCGTCCCGGGACGGCTGCTCCTGGGGGCGGGCCAGCAGGTAACCCTGGACCAGATCGACGCCCATCTCGATCAGTACCGCCAGTTCCTCGGGCAGTTCGATGCCTTCGGCGATGACCTGCGACCGTGAGGTGCGGGCGATCTTCAGGATCGAACCGACGAATTCGCGCTTGAGAGCGTCCTGGTGAATGCCATCGATGAAGTGCCGATCGATCTTCACATAGTCGGGCCGCAATTCGGACCAAAGTCGCAGGCTCGAATAACCAGCCCCCAGGTCGTCCAGGGCGATGGAAAAGCCCATGGCGCGATAATGATGCAAGGCGGTCTGCAGGAGCTGGAAGTCGTCGATGGGGGTCTGCTCGGTCAGTTCGATCACCACCTGGCTGGGTGGAATGCCGAAATCCTGCAAGAGCTGCAATGTGCGGCCGGTCTGGTGCGCCGACTCCAGCAGCGATTCGGGCGAGACGTTCAGAAACAGTTTGCCCGGCAGTTTCTGCTCGTTGAAACGCTGGCAGGCGCTGCGCCGGCAGGCCAGTTCCAGTTCACTGAGCCGTCCGGCCTGGCGTGCCACGGAGAGCAGGGCGATGGGGGAGTGCAACGGGCTGTTGGACGGTCCGCGGGTCAGGGCCTCATAACCCACGATGC
Source organism: Pseudomonas sp. NFACC43 (assembly GCF_900119645.1). Classification (NCBI taxonomy): domain Bacteria; kingdom Pseudomonadati; phylum Pseudomonadota; class Gammaproteobacteria; order Pseudomonadales; family Pseudomonadaceae; genus Pseudomonas; species Pseudomonas sp. NFACC43. Next base: position 70,498 of record NZ_FPKK01000007.1, read on the forward strand.
GTCGTTCGGAAAGGCAGATGATCGGTTGGAACAGGCTGTGCAAACCGCTTTGAGTCAGGATTGAACTCAAGGCACCCAGCTGTTCGGTCGTGGTCATGGCTATCTCTGGCGAAAAAAAAGGACTGGGCGCCTCCCGCTGGGGGCGCCCGGTCCTGTATTTCACGACAGAATGATGTCAGTTTGATGACGCTCCGAGGAGCGGTAGCATTAAATGGCTATCACCTTAATGTTTCGCGACCGCCGTGTTGAGTTTCAGGTAATCCAACAGGATTCGCCCGGTCTCGCTCAGGTAGGCATCGTCTTCCGGCTTGGTTTTTTCCGGCTCGGTGATGAGGTCTTCGTCCTCTTTCTTCAATTCCTTGAGTGGTTCTTCACCCTTGGCCTTGCGGCGCAGGTTTTCCATCGCCAGTTGCTTGGCCTCGATGTCGGTGTGTTGCGCGCGACGCTCGGTTTCGTTGAGGGTGACGGTCTTCTCGGTCATCAGTTTCTGCGCCAGGGCCAGCTTGTCGCGGATGAACACGAATTCCGCGTCCTGGGCCGTGCGGGCGTCATGCTCGGACTTGAGCTGGGCCAGGAACGGCTTGAACGGGTCCACCGCCGGTTTGATCGCCGGCCGGATGGTGTCCCACGGCATGGCTTCGGGCAGGGCGCTTTCGCCGATTTCCTTGGTGTCGATGATCGACGGGTAATCGATATCCGGCAGCACGCCCTGATGCTGGGTGCTCTGCCCGGAAACCCGGTAGAACTTGGCCAGGGTCAGTTTCAGCTCGCCATGGTTGAGCGGCTGGATGGTCTGCACGGTGCCTTTGCCGAAGGTCTGGCCACCGATGATGAGCGCCCGGTGGTAGTCCTGCATGGCGCCAGCGAAGATCTCCGAGGCCGAAGCCGACAGGCGATTGACCAGCAATGCCATCGGGCCCTTGTAGAACGCGCCCGGGTTTTCGTCTTCGAGCACATCCACCCGGCCATCGGCGTTGCGTACCAGCACGGTCGGGCCCTTGTCGATGAACAGGCTGGTCAGCTCGGTTGCTTCCTGTAGGGAACCACCGCCATTGTTGCGCAAGTCGATGACCACGCCGTCGACCTTTTCCTTCTGCAATTCGGTCAGCAGTTTCTTGACGTCGCGAGTGGTGCTCTTGTAGTCCGGGTCACCGGCGCGGAAGGCTTTGAAATCCAGGTAGAAGGCCGGGATCTCGATGATGCCGAGCTTGTAGTCCTTACCGTCCTGCTTGAGTTTGAGGACCGATTTCTTCGCGGCCTGTTCTTCCAGCTTCACCGCTTCACGGGTAATCGACACGACCTTGCTGGTCTGGTCGTTCGGGGCATTGCTGGCCGGGATGACTTCCAGGCGCACCACCGAGCCTTTCGGACCACGGATCAGCTTGACCACTTCGTCCAGGCGCCAGCCGACCACATCGACCATTTCCTTGTCACCTTGGGCGACGCCGATGATCTTGTCCGCCGGGCTTACCTGCTTGGTCTTGTCGGCGGGGCCTGCCGGCACCAGGCGCACGATTTTCACCTGGTCGTTGTCGCTCTGCAGCACCGCACCGATGCCTTCCAGGGACAGACTCATGTTGATGTCGAAGTTTTCCGCGTTATCCGGCGACAGATAATTGGTATGCGGGTCGTAGGACATGGCGAAGGTGTTGATATACGCCTGGAAGATGTCCTCGGCGCGGGTCTGGTCCAGGCGTGCCATCTGATTCTTGTAGCGCTTGATCAGGGTTTCCTGGATCTGCTTGGGTTCCTTGCCGGCGATCTTCATGCGCAGGACTTCGTCCTTGACGCGTTTGCGCCACAGGTCGTCCAGTTCGGCGGTGTTTTTGAGCCAGGGGGCGTCCTTGCGATCCACCAGCAAGGTTTCCTTGGCATTGAAGTCGATTTTGTCGACGCCTTTGTTCAGTTCGGCAAGGGCGTAGTCCAGACGCGCTTTCACGCGATCCAGGTAGCGTTTGTAGATGATGAACCCTGCGTTCAGGTCGCCGCTCTTGAGGAAGTCGTCGAACTGGGTTTTCCACTTGTCGAATTCGGCGATGTCGCTGGCCAGGAAATAACTGCGCGACGGATCGAGCAGCTTCAGGTAGCTGTCATAGATGATGACGGAGCGTGCATCGTCGAGGGGAGGCTTGCTGTAGTGATGGCGTTTGAGCAACTCGACGACGTTAAGGCTGGCAATGACCTCGTCGCGATCGGGTTGAAGCTTGTCCCAGCTGTTGGCTGCGAACGTATCGCTCGACAGCGGCAACAGACCGAGGCCAATGACAAGCGCAAGGGCGGTGCTGGGGAACAGGTGCTTCATACTGATTCGACGCAGGGACAATTGATAACGCATATTAGGCCGTCTTTGAAGTCGCCGGTTCCATGTGGCCCGGGCGCATAATGCAAGAAAGCCCGGCGTTGCGGCAACGGGCCCAGTCGAGACTCACTATGGAGGCACCGTGAAAGCATTGCAAGGCGTTGAAGGCCAAGTGGTATGGGCTGATGAGCCAAGTCCGGCATGTGATGCCGGCCAAGTTCGCATCCGCGTGGCGGCTGCCGGCCTGAATCGGGCCGATTTGTTACAAAAGGCCGGGCATTACCCGCCGCCGCCCGGTGCCAGTCAGGTGCTGGGGCTGGAGTGTTCCGGAGTGATCAGCGAGGTAGGGCCGGGCTCGTCCTGGCAGGTTGGCGACCGTGTCTGTGCCTTGCTCGCCGGCGGCGGCATGGCGCAGGAAGTGGTGGTCGATGGCCGGCATGTCCTGCCCGTGCCCGAGGGCCTTTCCATGGCTGAAGCCGCCGCGCTGCCTGAGGTCTACAGCACCGCATGGCTGAATCTGTTTCAGTTGGCTGCGCTCAAGCCGGGCGAGAAAGTGCTCCTGCACGCCGGAGCCAGTGGCGTCGGATCGGCGGCTATCCAGCTGTGCAAGGCGTTCGGCAACCCGTGCTGGGTCAGTGTTGGCTCGGCGGATCGGTTGGCCTATTGCGAGGCGCTGGGCGCTCAGGGCGGCGTGGTGCGCACCGATGGCATGGACAGCCTGAACGACTTCGGTCCCTTCGACGTGATTCTCGATCCGGTGGGCGCCAGCTACGCTCAGCTCAACGTGAAACTTTTGTCAGTTGACGGGCGTTGGGTATTGATCGGCCTGATGGGCGGGCGGGAAACCCAGCTGGACCTGGCGCAGGTACTTGCCAAGCGCATCCAGTTGCTGGGCTCGACCCTGCGCAGTCGCGATGGGCAGTTCAAAGCCGATCTGCTGCGAGAGTTGGGCGAGCATGTCTGGCCGCTGTTCGGCGAGAAACGCCTGAGTCCGCAACTGGCCGGGACCTTTGCCATCGAGGATGCCGAAGCGGCGTTTGCAGAGCTGGCGAGCAACAAAGTGTCAGGCAAGTTGGTGCTGGTAATCGATGAAAGCCTGAGCTGATCCCTGGCCCATGGGAAGCAGATTGTCCGATAAGCGGAGTCTGTTTCCCCCTGCACTGTTCTGACGACACTCCGGCGAGGAAGCGAACCTCCGTTGTGGATCCGTGAGCACGCCAGGCTGTTCGCTCCGCTGGAAAGCCCATGCACCTGTCAGGTCTGACAGTAGACACCATGGAGAAAGCCGCCCTAGAGTGGGTTCGAGAGTAATAGTTGTCTCTCTGTTCAGTGTCACTAACAGAAGAGGTGATGTGATGGCTACAAAAGAACTCCGCATGAGCCAAGAGTACGTTGACGACAATAGATCGCCCGACGTTGTCCTGGAGATCTACAAAGGCAGGAAATTGCAGTTCGCGACCTTTGTCACGGCTTCGAAAAAGAACGGACCCTACGACACCGTCAACGTCAAAACCGACATTGATGGCGACGGTGATATGGACAGGCAAGACGAAAAAACAATTCTGGATCTGGCAAAAGCCTTTTCCAAGTTCAAGTAGGGCGCTGTCATGTCAGGCCATGTCGCCTTGCACGCGTCGGTTTGTGCACTCTTGCTGATAGTTGTCGAGGCTGTCTGGGGGCAAGTGCCTTCGGATACATCGGAACAAGGGCCGTGGGGAACTTGGGGAGCGGCTGCCTACTGCCCCCAGGGGCAGTATGTCTGGGGGTTCCGACTCAAGAGTGAGCCCTATCAGGGCAGTGGCGACGACAGTGCATTGAATGCGGTCCAGCTTATCTGCAAGAGCGGCGCCAATGGGGCGGCCACTTACATCCGAAGCCTCGAAGGAAAGTGGGGAAGCTGGGGCAGGGACTACGTTTGTCGCGAGCATCCCGTCATAGCGTTTGCCATTCAGGTGGAGCGGTTTCAGGGGCGAGACAAGGAGAAGGGTTCGAAGGACGATACGGCCGCCGGCAATATCAAAGTCAATTGTGGATCGGAAACCCTGGCAGGTGACCCGCCAGCCTCATGGGGAGAGTGGACCGGGTTCTACAGTTGCCTCGATGGTTTGGGAGCCAAAAAAGTAAGGGGATTCCGGACCAGGGTGGAACCCGATCAGGGCAGTGGGGATGACACGGCCCTGAATGCGATGCAGGTGTATTGCGGGCTGTAGGCTTTTCGTACAACCCCCAGGCTTTGTCTGAACCTTTCGCCACCCAAGCCTGGGAGCTGGCTTCATGTCCAGCTATGGATCGGCCAGCCGGCCGATTCGGCATAGGCCTTCAATTCCGGATCCGGGTTCACCACATGCGGGTGATCGATCTTGAGCAGCAGCGGCAGATCATTTCGCGAATCGGAATAGAAACTCGCGCCTTCGAGATTCTCTTCTTCGGCATCCAGCCAGTCCAGCAGCCGCGTGATCTTGCCTTCGCGGTAGGTCAGGACGCCTACGGTCTTGCCGGTGTATGCCCCATGGGCGACCTCGAGATCGATCGCCAGGATCTCATCGATGCCCAGGCGTTCGGCAATCGGCTTGACCAGGTGCGTGCCCGAGGCGGAGATCACCAGGATCCGGTCGCCGGACTTGCGGTGTTCGGCGATGGCCTTGGTGGCGTCGCTGAAGATGATCGGTTCGATGAAATCTTCCACCCATGGTGCCACCAGATGCTCGATTTCTTCCGGCGTGCGGCCGATCATCGGCTCCAGGCTGAAGTCCATGTACTCTTCCATGCGTAGCTTGCCGCGACTGTAGGCGTCCATCAGCTCATTGTTGCGACGCATGAACGACTCGGGGTCGACCCACCCCAGTCGGCCCATCTGCTCGCTCCAGAGGGTGGCGCAGTCGCCGTGGATCAGGGTTTCGTCCAGATCAAAAATTGCCAGGGCCATCAGCGCGTTTCCCTTTTCAGTATCAGCTTCAGAATCGACAAAGCCATCAGGCTACCTCACACAGCGCCGACGGATCGATGGAAAGTGCCAATCGAGCGCCATCAGGGTGCAGGTCGGCGGCGGAGCGGTTGAGCACATCCACCACCAGTTCCACGCCACGGGCCTCGACCCGGTAGCGGATGACATTGCCCAACAGGCTGTGGCTGCGGATCAGCGCATCGGCCTCGCCGCTGCGGTTCAGCTCGATGGCTTCCGGACGAATCGCGATGCGGCTGTTCACCGGCCGTTGCAGCAGCCGGGTGGCGCTGTCGGCGTCCAGCAGGTTGTAGTTGCCGATGAAGCCGGCGGCAAAGACATCCACTGGCGCAGTGTAAAGGGTCTCGGCATCGCCGCTTTGTACGATCTTTCCTTGGTTCATCAGGAAAATCCGGTCAGACATGGTCAGGGCTTCTTCCTGATCGTGTGTGACGAAAATCGTGGTCAGGCCCAACTCGCGCTGGATCTGACGGATCTGTTCGCGCAGGTGTTTGCGAATCCGCGCATCCAGGGCCGATAACGGCTCGTCCAGCAGCAACAGGCGTGGCCGGGTCACCAGGGAGCGGGCGAGGGCGACGCGCTGGCACTGGCCGCCGGAGAGTTGATGGGGATAGCGGGCGGCAAAGTCGTGCAGCTCCACCAGGCGCAGGATCTCCAACACACGCTGGTGGCTGTCCGAGGCGTCGACCTTCTGCATGCGCAGCCCGAAGGCCACGTTCTGCTCCACGGTCATGTTGGGAAACAGGGCGTAGCTCTGGAAGACCATGCCGATCCCGCGCTTCTGTGGGCTCAGCGGGACGATGTCCTGGCCGTCCAGCAGGATCTGGCCGGCGTCCACCGCCGTCAGGCCGGCGATGCAACGAAGCAGCGTGGACTTGCCACAACCGGACGGGCCCAGCAGGGTGACGAATTCGCCCTTGTAGATCTCGCAATTGATGTCGCTGAATACCGGGGTGCCGGCGTAGCTTTTCTGCAGGTGTTGGACGCTGACGTAGCTCATTGGCTTTTGTCCTTGTTCAAGATATTGGCCGCCCAGGTCAGGACCAGTACGAAAAAGAAGTAGGAAATCACCAGCGCACTGGTGAAGTGGCCGCTGCTGTTGCGCATGTTGTTCAGGTAGACCTGCAGGGTTTCATAACGGGTGCCCACCAGGATATTGGCGAAGACGAACTCGCCGAACAGGAACGAGAACGACAGCAGCAGTGCCACCATCAGGCCCTTGCGCAGGTTCGGCAGCACTACCAGGAACGCCGCCTGGAAGGTGCTGGCACCGAGCAATTGGGCGGCATCCATCAGGTCGCGCAGGTTGATAGCCTGCAGGTTGTTGGTGATCGCCCGGTACATGAACGGCAGGGCGACCGTGAAATAGCAGCCGATCAGGATCCATGGCGTGCCCACCATCGCCAGTGGCCCGGAGCCGTAGAGCTGAAGCAGCCCCACCGAAGACACCACCGGCGGTACCGCGAAGGGTAGCAGGATGAGGATATTCATCAGCGCGTCGAGCTTCGGGAAGTGGTAATGCACCACGAACAACAGCGGCAGGATCAGCACCACCGAAAGCACCAGCGCTGCGACGCACACCACCAGCGATTGGCCGAACGCGCCGAGAAACCGCGGATCGCTCCACAGTTGCACATACCATTTGAACGTGAAGCCGCTGGGCAGCACGGTGGCCGACCAGCTGCTGGCGATGGAGTAGACCAGGGTGCCGACCAGGGGCAGCAGCAGGATGGCGAACAGCACGTATACCACCACCCGGTGATAGAGCCCGGCAGGGCCCGATTCAGCGCGCGACATGGTAGCTCCTCTTGAGCAGCAACTGATGGACGATGGTCACCAGGGTCATCAACGCCACCAGGACCACGGCCAGGGCGCTGGCCATGTTCGGGTCGAGGGAGATATCCCCGGACACCATGGCGGCGATGCGGATGGGCAGGACGTTGAAGTTGCCGGTGGTCAGGGCGTAGACCGTTGCGTAGGCCCCCAGGGCGTTGGCCAGCAGGATCACGAACGTGCCCAGCAGCGCCGGGGTCAGTACCGGCAGGCCGATGTGTCGCCAGAACTGCCAGCCACTGGCCCCCAGCAGGGCGGCGGACTCGCGCCAGTCTTCGCGCAGGGCGTCGAAGGCCGGATACAGCAGCAGCACCCCCAGGGGAATCTGGAAGTAGGTGTAGAGGATGATCAGCCCGGTTTTCGAATACAGGTTGAAATCCTCGATCACGCCGGCCTGTTTGAGCATCAGGGTGATGCTGCCGTTGAACCCCAGCAGGATGATGAACGCGAAGGCCAGGGGCACGCCGGCGAAGTTGCTGGTCATGTTGGCGAAAGCGTTGACGAAATTGCGCAGGCGCGAATCGACCCGGCGCAATGAATAGCTGCCCAATACAGCGATGACGATGCCGAACACGCTGGACCAGAAGCTGATTTCCAGGCTGTGCTGGATCGCCTGGCGATAGAACTTGGAGTTGAAGATCTTGCTGAAATTGGCCAGGCCCCAGCCGAATTCTTCCGATTCCAGGCTATTGACCAGTACCCAGAGCAGCGGGGCGATCTGGAACACGATGAAGAAAATCGCGAAAGGCACCAGGCACAAGGCTGCCAGCCATTTGCCGCGCGTCATGGCATTCACTTGAGCAACTCCTGGCAATAGGGTTTGTCGTGCTCGACACCCAGCAACTGGCAGACGGTGCCGCACAGTTCGACCTGGCGAGGCGTTGCCTCGGGGTCGAGGCTGAAGCTGTCGCCCAGGACAAACAGCGGCACCTCGCGTTCCTCGGCCAGCAGGCCGTTGTGGGAGCGGTCGTTGTTCATGCCGTGGTCGGCGGTCACCAGCACCTGGTAACCGGCGTCGAGCCAGGCTTGCAGATAGACCGCCAGGTTGATGTCGGCCGAGCGGGCGCTGTTGCGATATTGCGGGGTGTCGAGGCCGTGCTGGTGACCGGCATCGTCGATGTTCATCGGATGAACCAGGAGGAAATTCGGCTGGTAGCGCTGACGAAGATGTTCGGCGTCGGCGAACAGGTGGGAATCGGGATAGTGGTCGTTCCAGTAGAAATGCCCGTACTGGATGGGCAGGTCGGGATTTTCGGTATGCCGGTCGCGGGCCGATATGAACGGCGAGGCGTTGTAGAGCTCGCTGATCCAGTGATACGCCGCCGCTGCCGTGCTCAACCCGCCGTCGGTGGCGTAGTGGAAGACGCTGCGCTGGTTCGACAGGCGCGAGACGTTGTTGTGCACGATGCCGCTGTCGATGGGCTCGACGCCGGTGAGGATGCATTCATAAAGAGGACGGGACAGGGCCGGCAGTTCACATTCCAGTTTGTAGAGCGCCGCGCGTCCTGCGCCGACATACGCCTGCAGATGTCCCATGGCATGGCGCGCGACTTCGTAGTTGAGGCCGTCGAGCACTACCAGGATGACATTGTGTTTCATAGGGACCGGGACTCCGGATGGAAACCAGAAAGCTCGGATTCAGCGCAGATCAGATGTGGGAGCGAGCTTGCTCGCGATGAGGGCGTGTCAGTCGACATCAATGTTGGCTGATACACCGCTATCGCAAGCGAGCTCGCTCCCACAAGGGGGTCTTCGTTGGATATCCGAGCGGGGCTGACTACCGCCTCACTTCATTTCGACGATGACTTCTTCATTCCACTTCTGCGGCAGTGCCTTGGAGGTTTTTTCCCACGCATCGGCGTCCTTGATTGGCGTCACGCCCTTGTACTGCTCGTTGGGCAGCAGCTTGGTCTTGACCTCTTCCGGCAGTTTCAGGTGCTCGGCGCGGATCGGACGGGCATTGCCCTTGGCCAGGTTGATCTGGCCGGCGTCGCTGAAGATATATTCACGGGTCAGCTTGGCGGCGTTCGGGTGCTTGGCGTATTTGTTGATGATGGTGGTGTAGCCGGAAATGACCGAGCCATCGGAAGGAATCAGCACGACGTAGTCATCCGGGTTGGCCATCTTGGCCTTGTAGCTCAGGCCGTTGAAGTCCCAGACCACACCGACTTCCACTTCGCCTTTTTCCATGGTGGCGATGGTCGGGTTGGCCATGGACAGGCGCCCTTGCTTGGCGATGTCGGCAAACATCAACAGGGCCGGTTGCAGGTTCTTCTCGTCACCGCCGTTGGCCAGGGCCGCCGCCAGCACGCCATTGGCGGCCTGGGCTGCGGTGCTCACGTCGCCGATGGAGACTTTGTACTTGCCGGTTTTCAGGTCGGCCCATTTGGTCGGCACTTCGGAGCCGTGCAACAGCTTCTTGTTGACGATGAATGCGATGGTGCCGGTGTAGGCCAGTGCCCAGTTGCCGTCCTTGTCCTTGGCCCAGTCCGGAATCTGTTCCCAGGTGCTTGGCTTGTAAGGCTGGACCACGCCCTGCTTGACCGCGATCGGGCCGAAGGCCGCGCCGACGTCGCCGATGTCGGCGCTGGCGTTGTCTTTCTCGGCGGCGAACTTGGCGATTTCCTGTGCCGAGCTCATGTCAGTGTCGATGTGCTTCAAGCCATAGAGCCTGGCCAGGTCGTCCCAGGTGCCTTTCCAGTTCGCCCAGTCATCAGGCATGCCGACGCTATTGACGGCGCCTTCCGCTTTCGCAGCGGCTTCCAGTGTTTTCAGATCGGTATCAGCGGCCATGGCGGCGGTGCACATGGCGATGGTCGAGCCTAACAGTGATGCCAGGAAAAGCTGTTTCATCCGAAGCTCCTATGGGCGTATTCAACGCTGCGATTGCGGTTGTGTTGGTCTAGGTCAGCAATACCTGAGCCAATTTAAGCGGGCCCTGTGACAATTTGATGTCGATGCGAAAGGGCGCCACGGCTGCGAGACTCGAGCAAAGCGCCTGGGATTTAAGCGTAGACCATGGTTAAACACCTGATCTGAAAGGACTTGGCTATGATTTTGCAGGGGGTATGAAGTGACCGTTCGGCGGCTCTGTCATCTAGCAGTCATATGCCGTGCCTAGGCTTGCAGGCATGAGAACAGGATCGATGGTCCATCGATTTCTGCCCGGAAACAGTGCTGGTCTAGTCCAGATAGGTAACGTTTGATGCGCATCGATGCAACCAAGGCGGTGACAACCATCGGCCAGGTCCTGCAAGAGCAGCTCGACCACGGATTGCTGGCCCCCGGCAGCCAGCTGCCGGCCGAGCGCAAGCTCAGTGAGTTGTTCGGGACAACGCGAATCACCGTGCGTGAGGCCTTGTTGCAGCTCGAGGCCCAGGGACAGATCTATCGCGAGGAGCGCCGGGGCTGGTTCGTCTCGCCGCCTCGGCTGGCCTACAACCTGATGCAACGCAGCCATTTCCACGCCATGGTGACGGCCCAGGGGCGGGTGCCTTCCACCCAGGTGATTTCGGCGCGGATGCAGCCGGCTTCGGCGGCGGTGTGCGCATGGCTACAATTGCCGGCGCTGTCGAGGGTGATCCAGATCTGCCGCGTGCGGCGTATCGATGAGCGCCTGGTGCTGTATGTCGAGCATTACCTGAATCCGCAGTATTTTCCCGACATCCTCCAGCTCGACCTGAACCAGTCCATGACCGAGTTGTATGCCCGCCATTACGACTTGCATTACGGCCGGGTGAAATTCGAAATCGTTCCCACGTCCTTGCAGCCGGAGGCTGCGGCAGCGTTGAAGGTGTCAGTGGGCAGCCCCGGGCTGCGCATTGCCCGGGTCAATTACGACCAGCACCAGCGCCTGATCGACTGCGACCTGGAATTCTGGCGGCATGATGCGATCCATGTCGGTGTGGATGTGCCGGAGCAGACAACCTGACCCGGCGCTACAGCGACTCGTTGAGCTTGGCGAGAATCCTGAACAGGACCGTGGCCAGGATCAGCAGCATGCCGATCCACATGGCGAAGACCCCGACATTCTTGTCGCGGAAATTGAAACCGATGCCCAGCAGGACCATGCCGGCCAGAATGGGCACCAGCATGGCGTTCAACGAAGACATGGAAATCATGGCGACAGCCTTGTCCAGGGAGGGATAAGGTCAGTCTAGTTGGGGATTGGCCGAGGTGTGATGATGTACATCACATGAGCCGCGATCCGGAGGCGAACACATTTGTGGCGACGGGATCTATCCCCGCAGGACTGCGAAGCAGTCCCAGGATTCGTCGGTCGCCGCGATCATCCGGTCGGGCAAAGGGTTGCTGTGCAACCCAGTGGGGATAAATCCCCTCGCCACAGGAGTCTGCTTGTCTCTGCTGCGGCTCTCCGGTCCGGACAGGTTCGGCGGTTCAGGGCAGCTCACGAGAGGCATAGAATGCGCTCAGCACCTTCACCAGGTGCGCCAGGTCATGGCTGCCGCACAGCTCGCGGATCGAGTGCATGGCAAAGGTCGGCAGGCCGATGTCCACGGTACGCACCCCCAGCTGGCTGGCGGTGATCGGGCCGATGGTCGAACCGCAGCCCATGTCGCTGCGCACCACGAAGCTTTGCACCGGTACTTCTTCGGCCATGCACAGGTGACGGAAGAACCCGGCGGTTTCGCTGTTGGTGGCGTAGCGTTGGTTGGAGTTGACCTTGATCACCGGCCCTGCATTGAGCTTGGGGCCATGGTTGGCGTCGTGCTTGTCGGCATAGTTGGGATGTACGCCGTGGGCGTTGTCGGCGGAGACCAGCAGCGATTTCTGAATGGTCCGTACGAACTCTTCGCCTTCAGGCAGCAGACGGCGCAGGGTCTGCTCCAGCATCGGGCCATCGGCCCCGCAGGCCGAGCAGGAGCCGACTTCCTCGTGATCGTTGCACACCAGTACGCAGGTTTCTTCGGTATCGGCGTTCAGCAAGGCCTGCAGCCCCGCATAGCAGGACAACAGGTTGTCCAGGCGCGCGCCGGCGATGAAATCGCCATGCAGGCCAACGATGGCGGCGCTCTGGGTGTCGTAGAAGCTCAGCTCGTAATCGAGCACCACATCGGCATTCAGGCCGTGTTCGCGGGCCAGTTGGTCGGTGAGCACGGCACGGAAGTCGACGCGTTCGTCACCGGCGAACTGGGCGAGGATCGGCGGCAATTCGTTCTGTGGGTTGATGGCCCAGCCCTGGTTGGCTTCACGATTGAGGTGGATGGCCAGGTTCGGAATGGTGGCGATCGGCGCCTTGAAATCGATCAACTGGCTCTCGACCTTGCCATCGCGGCGGAAGGTCACGCGCCCGGCCAGGGACAGGTCACGGTCGAACCACGGCGCCAGCAACGCGCCGCCGTAGACTTCCACGCCCAACTGCCAGAACCCGTGGCGCTGCAGTTCAGGTTGGGGCTTGACCCGCAGGCAAGGGCTGTCGGTATGGGCACCAACCAGGCGGATGCCGTCGTGCAGGGGGGCGTTGCGGCCCAGTTTGAAGGCGATGATCGAAGAGTCGTTGCGCGTGACGTAGTAGCGACCGTTGGCCTCGGTGGCCCAGGTTTCGCGTTCGTCAAGACGCTGATAACCCGCCGCCTCAAGGCGCTTGGCGAGGCTGGCGGTGGCATGGAACGGGGTAGGAGAGGCCTTGAGGAAATCGATCAGGCCCTGGTTCAACTCTGCGCGCATAAATAACTCCTGACAGCAATGGGCGCGAGTTTACCCCATCGACAGCCTGCATTGCAGATCCAATCCCGTTGCTCAGGGCCTCGCGTCCCCGGTATCGATCAGGCCGAAGGCGTGACCTGCCGATTCAGCTGCGCCAGTATCAATGACTTGTCTTGAGCTCTGGAGGGCGCAGGCATTTGCTGCGGCCATTGTTCCAATTGGCCGAAGGACTTCTTTCGGCGTTCGGGTTCCAGGCGATTGATCTCTCGCGATGCCGAGTCCCACCAATGATGTCGGCAAAGGTTGAAGTAGGGGTTCTGCGGCGCCTCGCTGCCATACAGCAGGTCACGACCGATTCTATAAAAGGCGCCGCGTTGATTGCGCAACTGCCATTTTATCTTCAGGCGTCTCCAGATAGGCGGGAGTGGTCGGCTTCGCGGTACGTCGCGGCTGCGTTCTATCAATTGCGCATCGAACGTTTCCCCATGCTGCGCGAAGAAGTGCGCATGCATGGTGTGGAAAAACTGCTTATGCCCAAAATAGTGATAGACGTGTCTGTCGGTTTTCCTGATGGTCTGGTTGCGCAGCGTGAATGAGATCGCGATCTGCTCTATGGTGTGGATGTCAAAGCCACCTTCGGTCCATTCATCGATCCGCTCGATGGCCTGCTCCAGCAACGACGCGTCGTTATCGTTAACGCCGCACAGCCCGCTGTTATAGAGCTTGAAGCCGTTCCCCCGACTGACGCCGTGGGCACGCAGGCAGTTACCCAGGCGGAGGTAGGTCTCGCGTTCGCACACCTGGTCCCAGTGATATTCAAAGCTGTCCATCAGGTTCTGTCCTGGCTGGATCTGTTGGAATAATGACCCCGGGTGGGCGAGGAACAGTGTGTCGGTGTCGACGAACAGGGTCTTGTGCGCCAGCTTCAACCCTGCGGCGATTGCACAGGCCTTGCGTCTGTGAATGTAGCCATTGTTGCCTTGCCATTCGCTCAGCAACTGTGGCGTCAGGGCAAGGGTCTCGACGGGCCAGCCAAGGTAGTCCTCGGGCCTGTCGGTCAGGATTCTGATATGCGGCATCGTCGATGACTGACCATGGCTCAGGGCTGTCAGGATGCTGAACTTGGCTTCGTGCCGGTACACCTGCTTGTCGCCATAAATCAGGTACAGCAGTTGGTGACGGACTTTCTTGACGGGTGTTCCTTGGAAATCAATGACCTGCATTCAGGGGCTTCTCGGTTGAAAACTCATGTCTCGGCCAGGGACGATCAGAAGGGCGCCGGGCACTCGAAACGCAGGCGTTCGCCACTTTGCGGATGAGTGAAACTCAGCATGCTGGCATGCAGGCAGAGGCGGGGCCAGGCAGCCAGGGCCTGAGGGTGGGCATAGAGCCCGTCGCCCAGCAGCGGATGGCCGATGCAGAGCATGTGTACGCGCAACTGGTGCGAGCGCCCGGTGATCGGCGTCAGTTCGACCCGGCACCAGTCACCGCAACGTTCCAGCACTCGCCAGAAGGTCAGGGCGTGCTTGCCGTGCTCATGGTCCACCACGTGACGTGGCTTGGTCGGTGGGTCATAGCGCAAGGGCAGGTCGATGCTGCCGCTGTCCAGTGCTGGCTGGCCCCAGCACAGCGCCGTGTAGGCCTTCTCGGTTTCACGGTCATGGAACTGCCGGGACAACTCGCGATGAGTGTCGGGATCGCGGGCCAGCAGAATGATGCCGGAGGTCTCCCAGTCCAGCCGGTGTACGATCCGGGCTTCCGGATAACCGTTTTCCTGCAGGCGGGTGATCAGGCAGTCCTTGTTGTCATCGGCCCGGCCGGGGACCGACAGCAACAGGGTCGGCTTGTCGACCACCAGGATAGCGGCGTCCTGATGAATGATACGGATGTTGGACAGGGGCATTGAAAACAGTCTCGGTACAAACGCCAACGGCGGCTCGGACCCGGCCCTTGAGGGAGCTGCTTGCTCGCGAAAGCGGTTTTGAAAGCACATCGATGCTGGATGTGCTGCCGTCTTCGCGAGCAAGCTCGCTCCCACAAAGGCAGTGGGGTCCGAGCCGCCGTGGCTCCCGCAGGATCGATCAGCGATCCGGCAGGGTGATATTGAGTTCCAGAATCGAGCAGCTGCCCTGGCTTTCCAGTGCGACATGCACGTCATCGTTGCCGATATTGACGTACTTGCGGATCACTTCGACCAGTTCCTTCTGCAGGGAAGGCAGGTAGTCCGGGGTGCTGCGTTGGCCGCGTTCGTGCGCCACGATGATCTGTAGACGCTCTTTCGCGACCGAGGCGGTACTGGGCTTTTTGTTGGCACGAAAGAAGTCAAAAAGGTTCATTACCTACCTCCAAACAGGCGCTCGAAGAATCCCTTCTTCTCGACGTTGAGGAACCGGTGTTCCAGGTCTTTGCCCAGCAGGCGGTCAACGGTATCGCTGTAGGCCTGGCCGGCGTCGCTCTGGTCGTCAAGGATCACCGGGACGCCCTGGTTGGATGCCTTGAGCACCGCCTGGGATTCAGGGATCACGCCGAGCAGCCGCACGGCGAGGATTTCCTTGACGTCTTCGACGCCGAGCATTTCGCCCTTCTCGACACGCTCCGGGTGGTAGCGGGTGATCAGCAGGTGTTCCTTGATAGGCTCCTCGCCTTTCTCGGCGCGACGGGACTTGCTCGCCAACAGGCCCAGCATGCGGTCGGAGTCACGCACCGAGGAGACTTCCGGGTTGGTCACGACGATCGCTTCGTCAGCGAAGTACATGGCCAGGTGGGCACCTTTTTCGATACCGGCCGGCGAGTCGCAGACGACGAATTCGAACTGCTCCTTGAGCTCCATCAGGACTTTTTCCACGCCTTCCTGGGTCAGCGCGTCCTTGTCACGGGTCTGGCTGGCGGCCAGCACGTAGAGGTTCTCAAGGCGCTTGTCCTTGATCAGGGCCTGTTGCAGGTTCGCTTCACCGTTGACCACGTTGACGAAGTCATAGACCACGCGGCGCTCGCAACCCATGATCAGGTCCAGGTTTCGCAGGCCGACGTCGAAGTCGACGATGACTGTCTTGTGGCCGCGCAGAGCGAGGCCGGTACCGATAGCGGCGCTGGTGGTGGTCTTACCCACACCACCCTTGCCGGATGTAACCACGAGAATCTTGGCCAAGGTGTTTCACCCCTAAGGAAAAAGGACTTTGTCAGCCCCTGAAAAACATCTCTAGAGAACGGCGGCAATTGGACAGGCTTTGCTGGAACAGGGTGCAGGGCCGAGTCTACCTCCGGTAAACACTGCCTGGTCCTGTTTCCTACGTCGTTTCAGCCGTTTTCGCTACGTTTCAGAGATGCTTGGAAAATGCGGCAGTATCCGTTAAAGCCGAATGATGTTCAACACGTCGCCCGACAGGCTGACCTGGACGCCGGCCCCCCATAGCGGATCGCGGCGCAGATCCTCGGAAACCTTGTACTGTCCGGCGATAGAGAGCAGTTCAGCGCTCAATTGCTGACAGAAGATCCTGGCTTTCGTATCGCCCTTGACGCCGGCCAGCGCTCGGCCGCGCATCGGGCCGTATACATGGATGTTGCCATCGGCCAGAAGTTCCGCTCCCGGGCTGACCGAGGACACCACCACCAGATCGCCACCCTGGGCATAGATCTGCTGGCCACCACGTACTGGCGAGGTGATCACGCGGGTCGGCTTGACGGTGGGCTCCGGCGGTTTTTCCGGCTTTTTCGTCGCTTCGGCCGGGCCTGGTTCCAGCAGCCGTTCCCGGGCACCGGATGGTGGCAGCACGGGAATGTCCACGGCGATTGCCGCGGCGATGTCCTCGATGCGGCTGGCACGGATAGCCAGGGTGCGCAGGCCGTGCTGGCGACAGACGCGCATCAGGCCGGGCAGGTCCACCGCACCTTCGCCAGGAGGCAACTTGTCCAGGGCCAGCACCAGTGGAGCGTTGCTGAAGAAGTTCGGGGCTTGCGCGACTTTCGCCGTGAGCTGTCGGTCGAGGCCCTCCAGGTCGTTGCGGGCCAGCTCCAGCACCGTAATGGCGAGCATGCTGCCCTTCAGCTGGAACACGGGATCTTGGTCTAGCGGTTCGGTTTGGCTCATGGTCGGCGTACAACGGCTTGTCACTAAAAGTGCCGAGACTTATAACGAGATCGTCCGCGAGCCGCAAGCCGGGTCGAACGATGTAGAATGCGCGGCCCATGTCTTTATGGAAGCTGTAATGGATCGCCCGCGTTTTCAAACCGCTTTTTTTCATCCGCGTTTCTGGTTGCTCTGGTGCGGCCTGGGGCTGTTGTGGCTGGTCGTCCAGCTGCCTTATCCGTGGCTGCTGCGGGTCGGACGCGCATTGGGGGCGCTGATGTACCGGGCGGCAGGCGACCGGCGGCGCATTGCCCGGCGCAACCTGGAGCTGTGCTTCCCGGAAAAGTCCGCGGCCGAGCGCAAGCGCCTGCTCAAGGAGAACTTCGCTTCCACCGGCATCGCTTTTTTCGAAATGGCCATGAGCTGGTGGTGGTCGCGCTCGCGCCTGGCGAAGCTGGCTCATATCGAAGGCCTGGAGCATCTCAAGCAGGCCCAGCGCGAAAACCAGGGCGTGATCCTGATGGCCTTGCATTTCACCACGCTGGAAATCGGTGCCGCATTGCTTGGCCAGCAGCACACCATCGACGGCATGTACCGCGAGCACAAGAATCCGCTGTTCGATTATATTCAGCGCCAGGGTCGTGAACGGCATAACCTCGACTCGCTGGCGGTGGAGCGCGACGATGTGCGTGGCATGCTCAAGCTGCTGCGCGCCGGTCGGGCGATCTGGTATGCGCCAGACCAGGACTACGGTGCCAAGCAGAGCATCTTCGTGCCGCTGTTCGGCATCCAGGCGGCGACAGTCACGGCCACCACCAAGTTCGCGCGCCTGGGCAAGGCGCGGGTCGTGCCGTTCATCCAGGAGCGCCTGGCCGATGGCAGCGGCTATCGCCTGGTGATCCAGGCGCCCCTGGAGGATTTCCCCGGCGAGACCGAGGAAGCCGATTGCATTCGTATCAACCAATGGGTGGAGCAATCGGTGCGCGCTTGCCCCGAGCAATACCTGTGGGCCCATCGCCGGTTCAAGAGCCGCCCGCTGGGTGAGCCGAAGCTGTACGACAAGCGCGGTTGAACCTGTAGTCCACATTCATGAGCACGGAGCGTTGCGATGACCCCAGCTGAACCGGTGACAGGTTTGATTCTTTCCGGCGGCGGGGCTCGGGCGGCGTATCAGGTAGGTGTATTGGCGGCAATTGCCGAGTTGTTGCCAGACGGCGCGCAGAACCCGTTTCCGGTGATTGTCGGCACCTCGGCCGGAGCGATCAACGCGGTCAGCCTGGCCAGCGGGGCGATGGACTTCAAGGCCGCCATCGAGCGCCTGACCGCGTTCTGGCAGGCGGTGCGCAGCCATCAGGTCATGCGCAGCGACTGGCGCGGCGTGATCGTCCAGGCGACGCGGTTCATCGCTCACAGTCTGCTGGGCCTGGGTGCCCGGTTGCCGGTGGCGTTGATCGACAGCTCACCCTTGCGCGAGCTGCTCCAGGCACAATTCCATGCTTCGGGTATCGAGCAGGCCATTGCGCAGCAGCAGTTGCGTGCCGTGGCGGTGACCGCGTTCGGCTATGAATCCGGCCAGGCCGTGACCTTCTACCAGGGCCGCGGCACCATCGAAGCCTGGTTGCGACATCGTCGAGTTGGCGTGCCGGCCTTGTTGTCGGTCGAACACCTGCTGGCCAGTTCGTCGATCCCCTTGCTGTTCGCGCCCGTCAAGATCGGCCCGCAATATTTCGGCGATGGTGCGGTACGCCAGTCGGCGCCCATCAGCCCGGCATTGCACCTGGGGGCGAATCGGGTGCTGGTGATCGGTGTCAGCGGCAACCCCCGTGGCCCCAGCCCCCGGGAATCGGTGGAGCGCAGCTACACCGGGCAACAACCGACGCTGGCCCAGATCGGTGGGCACATGCTCAACAGTACCTTCATTGACAGCCTGGAAAGTGACATCGAGTTGCTCCAGCGTCTCAACGGGTTCAGCCATCTGCTGCCCGATAACGTATCGCCCCATGCGTTGGGCGCCGCGCCGGTAGAGGTGCTGGTGATTTCGCCCAGCCAGCCGATCGACGAAATCGCCGCCCGCCATCGCCAGGAGCTGCCGGCCGCGTTGCGAATGTTCCTGCGCGGGCCGGGCGCGACCAAGACCAGCGGTGCCGGTGTGCTGAGCTATCTGTTGTTCGAGGCGGGGTATTGCAACGAGCTGATCGAGCTGGGACGCCAGGATGCACTGGCGCAGCGCGAGGCGTTGACCCGGTTCCTGGGGCTGGCCCAGGGATGACTCCATGCCGAGCCCCTGTGTGAGCGGGCTCGCTCGCGAATGCGTTGGATCGGCTTGCACCGATGTTGAATGCTCAGCCGCCCTTGCGAGCAAGCCCGTTCCCACAGGGGGGCGTGGCGAGCTCCAGGGGCGGGATCGACCTGGACCGAGTCGGATCAGAAGTGGTACTTGAGCAGGAAGCTGGTGGTGCTCTGGTTGGTCTTGAATGCTTCGCTGTCTTCGATGGCGTACTTGTTCTTCCAGTAATCGTACTCCACGCCCACATACAACTGCTTGGCCCCCAGTTTCAGCGCTTTGCCCAGGTCGTACTTGATCTGCGGGACGATGTGCAGGTTGGCGTGGTAGGTGCCCTTGGCGTTGGTGTCGTTATCCACCACCCAGTCGATGAAACCGTCGATCAGGATATCGGATGAACCCACCGGGAGGGTGTAGGCCCAGACTGGCGTGATCTGCCAGACATCGTCGCCGGGGCGGGAGCCTTCGGTCTGGCGGTTATAGAAATTCAACTGGAAATAATCGAAGCCGGGGACCGCCAGGTCGAAGCCCGGGCCGATCAGGTAGGACTCGTTGTCGCCTTCACCGAACTCATAGGTCATGGCCAGCAGCACGTCCTTGATCGGCCCCAGTGCCAGCTTCTGGTCGAAGAGCTTGCCGAACGACAGGCGCGGACTGAACTCGCCGTAGTAGGTATTCGGGCCGGACTGGCTGTCGTCCTGGCCGTTGTAGAAGATCCGGTCGAGGAAGAAGAAGTTGTCCCCGTATTTCCAGGCATCGGCGTGTTCGAAGGTCACGGTCTGCTGGATACGCGGGTTGATCTGGAAATCCTTGCCGTAGAGGTAGGTCAGGCTGTTGTTCTGCCACTGGAACAGATCGTCGGCCATCGCCTGGCTGCCGGCCAGCAGGGATCCCGCGACAATCAGGCTGGTGCACGTACGTTTCATTCGGTTTGCTCCCAAGGTTGGTGATTTTTTTGAAGTCAGCGCTCTGGTGTGGCGCCTTTTGCCACGGATAAACATCCGTTCGGTCAGCTTTCTGTTCGTGGCAGGGGCTGACAGGATTGAGCCGAAGCCGGCAAGGGCCATCGGCAGGATCAGGCGTTGGAAATTATTGGAGTGGGCCGGATTCGAGCGGCCGCGCAGGATACGGACTTGCCCCGAGGGGCTCAAGTACCCTGCGACGGTGAGTCTGCCGCGCTTCCGAGGCGTAACGGCGAGTCTGGGTCATCTTGCGTTCCTCTAGTTCTTATTGTTTGAGGCGCAGCAGCCCCTGACGGGCCACCGGCGGTATGTGCCGGTGCCTGTCAGTGGCATGACGGGGGCTGGGGGCTGCGGGGTTGATCGATGGACGAACGTTGGCGTCGGCCAATCAACCCACAGGCCTTAGTCGGTTCGCGCGCCCTGGCTGATCCACGCGCCGATCAGGTCGCGTTCCTGTTGGGTCATCTGGGTGATGTTGCCCAGGGGCATGATCTGGGTGGTCACGGCCTGGGCCTGGATACGCGCGGCCTGTTGCTGGATCTGTTGCGGCGTATCGAACATCACCCCGCCCGGTGCGGCGCTGAAGAGCGGGCTGGTGGGTTTGGCCGAGTGGCAGACCGAGCAGCGTTCCTGGATCACGCTGTGGACCTTCTCGAACGAGGGCCCCTGGGCGTTGCTTGCCTGGGCGGGTTGGGCGGCCGGTGCCGCTGGCGCCGCTTGCGGCTTGGCCCCACCTCCGGCTGCGGTTTCGGGCAAGGGTTGATATTCGATGGCCGCGGGTGCCTTGGTCACTTCCGGTGCGGTGGGAGGGGCCTTGGGGCCTGTGACATAGGCCAGGCAAATCATGGCCAGGGCACCGACCGGCAGCGTCCAGGCGAACCGGTTGCTGTCGTGGCGGGTGTTGAAATAGTGACGCACCAGCACCGCGGCTACCGCGATCCCGGCCAGGATCAGCCAGTTGTATGGACTGCCGTAGGTGCTCGGGAAGTGGTTGCTGATCATGATGAACAGCACCGGCAGCGTGAAGTAGTTGTTATGGCGCGAGCGCAGCAAACCCTTGGCCGGCAGGGCCGGGTCGGGGGTGCGGTTCTCGGCGATGGCGGCCACCAGGGCGCGTTGCGCCGGCATGATGATACGGAAGACGTTGCCGACCATGATCGTGCCGATGACGGCCCCGACATGCAGGTAGGCGCCGCGTCCGCTGAACACCTTGCTGAAGCCGTAGGCCGCGGCGATCAGCAGCACGAACAGGATCAGGCCGAGCAGGGTGGGGTATTTGCCCAGGGCCGAGTCGCAGAGGAAGGAATAGACGAACCAGCCGACGAGCAACGAGCCGAGTCCCAGGGCGACGCCTTCGGGCCCGCTCAAGCCGCTGCCGGGAGCCAGCAGGTAGACGGTCGGGTTCCAGTAGAACACCAGGCACAGCAGCACGATGCCCGACATCCAGGTGAAGTAGGCTTCCCACTTGAACCAGTGCAGATTCTCCGGCATGGACGGTGGCGCGAGCTTGTATTTTTCCAGGTGGTAGATACCGCCACCGTGGATGGCCCACAGGTCGCCGGCCAGGCCGCTCCTGGGGTTGACGCGATTGAGGTTGTTTTCCAGCCAGACGAAGTAGAACGACGCGCCGATCCAGGCCACGCCAGTGATCATGTGAACCCAGCGCACGCTCAGGTTCAGCCATTCCAGCATATGTGCTTCCACAGTCGTTACCTCTCGCCCGTCACGCTTGTTCTCGCGTGATCGGACCTTCTCTTATTGGTGGGGGGCGAGGATCAGACAATCATCCTCTTTGAAGAAATGCTCATCGCAGTTATTGCCTGTGCCACTGCGATCAACCACCAGGAAGTCATCCCGCTTTTCGATCGTCAGCACCGGGTGGTGCCAGACGCCGCGATGGTAATTGATGCCCTGCCTGCCGTTGGTGACGAAGGCGCGGACCAAGCCTGATACAGGTACATCGCCAAGTGGCGCGACCACGATCAGAAAGGGGTTGCCGAGCAGCGGAATGAAGGCCTGGCTGCCCAGCGGATGGCGCTCCAGCATGCGTACGGTCAGCGGCATGTCCAGCGCGTCGGCGCGGAAGATGCTGATGATCGCCTGATCGTCCGGCGTGGCGGTTTGCACCGTCGCCAGGCGATGGAAGCGCATGGTCGAGCCGTTGTTGATCATGAAGTGATCGCTGCCGTCGGTTTCGATCACGTCACCGAACGGGGCGAAGGCTTCTTTGGTCAACGGTTCGATCTTGAGTGTGCGCATGCTGGTCTTCTTGTCTTGAATTCTGTGTTGTTTGTCGTGTCGCCATCGCGAGCAAGCTCGCTCCCACAGGGGAATGCATTGCAAATGTGGGAACGGGCTTGCCCGCGATTCGGGGTCACCCTTGTTTCGATACCTTGCCCAACACCCGCAGACGACTCACACCGCCATCCGGGAAGACGTTCAGGCGGATATGGGTGATTGGCCCAAGTGCCTTGATCTGTTCGGCGAAGGTGTGTTCGGCATGCATTTCCAGTTTCTGGCTCGGCAGCAGTTCGCGCCAGAACAGCGATTGGGTTTCGATCTGGCTGTCGGTGCCGCCCTTGACGAACGCGCCCTGGATCGAGCAGCTGTCTGGGTAGTTGCCCTTGAAGTGCAGGGTGTCGACGATGACTTTCTCGACGATGCCGGCATGGCCCAGGGCGACGATGACCCAGTCGTTACCGGGGGTACGGCGGCGGGCGGTTTCCCAGCCATCGCCCATGTTCACGCCACGGCCCGGGTTGAGGATGTTGCTCATGCGGCCGAAGTGCTCGTCGGAGCAGGCCAGGGCGCGCCCGCCATTGAGGGCCGCCGCCAGATCGACCTGCTCGTTGTCGCCCACGGCCGACCAGTCGCGGTAGGGAATGCCGTGGACACGCAGGCGGGCCACGCCACCATCGGGGTAGATGTTGAAACGCAGGTGGCTGAAGGCCTGGTCGTTGGCGATCTCATGGTAGTGGTGGCTGTCGCCCTTCAATTCCACGGCCGCCAGCACTTCGGTCCACTGGGTGTTTTCGTCCGGATCGCCTTCAGCCAGGAAACAGGCTTCCAGGGAGGCCGACGGTGGATAATTGCCGGTGAAGAATGAGGTGTCGATGTCCACGCCCTTGATCGAGCCTGGCACACCCAGGCGGATCACTGCGCTGTCGTAGCCTTCGAAGCGCTTGCGGCGCGACTCCCAGCCATCCATCCACTTGCCGTTGTCGTCGAACACGCCCTCTTTCCACACGGCCGGGGTCGGCTGGAACAGACGGTTGGCGTCGGCGAACCAGTCATCGGTGACCGAGATGATCCTGGTGCCCAGGCGGGCGTCGGCCAGGTTGACGAATTTCTCGAAGGGTACGGCGTAAGCTTTCATTCTTCTTGTCTGCCTTTTGATTGATTGGCTGGGGATGCTTGCTCGGCCCTGGGTCACCAGGGCTGCTCGCTAAAGGGTCAGTAGTCGGAACAACGCGATCTTGTTGATCTCTGCCAGCGCGCATTGGAACTCGGTGTCCACCGGGTTGTGGATGCGCGTTTCGAACGCCGCGAGGATCTGATGCCGGTTGCTGCCTTTTACCGCCATGATGAAGGGAAACCTGAACTTGGCCTTGTAGGCCTCGTTCAGCTCGGTGAAGCGTTGAAACTCTTCGGCCGTGCATTGGTGGATACCGGCGCCGGCCTGTTCGTTCGTGCTGGCTTCGGTCAGTTGGCCCTGGACGGCGGCTTTACCGGCCAGGTCCGGGTGAGCGTTGATCAGCGCCAGTTGGCTGGCGTGATCGGCGCTTAGAAGGATGTCGCTCATGCGCTGGTGCAGGGTCTCGATCTCGTCGATCGAGGGATCCTGGCCCAGGTCGAAGGCTTTTTCGGCCACCCACGGCGAATGTTCGTAGATGTCGGCAAAGGCCCTGACGAAGGCTTCACGGCCCATGGTGGAAGGCTTGAGGGTCTGGAAGACGGTCATTTCGACGCTCCTGGTTTCCAAGCCCCTTGATACGGGTGGGTCTGCTGCCAGTGACGGGCGATGTCGACACGACGGCTGAACCAGACGCGTTCATGGCCCTTGACGTATTCGAGGAAGCGCTTGAGGGAGGCCAGGCGAGCAGGGCGGCCGATCAGCCGGCAATGCAACCCGATGGAGAGCATTTTCGGCGCCTCGGCCCCTTCGGCGTACAACACGTCGAAAGCGTCCTTGAGGTACTGGAAGAAATCGTCACCCTTGTTGAAGCCCTGCACCTGGGTGAAACGCATGTCGTTGGTGTCCAGGGTGTACGGGATCACCAAGTGCGGCTTGCCAGTGGGCGTGTTGGGTTCCCAATAAGGCAGGTCGTCGTCGTAGGTATCGCTGTCATAGAGAAAGCCGCCTTCCTCCATCACCAGCCGACGGGTGTTCGGGCCGGTGCGGCCGGTGTACCAGCCCAGCGGGCGATCGCCGGTGATCTCGGTGAGGATGCGGATCGCTTCGAGCATGTGCTCGCGCTCCTGGGCCTCGTCCATGTACTGGTAGTCGATCCAGCGGTAGCCGTGGCTGCAGATTTCATGGCCGGCGGCGACCATGGCACGGATCACATCCGGATGCCGCTGGGCGGCCATGGCCACGGCGAAGATCGTCAGCGGGATGTCGAATTCCTTGAACAGCTTGAGAATCCGCCAGACCCCGGCGCGGCTGCCATACTCGTACAGCGACTCCATGCTCATGTTGCGTTCGCCCTGCAACGGTTGCGCCGCGACCATTTCCGAGAGGAACGCTTCGGACTCCTTGTCACCGTGCAGGATGTTGCGCTCGCCGCCTTCTTCATAATTGAGCACGAAGGACAGGGCGATACGGGCATCGCCCGGCCAGTGGGGATGGGGAGGGTTACTGCCGTAACCGATCAGGTCGCGTGGGTAGTCAGCGCTCACTGCAGTCTTCCTTCTTGTTCGAACCATGTAGGTGGCGCCCGGGCAATGCATCTCAGGCTGGCGTCACGACGATGAAGTGATTGTATACAACTTTATGCGCGCTTTGTAAGCCTGATTTTTCGCATTTTTCATCGTCGGCACAGCTTGGTCTACGCTGCAAGAAACCTGCCCAGTCGGTCAGTCAGGTGAGGCGAAGTCATTGTATCCATTGCATTGGCTGCAGATTGAGCCATAGCGTGGCTTGGAAGGCGGGGGAAGCAAGAGTGTGATTTTTATTGTGTACAATTTCCATTTAAAGTGTCTTAATTCGCACATTGTCGTAGCGTTTCGTGCTCCGAAACGGTGCGGTCAGTCCTTATCAACCTATCAGGAGGCGCGCGCAATCAATGGGACGCTTGACTACTCACGTTTTGGATGCGGCACATGGTTGCCCGGGCAGCTCGATCAGGATCGAGCTGTACCGAGTGGAAGGTTCGCAATTGCACCTGGTCGCCAGCGCGTTGACCAACAGCGATGGCCGTTGCGATGCGCCGTTGTTGCAGGGGGATGACTACCGTTCCGGGGTCTACCAGATCCAATTCCATGCCGGCGATTACTACCGCGCCCGTGGCGTCCAGCTGTCCGAGCCGGCGTTCCTGGATGTGGTGGTGCTGCGCTTCGGCATCTGCGCCGAGCAGGATCATTACCACGTCCCCCTGCTGATTTCGCCCTACGCCTATTCAACCTATCGAGGCAGCTGATCCCCCAAGCAGCTGCCTTACCCTGGAAGCGACTGCGCATAAAGCTTCTTTGGTTTTTCGCCCGCTCACACTGCGGGCTTTTTTTTGAGTGGCGCCTCTACAGCCGCGCATTGTCGTCCCGGATGATGAAGACCGTATCGGCAATGCCTGGGCGGATTTCGGACCCCCCCTTGAGCCAGATGATCTTGTTGGCACTTTGGGCGTCCCTGACGACTTTCGCGGCAGCCTCGCCCACCTGGTTTTCCAGGAGGACACCGGCGGTGTTCGGGTCCGTATACGATGGCAGGGAGATCTTCGGGATCCTGGTGCGATGCAGGCTCATGTAAAAGACGTGGTCATGACCTGTTCGTTGGAATACCAGTGCCGGGAAGCTACTGAAAGAGCTGGGCTCGATCACCGTATAGCCATTACGGGTCAGGAGGCCGGCCATGAAGCGCTTGAAATCCACTGGCGAGTAGGTGGTGAGGAAGTACAGCCATTGTTGCTGGAACCGCAGGGGATCGAAGTCCAGCCGTTCCAGCGTTCCGGTCGCGGAGGGGATGGGCAGCGCTATGGCGCGGGCAGTGCCCCTGGACGATGAGGAGGTCGGGAGAATCGGAAGCATCAGTAATGGATCGGTCCATTGGGGGGGCGGCGATGGCGTCGCGTTTTTCCAACTGTGGAAAATCTGTCGGAGCGCGGTCAAGCCCGCGCCGTCGGCGAACGATGAGTCATTGGCGAGCTCGAACTGCCTTCTCGCGATGTTTTCCAGGGTGACGGTGGTGACCTCTGGAAAGACTTCCCTTACATAGGCCGTCAGGGGCTTCTCGAAAGGGAGCCTGGGGTCGATTTCCCAGTGATTGCCCGGGGGGATGCGTACCGCGCTTCGGGGTTGTTCGTCAGGCGTATGTCGGAGAATGGCTTCGAGCAAGTCAAAATCGTAGGCGGGATGGGTAGGCGACTGGACATAGGTGATCGGATACTCACGGGCGGCGGTGCTTGACACTACCTTGTAGTGAACGTCGCCCAGGGTGATGAATTCCGACGTCGAGAACCGCGGGTCGAACCCCCAGTTCTTGGTGAATGCCGGCTCGCCCTGGGTCACCGCCTCGCTTTGAGACGCTGTCGTGCGTGGACGCTTGGGCGCGACCGCTTCCGGCGATTCCTCCACCGTTGGCCTGTCGAGTGCAGGAACAGGATCGGGATCACTGCCGTGCGTCACCTCGCCATGGGGGAGCCGACGCCATAGGTGGCTGCCTTCCACTTGTTCCAGGCGGGGGCCGGAGGCGATGAGTTCGGTGCTGGATCGAGCGCGGTAATTCTGCTGGGAATCGCGTCCGAGCAACACCGTTCCCCCTTCCGAAAGCTCCACGTAAGTGCGTGTCCTGAACGTGCGGATGCCAGAGGTTGCGTCTGGCTCCGATAGCATGGTGACCAGCTCGGGAGAGAGGTAATAATCGTCCAGTGACACCGGGACAGACGCGTCGCGGGTGACTGCCCGGGATGCGATTTCGGCTATCTGGACGGCCGGAGGCTGGGCTTCAGGGGCTTGGGTTTGTCGTCCGGGGGACGAGGGGGGCTGGTCGATTCCTTCTCCTGGCTGGGGATTCCTGGGCAGCGCCTGCGGTGTCGTATCGCGACCGGCATGGGGTGTATCAGGGGACGACTTGGGGCTATTGAGCCGGGTGTTTCGTCTTGGACTCATTGCATTCCGCTCTTGGGTTTGAAAGTACCGATATTCATGAAGCCAGGCCTGTCGTAGCTTGCAGACCGACAGGCCAGGTGCTTTCAAGATGCTCGCGGAAAACCGGCAGGCGGGTGCACTACATATGTATGGGACCGTTGAAAAAGGAACTTTCCAAGCCACGTCAAGGCAACGGACACCGGGACTTGGCTTCACCCAGAGAAAGAAGCCAATTGAGTTGGGAAAGCCTGATGCCGAAGACTGCACTCAGTACCAGCACTTGCGCGAACCTCACCGAATTTCCCAATGTGAAGCCCTCCATCATCTCCACGCATTTTTCCCGTAGCAGACGCAGTGCATCGTCTCCCACGGGGGGCGTCTGAGCGAGGCCCTCGCGAGCCAGGCTGCGATAGGTCTTGAGGGCGTGATCGCAGAGCTCCGTTCTTTTGAGTTGCGCCGCCCCGATGATCCGGGACCTGTCGCTGTCGAGCGTCCACCTGCGGGTCTTGAGGTTATAGCTCAGGTTCCCGGCAGCCCCGTCCCTGACGGCGACGTGCAGCACCTTCAGCGCTTCGTGCTTCAGGTTGGCCAGTTCCCCGGGCAATGCTCCGTCGGGGTCGCTGGGAGGTGTGAAATACCGGCCATCGAGTGCTTCCACGTACACCCGTTCAAACAGACTATCGACAGCATGGACGACACCCTGTGCCGTGATGACGCGTATCTGGTCGAGCAGGTCGTCAGCGTCATGGACGGGAAGGTGGATGGTGATTGTGCCGATACGCAGCAGATTGGAGGACAGCCTTATCTCGACTGCGCCCAGGTGCGTGGCGTCGAGTTCCCAGGTGGAGGCATGGGGCAGTCGAGGATTGGCACTGACCAATGCGCCCGGCGTGGACAGGCGTAGGGTCATGTTCGGGCTGAGGTGCACAAGGTAGGTGGCGCCTTCGCCAATCAGGACTTCGATGCCGGTCTGTTCAGTGGGGGCTGTCAACAGGGCGCAAGTTGCCCAACTGCGCATGTAATGAGGTGTGTTATCCAGTGGGCGGAGGTAGGTGTATTTCCTGTTTGTGAGCGGGGCCGGCATTGGGACTTGCGCAGTCCATGCCACCGGATCCTTGCCGACGAAGGTTTCGTCCAGCAACAGGCCATAGTCGGGTGAAGGTTGGACCAGGCGGTAGCATACGTCGTCATTCAGGATGAGGATGACCGTATGGTGGGACGCCAGGGCGGAAAATGCGCGGCGGCCCGTCACCGCGCTTTGCGCGCTGTAGCGTTCGTCGGAACTCGCCAGGTTTTTCAAGGCCACCTGGCGGGTGCCAAAGTGGAGCGTCAGGCCGCATTCGCCATACCGTGCCACCTCCAGTTCATCCTGCCCGGTGGCCTGGGCCTGGTAGTGAGCCTCGATGCGCGTCAGCTCGGGACTGCGATAGTCCAGGTGAAGGGTGGTGCAGAAGGCGCTTTTTTGTTTGAACCTCAGTGTCGTGAGCTCATTAAGCCGCGAAACATGATAGTTCGTGTCTTTGTCATGGGCGACCTGCTGTTCGCTTCGATCGTTCAGGATGGACGGATGTCGCGGTGTGCCTTGCTGCACCACGACGACTTCAATATCGAGAGGATGGTCGTGCTCGATCATATCGGGCAGGTCGGGTATCAGATGGTAGCCGTCCCGGGTGATGAACATCAGCCGATCATTTTGCAGGGCCTTCGGATAATGGCTGTCGGTATAGACATTCCTGACGATCACTTTGCGACGCTCCCGGTCATCTGCATCGAAGCCCGACGTGATGACCAGGTGGCCTTCTTCGACAGTCCAGCTTTCAATCAGGTCGGCACGCCAGTCCAGGGCGATGACACTGTTGTCCGCACCGTCTTCGGTGATGGTGACGCAGCCTGGCTTATGAGCGATGGCATAGACATCGCTGCCAGGCCCTCCGTCGGCGTTGCGGTTGTTTCCAGTGAGAATGAAGATCCGGTCATCTCCCGGGCCGGCCTCTAGGGTGTCATTGCCCCGGGATTTGATGATGTTCGCGCTGGACGTGCCCTTGATGATGTTGGCTCCGCCCTCGGGGATCTCCACGTTTTCGATGCCTTCAAGGGCCGCATGGCGATAATGTCTGCTCCCTGTGCCATGACCTTCCTGGACGATGGTGGATACTTGCCCGGCGTCCAGGTCGACCTGGTAACCCAGCCGCGGCGCTTGGCTATTGCCGGTACGGCCCGATAGGACGAGGGTGTCGTTACCCTGGCCGCCTTCGAGACGGTTCGTCGAAAGTGCCTGCTGCCCTCCGGGGGCCTGTGTCGAGCCTTCGAAAATGAAAACGTCATCCCTGGAACCACCGGTCAGTTTTTTTACGCCGCCTGCGTAGTGAAAGACATTCGGCTTGTCTGCGACGCCGACAACGGTGTCGTTGCCACCGCCGAGGTACCACTGGATGGCTTTATCTTCTCCGGACGTTTCGATGACTGCACCGGGCGTCTCGGCGGTGACGCCTTTGCTTGCGTCTATGCGATCGTCGTTGTCCATGATCCGGGGGCGTACTGTCGTCGCCTGGTACCTTTCACCGGTCCACCAATTCCAGGTGTTGTAAGTCACCGGTTCGAGTTCCACGGTGAACGTGCCGTTCACGATGGCCTCGGTGCTGTCTTTCAACGGGCCCTTGAGGAGGGCCAGGGCATCGGCTTGCAGGCGCTTGGTATGCTCGGCGGTCGCCTTGGCCACGAGATAGCGGTCCTGGATATCCTGATCGGCATCGATCGTCCAGAAGGCGAACCAACCTGTGCGCAGGCGCTCGTTGACGGTGAGGGTGATGTAGTCGTCGATCTCATCGACTTGCCGAATCGCCCCCCAGACCTGTGATCCAACCAGCAAAATCAGGCCCGCTGCCAGGCCCACGGGACCGGCTGAACCAAACCCCGCCAACGCCGCCATGCCGATGGTCAGGGTCATGGCGGCGCTGGTGACGCTCAGGGCGGCGCTGACGTAATGGTCGGTGGCCTCTTTGCCAGTGGTGTTGCCCGCGGCCTTGAAGGCATCGATGGCGGCGACGATGTCGAAGGGCAGGGTCAGCACGCTGGCAATCAGGCTGCTTCCACGGGCCAGCCGCGTGGCGAATGTCGTTTTGGAGAAATCCCCGAGGGAGCGCTGGCCGGCCTTGATCATTTGCGTGGCTTGCCTGGTCACGGCCGCCTCGACGCCGATCGACGTGACCTCGGCGGCCACGCTGCTGCCATTGAACACGGCCTGGTAGGCGTCCTTGTTGCGGATGGCGTCCTGCAGGCCCCGCAGGCCGCTATAGATTCCGAAAGCCTGGAGCCCAAGCCCTGTAGGGATGAGGACATTGCTCTTGGTTGTGCTGGCCCAACTGAATGCTTTGTGAGCTGGCCTCTGGATATCGAGCTTTTGGGCACTTGCCAGTAGCCTTTCGAGGGGACCTCGATAACGGGCGGGTGTAGCGGTGGATTCAGGTTTTTCCCTCAGCATTGAAGGTGCGGAGGACGAGCGCTGGCTCGCCATTTCAAACAGCAACGTCGACAGCCGATAGTCATCCGCATCGGCGGACAGTTTCAGACGGGTTTCGATATCAGGCGCGCTGAATTGCAAAGAGTCCACGAAGAAACGATTGGCAATGCGGAAGAACGTATTGTCCCCGTTCAGAGGCTGCCCATCAGTCGTTGCTCCCAGTGCATCGAGGGCTGAGCGGGTCACCGTTACGGAACCGATGTGCAGCGGACCATAAAGCCTATCGACGACTTCAAGTTGAGCCCGCCTGTGCAGGTGGGCCGACAAGAGCGCTACGTTATCCACAGCGTTGAAGTGGAGTGTCTCGACGGTGTGTTCGTTAACGGGAAAGCCCAGGTCCGAAATGACGACGGTAGGCTTGTCGGGAGCGGAGCTGGGCTGGAGAGCCTTGGCCATGGTGAACGTCCTTGTTCAGTGATGATAGCTACCCACCTATGAAAGGCGTTCGCCAGAGAGGTGTACATCGACTGGTTGTTGCTAGGTTTTGCAAACGCTTCAGGTGGAAAAAGAGAGTCGCCAGAGGATTTGAATATTTTCGAATCGCCTCTCATGCCCCAGTTATGTTGGGAGCTGTATTTTTATGAATATTAATCGGCAAGTGCAGTAGCAAAATGTTATAGGTGACTGTAATACCTGACAGTGCCGAGTTCTGTTTGTGTGTATTAGATTTTAGGTGTGGGCTGAATAAGGGCTTTTATTGTGTAAGTTGCTGTCAGCTTAATTCTTGTCGATCAGTCTGGTTATAGTGCTGGATTGAAGGGAGTGTATGTCATGTCTAATGCGCGTGTTGCGGCGTTGAAGGTCGTGGGTCTACTGCTAACTGGTTTTGCGCTATCTGTCGGTGCTACAACTGAAACTTTTACTCAAAGTGGGAGTTTCAATGTTCCCTACGATGTGACGCGTATCAAGTTCACTGTTATAGGCGCAGGTGGTGGCGGTGGTGGCGGTGGAGGAGCTTATGATGGTTATGTGCTCAACGGACGTGGAGCAGGCGGCGGAGGCGGTGGAGGTGGCGCCAATTTGGAGTGTGATTCCTCCGTTCCGGCAGGTGGGCAATTGACAATCGAAATCGGTACCGGGGGGGCGGGAGGAAGCGCCGGCGCTCTGAGTCAGGGCGGCGGATCAGGAGGCAACGGAGAAACCACTAACGTCAATTTTCCGTACGGAGGTGGAGTATGGGCCGGAGGAGGGGCCGGTGGAGGTGGTGGCAGTGCCGGGGGCGTGCCCAGCAATACCCCTGGCAGCGCTGGGTATGGGGCGGATCAACCGAGGGTTACAGGCTGTGTTAATGGCAAGGTAGGATTTCAGGGGAAACCTGGAGGGTCCCAAGGGGGGAGCGAAACCGGTGGTGCAGGCGGGGCGGCCGGAGCGACGATTCCTTCTTCTTGCGGCAATGCTGGTATGGGCGGTTCGGGGGGAACTGGAGGTACTATCAATACGAGCAGCCAAACGGGGCATGGTGGACTTGCGGGCAATAAAGGCTCGGATGGTTGTGTGGTCCTCGAATATTGAATTTCTGGTGCTGTTGACTACCTGGTGTTGTGTGTTAACAAATACCATCCCGTTTTGACTATGGCTGTTGCCGTCATGCTGGGTCTAAGCCTCTCGTTATAATGAGTCACGACCCGTCGTGACACCTTGCCTGGCGGCAATCGCTATTTCAGGAAAGACACTTTATTTACAGGAGTCGGGCGTTGGAATGAAACTTTAGTTAATGTGAAGAGGGTATTCATTAAGGCGTAAACCAAAGCGAGTACCCGTCGATTGTATGGTGATAAGACGCCCACCGCGTGAGGTTCTCAGAAATATCCTGTTAACGATGGAGGAACAGTGTGCGAGCCCGCTAGGATGCTTTTACTGTTTAACGGCTCAACAACGAAGCCGTCCCTGCACCACCAAACAACCCGGCACTGATGCGATTGAACCAGCTCTGGCCCTTGCCCGTTCGCAAGTACCTCGCCGCACCGTGGGCGCCGAGGCCGTAGGCCAGCTTGCAGAGCAGGTCCAGGAGGGTCCAGGTGACGATCATCACCAGCAGTTGCGGCAGGAACGGTTGTTCGGCGCTGAGGAATTGTGGCAGGAATGCGGCGAAGAACAGGATGTCCTTGGGGTTGCTGGCGCCCAGTACGAACGCTCGGCCGAACAGCGCGCGGAAACGCGGAACGGCAGCAGCCTGGGGAACCTCGGCCCCTTGGGAAGGCTGGCGCGATTGCTGCCAGCTCTGCCAGGCCAGGTAGAACAGGTACAGTGCGCCGACGATTTTCAAGGCACTGAACAGTTGTTCCGAAGCCAGCAACAACGCACCGAGTCCCAGCGCCGATGCGCTCAACAGACAGATAGAGGCACTCACCCCGCCCAGGAAGGCGGGGTACGAGCGACGCAGGCCATAGTTCAGGCTGTTGCCGATCATCAACAGCGACAGCGGGCCCGGAATGAGGATCACCACCAGGGCGGCACCGCTGAACAACAGCCAGGTTTCCAGATTCATTGCTTTGCTCCTGATATACAAAAGCCCCACCCGAAGGGGTGAGGCGGGTGGATCGATGTATCGCCTACAGGAAAATGAACTTGGCGATGAAAATCGCGCAGAGCGCCCACAGGCTGACTGAAATGTCCTTGTGTTTACCGGTGCAGGCCTTGAGCACCACATAGGTGATGAAACCCAACGCGATGCCGTCGGCGACCGAAAAGGTCAGGGGCATCATGATGGCGGTCACGATGGCCGGGATGCTGTCGGTCGGTTCGTCCCATTCGATATGGGCCATACCGCCCATCATCAGCATGGCGACATAGATCAACGCTCCGGCGGTGGCGTAGGCAGGAATCATCCCGGCCAGCGGCGCGAAGAACATCGCGGCAATAAATAGCACGCCGACGGTCACCGCGGTAAGCCCCGTCCGGCCACCGGCCGCCACGCCGGCGGCGCTTTCCACGTAGCTGGTCACCGGCGGCACGCCGACCATGGCGCCAAATACACTGGAAGCGCTATCGGCCTTCAGGGCGCGGGACAGGTTCTCGATCCGGCCATCGGCCTTCACCAGGCCGGCGCGTTGGGCGACGCCCATCAAGGTGCCGGCAGTGTCGAACATGTGCACAAACAGGAAGGCCAGCACCACGCTGATCATACTGACGTTGAACACGCCGGCCACGTCCATTGCCATCCAGGTCGGCGCCAGGCTCGGCGGTGTCGACATGACCCCGTTGTACTGCACCAGCCCCAGGCCCCAGCCGGCCAGGGTCACGGCGATGATGCTGATCAGGATCGCGCCGAACACGCGGTGGTAGCTGAGCACGGCGATCATCAGGAAGCACACCGCGGCCAACAACGGACCGGGTTCACGCAACGAGCCGAGCTTGATCAGGGTGGCGGGGCTGTCCACCACGATCCCGGCGGTCTTCAGGCCGATCAGTCCCAGGAACAACCCCACCCCCGCACCCATGGCGAACCGCAGGCTCACTGGAATGCTGTTGAGCAGCCATTCCCGGATGCGTGACAACGTCAGCACCATGAACAGCACACCGGAAATGAACACCGCGCCCAAGGCGGTTTCCCAGTTGTAGCCCATGGTGCCGACCACGGTGTAGGTGAAGAACGCGTTCAAGCCCATGCCCGGGGCCAGGCCCACCGGCCAGTTGGCGTAGAGGCCCATCAGCAGGCATCCCAGGGCGGCGGCGATGCAGGTGGCGACGAAGGCCGCGCCATGGTCGATCCCGGCATCGGCCATGATGTTGGGATTGACGAAGATGATATAGGCCATGGTGATGAAGGTGGTCAGGCCGGCAATCAACTCGGTCTTGACCGTGGTGCCATGCAAGCTGAGTTTGAAGAGGCGATCCAGCCAGCCACTGCGTAGGGGCGGCGAAAGGTCTAGCGTCCGGGCGTCGGGTTTGCGGCTTTCCACAGCGAGTACTCCTCAAGAGTTTTATTTTTATTTCCAGCTCCGCAGGCCCTGGGGGGTGGTTGCGCAGCGTTGAGGCAGGTAAGGCTGGCGACGTTTGTTGACCTGTTGGTCAGGAACTCGCACGAGGCGAATTATGCTTTTGTATACAAATAAAGCAAATAATGTTTTCTATGTTGTCGACGAAAAATCGGACGATAGGGATATATCGCTGAAAAAACAGCAAGCCCGCCCCGCAACGAGAGATGGATATGACGAGAGGCTTGCATGCGCCGCCAAGCCTCTTGGTAGCGGTCTTCGTGCGAAGGCATTGACGCAGGCGATGGGAATTTGCCTCAGTCGCCAGACTTGCCCAACGCCATATTCACCGCCAACCACCCGTCCACCGCCGCCTCCCCAGCCTCGGCAAACACCCGCTCCAGCAGTTTCACCTGTTCACGCCGCAACGCCTGTTCGAACCGCTCACCTTCGGCGGTCAGCTCCAGCAGCCGCTTACGCTTGTCGGTCTGCGAGGCGACGCTGTTCACCAGGTGCATCTCCATCAACTGCCGCAATGGCATGTTCAGGGCCTGTTTGCTCACCCCAAGCAATCCCAGCAGTTCTTTCACGCTCAGTGTCGGGTAGCGGGCGATGAAAAAGACGATCCGCTGATGCACCCGGCTCAAGCCACGTCGTTCGAGCATCTCGTCAGCCTTGGCGGTGAACGCCTGGTAGCCGAAGAAGAACGCTTCCATGGCCATTTGCTGGGAAGTCGGGTTTTTAAGGTCAAGCATATTGACGTATCCAGAAAGGTCGGGGTAATTTCGGTCAAGCAGTTTGACTTATTTCCCTAACACCTCGCTACAGGGTGATCCCATGGCTTTTTCCGAACGTGTCTCGCGCCTCAAAAGTTCGTTGATCCGAGAAATCCTCGCCGCGGCCCAGCGCCCTGAAGTGATGTCGTTCGCCGGTGGCCTGCCGGCCGAAGCCATGTTGCCGAAGGTGGAGTGGGAGGCCATGCCGTCGGCCATGGGTCAATATGGCATGAGCGAAGGGGAGCCGGCCCTGCGTGAGGCCCTGGCGGCCCAGGCGCGGTCGTTGGGCCTGGCCTGTGAAGCGAGCCAGGTGCTGGTGGTCAGCGGTTCCCAGCAGACCCTCGACCTGGCGGCGAAACTGCACATCGATGTCGGTACCGAAGTCATGCTGGAGGCGCCGACCTACCTGGCGGCGTTGCAGATCTTCCAGTTGTTCGGCGCCGATTGCATCACCGTACCGTTGCAGGCCGATGGTCCGGACCTGCAGCAGTTGCGGGCACGGCTGGAGCGGCATCGACCGGCATTCATCTACCTGATTCCCACTTTCCAGAATCCTTCGGCGGTGCGCTACAGCGAGGCCAAGCGCGATGCGGTGGCGGCGCTCCTGGATGAATTCGGCGTGACCTTGATCGAAGACGAACCCTACCGCGAACTGACGTTCGACGGTGCTAGCGCCACGCCGATTGTCAGTCGCCTGAAAAAGGCCAGCTGGATCTACACCGGCACGGTGTCGAAGACCCTGCTTCCCGGGCTGCGGGTGGGCTACCTGATCGCCAGCCCGGACCTGTTCCCGCATCTGCTGCGGCTCAAGCAGTCGGCGGACCTGCACACCAATCGCATCGGACAATGGCAGGCCTTGCAGTGGATCGGCAGCGAGAAGTACCAGCGGCATCTTGGCGTGTTGAGGGATTTCTACCGGGATCGTCGCGACCGTTTCGAAGCGGGCCTGCAAAAACACTTTAGCGACATCGCGGATTGGAACGTGCCCCAGGGCGGGCTGTTTTTCTGGCTGACCCTGAGGCATCCCCTCGACACCCGCACCTTGCTCGCCGCCGCGCTGGCGGCCGACGTCGCGTTCATGCCGGGGGAGCCGTTCTTTCCCGAGCCGGACAAGCACCCGGGACACTTGCGCTTGAACTTCAGCCACATCGACCCGACCCGCCTGGATGAAGGGCTCAAGCGGCTGGCGGGGGTGGTGCGGCAGGCTCTGGCGGCAAAGGCGGCCTGAGGTGGGAGCATTTGCGCTGATCTTGCTGGCCACTTCGCAGGCAAACCCCACATAGGTGCATGGGACTCTGTGGGAGCGGGTTGCCCGCCCCCAGGCTAGCGAAAACTCAGACCACCGAGAAGCGCTTGTCCAGGTAATCGATGATCACCTTGGACTCATACATCCAGGTGGTCTCGCCATTTTCTTCAATGCGCAGGCACGGCACCTTGATCCTGCCGCCTTGCTCCAGCAGCGTCTGGCGATCCTGGGCGTTGTTCTTCGCATCGCGCAGGGCCACCGGTACGTTGAGGCGGTGCAGGGTACGGCGGGTCTTCACGCAGAACGGGCAAGCATGGAACTGGTACAGCGTCAGGCTGCGTGCCGCCTGGTCCACTTGCGCCTGGGCCTCGGCCGAACGCCGCTTCTTGGCGGGACGGGTGATGAAATCGATGAAGATGATGAGCTGGCCCAGGCCAACCCGAAGCGCTTTGACGATCACGTGACAAGCCTCACGGCAGGGAAGAAGAGGGGGCGCAGCTTACCTGATTTTTCGCGGACGAAAAAAAACCGGCGATCACTGCCGGTTTTTTTCGTGAGACGGATTACTTGATGAGGCTGAGGAATTCGCTGCGGGTCGCGGCGTTTTCCCGGAACTCGCCCAGCATCACTGAGGTGATCATGGAAGAATTCTGCTTTTCCACACCACGCATCATCATGCACATGTGCTTGGCCTCGATCACCACGGCCACGCCCAGGGCACCGGTCACCTGCTGGACCGCGTCGGCGATCTGGCGGCTGAGGTTTTCCTGGATCTGCAGGCGACGCGCATACATGTCGACGATGCGCGCCACCTTCGACAGCCCCAGCACCTTGCCGCTGGGGATGTAGGCGACGTGGGCCTTGCCGATGAATGGCAGCAAGTGATGCTCGCACAGCGAGTACAGCTCGATGTCCTTGACCAGCACCATTTCGCTGTTGTCGGAGCTGAACAAGGCTCCATTGGTGACCTCTTCGAGGGTCTGTCCATAACCGCGGCAGAGGTACTGCATGGCCTTGGCAGCGCGCTTGGGCGTGTCGAGCAGGCCCTCGCGGGAGACGTCCTCGCCCAGTTGGCCGAGAATCGCGGTGTAATTCTGTTCCAGAGACATGAAACTACCTGTGGGATTTTACGCAAAGGGCAAGGGTACGGTGGCGGACACGGCGCTGCAAGCTCGGCAATCGAGGGCTACTCGTCGCGGCCTTCCATCATGGTGCGCTTGAGCATCACGTACACCGCCCCGGCGCCGCCGTGTTTCGCCTGGCAGGACGTGAAGCCCAGTACTTGCGGGTGCTGGCGCAGCCAGGTGTTGACGTGGCTCTTGATCATTGGCCGCTTGCCGTCCAGGCGCACGGCCTTGCCGTGGGTGACGCGTACGCAGCGGATTTCGAACCGGGTGGCCTCGGCCAGGAAGGCCCAGAGGGTTTCCCGAGCTTTTTCGACGCTCATGCCGTGCAGGTCGAGGCTGCCTTCGAAGGGGATCTGGCCGGCCTTCAGCTTGCGCATCTGGCTCTCCTGGACGCCATCGCGGGCCCACATCAATTCGTCTTCCGGCCCGACGTCGATCACGAACTGATCGGACAAACCGTCCACGGTGGTGGCGTCGGCGCGTACGGTGGCGGCCTGGCGCAGCTTGGCGATCTGGGCGCGATCGGTCTTGGGTTTGCCGGTTTCGGCGCGATCGTGCTTGATCGGTTTTACGCCCTGGATCGCACTCTTGAACAGGGAAAAGTCGTCGTCTTGCATGTCAGCCTCCGCGAAGGCCGGCCAGTTTACCCAAGTCCGGCGGGATCGGGCGCGAGAAAAACGTCGGGCGGTGGTTCAGTCGTGTTTTTTCATCAGGTGGGGAGCCATGGCCAGCTCCAGGGATTGGCGGGCGCGACGGCGGCAGCGGCGCCAGAGCCAGATGCCCAGCAGCAGCACCAGCAGGCCGACCGCCAGGATGATCGCCGAGCCCAGGGGGGTGGCGTTCAGCTCGCCCAGTGCGGGCGGGCGTCCCAGCAGGCTGGCGGCACCGGCCATGGCCAGCAGCACACCGAGTGTTGCCAGCAGCGCAGCGATCGCCGCGCCGAAACGAAATCGCCAGTTGCTCGGGCCCTTGGGCCGCAGGCGACGTGCGTCAAAACCATCGGATAACTTCATTCCGACCTTCCTCAATGGGTATCGGCCCTTCGACCGGAAGATGTTCGGGTTGTTCCTGAGGCCTGGCGAGTGAGTGGCTTTTGCGGATGAGCGGCGGAACAGGGCCGCTCATCGAGGCAGGGTCAGATAAGGTCCTGGGTCAGGGCCAGGGTGGCGAAGTTGTCCGCCATGATCGCCATTTCGGTCTGGTGCACGTGTTCGGCGCTGAGGACGGTGCCCTTGTGCGGCAGGTCGCGGGTGGCGCAGGCGTCTTCCACCAGCGTGCAGCGAAAGCCCAGGTTCTTGGCGGCGCGTACCGTGGTGCTGACGCTGGAGTGGCTCATGAATCCGCAGACGATCAGGTCGAGGGGGCCAAGCTCTTCCAGGCGTTTCTTCAGGTCCGTGCCGTGGAATGCGCTGGGCAGCAGCTTGCCGATGACGATCTCGTCACCCTCAGGTTCCAGGCCCGGAATGAACTCGCCGCGTTCGCCCTGGGGGTCGAACAGCCCGCCGTGGGTGCCCAGGTGGCGCACATGCACGATCGGTCGACCGGCGGCACGGGCCGCACCGAGCAATTGCTTGATGTTCGCGACCGCTGCATCCATGCCGCTCAGGGCCAGGGGGCCGGCGAGGTATTCCTTCTGGGCATCGATGATGATCAGGGTCGCTTGACTCAGGTTGGCCGCCGCGTAACCACGGCCACTGAGTTGAAACATCGTTTTTGGAACGGACATTCTGGGGCTCCTTCGAGTGGGGCTTTTGCGACATTCTCCTCTGGCTGAGCGGTTCTGTGAATCGCTTCCATCGCAAGGGCCGCCGTTGCTGGCCTACAGCCTTGTCAAGATGCCTGTATTGTTCAATGGGGGCAGTCGAAAAACGGAAGGATCCTACAATCTCTTCGGGAATTTCTGTGGTCCCCGAGGCGGGTTTGGGCTGGGACGTGTTTGGCTGTTAGACTCGCCCGTCGTTTTTTCTGGAGTTTGCCGCCGTGATCACTTCCCGCCTTCGTACCCTGCGCGACCATATCCGTTGGGCCGTCAGCCGTTTCCACGGGGAGGATCTGTTTTTCGGCCATGGCACTGACAACGCCTGGGACGAAGCCCGGCAACTGGTGTTGGGGGCATTGCATCTGCCTTGGGAAATCTCCGACAGCTACCTGGACTGCCGCCTCGAAGACGAAGAGCTGGTCCATGTACAACGCCTGCTGCATCGGCGTATCGCCGAGCGCATCCCGGCGGCCTACCTGCTGGGCGAAGCCTGGTTCTGCGGGATGTCTTTCATTGTCGACGAGCGCGTGCTCATTCCGCGCTCCCCCATCGGCGAGCTGATTGAAAAACGCTTCGAGCCCTGGCTGGGCCAGGAACCGACACGGATTCTCGACCTTTGCACCGGTTCCGGCTGCATCGGCATCGCCTGTGCCCAGGAATTTCCCGAGGCCGAAGTGGTGCTGGCCGACCTGTCGTTCGAGGCGTTGGAAGTGGCCAACCAGAACATCGAGCGCCATGTCGTCGACGAGCGGGTCTTCACGGTCCAGGGCGATGGTTTCGATGGCCTGCCGGGGCAGCGCTTCGACCTGATCGTGTCGAACCCGCCCTATGTCGATGCGCAAGACTTCGCCGACATGCCCCAGGAATACCAGCATGAGCCGGAGCTGGGCCTGGCCTGCGGCGATGATGGCCTGAACCTGGTCCGCCGGATGCTGGCCGAGGCGGCCGATCATCTGACCGAAAAAGGGCTGTTGATCGTCGAGGTGGGCAACAGCCAGGTGCACGTCGAGGCACTCTACCCGGAAGTGGATTTCGCCTGGCTGGAGTTCGAGCGGGGCGGCCATGGCGTGTTCATGCTCAGCGCCGAACAGTGCCGCCAGCATCAGGCGTTGTTTGCTTCGCGGGTTTGACCCGAGTGAGCTGACGGAACTGTCCTTGTGGTGAGGGGATAAATCCCCTCGCCACGGGGTTATGTTTCAAGCGGCCCTCTATCAGTGCCGCGTCGCAATCCAGATCAGCAACCCCGCCTGGAACATGGCGAAAGCCACCAGGCAGGTGATGGTGAAGCGCAGGCCGGTGTCTTCGCGCTTGAACTTGCTGACCCTCTCTTCCTGCTGCTTGATCTTGACTTCCTGTTCCGCCAGGTTCTGCTCGGCTTGCTGCAGCATCTGCGCGGCTTCCAGGATGGTCACGAACTGCAGCTTCTCGGTGTTCCAGTCTCCCACCAGGTCGCCGACCTGGACGGCCTTGACGCTGCCCTTGAGGTGCTGGGCGTCGGCGTAGACCACCTCGAAACCCTGGGCCTTGAGGAAGTGATCGCGGCGCAGGCGGGTGTCTTCGTTCAGCGCGTCCTTGTTGTTCAGGTCGGTGCCTTCCACCCGATAGCTCGACCAGCGCTTCTTGGCCCAGGCAATACCCTGGGCCGCGAGGAAGCGGCCAATGCCACGATTCATCGGCTCGACCTGCAGGCTCTCCGGGGAAAAATGCAGGCGTTTTTCCACGTGGTCGGCCCAGACGTCCAGGTGGTTCTGTTCCTTGCGCACCCGCTGGCCCGGCAACTGGATGCTTATGCGCAGCAGGCTGCGCTCCTTGCTGTGCCGCTCGGCATAGCTGAATTCGACGAACCGCAATGGCCGCGCACCCGTGGCGCGATCGGTCTTGAGCGGTGCCAGCCGGAGCATCTTGTGGTGTTCGGCCTGCACGTCCGCCCAGGGCAGCTCCGCGCTTGGCGGGGCAGCGGTCTCGGCGGTGGTGTCGGGTGAAGTTTCAGTTTCAGTCATAGCGGCAAAATCCTGTCCAGGCCGGCTCCTCGGCAGCCAATGCGCTGTCCGACACCGGTTTATCGGCCGTTTTTGCCAGGACTGGAGCGTTAATCGCTTAACGGGAAGTGATCGAGTCGATAAAACCCACGATCCGGATGCCCAGTTCCGCTGCCAGGGGCAGGTTGGGGTCCTTGTAGGATTGCAGTTGGCGTCTCTCATCGTTGGGCACGATGCGCAGCACATGATTCATGCCATTGACCAGCGCCAGCTCGGCGTCGGGCTTGGCGGCCTTCAACTGCCTGGCGTCATCGACACCGACCTGAATGTCGTGAGTGCCCTGGACGATCAGCGCCGGCATCTTCAGTGCGGCGAAAGCCTGGGCCGGATCCTGGCGGAACAGCGAGATCAGGTACGGCTGGACGCTGGGGCGGAAGATGAACTGCAGTTGTGGCGGCACATTCAGGTCGACTCGACCGCCCTTGAGGCTGTCGAGCAGCTCGTTGCTGCGTAGCATCAGGGGAGGCGGCAGGCGGCTGCCCAGTTGTTGGCGAAGCACCTGGTCGATCGGCCGGGCACTGCCGCCCACTGAAACCACCGCCACCGCGCTGGCCTGGGGAGCGGCGAGACTGGCGATCAAGGCACCCTCGCTGTGCCCAAGCAGGACCAGCGGCCCCAAGCGCGGATCGGCGGCGAGCTTGCGACTCCAGGCCACGGCATCGGCCACGTAGGCTTCGACGCTCAGGTTGCGTTCATCCGCAGTGGCGGCCAGGCTGGCGGCCACCCCGCGCTTGTCGTAGCGCACACTGGCGATATTGTGCCTGGCCAGCACCCAGGCCAGGCGCTTGAGGCTGTCGTTGCGCCCGCCTTCGGGGTTGTTGCCGTCGCGATCCGTGGGGCCGGAGCCGGAGATGATCAGGACAACCGGCACGGGCGTATCGGCCTTGGGCAACAACAAGGTGCCGAACAGCTCACCGTTGCCCGTGTCGAGGCTGATGGGGCGTTGCAGGACCGTGGCCTGGGCCAGGCCGGAAAACAGGCAAGTGAACAAGGTGAGGCTCAGGGCAAGCAGGTTTAACATCATCACGCCATTAGTTGCGAAGGTGCCGGTTGGACTGACGGGCCTCGATAAGGTTCGAGGATGAACTACGCAGGGAGCCTGCGTATACTGGCGTCCATCACGAATCCAAGGTTGAGTCTCTCAGCGATTTCACGGAGCACCCTGCATGTCCGGCAATACCTACGGCAAGCTGTTCACTGTCACCACCGCGGGCGAAAGCCATGGCCCGGCGTTGGTCGCCATTGTCGACGGCTGCCCGCCGGGCCTGGAGATTTCACTGGAAGACCTGCAGCGTGACCTGGACCGCCGCAAGCCGGGCACCAGTCGCCATACGACCCAACGCCAGGAAGCCGATGAAGTCGAAATCCTCTCCGGGGTGTTCGAAGGTCGCACCACCGGCTGCGCCATCGGCCTGCTGATCCGCAACACCGACCAGAAATCCAAGGATTACTCGGCCATCAAGGACCTGTTCCGGCCGGCCCACGCCGACTACACCTACCACCACAAGTACGGTGAGCGCGACTACCGTGGCGGCGGTCGCAGTTCGGCCCGGGAAACCGCCATGCGCGTGGCGGCAGGGGCGATTGCCAAGAAATACCTGGCCAGCCAGGGCATCGTGATCCGCGGCTACATGAGCCAGCTGGGGCCCATCGAGATTCCGTTCAAGACCTGGGACTCGGTGGAGCAGAACGCCTTCTTCAGCCCTGACCCGGACAAGGTGCCGGAGCTCGAGGCCTACATGGACCAGCTGCGTCGGGACCAGGACTCGGTCGGTGCGAAGATCACCGTGGTGGCCGAAGGCGTGATGCCCGGCCTCGGCGAGCCGATCTTCGACCGTCTCGACGCGGAACTGGCCCATGCGTTGATGAGCATCAACGCGGTGAAAGGGGTGGAGATCGGCGCCGGTTTCGCCTGCATCGCCCAACGTGGCACCGAGCACCGTGACGAGCTGACGCCGCAGGGTTTCCTGAGCAACAATGCGGGTGGCATCCTCGGCGGCATTTCCTCGGGCCAGCCGATCGTGGCGCACCTGGCGCTGAAGCCCACGTCCAGTATCACCACCCCGGGGCGCTCCATCGACATCCACGGCAATCCGGTGGACGTGATCACCAAG
This sequence comes from Pseudomonas sp. NFACC43, assembly GCF_900119645.1. NCBI lineage: Bacteria > Pseudomonadati > Pseudomonadota > Gammaproteobacteria > Pseudomonadales > Pseudomonadaceae > Pseudomonas > Pseudomonas sp. NFACC43. The sequence continues at coordinate 114,371 of NZ_FPKK01000007.1, forward strand.
GGCCGTCACGACCCCTGTGTCGGCATTCGGGCTACGCCAATCGCCGAGGCGATGATGGCGATCGTGCTGATGGACCACCTGCTGCGTCATCGCGGCCAGAACGCCGGCGTGCGGGTCGCCACGCCGGCGCTGGGTCAGCTTTGATGGCTGGCCTGCCGACCGCAGTGGCCTGACGACCGTGGCGGCACTGCCGTACTGGCGGCTCTCCAGTTTCTATCTGTTCTATTTCGCGCTGCTCGGTTCGACGGCGCCGTTCCTGGCGCTGTATTTCGATCATCTGGGTTTCAATGCGGCGCGCATCGGCGAGCTGGTGGCGATTCCCATGCTGATGCGCTGCGTGGCGCCGAATATCTGGGGCTGGCTGGGGGACTACACCGGCCAGCGCCTGGCAATCGTGCGTTTCGGCGCGATCTGCACGTTGCTGACCTTTTCCCTGATCTTCATCGACAAGAGCTATGCCTGGCTGGCGATGGTGATGGCGCTGCATGCCTTCTTCTGGCATGCGGTGTTGCCCCAGTTCGAGGTCATTACCCTGGCTCATCTGGGGGGCCAGGCCTCGCGCTACAGCCAGGTTCGCCTGTGGGGCTCCATCGGCTTCATCATCGCGGTGGTGGCCCTGGGGCGGCTGCTCGAATGGCTGAGCCTGGACATCTATCCGGTGGCGCTGGTGCTGATCATGGGCGGCATCGTGTTCGCCAGTTTCTGGGTGCCCAACGCCCAGCCGGTGCAGGGGCCCCGGGTGGCGGGGGATGGTTTCCTGCGCCAACTGCGCAACCCGGGCGTCCTGGCGTTCTATGCCTGCGTCGGCCTGATGCAGGTGAGCCATGGGCCGTATTACACCTTCCTGACCCTGCACCTGGAACACCTGGGCTACAGTCGCGGCCTGATCGGCGTGCTCTGGGCCGTGGGCGTGGTAGCCGAAGTCTTGATGTTCCTGTTGATGAGCCGGATCCTCGCGCGCTTTTCCGTGCGTCGTGTGCTGCTGGCGAGTTTCCTGTTGGCGGCATTGCGCTGGGTGCTGCTGGGATCGCTGGCCGAGTTCCTCTGGGTGCTGCTGTTTGCCCAGGTGCTGCATGCCGCCACCTTTGGCAGCTTCCATGCCGCCGCCATCCATTTCGTGCAACGTAGCTTCGGCCCACGCCAGCAAGGCCAGGGTCAGGCGCTGTACGCAGCGCTGGCTGGCACGGGTGGGGCGCTGGGTGCGTTGTATTCCGGCTACAGCTGGAATGCCCTGGGCGCCAGTTGGACATTCAATATCGCCAGCCTCGCGGCCTTTGCGGCAGCAGTCCTCATTGCCATTCGCATGAAAGAGGACAGGCCATGAGCCTTCGAACCGTTAATTTGCTGGAGCCACAGTCATGAGCAGCCTGTCCGTTTATCACCTCTCAAGCCCCGACATCCCGAACAAGGTGCTGACCCACTTCGAAGATATCGCCGCGACCCTGGCCGAAAAGGGCGTTCGCTTCGAGCGTTGGCAAGCCGCCACGAAGATCCAGCCTGACGCGACCCACGACGAGATCATCGCGGCCTACCGGCCCCGGATCGAGCAGTGGATGGGTGAGGAGGGATTGTGTGAGGTCGAGGTCATCAGCTTGGATAACGACCATCCGCAAAAAGACGAAGTCCGCGCCCGGCTCCTCGAAGAGCACCACTACGAACAGGACGAAGTCCGTTTTTTCTTGGCCGGTCGTGGCCTGTTCAGCCTGCACATGGACGATTACATCTACGCCGTGCTGTGTGAAAAGAACGACCTGATCTCGGTGCCCGCCGGCACGTCTCACTGGTTCGACATGGGGGAGCAACCGTATTACGTGACTCTTCGCCTGTTCAAAGATCAGGAAAAGCGCGCCGCCCGGTTCACCGGCAATGACATTGCCAGCCGTTTCCCACGGCTCGAGGACTGACGCGGCGCCTTGAGCGTGCCAGGAAAAACGAAGCGGGCTTGTTGGCAAAAGCGCGGTGTCGGCCAGTATTCAACTGACTGGCACCGCGCTTTTGTCAGCAAGCCCGCTTTTTTTCGACAGGCTCAGGCGCTGTGATAGGTCGGCAGCGCGAAGCGATGTTGGCTCTGCAGCAGGGTAATCTGCGGCAATTCGCTGGCCTGCTCAGCCAGGTCACGACGGATGGCGCTGATGGCCCAGGACAGTTGATCCCCGGCGTGCAACTGGGCGTAGGAAATCGTGCGTTTGAACAGTTTGCCTTCGCTGTTGCGCAAGGTCAGCAGGATGCCGCCGTCCGGGCGTGCCTGAGTGGTGACTTCATAGTTGGAAAACAGGGATGCAAACTTTTCTTGAATCATGTTCATGTGACTGCTCCATGGTGAGGCAAACCGTGGAGGAGCTGTTGCAGTGTCTGTGCCAGCCTTTGAAGTTAAATAAATGCCTTTAAAAACAATAGGTTAAATTTTCATTGGGTTTTTGCGGTCGTGCATCTTGCATGAATGGCCATCGTGCATCCTGCATTTTGCGTGGTGGGTCGATGTTTTACGGAACCAAATCGCTTCGCGATGCTCCCGTTTCGCTCCCAGGGTGGTGGGATACAAAACATTGCAAAAACCGCATGTACAGCCCCGCGATCCCTGGCGTACTTTCGAGCCCATACCACCTTCCGCCCGATAACAAGACACTCGAAGGTCGAACGGGAAATCCATGAGTCCAACACCCAGCGATGCCATTACCTGGGGCATGATGCTGCGCAAGCTGCCCACCCTGGCCAGGGCCGTTCCCCGGATCGTCAAAGGCCTCAAGCTGGCCAACGTCCAGGACCCGACCCAGCCCTGCGGCCTGGGCTGGTGTTTCGAACAGGCCGTCCAGCGCAACCCCCAGGGGCCGGCGCTGCTGTGCGGCGACCTCTGCTTGAGTTATGCACAGGTCAACGAGCAAGCCAACCGCATCGCCCACTACCTTTTGGCGCAAGGGATCGGCAAGGGTGACTGCATCGCCATCTTCCTGGAGAACCGCCCGCAGCTGCTGGTCACGGTATTGGCCGTGGCGAAGGTCGGCGCGGTCAGCGCCATGGTCAACACCTCGCAGACGGGGGATGCACTTGTCCACAGCCTGGCGTTGGTCGCGCCGGTGGCCGTGGTGGTGGGCGACGAGCGGGTCCCGGCGTTCAATGAAGTACGCGGCCGAACCGGATTATCGGACACCCGCACCTGGTGGGTCGCGGATGAACAGAGCGCCGCCATGCCCGAGGGGTTCGTCGACCTGATGGGCAGTACCGCAGACTACCCGCACGATAACCCGGCCAGCAGCCGGCAGGTCTTTTCCAACGACCCCTGCTTTTACCTCTACACCTCGGGCACCACCGGGCTGCCCAAGGCCGGCGTGTTCCGCCATGGCCGCTGGATGCGCACTTCCACCAGCTTCGGGCTGATCGCCCTGGACATGAAGCCCGATGACATTCTCTATTGTACCTTGCCGCTGTACCACGCCACGGGCCTGTGCGTCTGCTGGGGCGCGGCAATCTGCGGAGCCTCGGGATTCGCGATCCGGCGCAAGTTCAGCGCCAGCCATTTCTGGAGCGATGTGCGTCGCTATAGGGCCACTACCCTGGGGTATGTCGGTGAGTTGTGCCGATACCTGATCGACCAGCCAGCCAGTACCGAAGACCGCCGGCACCGGGTGCGCAAGATGATCGGCAACGGCCTGCGACCGGGGGCCTGGTCGGCTTTCAAGACGCGCTTTGGCGTGGAACATATCTGCGAGCTGTACGCCGCCAGCGACGGCAACATCGGCTTTACCAACGTGTTGAATTTCGACAATACCGTCGGTTTCTCCCTGATGGGCTGGGAGCTGGTGCGCTACGACCATGACAGCGGGGCACCGCTGCGCAACCTGCAGGGGCGCATGCAGAAGGTTCCCAAGGGCCAGCCGGGCCTGCTGTTGGCGCGCATTGACGACAAAGCCCCACTGGACGGCTACACCGATCCGGCCAAGACCGAAAAGACCATCTACCGGGACGTCTTCGTGCCGGGCGACCGCTACTTCAACACCGGCGATCTGCTGCGCAACATCGGCTTCGGTCATGGGCAATTCGTCGATCGCCTGGGTGACACCTATCGTTGGAAAGGTGAAAACGTCTCCACCACCGAGGTCGAGAATGTGTTGTTGCAGCATCCGCAAGTGGCCGAGGCGGTGGCTTACGGTGTGGAGATCAATGGCACCAACGGCCGGGCAGGCATGGCGGCGATCACCCCGTCCGAGTCCCTGGCGACCCTGGATTTCAGCGAGTTGCTCCTGTTCCTCCAGGGCAAGTTGCCGAGCTATGCGGTGCCGTTGTTCTTGCGCATCAAGGTGAAAATGGACACCACCGGCACCTTCAAGTACCAGAAGAACCGCCTCAGGGCCGAGGCCTTCGATCCCTGTGTCACCGGCGACGAACCGGTCTTTGCCTGGCTGCCCGGCACCGAAACCTATGTGCGCATCGACCGGCCATTGGCCGCACGGATTCAGGGCGGGCAATACCGTTATTGACTACGGCTATGGCCGGTACAGAAAAAAAGCGAGTGACAGGGCATGGGGCGCCCCGGAAACTAGCCGCTTCGTGAAGAGCCAAGTGGAGTTGCCCATGTCCGATACAAGCCGCCAGATGACCCCGCAAGAAGCCGCGGAATTTGCCGAGCAGGTATTCAACGTTGCACGCCAGGGCGATGCCGCCATGATGGCGGCCCTGCTCAATAAAGGCCTGCCACCCAACTTGCGCAACCACAAGGGCGATACCCTGCTGATGCTCGCTGCCTATCACGGCCATGTGGACACGGTGAAAGTCCTGCTGGAGCACAAGGCCGACCCGGAAATACGCAACGACAATGGCCAGAGTCCGATTGCCGGCGCGGCATTCAAGGGCGACCTGGCCGTGGTCACGGCGTTGGTGGAAGGGGGCGCACAGGTGGAAGGCGCCTCCTTCGACGGCCGCACGGCGTTAATGATGGCGGCCATGTTCAACCGGGTGCAGATCGTCGATTACCTGATCAGCCAAGGCGCCGACCCGAAAGCCCGGGACGCCAATGGCAGTTCGGCGCTGGACGCGGCCAGGACCATGGGCGCGGCCGACACCACGGCGCAGTTGGAGAAGTTGCTCGGCTGAGAGCCTTGGGTACAAGGCTCGAACCTGCTGCTGGTGGCGAGGCGCTTGCGTCCGCAGGGCTGCCTGGTCACCTGTCAGCCCCATCCTAATCGGTTCGCGGATGCGCTATCCTGCGCGCCCTTGAAATTCCCTCGCCACAGGATTCGCCATGAAACCCGCACTCGTCGAACTCATCAGCAAAATCAGCTCCGGTTGCCTGGGCGATGCCGAGATTGAGCGAATCGCAGATGAAGCGGCCCAGGCCTATGCCGATCCAGCGACATTTCTGGCGGCCAACCCGGACATCAATTACGACGACACTTTCCCGATCCCGCTGGGTGAGTGGGTCGTGGTCGGCAGCCTTCCGGATACCGTGCTGTTCCAGGCCGATACCTATGTGCAGTTGTTCGAGCAGATCCTCGCCTCGTTCGGCCCGGGCGTGGCATTCAACCTCAAGCCCAAGCAGTTGGCGAAGACCGAGGCACTCACCGCGCTGAACCGTATCCAGGTCCAGATGAGCAGCCTGAACAAGGAAAACGGCGGCTACGTGCTGATGAACTTCAGCCAGTTGCTCGACGATGAATTGCAGATGGTGCTGGTATACGGCAATGACGTGCCGCGGGTGCTGGAACTGTGTGCCGAGGTCGGCATCGCCGCCGCGCCAGCCCTTGAGGCCCTCAGGATCGCCGTGCATATCTGAAGCGATAAACGGAACCCTTGCCGAGGCGCCGCTATCCTAAGAGTGCATGTCACCATTCTGGAGCGACACCATGGGTTCTACCTTCAACGGCCTGATAGGCCTGATCATCCTGGCGCTCGATATCTGGGCGATCATCAATGTGCTCAAGAGCGGCGCGGGAACCGGGGCGAAAGTGCTGTGGGTGCTGCTCATCCTGCTGCTGCCGGTGCTGGGGCTGATCATCTGGGCGATTGCCGGGCCGCGAGGCAACGTGCGGGTCTGACGGCTGCCTGCGATACCCGGCGGTCCCTGACCGCCGGGTTGTCGTTCGTGTCAGGCCGTCGCCACTGAGCGCTCCTGCGAAGCGCCCAGGAAGCGCAGCAAGGCCAGCAACGGGAATACGCTGCCGACGATGACCACCCACGACCAGCCGCCGTGTTCATAGATCGCGCTGGCAATCGACGAGCCGAATGCGCCGCCGATGAAGATGCTGGTCATGTACAGCGCATTGAGGCGACCGCGACTCTTGGCGTCGAGGGCGTAGATGGTGCGCTGGCCCAGGACCATATTCATCTGTACACAGAAATCCAGCAGCACCCCCGTGACGGCCAGGCCGATGACGCTGTAGAGCGGATGCACGAATGCCGGCAGGAAGCTCAGGCTCGCAAAGAGCATGGCCAGCAGCGAAGCGATGCGGGTATGACCGGCGTCCGCCAGGCGCCCGGCGATGGGCGCGGCGATGGCGCCGATGGCCCCGACCAGGGCGAACAAGGCAATTTCGCTCTGGCTCAGGCCATGGTTGCGTGCCAGTTCCAGGGGGACCGCCGTCCAGAACAGGCTGAAGGTGGCGAACAGGCAGGCCTGGTAAAAGGCCCGTTGCCGCAGCAGCGGTTGCTGGCGCAGCAGGGTGCCGAGGGAGGCCAGCAACTGGCCGTAGGAGGCACTGTGGTCAGGCTGGCGCTTGGGCACTGTGAAAGCCAGGATGATACTGATGGCTGCCATCAATCCGGCCGCGCCCATGAACATGGCACGCCAGCCGAAGTGGTCGGCGACGACGCTGGACACCGGCCGCGCCAGCAGGATCCCCAGCAACAGGCCCCCCATGATCCCGCCGACCACCCGTCCCCGGGAGGCTTCCGGCGTCAGGTGCGCGGCCAGGGGAATCAGGACTTGCACCGACACTGAACTGAAGCCCACCAGCAATGAAACCAGCAGGAACACATTGGGCTGATCGGTGAACGCCGCGCCCAGCAGGCTGGCGATCGCCACCAGGCTGGTGAGGGTCATCAACCGGCGGTTTTCCAGCAGGTCGCCCAGCGGCACCAGGAAAAACAGGCCCAGGGCGTAGCCGATCTGGGTCAGCGAGACGATCAGGCTGGCCATTGTGCTGGTCAGGCCGATGTCTGGTGCGATCAGTTCGATGATGGGCTGGGAGTAGTAGATGTTGGCGACGATGGCGCCGCAGCAGAAGGCGAACAGCAGCACCATGCCGCGGGTCATGCTTGTACCGGCGGGTGCGGTGGATGGGGGGGCACTCATGGCAATCTCGTCAGTAGCTTGAAAGGATGGCGTGAGGCTAATGAGTTGCGCCGCTCAGGAACAGGCTTTGCGGCTGATATCAGACATGCTTGCCGTTGATGGTGCGGCGAATCCTTTATAGGGCGAGGGCGTTGCCTCTGTGGGAGGGGATTCATCCCCGCTGGGCTGCGCAGCAGCCCTAAAACAGGACACAACGGTATTCAGACAACCCGCGTCGGCTGGATTGGGGCCGCTACGCAGTCCAGCGGGAATAGATCCCCTCGCCACAGGACTGCGCATGACCCATTGGTTTTGTTACTGGCCGCTGTAGATCTGGTCGAAGACCCCACCGTCATTGAAGTGAGTCTTCTGCACCGTGCGCCAGTCACCGAAGGTTTTTTCCACCGACAGGAAATCCACTTTCGGGAAACGATCGGTGTATTTGGCCAGGACAGCCGGGTCTCGTGGACGCAGGTAGTTGGCGGCGGCGATTTCCTGGCCTTCCGGCGACCACAGGTACTTGAGGTATGCCTCGGCGGCCTGGCGGGAGCCTTTCTTCTCGACGACCTTGTCCACCACGCTCACGGGCGGCTCGGCTTCGGCGGACACGCTCGGGTAGACCACTTCGAACTGGTCGCGGCCGAACTCACGGGCGATCATTTCGGCTTCGTTTTCAAAGGTCACCAGGACATCGCCGATCTGGTTGGTCATGAAGGTCGTGGTCGCCGCGCGGCCGCCGGTGTCCAGGACCGGGGCCTGCTTGAACAGCTTGCCGACGAAGTCCTTGGCCTTGCTTTCATCGCCGCCATTCTTGAGCACGTAGCCCCAGGCCGACAGGTAGGTGTAACGGCCGTTGCCGGAGGTCTTGGGGTTGGGCACGATCACCTGCACGCCGTCCTTGAGCAGGTCGGGCCAGTCTTTCAGGGCCTTGGGGTTGCCCTTGCGCACGATGAACACCGTGGCCGAAGTGAACGGGGCGCTGTTGTTCGGCAGACGGGTGACCCAGTTCTCGGGGACCAGCTTGCCGTTGTCCGCCAGGGCATTGATGTCGGTGGCCATGTTCATGGTGATGACATCCGCCGGTAGCCCGTCGATCACCGAACGCGCCTGCTTGCTGGAGCCGCCGAAGGACATTTGCACCGTGATGCTTTCGTTGTGTTCGGCCTGCCAGTGCTTCTGGAAAGCAGCGTTGTAGTCCTTGTAGAAGTCGCGCATCACGTCGTAGGAAACGTTGAGCAGGGTCGGGGCGGCGTGGGCCAGGCTGCCGAAGGTCAGGCCGGCGGCAAGGAGTGAGGCGCCAAAGAGTTTCTTCACTGCGAATTCCTTTTTATTGAAAGGGGTTCCGGACACTAGCTGTAAGCCTAGGGCCCTTCAAGCATCAAAAAGTGCTTTGCTTATTCCAGTTTCTTGAACAGTGCATTACCGCAGCGGGAGCAGAACGCCGCCCCGTGCTCGTGGTTGTTTTTGCTGCACACCGGGCAGTCGTGCTTGAGCTGGTCACCGCGCATGGCCGAGGCCAGTTCAGCCGTGAAGATACCGGTCGGCACCGCGATGATCGAGTAACCGGTGATCATCACCAGGGATGAGACCACCTGGCCCAGCGGTGTCTTGGGCACGATGTCGCCGAAGCCCACGGTGGTCAATGTCACGATAGCCCAGTAGATGCCCTTGGGGATGCTGGTGAAGCCGTGCTCGGGACCTTCGATGACATACATCAGCGTGCCGAATACGGTCACCAGGGTCGAGACGCTGACCAGGAACACGATGATTTTCTGCTTGCTGCCCCGCAGTGCCGACATCAGGTAATTGGCCTGCTTGAGGTAGGGGCTGAGCTTGAGCACGCGGAAAATGCGCAGCATGCGGATGATCCGGACGATCAGCAGGTACTGGGCATCGCTGTAGTACAACGCCAGGATACCCGGCACGATCGCCAGCAGGTCCACCAGGCCGTAGAAGCTGAAGGCGTAGCGCAGGGGCTGGGGCGAGCAGTACAGGCGCAGGCCATATTCCACCAGGAAGATGAAGGTGAAGCCCCATTCGATGTAGGCCAGCAGGGCCGCGTAGTCCTTGTGCACGCTGTCGATGCTGTCGAGCATCACCGTCACGAGGCTGGCGAGGATGATCAATAGCAATGCGCTGTCGAAGCGTCGGCCGGCCACGGTGTCGGTCTGGAAAATCATGATGTAGAGGCGCTGACGCCAATCGTTGCTGTGGTCCATAACCTTCGCCTGAGTCGGAATCAGCGAAGCCTAGGTCGATTGCGTTGCAGAGCGCAAGGCGTGGCGTCGAGACTGGCCTGGCGCCATGTCCGAACCGTGGCGTGGACCAGCCAGCAGGCGAGGATGAACGGGGCCGTCAGCGGCACCAGGCCGAGGGCGGCGAACCCTGGTGCGAGGATCAACGCCAGCACGATGCCAGTCAGTGGCAGCCATGGCCGGTGATGCTGTTGGCTGAGGGCCAGGGCCACCAGCACCGGGTTGTAGCTGCCCAGCCCGGAAAGGGCGGATGCGTTTTCATGCTGTAGCAACGTGAAGGCCAGGCCGACGGCGGAAGCGAACAATGCCCAGGCGCCGGCGCGCAGGTTGGCCAGCAGCAGACCGGTGGCAATCAGCGCACCGGCCACCGGATGGCCGAGAAACATGGCCTGGCCCAGTCCGCTCAACTGAGCGGCCAGCAGGTTGGGTAAGGTTATTTCAATCGAGGTGGCCAGAGGCGGCGGCAGGGTGAACCCCATCAGCAGCCAGGCCAACGCAACAAAGGGCGCGGTGTAGGCGGGCAGGCAGCGAGGGTCTCGGGTGCGCTTGAGCCATTGCTGGGTGAGCATCGCGCTGAGGCCGCCCGCGGCGATGATCAACGGTGGCAACAGGACGGACCAGGGCAACGTGAGGCTCAGCAGCAAGCCCAGCAGAATGCCGTTGTAGCTGAACAGTCCGGCTTGGCGGTCGGCCTTGGTGTAACCACGTCGCTGGGCCGTCAGCAACCCGGCCACCCCGCCGAGCAACGCGCCGCCGAACAGGGCGGGCGCAGTGAGCAGAATCGCCGACAGGCACAGCAGACCGCACAGCGGATGGCGCTGGAGAAAAACCTGGCTGAAGCCGTTGAGCAGGGCGGTGGCCCAGTCGGGGCAGTGGGTGTTGGGCATGATAGGTATATGTCAGAGGGACGAGTCGACTTCATCGCGAGCAAGCTCGCCCCCACAAGGGCACCGCAGCTCCCTGTGGAAGCGAGCTTGCTCGCGATCAGGCCAGTACCGACGTTCGTGGCCTGTGTGGCTGATGCGTGCGCTCAAATTCGAATCAGCCGTACAGGCCCCTAGATCAACGTCTCGATGCGCAGGGAATTGGTCGACCCCGGTTTCCCGAACGGAACGCCCGCGGTGATCAGCAGCGTATCGCCGCGTTGGGCCATGCCTTGCGCCTGGGCGATTTCCAGGGCGGTGGAGCACACCTCGTCCACCTGCCGCAGTCGATCGTTGACCACCGAGTGCACGCCCCAGGCCACCGTCAGGCGGCGGGCGGCCTGCAGGTTCGGCGTGAGATTGAGGATCGGTACTGTCGGCCGCTCCCGCGCCGCTCGCAGGCTGGAGCTGCCCGACTCGCTGTAGTTCACCAGCACCGCCACCGGCAGGACATTGCTGATCCGGCGGATCGCGCAACTGATGGCGTCCGACACCGTGGCCTCGGCTTTCGGCCGGCTGACATCCAGCTGGGCCTGGTAATCCGGACCGTTTTCCACCTGGCGAATGATCTTGCTCATCATCTGCACGGCTTCCAGGGGGTAATCGCCGGAGGCGGTCTCCGCCGACAGCATCACCGCGTCGGCGCCTTCGGCCACGGCGTTGGCCACATCGGTCACCTCAGCCCGGGTAGGCGCCGGGGAGAAACGCATCGACTCCAGCATCTGGGTCGCCACCACCACCGGTTTGCCGAGGGCGCGACAGGTGCCGATGATGGTCTTCTGGATCTGCGGCACACTCTCGGCAGGCACCTCCACGCCCAGGTCTCCACGAGCGACCATGATCGCGTCGCTCAGTTCGGCGATTTCCCGCAGCCGGGTCACCGCCGATGGCTTTTCGATCTTCGCCATCAGGAAGGCCTTGTCGCCGATCAGAGCGCGAGCTTCGCGGATATCTTCGGGGCGTTGCACGAAGGACAGGGCCACCCAGTCCACACCCAGTGCCAGGCCGAAGCTCAAGTCGCGGCGGTCCTTGGCCGTCAGCGGGCTCAGGTCGAGCAAGGCCTGGGGCACGTTCACGCCTTTGCGGTCCGACAGCTCGCCGCCATTGAGCACTTCGGTGTCGATGGCGTCATCATGCCGGGCCGTCACTCGCAGGCGCAGCTTGCCGTCATCCAGCAACAGGTCCATGCCGGGTTCCAGGGCCGCGATGATTTGCGGGTGGGGCAGGTTGACCCGACGGCGATCGCCCGGTGTCGGGTCCAGATCCAGCCGCAGGGCCTGGCCTCGCTGCAGCGACACTTTTGCTTCGGCGAAGCGGCCGACCCGCAGTTTCGGACCTTGCAAGTCCATCAGGATGCCCAATGGGTAGTTGAGCTGTTGTTCGACCTCACGAATCCACTGGTAACGCTGGGCGTGGTCGGCATGCTCGCCATGGCTGAAGTTGAGGCGAAAGATGTTCACGCCGGCCTCCACCAGTTCACGTACATCGTCGACGCCACGGGTGGCGGGGCCGAGGGTCGCGAGGATCTTGACCTTTTTATCAGGCATCATGAGTGGAGGTCTCGAGAATCAGGAGGGCGCGAAAGTCGTTGACGTTGGTGCGGGTCGGCTCGGTGACGATCAATGCGTCCAGCGCGGCGAAATAGCCATGGCCGTTGTTGTTATCCAGTTCATCGCTGGCATTGAGGCCCAGCTCGGCGGCGCGGCGGTAACTGTCCGGGGTCATGATGGCGCCGGCGTTGTCTTCGGAACCGTCGATGCCGTCCGTATCGCCGGCCAGTGCGTAGATGCCAGGGTGGCCCTTGAGGCTGTCGGTCAGGCTCAGCAGGAATTCGGCATTGCGCCCGCCACGGCCCTGGCCACGCACGGTCACGGTGGTTTCGCCGCCGGACAGGATCACGCAGGGTGCCGCCAGAGGCTGGCCATACCGGGCGACTTGCCGGGCAATGCCGGCATGGACCTTGGCCACTTCCCGGGACTCGCCTTCCAGGTCGCCCAGGATCAACGGGCTGAAGCCGGCCTGGCGGGCTTTCACCGCGGCCGCCTCCAGGGATTGCTGGGGCCGGGCGATCAACTGGAAGTGACTGCGGGACAGGCTCGGGTCGCCGGGCTTGACGGTTTCCGATTCCGGGCTCAGCAGCCAGTTGCGCACCGAGGCCGGGACCTCGATGTCGTAGCGCTTGAGGATCGCCAGGGCTTCGGCCGATGTACTGGGGTCGGCCACGGTGGGACCGGACGCGATGACCGTGGCCAGGTCGCCCGGTACATCGGAGATGGCATAGGTGTAGACCGTCGCCGGCCAGCAGGCCTTGCCCAGGCGTCCACCCTTGATGGCCGACAGGTGCTTGCGCACGCAGTTCATCTCGCCGATGGTGGCGCCGGACTTGAGCAGGGCTTTGTTGATCGCCTGTTTGTCCGCCAGGGTGATTCCGGCGGCTGGCAGCGCCAGCAACGCCGAGCCGCCGCCGGACAGCAGGAAGATGACCCGGTCGTCTTCGTTCAGGTGGCTGACCAGTTCCAGCACCCGCCCGGCCACCGCCAGGCCGGCCGCGTCGGGCACGGGATGAGCGGCTTCCACCACCTCGATTTTCTGGCACGGCGCGCCGTGGCCGTAGCGGGTCACCACCAGGCCGGTGACTTCGCCCTGCCAGCAAGCCTCGACCACCTGGGCCATTGCCGCGGCCGCCTTGCCGGCACCGATGACGATCACCCGGCCGCTGCGGTCGCTGGGCAGGTACTGTTCGAGGACATGCTGCGGATGGGCCGCTTCGATGGCTGTGGCAAACAGCTCGCGGAGCAATTGTTGCGGATCGACCGACATGGCGGGCTCCCGGTTTTTTATTATTGGTGTTGAAGCGAGCCTTGTGGGCGCGAGCTTGCTCCCACAAGGGGCAGGGTTTATTTGTCGCGAATCGAGAAATTGGCCATATGCTCCAGGCCCTTGATCAGCGCCGAGTGGTCCCAGTTGCTGCCGCCGATGGCCGCGCAGGTGCTGAACACTTGCTGGGCGTTGGCGGTATTGGGCAGGTTGATGTTCAGTTCCCTGGCGCCTTGCAGGGCCAGGTTCAGGTCCTTCTGGTGCAGGCTGATGCGGAAGCCTGGGTCGAAGGTGCCCTTGATCATGCGCTCGCCATGCACTTCGAGGATCTTCGACGAGGCGAAACCGCCCATCAGGGCTTCGCGGACCTTGGCCGGGTCGGCGCCGTTCTTCGAGGCGAACAGCAAGGCTTCGGCCACGGCCTGGATGTTCAGCGCCACGATGATCTGGTTCGCCACTTTCGCGGTCTGGCCGTCGCCGTTGCCGCCCACCAGGGTGATGTTCTTGCCCATGGCCTGGAACAGCGGCAGGGCGCGCTCGAAGGCCGCACTGTCACCGCCGACCATGATGCTCAAGGTCGCGGCCTTGGCGCCGACTTCGCCGCCGGAAACCGGCGCATCGAGGTACTGCGCGCCCTTTTCGTTGATCTTCGCCGCGAACGCCTTGGTGGCGGTGGGGGAGATCGAACTCATGTCGATGACCACCTTGCCCGCACCCACGCCAGCCGCCACGCCGTCGGTGCGTAACAGCACATCCTCGACCTGCGGAGTGTCCGGGACCATGACGATGATGAACTCGGCTTCCTGGGCGACTTCCTTCGGATTGGCCAGGGCCACCGCGCCGCCATCCAGGAGGTCGGCGGGTGCCGGGTCGTGATGCACGGACAGGAACAGGCTGTGCCCGGCCTTTTGCAGGTTCAGTGCCATGGGGTGGCCCATGATGCCGGTGCCGATGAATCCGATTTTAGCCATGGGAAAATCCTCTTGTGGTTATCGCTGCTTCAAGCAAACGAGGGAGTGCTTTCTGTGGGAGCGAGCTTGCTCGCGATGACGGTGTGTCAGCCAGAAAATGAGTGACGGACTGACGCCATCGCGAGCAAGCTCGCTCCCACAGGGGGAATTGCGTCAGATCGCGTTATGGCTCTTCAGCCACCCCAGACCTGCTTCGGTGCTGGTCAACGGCTTGTATTCACAGCCGACCCAACCCTGGTAGCCGATGCGGTCCAGGTGTTCGAACAGGAAGCGGTAGTTGATTTCGCCGGTGCCCGGCTCGTTGCGTCCCGGGTTGTCCGCCAGCTGCACATGGTTGATCTCGCCCAGGTGCGCCGACAGGGTCCGGGCCAGGTCACCTTCCATGATTTGCATGTGATAGATGTCGTATTGCAGGAACAGGTTGGCGCTGCCCACCTGCTCGCGGATCGACAGGGCCTGGGCGGTGTTGTTCAAGTAGAAGCCTGGAATGTCGCGGGTGTTGATGGCTTCCATCACCAGCTTGATGCCTTTGGCCTGCAGTTTTTCGGCGGCGTACCTGAGGTTGGCGACGAAGGTTTTCTCCGCCAGGGCTTCGTCGCATTTGTGCGGGCGAATCCCGGCCAGGCAGTTGACCTGGGTATTGCCCAGGACCTGGGCGTAGGCGATTGCCAGGTCGACGCCGGCGCGAAACTCCTCGACCCGGTCCGGCAGGCAGGCGATACCACGTTCGCCTTTGGCCCAGTCGCCGGCCGGCAGGTTGAACAGCACCTGGGTCAGGCCGTTGGCGTCCAGCAGGGCCTTGAGTTCGGCGGAGCTGTAGTCGTAGGGGAACAGGTACTCGACACCGCTGAAGCCGGCCTTGGCGGCCGCCTCGAAACGGGCGAGGAAATCCTGCTCGGTAAACAGCATGGACAGGTTGGCTGCGAAACGCGGCATGGTGGTCTCCTGTGAATATTTATCAGGCCCCCTGTGGGAGCGAGCTTGCTCGCGATAGCGGTGTGTCTGCTTGCATCCAGGTTGAATGTTGCGCCGTCATCGCGAGCAAGCTCGCTCCCACTGGGACGCCGGTCGGTCAGTCCAGCAGCGAAATGGCGGTTGGTGCATCGTTGCCCACCAGCGCCAGGTCTTCGAACTCGTTGACCGCGTTGATCTCGGTACCCATGGAAATATTGGTCACCCGCTCCAGGATGATCTCGACGATCACCGGTACCCTGAATTCCTCGATCATGTCCTGGGCCTTGCGCAGCGCCGGCTGGATGCCGGATGGCTCGAATACCCGCAGCGCCTTGCACCCCAGGCCCTCGGCCACGGCGATGTGGTCCACGCCATAGCCGTTGAGCTCCGGCGCGTTGAGGTTGTCGAAGGACAGCTGCACGCAGTAGTCCATATCGAACCCGCGCTGGGCCTGGCGGATCAGTCCGAGGTAGGAGTTGTTCACCACGACATGGATGTAGGGCAGCTTGAACTGCGCCCCCACCGCCAGTTCTTCGATCATGAACTGGAAGTCGTAGTCCCCCGACAGCGCCACGACCTTGCGGCTCGGATCGGCCTTGACCACCCCCAGTGCCGCCGGAATGGTCCAGCCAAGTGGGCCTGCCTGGCCGCAGTTGATCCAGTGGCGCGGCTTGTAGACATGCAGGAACTGCGCACCGGCGATCTGGGAAAGGCCGATGGTGCTCACGTAGCAGGTGTCCTTGTCGAACACCTGGTTCATTTCCTCGTACACCCGTTGCGGCTTGACCGGCACGTTGTCGAAGTGAGTCTTGCGCTGCAGGCTGGCCTTGCGCTGGCGGCAGTCCTGCAACCAGGCGCTGCGGTCCTTCAGCTTGCCTGCGGCCTGCCATTCGCGGGCCACTTCGATGAACGCCGTCAGCGCCGAAGCGGCATCGGAGACGATACCCAGGTCGGGTGTGAAGACCCGGCCGATCTGGGTCGGCTCGATATCCACATGAATGAACGTTCGGCCTTCTGTGTAGACGTCCACCGAGCCGGTGTGACGGTTGGCCCAGCGGTTGCCGATACCCAGCACCAGGTCCGACTTGAGCAGGGTCGCGTTGCCGTAACGATGGGATGTCTGCAAGCCGACCATGCCGACCATCTGGGGATGATCGTCCGGGATGGTTCCCCAGCCCATCAGCGTAGGGATTACCGGAATGCCGGTCAGCTCGGCGAACTCCACCAGCAGGTCGCTGGCATCGGCGTTGATGATGCCGCCACCGGCCACCAGCAGGGGACGCTCGGCCTGATTGAGCATGGCCAGGGCTTTCTCGATCTGCACGCGGTTGGCGGCGGGTTTGGCCAGGGGCAGCGGCTGGTAGGCATCGATGTCGAATTCGATCTCGGCCATCTGCACATCGAAGGGCAAATCGATCAGCACCGGGCCCGGACGGCCGGAGCGCATCTCGAAGAATGCCTTCTGGAAGGCATACGGCACTTGTCCGGGTTCGAGCACGGTGGTCGCCCACTTGGTCACGGGCTTGACGATGCTGGTGATATCCACCGCCTGGAAGTCTTCCTTGTGCAGGCGAGCGCGGGGGGCTTGCCCGGTAATGCACAGGATGGGAATGGAATCGGCCGAGGCGCTGTAGAGCCCGGTCACCATGTCGGTACCGGCCGGACCCGAGGTACCGATGCATACGCCGATATTGCCGGCCTTGGTGCGGGTGTAACCCTCGGCCATGTGCGAGGCGCCTTCAACGTGGCGAGCGAGGACATGATCGATGCCGCCCACCTTTTGCAGGGCCGAGTACAGCGGGTTGATCGCAGCGCCCGGGATACCGAAGGCGGTGTCCACGCCTTCACGGCGCATCACCAGAACAGCGGCTTCGATTGCTCTCATTTTGCTCATCGTTTTGTGCCTCTTGCGTTTTGTAATTGTATACAAGTTGCTGTGTGGCGGAGTTTATTCACGGCAAGAGGCCCAGGTCAATGCCTTTTCTCAAGCGGCTGTTTCATTGTCTCGTCCCCAGGAATGCGCCGGCCTTTCGTCGATAACGAGACGGTGCAGAGCATTTTTGTATACAAAAAATATGTTTGTTGTGTTCTATTTGGTTGGTCCGGTTTTGCTGGAAATTTGATCCGGAAGGCTTCTCCATAACAAAAGAAGGACAGCACCCATGAGCGCTTTAACCTTGAAAACAGCCGTAGACCTGGCAAGACAGGCCCTTGCCGCGGGACGGGAAATCAACGCCGCCCCCTTGACCGTGGCGGTCCTGGACGGCGGCGGGCATCTCATCACCCTGCAGCGCGAGGACGGCGCCAGCCTGCTTCGCCCACAGATCGCCATCGGCAAGGCTTGGGGCGCTATCGCCCTGGGCAAAGGCTCCCGCCTGCTCGCCCAGGACGCCCAACAACGCCCGGCGTTCTTTGCGGCTTTGAATGGGTTGGGACAAGGCAACGTCGTACCGGCCCCGGGTGGGGTGTTGATCAGGGATCAGGATGGCAGGGTGCTGGGGGCGATGGGGGTCAGCGGCGATGTTTCGGATGTGGATGAGCAGGTGGCGATCAAGGCTGTGGAGGCGGTGGGGTTGTGGGCGGATGCGGGGATGGTTGCCTGATTTTGTGGTGAGTGGGCCGGCGCCATCGCGAGCGAGCTCGCTCCCACAGGGTTTGATGCTGGACACATAATGTCTAGACACCGCAAACCAGTGTGGGAGGGGGCTTGCTCGCGATGAAGCCTCGGGCTATCGGTCTGGCTCGCATCCCTTCAACACCAACCGGATAATCGTCTGCGCCGCGGCTTCGTAGTCGGTTTCATCCAGCTTCGCCTTGCCGGTCACGGCGGAGATCTGCCAGTCGAAATCGGCGTAGGTCTGGGTAGCGGCCCAGATGCTGAACATCAGGTGGTTGGGGTCGATGGGGGCGATCTGGCCGCGGTCGATCCAGGTCTGGATGCACTCGATGTTGTGCCGGGCCTGGGCGTTGAGCTGTTCCACCAGGTCGGGGCTCAGGTGCGGGGCGCCGTGCATGATTTCGCTGGCGAAGACTTTCGAGGCAAAGGGCAGGTCGCGGGAGATGCGGATCTTGGAGCGGATGTAGTGACTGAGCACCTCGCCCGGCACGCCATCGGCGTTGAACGGCGTCGAGGCCTGGAGGATGGGTTCGATGATGCTTTCCAGGACTTCCCGATACAGGTTTTCCTTGGATTTGAAGTAGTAGTAGACGTTGGGTTTGGGCAGGCCCGCCTTGGCCGCGATGTCGCTGGTCTTGGTCGCCGCGAAGCCCTTGTCGGCAAATTCCTCGCTGGCGGCACGCAGGATCAATTCTTTGTTGCGCTCGCGGATAGTGCTCATAAACCCAGGGGTTCCTTGCCTGTTCTGGCGGTTGCGCATGGTAGCACCGGCCTCGTGAGGCGCTCAAGAATGCCCCGGATTGACGCA
Source organism: Pseudomonas sp. NFACC43 (assembly GCF_900119645.1). Lineage (NCBI taxonomy): Bacteria > Pseudomonadati > Pseudomonadota > Gammaproteobacteria > Pseudomonadales > Pseudomonadaceae > Pseudomonas > Pseudomonas sp. NFACC43. Next base: position 132,980 of record NZ_FPKK01000007.1, read on the forward strand.
TGCGCTATGCTGCGCAGCATTTATGATCAAGGAGCCTTTCCATGGCCGGAAGCAGTTTGCTGGTGCTGATCGATGACATCGCCACCGTGCTCGACGATGTTGCATTGATGACCAAGATGGCCGCCAAGAAAACCGCCGGGGTGCTCGGCGATGACCTGGCACTCAATGCCCAGCAGGTCTCCGGCGTCCGTGCCGAGCGAGAGTTGCCCGTGGTCTGGGCGGTGGCGAAGGGGTCCTTCATCAACAAACTGATCCTGGTGCCTTCGGCCCTGGCCATCAGCGCTTTCGTACCCTGGCTGGTGACGCCGTTGTTGATGGTGGGGGGCGCCTACCTGTGCTTCGAAGGCTTCGAAAAGCTCGCCCACAAGTTTCTTCACAGCCCGGCCGAGGACCAGGCCGAGCATGAGCAGCTGGTGGAGGCGGTGGCTGATCCGGCGGTCGACCTGGTGGCCTTCGAAAAGGACAAGATCAAGGGCGCGGTGCGCACCGACTTCATCCTGTCGGCGGAAATCATCGCCATCACCCTGGGCACCGTGGCCGATGCACCATTGACCCAGCAGGTGATCGTGCTGTCGGGCATCGCTATCGTCATGACGGTGGGTGTCTACGGCCTGGTGGCCGGGATCGTCAAGCTCGATGACCTGGGCCTGTGGTTGACGCAGAAACCAGGCCAGGCCGCCAAAAGCATCGGCGGTGCGATCCTGAGTGCGGCCCCCTACATGATGAAAAGCCTGTCGGTGATCGGCACGGCGGCGATGTTCCTGGTGGGCGGTGGCATCCTGACCCATGGCGTGCCAGTAGTGCATCACTGGATCGAAGGCGTGGCGGCCAGTGCTGGCGGTGCCGGGTTTATCGTGCCGATGCTGCTCAATGCGGTGGCGGGGATCGTGGCAGGGGCGGCGGTGTTGGCGGGGGGGATGGTTGTCGGCAAGGTCTGGAAAGCGCTGAAAGGCTAAGACCTGGCAACCCATGATAACTGTGGGAGCGAGCTCGCTCGCGATAGCGGTCTGTCAGACAACATCAAGGTTGAATGTCAGGCCCTCATCGCGAGCAAGCTCGCTCCCACAGAGGGTTTGGGGCGGCGAAAATTACTCGGCAATCTGCAACTTGCGTGACTCGGTGTACACGTAGCGCACCTTCTCGTATTCGAACGGCGAGTTCAGCTGGCCGTAGCGGAAGCTGGTCTGGTAACGCCGGTCCACGCCACGCAGGAGCAGCAGTTCCGGGTGGTTGGAGCTGACCTCGGAGACGTTCAGGAAGTTGATCGCCGATTCGGCGGTGTAGTCCACCAGCAAGCCCGAAGTATCTCGCAGGTTCGAAGGGCCGAAGATCGGCAGTACGAAGTACGCCCCGGCTGGCACGCCATAGAAGCCCAGTGTCTGGCCGAAGTCCTCGCTCTGGCGCGGCAGGCCCATGGCGGTGGCCGGGTCCCACAGGCCGGCGATGCCGACGGTGGTGTTGAGCAGCAGCCGCGCCGTGGTTTCCATCGAACGCTTGCCCTTGAACTGCAGCAGGCTGTTCATCAGGTTCGGTACATCCCCCAGGTTGTTGAAGAAATTGCTGACCCCTGTGCGCACGAAACTCGGGGTGATGTAGCGATAGCCGTCCACCACCGGCAGGAACACCCATTGGTCGAAGCGGTAGTTGAAGTGATAGACGCGACGGTTCCAGGATTCCAGCGGGTCATAGACGTTCAAGGCGCTGAGGGTCGAGCGCTCGAATTCCCGCTGGTCCAGCCCTGGGTTGAACTTGAGCTTGGTCAAGGGCTCCTTGAAGCCGTCGGCGTCTTCTACCACGGGGTCGTTGGCCTTGCTGTTGTCGGCATGAACAAGGCCTGCGCTCATTAAAGCGGCGATAAGCAGGAGATATTTAGCCACGGAAGAACTCCAGCATGGCGTCGCTGTTGACGCGATAGTTAAGGTTGCCGCAGTGGCCGCCCAGTGGATAAACCGTCAGGCGGTCACCAAAGGTCTTGCGCAGGAAGCCCAGGTCGCCAGGGCCGAGAATGACGTCGTCGGCGTTGTGCATGACGGCGATCTTGGGGCTATCGTGCAGGTAGTCCTTCAGTGCATAGAGGCTGACCTGATCGATCAGCTGCAGCAGGCTGCCGCCATCGGTGCGCGCGCGCCACATTGGAATCACCTGTTCGGTGAGGTAGCAGTCGAAATCGCATTGCAGTGCACGCTTGAGGAACGGCGACAGGCTGGTGCTTTCTGAGATCGGGTATTTGGGTGGGGTGATAAGGCCGCGGCGGTTGATCAGGTCCGAAGTGAACGCGATATCGGCCGCCGAAAAGCGGAACGATGTGCCGATCAGCATTGCCATCTGCTCGTTGCTCAGGTGTTGCTTGGATTGCTGGAAGTCATAGAGCAAGGCGTCGTTGAGGTCGATGTAGCCTTTTTGCTGGAAGTAGCGGGTCAGCTTGTTCAGCACCAGTTCATAGAAGGTGGTGGTGCTGTTGATACCTTTCACCTCGGTCTGGACCAGTTTGTCCAGGTTGGTGATCGAGGTGTAGAGGTTCACCGGAGGATTGAGCAGCAGCACTTTCTTGAAATTGAAGCTGCGCCGGGTTTCATCCAGGTGGGCGACAAACGCCGCGTCCAGGGCGCCGAGGCTATAGCCGGTGAGGTAGTACTCGGTCACCGGTACGTTGGGGTTCTGCGCACGCACGGCTTGCATCACCCGGTACATGTCCTCGGCGTCTTCCTTGGTGATGCCCGGCGTGGCGAAGCGCGAGGCGGCGCTCATGAAGTCGAAGCTGGTGGGCGACGACAGCTGCACCACGTGGTACCCGGCCTTGTAGTAGAGGCGCTTGAGGTATTCGTTGAGGGTGCTGTCGTAGCGAGCCCCGGTCCCGGCGATCAGGAAGATCAGCGGCGCCGGCTTGTCCTGGGTGGCCATGCGGTAGGTGAGACTTTTTACCGGCCAGAAATTGTCCGGCAGGATGAACTCGCGTTCCGGGCGCAGAGTGACGCTATGGTCCGCCTGGTTGATGTCTTCGACCAGAGGCAGCTCCGGGCGCAGGTCGGGCGGTGTGGTGGCGATGGTCGCCTCGAACGGGTTGGTCAAAGGGTAGCCATAGCTGGCGGCGTCGATATCCGCCGCCAGCGCGGACGCACTCAGAAGAAGGCCGCCGGCGAGGGCAGCGAAGCGCAAGGAACGGAGCATGACGGTATCCCTTAGAGGAAGGTGCCGAATGAAGGTCGCAGGCTATGACCACCGAAGTGAAGCCTAGTGCCATGACGGACATTAAACAGGTATGAACGTGGCGCAATGGCTACGGGACGATACACGTTGCGGCCGGTTGGTGGCTAGTTGCCTTCGACTTGTCGCTGATGGCGTTCTCATGTCGTTTCCCGCTGTTTCGAGGTCGCTGCCAGAGCAGGTCCCGGATCGGCGCAGGCCGATGATCGACAGGTCAGTACTCCACTGGCGTTCGAGGCAGTTAGGCAGGCGAGCGTGATGGGGGCGCTGGGCACCATAAAAAATACGTTGATGTCGCTCGACATCCGTCGGGCGCAGCACTTTCGGGGAAGTAAACGATGAAGATGCGACGACTCTTGGGCGCAGGTGCCGCACTGGTACTGGCGATCAGCTCCACCCTGGCCAGCGCCGAAACCAAAACCCTGAGCATCGGTTACGTTGACGGCTGGTCCGATAGCGTCGCGACCACTCACGTGGCGGCCGAAGTCATCCAGCAGAAGCTCGGTTATGACGTGAAACTGCAGGCGGTCGCGACCGGGATCATGTGGCAAGGTGTAGCCACCGGCAAGCTCGATGCAATGCTCTCGGCCTGGTTGCCGGTGACCCATGGCGATTACTGGACCAAGAACAAGGATCAGGTCGTCGACTACGGCCCCAACTTCAAGGACGCGAAAATCGGCCTGATCGTGCCTGAGTACGTCAAGGCCCAGACTGTGGCCGACCTCAAGACCGATGACAGCTTCAAGAAACGCATCGTCGGCATCGACGCCGGTTCGGGCGTGATGCTCAAGACGGAACAGGCCATCAAGGATTACGACCTGACCGGCTATCAACTCAAGGCCAGTTCCGGCGCCGGCATGATCGCCGAGCTGACCCGTGCCGAGAAGAAGAACGAATCCATCGCCGTCACCGGTTGGGTGCCGCACTGGATGTTCGCCAAATGGAAACTGCGCTTCCTGGAAGACCCGAAAGGCGTCTATGGCGCGGCTGAAACCGTGAACAGCATCGGCAGCAAGGGCCTGGAGGCCAAGGCACCGGAAGTGGTGGCGTTCCTGAAGAAATTCCAATGGGCTTCGAAGGACGAAATCGGCGAAGTCATGCTGGCGATCCAGGAAGGTGCCAAGCCGGACGCCGCTGCCAAGGATTGGGTTGCCAAGCACCCGGACCGCGTCAAAGAGTGGACCGGCAAATAATTCACCTGGTTCAGCTGTCCCGCAAAACCGCATGACGTTGGGTCATGCGGTTTTTTTGTGCCTGCAGTTTTTCGATTGGCGCCACTCCCCTGTGGGAGCGACTTTGCTCGCGATAGCGATGTGTCTGCTTGCATCCATGTTGAATGTGGCGCCGTCATCGCTAGCAGGCTCGCTCCCACAGGGGGTAACTGCCGGAATTTGGCTGGAAAATGGCAAAACCGTCATGTCGTTCTAATACTAAGGTCGTCTGGAACCTGGCCTTGAGCCGCATAGAGTAGAGTCGTTCCAATTAAATCTGTGCTGCGAGGATAAAAACAATGAACGACAGCATTTACCTCTCGATTCAAAACAGCCCGCGCTTCAAGGAGCTGGTGAGAAAAAGGGAAAGGTTCGCCTGGATTCTTTCGGCGATCATGCTAGGGCTGTATTCCGGCTTCATTCTTCTGATTGCCTATGGGCCACATATTCTCGGGGCCAAAATCACGCCCGAGTCCACCATCACCTGGGGGATTCCCATCGGTGTCGGCCTGATTCTCTCGGCCTTCGTCCTGACCGGCATCTACGTGCGACGTGCCAACGGCGAGTTCGACGATCTGAACAATGCGATTCTCAAGGAGGCTCAGCAATGATCCGGCGTCTATTGGCTCTCTTGAGCATCGCAGCATTCGCACCGGGCGTCTGGGCGGCTGACGCCGTGGCGGGTGCTGTGCAGAAACAACCCCTCAACATCGCGGCTATCTTGATGTTCGTCGCCTTCGTCGGCGCAACGCTGTACATCACGTACTGGGCTTCCAAGAAAAACAACTCCGCGGCCGACTACTATGCGGCTGGCGGCAAGATCACTGGCTTCCAGAACGGCCTGGCAATCGCTGGCGACTACATGTCGGCGGCGTCTTTCCTGGGTATTTCCGCGCTGGTGTTCGCGTCCGGTTATGACGGCTTGATCTACTCCATCGGCTTCCTGGTGGGCTGGCCGATCATTCTGTTCCTGATCGCCGAGCGCCTGCGTAACCTGGGTAAATACACCTTTGCTGACGTGGCGTCTTATCGCCTCGGGCAGACCCAGATCCGCAGTCTGTCCGCCTGCGGCTCGCTGGTGGTGGTAGCGTTCTACCTGATCGCGCAAATGGTCGGTGCGGGTAAGCTGATCCAGCTGCTGTTCGGCCTGGACTACCACGTTGCGGTGATCCTGGTCGGTATCCTGATGTGCCTCTACGTGTTGTTCGGTGGCATGCTGGCCACCACCTGGGTGCAGATCATCAAGGCGGTGCTGTTGCTGTCGGGTGCTTCGTTCATGGCCCTGATGGTCATGAAACACGTCAACTTCGACTTCAACATGCTGTTTGCCGAAGCGGTCAAGGTTCACCCTAAAGGCGAGGCGATCATGAGTCCCGGTGGCTTGGTGAAGGATCCGGTCTCGGCCTTCTCCCTGGGTCTGGCGCTGATGTTCGGTACCGCTGGCCTGCCGCACATCCTGATGCGCTTCTTCACCGTGAGCGATGCCAAGGAAGCCCGCAAGAGCGTGCTGTATGCCACTGGTTTCATCGGCTACTTCTATATCCTGACCTTCATCATCGGCTTCGGCGCGATCCTGCTGGTCAGCACCAACCCGGCCTTCAAGGACGCGGCAGGTGCCTTGCTGGGCGGCAACAACATGGCGGCGGTGCACCTGTCCAACGCTGTGGGCGGTAGCATCTTCCTGGGCTTCATCTCGGCGGTGGCGTTCGCGACCATCCTGGCGGTGGTGGCGGGCCTGACCCTGGCCGGCGCCTCGGCGGTGTCCCATGACCTGTACGCCAGTGTCATCAAGAAGGGCAAGGCCAACGAGAAGGACGAGATTCGCGTCTCGAAGATCACCACCATCGCCCTGGCGGTGCTGGCGATTGCCTTGGGTATCCTGTTCGAGAAGCAGAACATCGCGTTCATGGTGGGCCTGGCGTTCTCCATCGCGGCGAGCTGCAACTTCCCGGTACTGCTGCTCTCGATGTACTGGAAGAAGCTGACCACCCGTGGCGCCATGATCGGCGGCTGGATGGGGCTGGTCAGTGCCGTGGGCCTGATGGTTCTCGGCCCGACCATCTGGGTACAGATCATGGGGCACGAGAAGCCGATCTACCCGTATGAATATCCGGCGCTGTTCTCGATGATCATCGCGTTCGTCGGCATCTGGTTCTTCTCCATCACTGACAAGTCGGCCGAAGGCGCCAACGAGCGGGCGCTGTTCTTCCCGCAGTTCGTGCGTTCGCAGACTGGCCTGGGGGCGAGCGGGGCGGTCAACCACTGATGCGCTAAGTTGTAAAGGGTGAAGAAGTACCCCGGTCGAGAGACCGGGGTATTTTTTTGTCCCCGTTTCGGGGTGGGCAGGTCTACCGTCATCGCGAGCAAGCTCGCTCCCACAAAGCAGGCGGGTACACGGATCCACTGTGGAGCGAGCTTGCTCGCGATGACACAGGGTCTGGCACTGAAATGCCGGGAGGTAAAGGAGGAGGGCGTAAACAAAACAGCCCCCGCTCTTATATAAGAAGCGGGGGCCGTTTCAGTGCAGCGTCGGACCTGGCATAGAGCAGGTCTTACTTGCGGTCTTCCAGCTTGGTGATGTCACGCGACTCGTAGCCGGTGTACAGCTGGCGTGGACGGCCGATCTTGTACGGGCTGGAGAGCATTTCCTTCCAGTGGGAGATCCAGCCCACGGTGCGCGCCAGGGCGAAGATCACGGTGAACATGCTGGTTGGAATGCCGATCGCCTTGAGGATGATCCCCGAGTAGAAGTCGACGTTCGGGTACAGCGAGCGCTCGATGAAGTACGGATCGGTCAGGGCGATCTCTTCCAGGCGCATGGCCAGTTCGAGTTGCGGGTCGTTCTTGATGCCCAGTTCCTTGAGGACTTCGTCGCAGGTCTGCTTCATGACGGTGGCGCGTGGGTCGCGGTTCTTGTAGACCCGGTGACCGAAGCCCATCAACTTGAACGGATCGTTCTTGTCCTTGGCCTTGGCGATGAACTTGTCGATGTTCGAGACATCGCCGATTTCATCGAGCATGGTCAGTACCGCTTCGTTGGCACCGCCGTGGGCTGGGCCCCAGAGTGCCGCGATGCCGGCGGCGATACAGGCGAACGGGTTGGCACCCGACGAGCCGGCCAGGCGCACGGTGGAGGTAGAAGCGTTCTGCTCGTGGTCGGCATGGAGGATGAAGATCCGGTCCATGGCCTTGGCGAGCACCGGGCTGATCGGTTTGATCTCGCACGGTGTGTTGAACATCATGTGCAGGAAGTTCTCTGCATAGTTCAGGTCGTTGCGTGGGTACATCATGGGCTGGCCCATGGAGTACTTGTAGACCATGGCTGCCAGGGTCGGCATCTTCGCCACCAGGCGGATCGCGGAGATTTCGCGGTGCTGGGGGTTATTGATGTCCAGGGAGTCGTGGTAGAAGGCCGAGAGGGCGCCGACAACGCCGCACATGACGGCCATCGGGTGGGCGTCGCGACGGAAGCCGTTGAAGAAGGACTTCAACTGCTCGTGAACCATGGTGTGGTTCTTCACGGTGCTGACGAACTGGGCCTTTTGCTCTGCGGTTGGCAGCTCGCCGTTGAGCAGCAGGTAGCAGGTTTCCAGGTAGTCCGATTTTTCAGCCAGTTGCTCGATCGGGTAGCCGCGGTGCAGCAGGATGCCGTTGTCGCCGTCGATGTAGGTGATCTTCGACTCGCACGAAGCGGTCGACATGAACCCCGGGTCGAAGGTGAAACGGCCCGTGGCGGTCAGGCCGCGGACGTCGATTACATCGGGACCAACGGTGCCGGTTAAAATGGGCAGCTCGACGGGGGCTGCGCCCTCGATGATCAACTGCGCTTTTTTGTCAGCCATGTGGCCTCCTATTAATGCTTGGAATCATCAGACAGACCCCCCACGCAGGGCCCGCACCACTATAGTGAGATAAATCCGAATGTCAATTTGCCTAAAGTCTTGCTCCAGAAGGCTTTAACCGGACTTTTTCCTCGAAATTACCTGCCGTTTACGCCTTTTGCCGTTGTTGTGCAATGCGCCATCAGTGGAAGGTGAACGCGTTGTCATTAGTAACCTAACTGTCTATACTCGGCAGCCGACCGCCAGGGGCTTTTGGGCCAGCTTTGCTGGGGGTCGTCACTCCCTGGGTGGTGAGTACCTGACCAGTGCGCGCCGCAACAACTTTGCCCTGATTCTTAGGGGCTCTTCAGTGTGAAAAAAGCCGTGAAAAGCCAACGACCTGTAAACCTAGACCTAAGGACCATCAAACTCCCAGTCACTGCTTACACGTCCATTCTTCACCGTATCTCCGGTGTCATCCTCTTCGTCAGCCTGGCCATCATGCTTTATGCATTGGACAAGTCGCTCGACTCGGAAGAAGGCTTCGGTCAGGTGAAAGCGTGTCTGACCAGTCCGCTAGCCAAGCTAGTGATTTGGGGCATCCTGTCCGCCTTGCTGTATCACCTGGTTGCCGGTGTGCGCCACTTGATCATGGACATGGGCATCGGTGAGACGCTGGAAGGCGGCAAGCTGGGCTCGAAAATCGTTATCGCCGTTTCCGTGGTGGTAATCGTTCTGGCAGGAGTCTGGATATGGTAACCAACGTTACGAACCTCTCTCGTTCGGGCCTCTATGACTGGATGGCGCAGCGTGTGTCTGCGGTCGTTCTCGCGGCTTATTTCATTTTCCTGATCGGATATGTGGTCGCCAACCCTGGCCTTGGCTATGCCCAATGGCATGAACTGTTCGCAAGCAACTGGATGCGTATCTTCAGTCTGCTGGCCCTTGTCGCACTGGGCGCTCACGCCTGGGTCGGCATGTGGACCATCGCGACCGACTACCTGACGCAGATGGCGTTCGGCAAGTCGGCGACTGCCGTACGTTTCCTCTTCCAGGCAGTATGCGGCGTTGCGATGTTCGCTTACTTCGTCTGGGGTGTGCAGATTCTCTGGGGTATCTGATCCATGGCTAACATTCCAACTATTTCCTTCGACGCCATCATCATTGGTGGCGGCGGTGCCGGCATGCGCGCAGCGCTGCAACTGGCACAGGGCGGTCACAAGACTGCCGTGATCACCAAGGTTTTCCCGACCCGTTCGCACACCGTTTCCGCCCAGGGTGGCATTACCTGCGCCATCGCTTCGGCCGACCCGAACGATGACTGGCGCTGGCACATGTACGATACCGTCAAGGGTTCCGACTATATCGGCGACCAGGATGCTATCGAATACATGTGTCAGGAAGGTCCGGCCGCGGTCTTCGAACTCGACCACATGGGCCTGCCGTTCTCGCGCACCGAAACCGGCCGTATCTACCAGCGTCCGTTCGGTGGCCAGTCCAAGGACTACGGCAAGGGCGGCCAGGCTGCGCGTACCTGCGCGGCGTCCGACCGTACCGGTCACGCACTGCTGCACACCCTGTACCAGGGCAACCTGAAGGCTGGTACCACGTTCCTGAACGAGTACTACGCCGTTGACCTGGTGAAGAACCAGGACGGCGCCTTTGTCGGTGTAATCGCCATCTGCATCGAAACCGGCGAAACCACCTACATCCGTTCCAAGGCCACCGTGCTGGCGACCGGCGGTGCCGGCCGTATCTATGCCTCCACCACCAACGCCCTGATCAACACCGGTGACGGCGTCGGCATGGCCCTGCGTGCCGGCGTGCCGGTGCAGGACATCGAAATGTGGCAGTTCCACCCGACCGGCATCGCCGGCGCCGGTGTACTGGTTACCGAAGGTTGCCGCGGTGAAGGCGGTTACCTGATCAACAAGCACGGCGAGCGTTTCATGGAGCGTTACGCTCCGAACGCCAAGGACCTTGCCGGTCGTGACGTCGTGGCTCGTTCGATGGTTAAAGAGATCATCGCCGGCAACGGCTGTGGCCCGAATGGCGACCACGTGATGCTCAAGCTCGACCACCTGGGCGAGGAAGTGCTGCACAGCCGCCTGCCAGGCATCTGCGAGCTGTCCAAGACCTTCGCTCACGTCGACCCGGTCGTCGCGCCAGTTCCGGTCGTTCCAACCTGCCACTACATGATGGGCGGCGTTGCCACCAACATCCATGGCCAGGCCATCACCCAGAACGCCGAAGGCGTGGACGAAATCATCCCTGGCCTGTTCGCAGTGGGTGAAGTGGCGTGCGTATCGGTTCACGGTGCCAACCGCCTGGGCGGCAACTCGCTGCTCGACCTGGTGGTCTTCGGCCGCGCGGCCGGCCTGCACCTGGAAAAGGCGCTGACCGACGGCATCGAATACCGCGACGCCAGCGACACCGACATCGACGTGGCCCTCAAGCGCCTGGCCGGTCTGAACGAGCGTACCGAAGGCGAAGACGTCGCCACCCTGCGTCGCGAGCTGCAAAGCTGCATGCAGAACTACTTCGGTGTGTTCCGTACCGGCGAGTACATGCAGAAGGGTATCGCCCAGCTGGCGCAGCTGCGTGAACGAATTGCCAATGTGAAGATCAACGATAAGTCACAGGCGTTCAACACTGCACGTATCGAAGCGCTGGAACTGCAGAACCTGCTGGAAGTGGCCGAAGCCACCGCCATCGCGGCAGAAACCCGTAAAGAGTCCCGTGGTGCCCATGCCCGCGAAGACTATGAAGACCGTGACGACGAAAACTGGCTGTGCCACACCTTGTACTTCCCGGGTGAGAAACGTGTCGCCAAGCGTGCCGTGAATTTCTCGCCGAAGACTGTTCCGACTTTCGAACCTAAAGTCCGGACTTATTAAGGGTGACCGCTATGTTGCAAGTCAGTGTTTATCGCTACAACCCTGATCAGGACGCTGCGCCGTTCATGCAGGATTTCCAGGTCGATACCGGTGGTAAGGACCTGATGGTGCTGGACGTGCTGGCCCTGATCAAGGAACAGGACGAAGGTTTCTCCTATCGTCGCTCCTGCCGCGAGGGCGTGTGCGGCTCCGACGGCATGAACATCAACGGCAAGAACGGCCTGGCCTGCATCACGCCGCTGTCGGCGGTGGTCAAGGGCAACAAGCTGATCGTGCGTCCGCTGCCAGGTTTGCCGGTGATCCGTGACCTGGTCGTCGATATGAGCATCTTCTACAAGCAATACGAGAAGGTGAAGCCATTCCTGCAGAACGACACGCCGGCTCCGGCCATCGAGCGTCTGCAGTCCCCGGAAGAGCGTGAAAAGCTCGACGGTCTGTACGAGTGCATCCTGTGCGCCTGCTGCTCGACCTCGTGCCCATCCTTCTGGTGGAACCCGGACAAGTTCCTGGGCCCGGCCGCCCTGCTGCAAGCGTACCGCTTCCTGGCAGACAGCCGCGACACCAAGACGTCCGAGCGTCTGGCCGCACTGGATGACCCGTTCAGCGTATTCCGCTGCCGCGGGATCATGAACTGCGTCAACGTCTGCCCGAAAGGCCTGAACCCGACTAAGGCCATCGGTCACGTACGTAACATGCTGCTGCAAAACGGCGTGTGATTCAGCTGCTGTACCCGTAGAACCGCTGTACCCGTAGAGGCTAGGGCGCGGGCTTCAACCCGCGTCGTAGCATAACCAGAACAGCCGCTCACAAAGCGGCGGTTCTTATTTTTGAAGAAATGAGACAAGCAGGGGCATCCGGGCTGGTACCCGGACTATCAGCGTGATCCTAAGTGGCTTGTTTTAGTCGCTGCACTCGGACTTCTGCAAGTTTGCTCGGTGTTTTCGCCGGTGGTGTTCCCCTAATCGAGGGTGACCAAGCATGCAAGAAAGCGTGATGCAGCGCATGTGGAACAGTGCCCACCTCTCCGGTGGTAACGCTGCCTATGTGGAAGAGCTCTACGAGCTCTACCTGCACGACCCTAACGCTGTGCCAGAAGAATGGCGCACCTATTTTCAGAAGTTGCCGGCCGACGGTAACTCTGCCACAGATGTTTCGCACTCTACGATTCGCGATCATTTCGTGCTGCTGGCGAAGAACCAGCGCCGCGCTCAACCGGTATCTGCCGGTAGCGTGAGCAGCGAGCACGAGAAGAAGCAAGTCGAAGTGCTGCGATTGATCCAGGCCTACAGGATGCGAGGCCACCAGGCAGCCCAGCTGGACCCGCTGGGGCTGTGGCAGCGTCCTGCACCTGCAGACCTGTCGATCACTCATTACGGCTTGACCAATGCCGATCTCGATACGACCTTCCGTGCCGGCGACCTGTTCATCGGCAAAGAGGAAGCGAGCCTACGCGAAATTCACGAAGCGTTGCAGCAGACATATTGCCGCACCATCGGCGCCGAGTTCACGCACATCACCGATTCCGAGCAGCGCCAGTGGTTCCAGCAGCGTCTGGAAAGCGTGCGCGGGCGTCCGACGTACTCCGCCGACATCAAGACCCATGTGCTGGAGCGCGTGACAGCCGGTGAAGGCCTGGAGAAATACCTGGGCACCAAGTACCCGGGCACCAAGCGTTTCGGCCTGGAAGGCGGCGAAAGCCTGATCCCGATGCTCGACGAGCTGATCCAGCGTTCCGGTTCCTACGGCACCAAGGAAGTCGTCATCGGCATGGCCCACCGTGGTCGTCTGAACGTGCTGGTCAACACCTTCGGCAAGAACCCGCGTGAGCTGTTCGACGAGTTCGAAGGCAAGAAGAAGGTCGAACTGGGTTCCGGTGACGTGAAGTATCACCAGGGCTTCTCGTCCAACGTGATGACCACCGGCGGCGAAGTCCACCTGGCCATGGCGTTCAACCCATCCCACCTGGAAATCGTTTCCCCGGTGGTCGAGGGTTCGGTTCGCGCCCGCCAGGATCGTCGCAACGACCCGACCGGTGAGAAGGTCCTGCCGATCTCCATCCACGGTGATGCGGCATTCGCCGGCCAGGGCGTGGTCATGGAAACCTTCCAGATGTCGCAGACCCGCGGTTTCAAGACCGGCGGCACCGTGCACATCGTGATCAACAACCAGGTCGGTTTCACCATCAGCAACCCGCTGGACTCGCGCTCCACCGAGTACGCCACCGACGTCGCGAAGATGATCCAGGCGCCGATCCTCCATGTGAATGGTGATGATCCGGAAGCCGTGCTGTTCGTGACCCAGCTGGCCATCGACTACCGCATGCAGTTCAAGCGCGACGTGGTGATCGACCTGGTTTGCTACCGTCGTCGTGGCCACAACGAGGCGGACGAGCCAAGCGGTACCCAGCCTCTGATGTACCAGCAGATCACCAAGCAGCGCACCACCCGCGAGCTGTATGCCGATCGCCTGATCCAGGACGGCGTACTGGATGCCGAGCGCGTCCAGGCCAAGGTCGACGAATACCGCAACGCGCTGGACAACGGTCTGCACGTGGTGAAAAGCCTGGTCAAGGAGCCGAACAAAGAGCTGTTCGTGGACTGGCGCCCATACCTGGGTCACGCCTGGACTGCACGTCACGACACGCGTTTCGACCTCAAGACCTTGCAGGAACTGTCCGCCAAGCTGCTGGAGATCCCGGAAGGCTTCGTGGTTCAGCGCCAGGTCGCGAAGATCTACGAAGACCGTCAGAAGATGCAAGCCGGCGGCCTGCCGATCAACTGGGGCTACGCCGAAACCATGGCGTACGCGACCCTGGCGTTCGAAGGTCACCCGATCCGCATGACCGGCCAGGACATCGGCCGCGGTACGTTCTCGCACCGTCATGCCGTCCTGCACAACCAGAAAGATGCCAGCACCTACATTCCGCTCAAGAACCTGTACAAAGGCCAGCCGCTGTTCGACCTGTACGACTCGTTCCTGTCGGAAGAAGCCGTACTGGCGTTCGAATACGGTTACTCGACCACCACGCCGAACGCGCTGGTGATCTGGGAAGCCCAGTTCGGCGACTTCGCCAACGGTGCGCAGGTCGTGATCGACCAGTTCATCACCAGTGGCGAGCACAAGTGGGGTCGTCTCTGCGGCCTGACCATGTTGCTGCCGCACGGCTACGAAGGGCAGGGTCCCGAGCACTCCTCGGCGCGCCTGGAGCGCTACCTGCAACTGTGTGCCGAGCACAACATCCAGGTGTGCATGCCGACTACCCCGGCACAGATCTACCACTTGCTGCGCCGCCAGGTGATTCGTCCGCTGCGCAAGCCCCTGGTGGTCCTGACGCCGAAGTCGCTGCTGCGCCACAAGCTGGCCGTTTCGACGCTCGAAGAACTGGCCGATGGCTCGTTCCAGACCGTTATCCCGGAAATCGATGCCCTGGACCCGAGCAAGGTCGAACGCGTCGTTCTGTGCAGCGGCAAGGTCTACTACGACCTGCTGGAAAAACGCCGTGCCGAAGGCCGCGAAGACATCGCCATCGTGCGTATCGAGCAGCTGTACCCATTCCCTGAGGACGACCTGAAGGAAGTCCTGGCGCCTTACACCAATGCCAAAGCGGCTGTCTGGTGTCAGGAAGAGCCGATGAACCAGGGCGCATGGTACTGCAGCCAACACCACCTGCGTCGCAGCATCAGCTACCTCAACAAGTCTCTCGTACTCGAGTACGCGGGCCGCGAGGCTTCTGCCGCACCTGCATGTGGTTACGCATCGATGCACGCCGAGCAGCAGGAACAACTGCTGCAAGACGCGTTTACCGTTTAACGCCTTCGAGCACCTGAAACCGAATTTAAGGAACCCAAGATAATGGCTATCGAGATCAAAGCCCCCACTTTCCCAGAATCGGTTGCCGATGGCACCGTTGCCACCTGGCACAAGAAACCGGGCGAGGCCGTCAAGCGTGACGAACTGATCGTCGACATCGAGACCGACAAGGTCGTACTGGAAGTCCTGGCCACCGCCGACGGCGTGCTGGGCGCGATCGTCAAGAACGAAGGCGACACCGTCCTGTCCGACGAAGTGCTGGGCTCGATCGTTGAAGGTGGTGCTGCCGCCGCCGCTCCGGCCGCTGCTGCTGCCGCTGCGCCGGCTGCCGCCCAGGCTGCTGCTCCAGCGGCCGATGGCGAAGACGACCCGGTCGCCGCGCCTGCTGCCCGCAAGATCGCTGAAGAAAACGGCATCAACATCGCTTCCATTGCCGGCACCGGCAAGGGTGGTCGTGTGACCAAGGAAGACGTGGTTGCCGCTGTTGCAGCCAAGAAAGCCGCTCCAGCCGCTGCCCCGGCCAAGCCTGCTGCGCCTGCCGCTGCCGCTCCGGTGTTCGCGGCCGGTGATCGCGTTGAAAAACGCGTTCCGATGACCCGCCTGCGGGCCAAGGTTGCCGAGCGCCTGGTCGAAGCCCAGTCGAACATGGCGATGCTGACCACTTTCAACGAAGTGGACATGACCGAAGTCATGGCGCTGCGTTCGAAGTACAAGGACCTGTTCGAGAAGTCCCACAATGGCGTGCGCCTGGGCTTCATGTCGTTCTTCGTCAAGGCTGCCACCGAAGCGCTGAAACGCTTCCCGGCCGTCAACGCGTCGATCGACGGTTCCGACATCGTCTACCACGGCTATGCCGACATCGGTGTTGCTGTTTCCAGCGACCGTGGCCTGGTGGTTCCGGTGCTGCGTAACGCCGAGCTGATGAGCCTGGCCGAAATCGAAAACGGCATCGCCACCTTCGGCAAGAAGGCCCGTGACGGCAAGCTGTCCATCGAAGAGATGACCGGTGGTACGTTCACCATCACCAACGGTGGTACATTCGGTTCGATGATGTCGACCCCGATCGTCAACCCGCCACAAGCAGCGATCCTGGGGATGCACAACATCATCCAGCGTCCGATGGCAATCAACGGTCAAGTCGTGATTCGTCCGATGATGTACCTGGCACTGTCCTACGATCACCGTCTGATCGATGGTAAAGAAGCCGTGACGTTCCTGGTGACCATCAAGAACCTGCTTGAAGATCCGGCTCGCCTGCTGCTGGATATCTGATTTCGCCGCGAGGGCCGGTCGGTTGACCGGCCTCTTGCTGAAACAACCGGTTTCGTCCCACGACGGTCACCACAAGTGGCCGTCCGGTTTGATTCGAAAAGGAATGACTCATGACTCAGAAATTCGACGTGGTAGTGATTGGTGCTGGCCCTGGTGGCTACGTAGCGGCCATCAAGGCTGCACAACTTGGCCTCACCACTGCCTGCATCGAGAAATACACCGACAGCGAGGGCAAGCAAGCCCTGGGCGGTACTTGCCTGAACGTCGGCTGCATTCCTTCCAAGGCGCTGCTGGACAGCTCCTGGAAATACAAGGAAGCGAAAGAAAGCTTCAACGTCCATGGCATCTCCACCGGCGAAGTCAAGATGGACGTCGCCGCGATGGTTGGCCGCAAGGCCGGCATCGTGAAGAACCTGACCAGCGGTGTCGCCACCCTGTTCAAGGCCAACGGCGTGACCTCGATCCAGGGCCACGGCAAGCTGCTGCTGGGCAAGAAGGTCGAAGTGACCAAGCCCGACGGCTCGGTCGAAGTGATCGAAGCCGAGAACGTCATCCTGGCGCCAGGCTCGCGTCCGATCGACATCCCACCGGCTCCAGTCGATCAGAAAGTGATCGTCGACTCCACCGGCGCCCTGGAATTCCAGAGCGTGCCTAAGCGCCTGGGCGTGATCGGCGCCGGCGTGATCGGCCTCGAGCTGGGTTCGGTCTGGTCGCGCCTGGGTGCGCAAGTGACCGTGCTGGAAGCCCTCGACACCTTCCTGATGGCTGCCGATACCGCGGTGTCCAAGGAAGCGTTCAAGACCCTGACCAAGCAGGGCCTGGACATCAAGCTGGGCGCTCGCGTGACCGGCTCCAAGGTCAACGGCGAAGAAGTCGTGGTGAACTACACCGACGCCAATGGCGAACAGACCATCACCTTCGACAAGCTGATCGTCGCGGTGGGCCGTCGTCCGGTGACCACCGACCTGCTGGCTGCCGATAGCGGCGTGAACATTGATGAGCGCGGTTTCATCGCGGTCGATGATCATTGCGCAACCGACGTACCGGGCGTCTTCGCCATCGGTGACGTGGTCCGCGGCATGATGCTGGCCCACAAGGCGTCCGAGGAAGGCATCATGGTCGTCGAGCGCATCAAGGGCCACAAGGCCCAGATGAACTACGACCTGATCCCATCGGTTATCTACACCCACCCGGAAATCGCATGGGTCGGTAAAACCGAGCAGGCCTTGAAAGCCGAAGGCGTTGAAGTTAACGTCGGCACCTTCCCGTTCGCCGCCAGTGGCCGTGCCATGGCAGCCAACGATACCGGCGGTTTCGTGAAAGTCATCGCCGATGCCAAGACGGACCGCGTATTGGGCGTTCACGTCATTGGCCCAAGCGCTGCCGAGCTGGTACAGCAAGGCGCGATCGGTATGGAATTCGGCACCAGCGCTGAAGACCTGGGCATGATGGTCTTCTCCCATCCGACCCTGTCCGAAGCCTTGCACGAAGCGGCCCTGGCCGTAAATGGCGGCGCCATCCACGTGGCCAACCGCAAGAAGCGTTAATAGATAATAAGAAACCACGGCGGTTCGGCCCGTCGTGAGCCTTGCGCGCAAGACTCACCGCGGAATGTCCGCTGGACGCAGTCTTGCGTAGCTCTGCCGGTTCACCGGAAGGCTACGCAAGCAGCAGTCACAGGTGGTGCGGCACTAAACTGGTGCAGCACCGAATGCGCAGTACCTAACGAAGACGGTAATAAGCATGAATCTTCACGAGTATCAGGGTAAGCAGCTGTTCGCTGAATACGGCCTGCCAGTATCCACAGGCTACGCGGTAGACACCCCGGAAGCGGCAGCAGAAGCTTGCGACAAAATCGGCGGCAGCGAGTGGGTTGTCAAAGCCCAGGTTCACGCCGGTGGTCGCGGTAAAGCGGGCGGCGTAAAGCTGGTTCGCAGCAAAGAAGACGCCAAAGCCTTCGCACAGCAGTGGCTGGGCAAGCGTCTGGTGACCTACCAGACTGACGCCAACGGTCAGCCGGTCACCAAAATCCTGGTTGAATCGTGCACTGATATCGCTAAAGAGCTGTACCTGGGCGCTGTCGTCGACCGTTCGAGCCGCCGCATCGTGTTCATGGCTTCCACCGAAGGTGGCGTGGACATCGAGAAGATCGCTCACGATACCCCTGAGAAAATCCTCAAGGCCACCATCGATCCACTGGTTGGCGCCCAGCCATTCCAGGGTCGCGAGCTGGCATTCCAGCTGGGCCTGGAAGGCAAGCAGGTCACTCAGTTCGCCAAGATCTTCGTAGGTCTGGCCAAGCTGTTCCAGGATCATGACCTGGCGCTGCTGGAAGTGAACCCGCTGGTGATCAAGGCCGACGGCGACCTGCACTGCCTCGATGCCAAGATCAACATCGACGCCAACGCCATGTACCGTCAGCCGAAGCTGAAGACTTTCCACGATCCGTCCCAGGACGATCCGCGCGAAGCGCACGCTGCCAAGTTCGAACTGAACTACGTGGCCCTGGAAGGTAACATCGGCTGCATGGTCAACGGTGCCGGCCTTGCCATGGGTACCATGGACATCGTCAACCTGCATGGCGGCAAGCCAGCCAACTTCCTCGACGTGGGCGGCGGCGCTACCAAGGAGCGCGTAACCGAAGCGTTCAAGATCATCCTGTCCGACACCAACGTCGCCGCAGTACTGGTCAACATCTTCGGCGGCATCGTTCGTTGCGACATGATTGCCGAAGGCATCATCGGCGCCGTGAAAGAAGTCGGCGTGAAAATCCCGGTTGTTGTTCGCCTCGAAGGCAACAACGCTGAGCTGGGCGCTAAAGTACTGGCAGAAAGCGGTTTGAACATCATCGCTGCTACCAGCCTGACCGACGCTGCTCAACAAGTCGTAAAAGCTGCGGAGGGCAAATAATGAGCGTCCTGATCAATAAAGACACCAAGGTTATCTGCCAGGGTATTACCGGTTCGCAAGGTAGTTTCCACACCCAGCAAGCCATCGAGTACGGCACCCAGATGGTTGGCGGCGTAACTCCGGGCAAGGGCGGCACCGAGCACCTGGGCCTGCCTGTCTTCAACACCGTCAAGGACGCTGTTGCTGCCACTGGCGCCACCGCCAGCGTGATCTACGTTCCGGCTCCTTTCTGCAAGGACTCCATCCTTGAGGCGGCGTTCGGCGGCATCAAGCTGATCGTGTGCATCACCGAAGGCATCCCTACCATCGACATGCTGGAAGCCAAGGTCAAGTGCGACGAGCTGGGTATCACCCTGATCGGCCCTAACTGCCCAGGCGTGATCACTCCAGGCGAATGCAAGATCGGCATCATGCCAGGTCACATTCACTTGCCAGGCAAGGTCGGTATCGTGTCCCGTTCCGGCACCCTGACCTATGAAGCCGTGAAGCAGACCACTGACGCCGGTTTCGGCCAGTCCACCTGCGTCGGCATCGGCGGTGACCCGATCCCAGGCTCCAACTTCATCGACATCCTGAAGCTGTTCCAGGAAGACCCGAAGACCGAAGCGATCGTCATGATCGGTGAGATCGGCGGTTCCGCTGAAGAAGAAGCCGCTGCCTTCATCAAGGCCAACGTGACCAAGCCGGTCGTGTCCTACATCGCTGGTGTGACTGCTCCTCCGGGCAAGCGCATGGGCCATGCTGGCGCAATCATCTCCGGCGGCAAGGGCACTGCGGACGAGAAGTTCGCTGCCCTGCAAGACGCCGGCGTGAAAACCGTGCGTTCGCTGGCAGACATCGGCAAGGCCCTGGCCGAGCTGACTGGCTGGGAAATGAAGAAGTAAGCTTCGGCTGACCTTTTCGTTCCAGCAACAAAGGCCACCTCCGGGTGGCCTTTGTCGTTTCTGGCCTGTTGGATCTACGCATTGTTTCTGCGCAGAGGGCCTTAGTCTGTGGTGGAGGATTTATCTGTGGCGAGGGGATTTATCCCCGCTGGGCTGCAAAGCAGCCCCCAAGCAATCGAGCGCGGTTTATCTGGAAGAATGCGGCCACCTTGTTGGGGCCGCTTTGCAGCCCAGCGGGATGAATCCCCTCGCCACAGGTCATCCCCTGTCTATCAGGAGTGTGATGAGGGAAAAATAGATACGTAAACGCGACATTGAAATGTCGTGTATCGGATAGTGCGCCCCGTAACAGTGCGTTTTCTGCACGGATTCGTTAGGCTAGCAGCCATTTTTGCGACCGCTCCCCACAAGGAAGCGACGCGCTAAACGGGTCGGTCCCATACGGATCGACAACATTTCCCTCACCCATAAGGGAAATCCCTCTCTAAATTCCGATTCAGCAGTGTGGTTTCCTTAATGAAAGTGTTGAAAGGCCAGGACATCCTGGCACTTGGTTTCATGACATTTGCCCTGTTCGTCGGGGCCGGCAATATCATTTTCCCGCCAATCGTCGGCTTGCAGTCCGGGCCCCATGTCTGGATGGCGGCGCTGGGCTTCCTGATCACCGCGGTCGGCCTTCCGGTTGTCACCGTCGTTGCGCTGGCCAAGGTGGGCGGGGCGATGGATGCCTTGAGCAGCCCCATCGGCAAGGTCGCCAGCGGGTTGCTGGCCGCGGTCTGCTACCTGGCTGTCGGCCCGCTGTTCGCCACGCCGCGCACCGCCACGGTCTCGTTCGAGGTGGGCCTGGCGCCATTGACCGGCGAAAGCCCGCTGGCCCTGTTGATCTACAGTGCCGTGTACTTCCTCCTGGTGTTCTTCATTTCGCTCTACCCGGGCCGTCTGCTGGATACCGTCGGACGGTTCCTCGCACCGCTGAAGATCATTGCCCTGGCCGTGCTGGGGATCGCCGCGTTCGCCCTGCCTGCCGGCGGTATCGGCGTGGCGACACCGGAATACGTGGCGGCGCCGTTTTCCCAGGGCTTCATCAATGGTTACCTGACCATGGACACGTTGGGCGCATTGGTGTTCGGCATCGTCATCGTCAACGCGATCCGTTCCCGGGGTGTCGAATCGCCAGCCTTGATTACCCGCTACGCCATCATCGCCGGGCTGATTGCCGGGGTGGGCCTGGCGCTGGTCTACGTCAGCCTGTTCCGCCTCGGTTCCGGCAGCCATGAAGTGGCCGCAGGGGCGACTAACGGCGCCGCTGTGCTGCATGCCTACGTGCAACACACCTTCGGCAGCCTGGGCAGCGGCTTCCTCGCGGTGCTGATTTCCCTGGCCTGCCTGGTGACCGCCGTTGGCCTGACCTGCGCCTGTGCCGAATACTTCAGCCGTGTCCTGCCGCTGTCCTACAAGACCCTGGTGGTGATCCTGGCAGCGTTTTCACTACTGGTGTCCAACCTGGGCCTGACCAAGCTGATTGCGTTCTCCATCCCGGTCCTGACCGCGATCTACCCGCCATGCATCGCCCTGGTGGCCCTGAGTTTCTGCAAGGACTTCTGGCATGAGCAGAGTCGCATTGTCGGCCCGGTGATGCTGGTGTCGTTCCTGTTTGGCCTGGTCGATGCGCTCAAGGGCGCCGGTCTGGCGGACTGGATGCCGGCGCAACTGGCCCAATTGCCGTTGAGCGAACAAGGCCTGGCCTGGCTGGTGCCTTCGGTGATGACCCTGGTGGTTGCCGTGGTGTGCGATCGCCTGCTGGGCAAACGCAGCGAAGCTCTGGCTTAAGCAGCTTCAGGCCGATTCACCGGCCACAACCGAAATGCCCCGTATCAATCGATACGGGGCATTTTTTTGGGTGCAGTGTCTTTTTTCGTGCGCTAACGTCGAAGCAGTGTCTGAAAGGCGTACACAGCACCTGTGGAGCGAGCTTGCTCGCGATAGCGCCAGATCAGCAGCATCAACGTGTCTGATAGATCGCAATCGCGAGCAAGCTCGCTCCCACAGGTCGGCATTTCAAGGCGCGTCTGGCTTTAGACGTCATGTTTTTAGATATACAGGAAATCGAATGTCATTCATCCAAGCCAACCTGTCCCATCTGCTTGCCGCTGTCTGGTTCATCGTCTGCTGGGGCGGCTATACCCGCTATGCCACCTGGAAAGCCCGTGACACGGCTTGTCTGGCGAGCGTGATGCACTTGTATCGCGAGGACTGGATGCGTCGCATGCTGCTGCGCGAGAACCGCATCGCCGACGCCAGCGTGATCGGTAACCTGGAGCGCAACGCCTCGTTTTTCGCCTCCAGCACGCTGATTATCCTGGCGGGTATCCTGACCGTGCTCGGGGCGTCCGATCGGGCGGTGTCGCTGCTGGCCGACCTGCCGCTGGTGCAGCAGGCTTCCCAGGGGCTGGCGGAGGTCAAGCTGTTGTGCCTGGCATTGGTGTTCGTCTATGCATTCTTCACGTTCAGCTGGTGCATGCGCCAATACAATTTCGCGGCGGTGCTGGTGGGCTCTGCGCCGATGATCGGCGAGCGGCATGTGTCGGAGCAGGAGCGCAAGGCCTTTGCGCTCAGGGCGGCCCGGGTCATTTCGATGGCGGCCAACCAGTTCAACTTCGGCCTGCGCTCTTATTACTTCGGCATGACCATGCTGGCCTGGTTCGTCAGCCCCTGGTTGTTCATGTTGATGAGCGCCGGCGTGGTATTTGTGCTGTACCGCCGGGAGTTTCATTCCGACGTGCTGGATGTCATGGTCTACACCCCGACCGAAGCGCCACCCAGCGAAGTGAGCCGGGAAGCGGCCTGATTCATTGGTCCCGCCAGAATGCAGACAAAAGAAAACCCGCACCAGGCGGGTTTTCTTTTGTCACTAAAACCGGATCAGTTGGTTTTAGGCGCGGTTGCAGGGGCTTGTTCCTGCGTTGCTGCTTCGTTCGATTCGGCCTGGGCTTTGGCGGCTTCGGCGTTTTCTTTCGCCGCGTCGTTCACTTTATCCTGTGCTTTGTTCATGTCCTGCTGAGCTTGCTCCGAATGTTGGGCGGCATCTTGAGCTTTGTCTTCGGATTTCTTGTCGCAGGCAGCGAGGCCGAGGGAGGCAGCCAACATCAAGGCAATAGTCAAAGTCTTACGCATGGGGTGTTTCTCCTTATGGAAATAACTACTGGCCTTTTGAGCTATACCCCTTGGCTTAAGTTCCTCTTTTGCTACAGATATATAACTTCGTGTCGGCATGGAACTTTATCGGGTTCGTCTATTATCGGACCTGGCCACTAACAAGAGTTTCTAACCAATGGCTGAAAACCCCGTTTTTGAGCGCGCGACCCGGTTTCTATCGGCACTGCGCCATTGCCAGGTGCTGGGCCTGACGCTGAAAAGCGCCAGCGAGGAAGGACTGACACTGGTGCTGCCTTTCAGTCCCCGGATCGTGGGCAACCCCCTCTCGGGCATCATCCATGGTGGCGCGCTGACGTCATTGATGGACACCGCTTGCGGCATGTCGACCCTCTGTGTACTGCCGCAATTCGAGGTCTGTCCGACCCTCGACCTGCGCATCGACTACATGCACGCCGCCCAACCCCACAAGGACGTCTACGGCTTCGCCCAATGCTACCGGGTCACGCCGGACGTGATCTTCACCCGGGGCTTCGCTTATCAGGACGACCCCGATCAACCCATCGCCCATGTGGTGGGCACTTTCATGCGCCTGGGGCAGCATGCCAGGGGTATGGGCAGGCAGGTACCCAAGGCCGGAGCGGACACGCCATGACGGCCATTACCCAGGAACAACTGCGTCAGGCCTGCGAGCAGGGCGACTATGGACTATTGATGGCGTCGATCCCTTACGCACAGTTGATCGGCGCCGAATGCACTCGTCAGGGCAATGACCTGCTGTTTCGCCTGCCGGCGAGCCCGGACAACATTGGCAACCCTTTATTGCCGGCGATCCATGGTGGGGTGATCGCCGGTTTCATGGAACTGTCGGCCGCCGTTCATCTGCTGATTGCCACCCGTACGCCAGGTGTGCCGAAGATCATCGACTTTTCCCTGGATTACCTGCGCGCCGGGCAGTTCCGTGACACGTACGCTCGTTGCCAGGTCTGGCGCCAGGGGCGGCGGGTGGCCAACGTGGCCATCACGGCCTGGCAGGACGACGAGGCCGAACCCATCGCCACCGCGCGGGCGCATTTCAAGATCCAGGAGCCGACGAAGCCGACCCACCCTTGAAATCATCGGCGCCGCCCCCACCTTGAGGTCATCCCGCCGCCGATCTCAGCGAGGCGGACACCACCATCCACTTGGAGTTTGATGACAATGAGCGTGGAAACTCAAAAGGAAACCCTGGGCTTCCAGACCGAGGTGAAGCAACTGCTGCACCTGATGATTCACTCGCTGTATTCGAACAAGGAAATCTTCCTTCGCGAGCTGATCTCGAACGCCTCCGACGCTGTCGACAAATTACGTTTCGAAGCCCTGTCCAAGCCAGAATTGCTGGAAGGCGGCGCTGAACTGAAGATTCGTGTGAGCTTCGACAAGGACGCGAAGACCATCACCCTGGAAGACAACGGCATCGGCATGAGCCGCGAAGAGGTGATCACTCACCTGGGCACCATCGCCAAGTCCGGCACCGCCGACTTCATGAAGAACCTTTCGGGTGACCAGAAGAAGGATTCCCACCTGATCGGTCAATTCGGCGTCGGTTTCTATTCCGCGTTCATCGTGGCCGATCATGTCGAAGTCTTCAGCCGCCGTGCCGGCCTCGCCGCGAGTGAAGGCGTGCACTGGTCGTCCAGGGGCGAAGGGGAATTCGAAGTCGCCACCCTCGACAAGGCCGATCGCGGTACCCGTATTGTGCTGCATCTCAAGTCCGGTGAAGACGAGTTCGCCGATGGCTGGCGCCTGCGCAACATCATCAAGAAATACTCCGACCATATCGCACTGCCGATCGAGCTGCCCAAGGAAGTCACCGCCGCCGAAGGCGAAGAGAAGCCTGAGGTGCAGTGGGAAACCGTCAATCGCGCCAGTGCCCTGTGGACTCGTCCGCGCACCGAGGTGAAAGACGAGGAATACCAGGAGTTCTACAAGCACATCGCCCACGACTACGAGAACCCGCTGAGCTGGAGCCACAACAAGGTCGAAGGCAAGCTGGAATACAACTCCCTGCTGTACGTGCCGGCCCGCGCGCCGTTCGACCTGTACCAGCGCGAAGCACCACGCGGCCTGAAGCTGTACGTGCAACGGGTATTCGTGATGGACCAGGCCGAATCGTTCCTGCCCCTGTACCTGCGCTTCATCAAGGGTGTAGTGGACTCCAACGACCTGTCCCTGAACGTCTCCCGGGAAATCCTGCAGAAAGACCCGATCATCGACTCCATGAAGTCGGCGCTGACCAAGCGCGTGCTGGACATGCTGGAGAAGCTGGCGAAGAACGAGCCCGAGCAGTACAAGAGCTTCTGGAAGAACTTCGGCCAGGTGATGAAAGAAGGCCCGGCCGAAGACTTCGCCAACAAGGAAAAGATCGCCGGCCTGCTGCGCTTTGCCTCCACCCAGGGTGACGATGGCGAGCAGGTGGTCGGCCTGGCCGATTACCTGGCCCGCGCCAAGGAAGGCCAGGACAAGATCTACTACCTCACTGGCGAAACCTATGCCCAGGTCAAGAACAGCCCGCACCTGGAGGTTTTCCGCAAGAAAGGCATCGAAGTGCTGCTGCTGACCGACCGCATCGACGAGTGGCTGATGAGTTACCTCAACGAGTTCGACGGCAAGAGCTTCGTCGACGTGGCGCGTGGCGACCTGGACCTCGGCAACCTGGATTCGGAAGAAGACAAGAAAGCCGCCGAAGAAATCGCCAAGAGCAAGGAAGGCCTGGTGGAGCGGATCAAGACGGCCCTGGGCGACGCGGTCAGCGAAGTGCGGGTGTCCCATCGCCTGACCGATTCTCCGGCGATCCTGGCCATCGGTGAGCAGGACCTCGGCCTGCAGATGCGCCAGATCCTCGAGGCCAGCGGCCAGAAGGTTCCGGATTCCAAGCCGATTTTCGAGTTCAACCCTTCTCACCCGCTGGTGGAGAAGCTGGACAACGAGCAGAGCGAAGAGCGCTTTGGCGATCTGTCGCACATCCTGTTCGACCAGGCGGCCCTGGCCGCTGGCGATAGCTTGAAGGACCCGGCGGCTTATGTTCGCCGCCTGAACAAGCTGTTGGTGGAACTGTCAGCTTAATCAAGTGCAGGAAAAACCCGCTTCGGCGGGTTTTTCATTTCGGGATGTTCGATTGAAGAGGAGTCCGTCATGAGTCAGATCACGGTTCGTTCACTGGTCTATCAGATCGAAGGTCAAGCCTATGAAGGCCGCCTGGCCTTCGACATCCACCAGCAGGGCCCGCGCCCGGGCCTGTTGATGGCACCGAATTGGATGGGAGTGGGGGCGGGGGCCGAGGAGATCGCCAAGTCCGTGGCAGCCAATGGCTATGTGGTGTTGATCGCCGACCTGTACGGACAGACGATGCGTCCGAGCAATGCCGATGAGGCGGGGGCGGCGATGATGCCGCTCAAGAATGATCGGGCCCTGTTGCGCAAGCGCATGCAGGCAGCGTTCGAGCAATTGCAGAGCCAGGGCGAGGCACCGGTCGATGTGTCGAAACTCGCCACATTCGGCTTCTGTTTCGGCGGTTGCTGTGCCTTGGAACTGGCTCGCACCGGCGCGCCGCTGAAGGCCGCCATCTCCTTCCACGGCACCCTGGACACGCCGGATTCGACGGATGCGCGAAATATCCAGGGCTCGGTGCTGGTGATGCACGGTGCGTCCGACCCGCTGGTGCCCAAGGAACAGCTACCGGCATTCGAGGAGGAAATGAATGCCGCCGGGGTGGATTGGCAATTGCTGAGCTACGGTGGAGCGGTGCATTCGTTCACCGATCCGCAGGCCAATGTCCCCGGCAAGATGATGTACAACGCCAAGGTCGCCAATCGCGCGTTCCGGTCGATGCATAACTTGCTGGACGAGGTGTTCAGGGGCTGAAGCCGGGTTCTGGATTTGAATCTCCTGTTGCCTGGTATAAAGCCGTCGCGAGCAAGCTCGCTCTCACAATGATCCGCTGTGAACGCACATTCCGTGATCACTCAAATCCGATGTGAGAGCGAGCTTGCTCGCGATGGTGGCCCGACAAGCAATCCTGGAATCAGGGCAACTCGATCCGCTCGCTTTCCCCTGGCACGCTCGGCCAGTCTCCGGCCGCCCAGCGCCGGCGGGCTTCGTCGATGCGGGCGGGGTCGCTGGAGACGAAATTCCAGTTCATCCGTCGCGGCCCGTCCAGCGGTGCCCCGCCGAACAGCACGGCATGGCAGTCGCTTTCGGCGCACAAAGTCATTTCTTCGCCCGTCGGCAGGATCACCAGGGTGTGCGGCTCTACCGGCTCGCCCTCCAGCATTGCCTCGCCGCTCAATACGTACAACGCCCGTTCTTCATGCTCCGTGGGAATCAGCAAGGTCGTCGCGGTTTGCAGGTTCAATTCGGCGTATAGCGTAGGAGACAGCACCGGCACCGGCGATTCCAGGCAAAAGCCTGACCCGGCAATCATGCGGATACTGACCCCCAGGTTTTCGCTGACCGGTAGGGTGCGGGCCGGATGATGGCTGTAGTGTCCCGGTCCTTGTTCGTGGGACTGGGGCGAGGCCAGCCAGACTTGCAGCCCGTGCAGGGCGAAGGCTTCCCCCAGCAGCGCCTCTGGGGTGCGCTCCACATGGGCAATGGCGCTGCCGGCGGTCATCCAGCTCACATCGCCGGCCTCCACCACCTGATCGGAGCCGAGGCTGTCCTTGTGCTGGAGCGTGCCCTCGAACAGGTAGGTGAGGGTGGACAGCCCGATGTGGGGGTGTTGACGGATATTCATCCCCTGGCCGGCCGGGTAGGTGGTTTGCAGCATATGGTCGAAAAACACGAAAGGGCCGACGCTGCGGCACTTGGCGCAGGGCAGTGGACGAAGGATCGGCTGGCCTTCGACATCTTCTGCGCGGGGGCGGACGGTCAGGGGCGTGGGCATGGTGTCTTCCTGGTCGATAACGGATGTGGCGAGCATAACCCGGCACGGGTACTTGAACCCAGGTGGCAAGGCCAGGGTCTATGTTGCTCACGTTCCTGGGAAGTTATCCGTTGACCCGTCTGATCCTTACCTGGTTGCTGGTCGTTTCGAGCAGCGCGACCATGGCTCGCGAATACACCTACAGCGATGCGCACCTGCATTACGTCGACTTCTTCCAGGAAACCGCCGGGATGCCCAAGCTGCTCAAGGCCATGGACGACAATCGCATCGAGCACGTCATGATCTCCGGTATCCCGGTGGCCAAGAAATGGCATGAAGACGAGCCCAAGCGCCCACGTTACTACGCCGGTGACGATGCCGATGCCTATTGGTACAGCGCCACCGATGTGATCGTCGCGGCGGCGGTGAACAAGCTGACGACCGAGCAGCGCCGGCGTTTCCATCCGTTCCTGTCCGGCTTCAACCCCAATGACAAGAACTCCGCCGCCCACATCCAGCGCATGCTCGATCTGTATCCGGGGCTATGGCAGGGCATCGGCGAAGTCTTCACGCGCCACGATGACCTGACGGCGCTGACCTCGGGTGATACGCCGCGGGCCAACAACGAGGCCATGACGCGGATCTATCACCTGGCGGCGGAGAACGACCTGCCGGTGATGCTGCATTCCAACATCACCTCCAAGCGCGAAAGGAACCCGTTGTACCTGGCGGAAATCGAAGAGCCGCTGCGCAATCATCCCCACACCCGATTCATCTGGGCCCACGCCGGTACCAGCATGGAGATCCATCGGCACCAGACCCAGCTGGATTTCCTCTTGCCGACGCTGAGCCGGATGCTCGAAGCCTATCCCAACCTGTACATCGACCTGTCCTGGAGCCTGCTGACGCCCTACCTGCTGGACGAGGCAGGCAAGCCTCGACCGGAGTGGGTCGAGTTGGTGAAGCGCTTCCCCGACCGCTTCATGGTGGGCTCGGACGTGGTCGGACGGTTCAAGAAGCTCGGTCACGAGCTGCACGGCTTCGATCCGTTCCTGGATGCCTTGCCCGAGGAGGTGGCCAGGAAAGTGGCGCGGGATAATTTCCTGGCGGTGCTGCCTCGTTCGGTCCCACGATAAGGAAAGTGCTTTGTGACGAGGGGATTTATCCCCGCTGACTGTGCAACAGGCCCGAAGCTTCGATGGTGATCGGTCCAGCCACCGAGACATCGGGCTTGAGCCCGCTTCGCGAGCCAATGGGATAAATCCTTTCGCCACAGAGGCTGCTCGGTGATGCTGGTTTGTCATCAACCTGTCACTGCCGCGTCATACCCTCGCGCTCATCTCAATCAAGGAGCGCACCATGCAATTCACCTGTTCAAGCGCACTGTTCGCGCTGCTGTTGACCTGTGGCCTGGCTCAGGCGCAGGTCCGTGTCGAAGGTCCGGTGGAGTACGGCGTCTTCGAAGGCCCGCAAGCCGAGCTGCAATCGGGGGAGCGGGTCCTGCGTCGCAGTAACGAGCAAATCCGCCAGACCCAGGAGGTACCTGCGAAGCTGGGCACCAAGTTCGGCATGCGCTACCAGCTGGCGGGCAAGGTCGCCGATGACCAGCCGTTGACCCTGCTGTATTTCACGCCTGGCATCCAGACCCCCGATGGCCTGCGCCACGATAAACTCGAAGTCATCCAGAAACTGGTACCCGGTGCGCCCCAGGACGTCATGGCCTACGAATTCACCGAGAGCCACGAAGTGGTACCGGGTGAGTGGCGGTTCATGGTATTCCAGGGGGATCGGCTGCTGGCCCAGCAGCGGTTTGTAGTGCGCTGAGTTCCAATTCACCACAGACCCCATGTGGGACCGAGCTTGCTCGCGATTGCGGCAGGCCAGTCAACTTATCGGGTGCATGACACGCTGCAGTCGCGAGCACGCTCGCTTCCACAAAGGGGACTACGGTGTGTTGAGCAGGCGCAAAAAAACGCCCCGAACCGGTCGGGGCGTTTTCGCGTGCGGCGTGACGGCGAGGCTTACTTGCCTTGCCAGCGCTTCAGGACCAGGGTGGCGTTGGTGCCACCGAAGCCGAAGCTGTTGCTCATCACGGTGTCGATGGTGGCGTTTTCGCGAGTCTTGGTCAGGATCGGCAGGTCGGCCACTTCCGGATCCAGCTCGTCGATGTTGGCCGAACCGGCAATGAAGTTGCCTTCCATCATCAGCATGCAGTAGATCGCTTCGTGGACGCCGGCGGCGCCCAGGGAGTGGCCCGACAGGCTCTTGGTGGAGCTGATGGCCGGGGCCTTGTCGCCGAACACTTCACGCACGCCTTTCATTTCCGCGACGTCGCCGACCGGAGTGGAAGTGCCGTGGGTGTTCAGGTAGTCGATCGGCGTGTCGACGGTGGACATTGCCATCTGCATGCAGCGGATAGCACCTTCACCACTCGGGGCCACCATGTCGTAGCCGTCGGAGGTGGCGCCGTAGCCAACGATTTCGGCATAGATCTTCGCGCCACGGGCCAGGGCGTGTTCCAGTTCCTCGACCACCACCATGCCACCGCCACCGGCAATGACGAAACCGTCACGGTCGGCATCGTAGGCGCGAGAGGCTTTTTCGGGGGTGTCGTTGCGCTTGCTGGACAGGGCGCCCATGGCGTCGAACAGGAACGACTGGCTCCAGTGTTCCTCTTCACCGCCGCCGGCGAACACGATGTCCTGCTTGCCCATCTGGATCTGTTCCATGGCGGTACCGATGCAGTGGGCACTGGTGGCGCAGGCGGAGGCGATGGAGTAGTTCAGGCCCTTGATCTTGAAAGGCGTGGCCAGGCAGGCGGAAACGGTGCTGCTCATGGTCCGGGTGACGCGATACGGGCCGACGCGCTTGACGCCTTTTTCCCGCAGGATGTCCAGCGCTTCCATCTGGTTCAGTGTGGAGGCACCACCGGAGCCGGCGATCAGGCCGGTGCGCGGGTTGGAAACCTGCTCTTCGGTGAGTCCGGAATCGGCGATGGCATCTTTCATGGCCAGGTAGGCGTAGGCCGCCGCGTGGCCGACGAAACGGTAGATCTTGCGGTCGATCAGCTCTTCGAGATTGAGGTCAATGGAGCCGGAAACCTGGCTACGCAGACCCATTTCGGCGTATTCCGGGTTGAACCGGATGCCAGGGCGGCTTGCACGCAGGTTAGCGGAGACGGTCTCTTTGTCATTGCCCAGGCAAGAAACGATGCCCAGACCAGTGATAACGACGCGGCGCATGCGGATAACCCTTAGAAGTTGTCAGTGGAGGTGAAAACGCCGACCCGGAGGCCTTCGGCGGTGTAGATCTCGCGTCCGTCGACAGCCACCGAACCATCGGCAATGGCCATGTTCAGCTTGCCCTTGAGGACACGTTTGATATGAATGTTATAGGTAATCTTGCTGGCGGTCGGCAGTACCTGACCGAAGAACTTCACCTCGCCCGAACCCAGGGCGCGACCACGGCCTGGCAGGCCTTGCCAGCCGAGGAAGAAACCGACCAGCTGCCACATGGCATCCAGGCCCAGGCAGCCCGGCATCACCGGATCGCCTTCGAAGTGGCAAGCGAAGAACCACAGGTCCGGCTTGATATCCAGCTCGGCGACCAATTCACCTTTGCCGTACTTGCCACCCTCGTCGCTGATATGGGTGATGCGGTCCACCATCAGCATGTTCGGGGCGGGCAGTTGCGCGTTACCTGGGCCGAACAGCTCACCGCGACTGCAGCGCAGCAGGTCTTCCCGGGTAAAGGCGTTTTGTTTGGTCATGCGAGCTCCTCAATAATCCCATGCGGCAGGGTGGGGCGAATCTTCCCGACCGATCGAAGCGTTCATGCCTCGCATCGGCAGCCTACCCATAGACTATTGCGTTGTAGTGAAAGTCACAGCGCACAGGAAAATGAATGAACAACTGTGCACTGAAATATTAATTCAAGCCCCCAGTCGAGGCTCGTCGGGTGCCTAAGACTGCCGCACTTTCGCTTTTCACGCCAGCCACACAGGCTACTAATGCACCCATCGCTGCAGAATCTGCTGCAGATCAACTCTTTTGAACGGTTTTGCCAGGTAATCGTTCATGCCCGCCGCCAGGCAGGCTTCGCGGTCGCCTTGCAGGGCGTTGGCCGTCAACGCGACGATCGGCAATTGGTCGCACCCCGGCAGCTGGCGAATCTGCCGGGTGGCCTCGTAACCGTCGACGATGGGCAGCCGGCAGTCCATGAGGATCAGGTCGAACTTCAGGCTTTCGGCGCTGCGTATGGCTTGCGCGCCGTCGGAGGCGATGCTGATGGCGAAGCCCAGGCTGCGCAACATGGCTTCGATCACGGTCTGGTTCACCGGATTGTCCTCCACCAGCAGCACGTGCCGGCCCTCACCATGCCCGTTGCCGCCGGGCAGGCGAGGTGCCAGGGCCGCCGGGACCTGGGTGGACAGCGCCAGCGGGATTTCCAGGGTGAACACCGACCCCTGGCCTTCCTCGCTCTGGGCCCGCAACGTTCCGCCCATGCGTTCGGCCAGGGTCCTTGCGATCGGCAGGCCCAGGCCGGTGCCGCCGTAGCGTCGGGAGATGGAGCTGTCCGCTTGCTGGAAGGCGTCGAACATGCGCTCCAGGCTCTCGGCCGGGATGCCGATGCCGCTGTCGCGTACCGTGCAGGTGAACCACAGCAGTTCGTGGTCCAGGGCCTGCCACTGGCACTGCACGGTGACGCGGCCCTGCTCGGTGAATTTCAGCGCATTGCCGATCAGGTTCACCAGGATCTGCCGGATCCGTGTCGGATCGCCTTGTACCTGCAGGGCGTGCATGTCGTCCGGGATCTGCAGGTCCAGGCCGAGCCTGCGTTGCGCGGCGCTGTGCTGGAAGGATTGGGCGCAGCTGCCCACCAGTTCCGCCAGGTTGAACGGGATGTGCTCCAGCTCCAGGGCCGAGCGTTCGATGCGCGAGAAGTCGAGGATGTCGTTGATCACCTTCAGCAGGTGCTCGGTGGATTCCGAAGCCAGCGCCGTGTACTCGTGCTGCTCGTCGGTCATCCGGGTGGTTTCCAGCAACTGCAGCATGCCCAGCACACCGTTCATGGGGGTGCGCAGCTCGTGGCTCATCATTGCCAGGAACTCGGATTTGGCACTGTTGGCCTTTTCCGCCTCTTCCCGGGTCTTGATCAACTGGGTCATGGCCTGGTGCTGCTCGCGGCTGGCTTGTTTCAGGCCGTCGGCGAGGTTGTTGATGTGCCGCGACAAGGCCCCCAGCTCGGCATCGTCGACGATGGGCAGGGGCTTGCTGTAGTCACCCTGCTGGATGGCCTTGACCGCATCGCCGATGTCCCGGATCGGCCGGGACAGGTTGGCGGCCAGGCGGCGCGCCACCAGGAAGGTGAACAGCAAGGCGAACAGCGCCAGGATCGCGGCCTTGAACAGGATCTCCTGTTGCCGCTGGCTGAAGGCGTCGTTGGACATGCCGACGATCACCCGGCCCAGGTAGTCTTCGCCGGGCGTCTCGATGGTGGTGCTGTTGCCTTGCAGGAAATCATTGTTCAGGGCAATGCGTTGCAGGCGCACCGGTGCCTGGAAAACCTCGATCTGTTGGGAGTGGCTGCGGGCCTGGG
The DNA here is from genome assembly GCF_900119645.1 of Pseudomonas sp. NFACC43. Taxonomy (NCBI): domain Bacteria; kingdom Pseudomonadati; phylum Pseudomonadota; class Gammaproteobacteria; order Pseudomonadales; family Pseudomonadaceae; genus Pseudomonas; species Pseudomonas sp. NFACC43. The sequence goes on from NZ_FPKK01000007.1 coordinate 166,643, forward strand.
CCGGTTGTTCGACGTACACCAGGACGCGGTCCGCGCTGTCCTGGACTTCCAGGAAACGCACATGGGGCGTGGCCAGGGTGGCGGTGAGCAGGCTTTCCAGCACTTCGTTGTTACCGGAAATCACCCCGTACTCGGTGGCCGGCGCCAGTTGGTTGGCGATCAGTTGCCCGGTGTGATTGAGTTCCTGGCGCAGGTCCTGGATCCGCACGAAGGTAAAGAAGCTGATCAACAGCACGGTCAGCAGCAACGCCGGGCCGAGGGCGATGAGCTGGGTGCGGGTATTGATATCCCAACGGCGACGCAAGGTCATGGGCGTGATTCTCCTTCGGCCAACTGCGCGGCGACGGATTCGGTGTCGATCGGTTCGATCCCCAGGGAGCGTGCGACCTGTTGATTGCTCAAGACCTTGAAGCGGGCCGGATACAAGGTGCGCGGCCAGCTGGAAGCGGGGCGGTCGAGCAGCTCGTCGAGGATCGCCAGCCAGTCTTCCTGGTCACTGTAGGTACTGGCCAGGCTGCCGGCCTTGACAAAAGCCGCGCTGGGCCCGATCAGCGCACGTTGCCGGGCATAGCTGCTGAGCAGCAGGTTTTTCACGGTCTTGGGGTTGTACAGGTCGGGGTCATCGAGGCCCAGTAGCACATCGCTGCGACCCAGCAGATTCTGCAGGGGGCGACTGTCGCTGGTGTCGTCCCAGCGTTCGGTCACGATCTCAAGACCCAGCGGCGCGGCGGCCTGGCGGATTTCCCTGAGCAAGAACTCGCTGTGCCCATCGAACAGCACACCGATGCGTCGCACCTGCGGAAGGATCATGCGGATCAAGCGCAATTGCCGCGCCACTGGCGGATCGCTCCACAGCAGGCTCAGATGAGCGGGTGTCGTCTCGCCCAGGCGTTCCATGGCTTGCTGGCGGCTGATGCGCAACACCAGCGTGGCCGGGCCCTGGGAGGCTTGCAGGCGCCAGTCGAGGCTGGGCAGGTCGAGCAGGACCAACCGGGTCGTGGCCGGCAGCTTGTCCGGTGCCGGCAGGCTCGCCACGGGGATGAATCGCACGCTGTCTTCGGGGCGCAGGGCCTTCAGGGCCTGGGTGAAGGACTGCACGCCGGGGCTGTCCTGGGCGCCGGTCAGGAGAATCTCGGCGGCCCTGGCCTCGATCACGGACAACCAACCGGCGACCACCAGGCACAGCGCCAGTGGCAGGCGCCGGGCAAAGGGCCTTTTGCGCGATCGGTCCCGGACCATCTAGAAGGACAGCTCCGCGCTGAAGTACAGGACATGACGGGAGTCGTAGCGGTTGTCGACGAAGGTGGTGGGCTGGTTGTCGAGACGTTCCTGCAGGACGCCCGCCAGTTCGAGGTTGGCCTTGCCCAGCGGGATACGCCGGGCCAGGCGGGTATCGACCCGTTCGAAGCGGTAGCCATTGAGGGCGTCGGCGGCATAGTAGAACACCGAGCTGTTCCAGCCCTGGCCCCAGTCCCGCAGCCACCCGGCCGAACCGCTGTTGCGAGCGGTCAGCGCTTCGTCCAGGGCGTTGCTGGCCAGGGCGTCGACGTAGGCATAGGTCACGCGCAGGCGGTCGGCGCTGGTCATGCGCCAGTCCAGCTGGGTCTCGGCGCCGGAGAACTGCGATTCGTTGGAATTGCTGGCGATGTACTGGTTGTTGCGCAGCGGTTCGCTGATCATGCCGGTGATTTCGTCATGGAACACCCGCACGTCCACCGACAGGCCCAGGTCCATGAAATAACCGTTGTAGCCCAGTTCCCGGGAACGCATGTGTTCCTGGTCGAGGTTCCCCGGGCCACGGGTCTGGACAAAGTAGCGGGCGCTGCTGCGGCCGAAGGCGTTGGGTTGCAGGTTGGTGACCTGGTAGCTCCAGTTGACGTTGTTCTCGAACATGTCCGGTGAGCGCACTGCTTCGGAGTACACCGCCCGCAATCCATGGCGCGGCGTGATCAGGTAGTTCAGTGCCACCCGTGGCGTCAGCGAACTGCCGATCAGGCGGGTGTCCTCGAACATGGCGCCGCCCTGCAATAGCCAATGTTCGGTGGCTCGCCATTCGAACTGGCCGAACAGTCGCCAGGTGGTGTCGTCCAGGGTGCCGTTGAAGTACGTCTCGGAGTCGGCGCGGTCATAGCGATAATTCGCCCCGGTCACCAGTCGCAGGCTGTCGGACAGGCTCAGGGTGTCCTGGATTTCCAGGTCATAACGCGATTCCCGGGCACTCTGGTCGATGTCGCCGCAGACGGTCCGCGAAGCGCCGTTGCGCCACTGGTCCAGCACCTGGTTGGCCAGCGCCTGCTCCTGGGCCGTTCCGGGGGGTGCGCCGGTGTTGGTGAAGGTGGGCATGTTGCGCGCCAGCTTCTCGGCGTAATTGGGGTTGAGCAGCCAAAGATCGGTCAACTGTGGGCTGAAGGACACCTCGGCATCGCAGGCCCGCCAGGTCTGCTGGCGGTCCCAATGCTGGACCGAGCCTTGTACGTAGAGGCTGTGGTCGGGGTCCAGGTCCAGGTTCCAGCGCAACGAACCGGCATAGTCCTTGGCAATGACGTCGGAGTTATCCCCTGCCGCGGTGATCCCGGCGAAGACTGGCTTGTAGGTGTAGGGCCGCTGGTTGGTGCCATCCTTGGCGTTCAACTGCCAGTCGATGCTCTGTCGTTCGTCCAGGGTCTGGCTGACCGACAGGTTGAATCGGTTCAAGCGTCGGCCGTCGCGGTAGTCGGCGCCGTTGCGGTTGCTGTCGAAGCCGTCGTCTTCCTGGCCGGACAGGGAAAGCCGCATGTCGCCGCTGTCCCAGGCAGTGCCCTGGCTGGCGTACCAGTCGCTGATGCCGCGTTGGCCGCGGGTCATTTTCAGACGGGTGCCGTGGCTGTCGGCCGGGGCGCGGGTAATGATGTTGACCACCGCCATCAGGGCGTTGGCGCCGTAGCTGACGGTGTTGGGGCCGCGGAAGACTTCGATCCGTTCGATGTCTTCCATGGCGACCGGAATGTCGCTCCAGTCCACCGTGGCCAGGCCGGCGCGGTACACCGAGCGGCCGTCGATCAGCACCTGCATGCGGCGTGCTTCGCTGGCGTTGGTGCCGTGGTAGTTCACGGTGGGTTGGTTGCCGGTGAGGTTGCCGACCATCATGCCGGGTACCAGGCGCAGCAATTCGCTGATGTCCCGGGCGCCACTGGCCTTGATCAGCTCGCTGTCCAGCACGGTCATGCTGCCGGGCACCGCTGCGGGCGACTGCTTCAATCGCGTGGCGGTCAGGACCTGCGGCAGGGGCTGGCTGTCCACGAACAAGTCGTCAGCCCACACTGGCGAACTGATGAACAGTGCCAATAGCAGCGACGAACCTGAGCGGGAAGAGCCTACGGACACGGCATAGCCTTTAGGTAGCAGAAGGATGGCAGGCATGTTAACTGAGCTGAGAGACTTTTCCAGTTGAGTTGACGGCATTTTCCTGGCAATTGATGGTCAGCTTCCTACGGTTGCGGGTAATTGATGCTGACACTAGTCGCGATCCGGCCGCTCCGTATAATGCCCGGCATCGCCACTTGGTATGGATGAACGGATTGCATATGACTGAACAGCGCCCGATTGCGGTCCTGGGGGGCGGAAGTTTCGGTACCGCCGTGGCTAACCTGCTGGCCGAGAATGGCCATGCGGTGCGTCAATGGATGCGTGACCCGGAGCAGGCGGAGGCCATTCGGGTCAACCGCGAGAATCCGCGCTACCTCAAGGGCATCAAGATCCGCCCGGAAGTGGAACCGGTGACCGACCTGCAGGCGACCCTCGAGGGCTGCGACCTGTTTTTCGTCGCCTTGCCCTCCAGCGCCTTGCGCTCGGTGCTGGCGCCTCACGCCGAACGCTTGAGCGGCAAGCTGCTGGTGAGCCTGACCAAGGGCATCGAGGCCCAGACCTTCAAGCTCATGAGCGAGATTCTCGAGGAGATCGCGCCCAAAGCGCGGATCGGTGTGATTTCCGGGCCGAACCTGGCGCGGGAAATCGCCGAGCACGCCCTCACCGCCACGGTGGTGGCCAGTGAAGACGAGGCGTTGTGCCAGCGGGTCCAGGCTGCACTTCACGGCCGGACTTTCCGGGTCTACGCCAGTGCCGACCGTTTCGGCGTGGAACTGGGCGGGGCGCTGAAGAATGTCTACGCGATCATCGCCGGCATGGCCGTGGCGCTGGGCATGGGCGAGAACACCAAGAGCATGCTGATCACCCGTGCGCTGGCGGAAATGACGCGCTTTGCCGTCAGCCAGGGCGCCAATCCGATGACCTTCCTCGGACTGGCTGGAGTGGGCGACCTGATCGTCACCTGTTCCTCGCCCAAGAGCCGAAACTACCAGGTCGGTTTCGCCCTCGGCCAGGGCCTGAGCCTGGACGAGGCCGTATCGCGCCTGGGAGAAGTGGCCGAAGGGGTGAACACCCTGAAGGTCCTCAAGGCCAAGTCCCAGGAGACCGGGGTCTACATGCCGCTGGTCGCCGGGCTGCACGCGATCCTGTTCGAAGGGCGCACCCTTGAACAGGTCATCGAACTGTTGATGCGTGGCGAACCCAAGACCGATGTCGATTTCATTTCCACCAGTGGCTTCAACTGAGCCTCTGGCGATAGAGAAACAGGAGCGAACCATGAACGATCCGAAAGGGCAGCCCCAATACGAGTCCATTCTGTTGCGTGTGTTGTGGATGGTGATCTACCTGCTGGTCTGGCAGGTGGCGCAATTCATTCTCGGCGCGGTGGTGCTGGTGCAACTGATCTATCGGCTGATCTATGGCGCCCCCAGTGCCAGCCTGATGAATTTCGGCGATAGCCTGAGCCAGTTCCTGGCCCAGATCGGCCGTTTCGGCACCTTCCACAGCGACCAGAAGCCCTGGCCGTTCGCGGACTGGCCAACGCCGCGTACGCCGGAAGGCGAGGCGCCGCATGCCGTGGCACCCGCCCCACATCCTGTCCGTGATGAGGAGCCCAAACTATGAAAGTATGGGTATTGCGCCATGGCGAGGCCGAGCCTCACGGTGCTCGTCCCGATCCCGAGCGGGCCCTGACCGCTCACGGTCGCGAAGAAGTATTGCGCAGCGCCGCCGAGCTGATGGGGCGGCCGCTGACCGCCATCTATGCCAGCCCCTACGTGCGTGCCCAGCAAACCGCGCAGCTGGTGCGCGAAGCGCTGGGGTTCGAGCCGGAGCTGATCACCGTCGACTGGCTCAAGCCGGAAACCCGGCCGCAGAAAGTCCTGGAGCACCTGGACGACCGGGACCATGTCCTGCTGGTCAGCCATAACCCGCTGGTGGGCAGCCTGCTCGGTCTTGCACAGCACGGCCATCTGCAGCAACCCGAACAGGTGCAAACCGCCGGCCTGGCGGAGCTCGAAGGTGACCTGCCCCTGGCCGGGGCGATGAAGCTCAACGGCATCAAGCACCCATAAGCCGCAAACGGCGCGGCTTGGGCAGGATTGAATGCAACGACAAGCAGAAGGAAAGGGCAACGATGAGTCTGTGGCGCAATACACCCAATATCGAGCAACTGAACGCCGCTGGTAAAAATACCATCAGCGAAATGCTGGACATCCGTTTCGAGTCGTTCGACGACGAGTCCCTGACCGCCAGCATGGTCGTCGATCACCGCACTCACCAGCCGTTCGGCCTGCTGCATGGGGGCGCTTCGGTGGTGCTGGCCGAAACGGTCGGCTCCATGGCGGCCTACCTGTGCGTGGACACGAGCAAATTCTATTGCGTGGGCCTGGAGATCAACGCCAACCATTTGCGTGGCGTGCGCAGCGGGCGTGTGACGGCCACGGCCCGGATGATTCACCTGGGTCGTACCACCCAGGTCTGGGATATTCGCCTGACCGACGATAACGGCAAGCTCAACTGCGTGTCGCGCCTGACCATGGCGGTCGTTCCGTTGGGAGAGCAACCGCCATCGCGCTGATGGCGGCAGGCCGTTTCGTTCACATATGTCCGATGTTCAATTGGCTCCGTGAGTATTTGCGCCGGCCTTCGGGCAATTCGCTGACCATATAGAAATAGGGATCGACCTGCGATGGGGGAACGGTGCCGATGCTCACTGGCACGTTTTCGCGGGTGATCGCGGTACCCACGGTGCCCTTTTCCACATCCCAGATGGTCTGCCCCAGCTCCGCGCTCAACCCCGGAGTGGCGGTGGTCACGAACGTCGAGCGCAGGTCACCGATGGCGCTGCTGATCGCTCGGCTTACCAGGGCCCGGGTATTGGCGTCCAGGTCACCGTATCCGGGAATCTGCGCGACCGCCAGATTGGCGGCCTGGCCCAGGGAGGCGAAGAAGTGCCGGCTGCTGGCACCCACCACAGCCTTGGCCTTGTCGAACGCAGGGCCTGTTCCTTTCGAGGGCTTGGTGGGGGTGCCCCTCAGTCCCCTGACCCCCGAGGCAGCGGCGGCGCCGAGACCTGTCGCCGCGGCACCGGCGACGATCGATTGCAGGGCATTCCCCGCCGGCCCGGAGCCGAACAGGGCCGCTCCACCATAGCCTGCCGCCGCGCCGGCAAGGCCCACGGCGCCCATGCTGGCCGAGCCTGTGATCAGGTCCGTGCGCCCGACGCTGGGATTGCTCGGGCCGGCATCCGCCAGGTATTGGGCGCTCATTTCGCGATATACCGTTCCGAAAACCCCGGCGATCTGCGCGACAGCCGCGGAATTGCCCCGGGGGTCGAGGGAACCCAGCAGGGACGGCGCAGCTCCCACCGCGGCTCCCAGGGCGGCGCCACCGATTTTGGCGATCAGGGGAGCCCAACTGGAAGGATCGTCGACCGAGAGCCTGGACTGGGCCCAATTGGCGCTTGCGTACCCGCTGATGCCGCCGGAAATGGCGCCTGCGGTGGCACCGGCAATGGTCACTCCCAGGCTCGCAGGTGCCATGAGCGCCGCGAGCGGGTATTGCATGAACGAGGCGAGCAGGGCGCTGGTGAATTCCCGGGCGCCCGTGGCGCCGACGGCCGAGAGTGTGTCGACGCCCACCAGGCCCTGGAAATCGACGAACCGGACCGGATTGCCATGGACCATGGCGAACAGGTTCAAGCCATCGCCGATCCCGGTCGGATCGGCACTCAGCCAGCGTCCGAGCCAGGGGGCGTAGTAGCGCTTGCCGAAATAATACAGGCCGGTGGCATCGCGCTCCTGGTTCGAATAACGCCGTGTCCTGTAGCTCGCCTGCGTCTTGTCCGGGCCGGCCCACCATGACGTACCGCCATAGGGGTAGTACATTTCCTCGCTGATCATATCGGCATGGGCGTCAAGCTCCAGCGTGCTGGAGCCCAGGTGGTTGGTCAGGGAGTAGCGGTACTGGTCGGCCCGGACACTGCCCGATTGCCAATGCAGCACCTGCACCGAGCAGCGTCCGGCCTGTATCGAGATGACCTGCAGGACTTCTTCGGCCCAGGTGCGGATTTCCAGGTCGGGCAGATACCTCACCTCTCGCGTTCGACTGTTGCGCGCGTCATGGGTCACGCGAACCTTGCGTTTGCGCTGGCCTGATTCGTCATAGACATAGATTTCGCTGTCGTTCGCCGCATCTTCGCGCACGACCTGATGAACCTGTCGCAGCAGGTTGCCCTGGCCCCAGGTCAGGTCCTGACCGGCCAATAATTGTTTCCTGTTGCCATTGGCATCGAACCCGGCAGCGATCTCCTCCTCGCCGGGCAAGCTGCCGTCGGGCTTTTGCGGCAGTCCCCGGTTGCTGTACCTGGAAATCGCCATCTGGTGTGTCCAGCTGCGGCTGGCGGCGCTGTGGATCAGTGTCGTGAGGTTGCCGCTGTGATCGTAATGGTAGGCCTGGCGGTAGTTTTCCAGTTGCCCGGGGTCGGGAGGGGAAACGAAAACCGGTTCCTGGGGGCCGTGCTGGCTGTCGAGCCGTTGCCAGCCGCTTGCCTCGATCAGTTGATAAAGGCTGTCGTAGCTAAAGGTGCGAGTCGGTTCGATTCTCTGGTTGCGGAAATAACGGGTCTGTGCGGTCCCATCCTGAAGGCTGAGAATATTGCCGGCCCGGTCATAGCCATAAATCAGGTGCTGCAGCGGTGGATGACCGGGAACGCCGGCCTTGATGCACAGCAACCGGCCATCCTGTGGGTCGTACCGGGTCTCGCTTACCACGCCGTTGCCGGCGGTCTGGCGCTCGACGTTGCCCGAGGCGTTGTAGTCCATGTCCTTGATCAGCGCCGTGGCCTGTGGCTGCCCGGCGAGCTGCAGGCGGACCTGGTGCAGTTGTCCGGCGACATCCAGCTCCATGAACTGGACGTTGCCCTGCGCATCCTGCTGGCGGACCGGCTCCCCCAGCGCGTCATGGACGGTGTGAGTGACGGCGCCATTCCCTGCTTCGTTCAACCGGTCCCTTTCTGCTTCATCGGCGGGCCAGTCAGGCTCTTGCAGGTCCTTGAGAAAATGCCGGGTCTGGGAGCTGACGCCGCCTGTCAGGGCAAACTCAGTGAAAAGCTGTGTGCCAGCGTTGTCGTCGTGGCGGATCAAGCGGCCGCATCGGTTATGCGAAGCCGATGCCGGGGTGCTGTCGCCGTAGGCATAGAAGGCACGGTTCCTGGCCGGAGCACCTGGCGCCTGCTCGACGATCCTGACGGTGCGCAACCGTGAGTCGTAGTCGTTTCGCACTTGCCCGTACAAGCTGTCCCAGCCGATGAGGTGTTGGCCGGCCACGCCGAACAAGGCCAGGCGGCTTCCCGCGTCGACGCTATCGCTGTAGAGGGGAAGTCCTGAGAGGCTGAAAAGCGTTTTCAGATTGGGACGGGCATCCGGCTCGGTCTCGAGCAGCTTGAACAGACGCGGATCGCGACTGGTCACGGGGCGGTCCGCGACATCGTAGGACTGGCGATGAACCCGCGGCTCAGCGGCCTGGCCGGGGGTATTGCGATAGTAGGACACCGAGGCGACCTCAAGTTTTCGCGGGTCCTTTATGGTGACCGTGGGGGTTCTGGCGTGCATGAAGGTCGACCTCACCAGGGAGCGACGAATCTGTTGCCAGTTATTCGTGGTTAACCGGTGGCGTCAACTGTCAGAAGTAACAGGTGGGCAACCCTGAAGGCTGTTGAAGAGGGCGGGTTTTCATTGGCGAAACGCCGCCGTCATCATTCCTGGCAGTTACGGTCATTGCTGCAAGAGCGCGTCTTGCGGACAATCAGGGCCTGTTTCCCCGTCCATGGATCTGCCGCAATGCCGCAACCGATCTTTTTCGCCCACGCCAACGGATTCCCCTCGGGCACCTATGGCAAGCTATTCGCGGCGCTGGCTCCGCAATATCAGGTTGCGCATCTGGAGCAGCACGCCCACGACCCGAGTTTCCCGGCGGATGACAACTGGCACAACCTGGTGGACGAGCTTATCCATCACCTGGAACAACAACCGCAGCCTGTGTGGGGTGTCGGGCATTCCCTCGGCGGGGTGCTGCACCTGCATGCCGCGTTGCGCTGCCCCCGGCTGTATCGCGGGGTCGTCATGCTCGATTCGCCGGTGCTGACCCGCGCCGATCAATGGGTGATCCTGGCGGCCAAGCGCCTGGGCTTCATCGATCGCCTGACGCCGGCCGGCCGCACCCTGGGGCGGCGCGAGGAGTTCGAAGACCTGGAGTCGGCCCGGCAGTATTTTTCCGGCAAGACGCTGTTTCGCGGTTTCGACCCGGATTGCTTCGATGCCTACCTGCAACATGGCTTGCAACAGGTGGGCGATCGCTGGCGACTGCGCTTCGACCCGGCCACGGAAATCAGCATCTACCGCGGCGTGCCTCATACCAGCCCCGGTCGGCCCCGCAAGCTCCAGGTGCCGCTGGCCGTGGTACGCGGTCGCCAGAGTCGTGTGGTGATGCGTCATCACACCCGCACGGTGGGGCGCATGCCCCGGGGCGAGGCCTTGAGCATGCCCGGTGGGCATATGTTTCCACTGGAACGCCCCCTGGACACCGCCAACCTGCTCAAGGACCTGTTCCAGCGCTGGGAAGGACGCCGCGCATGAGCCAGGTCGAGGAAGTCCGCCTGAGCCTGCCCCATATCGAACTGGCGGCGCACCTGTTCGGGCCGGAGGACGGGCGCCCGGTGATCGCCTTGCATGGCTGGCTGGACAACGCCAACAGCTTTGCCCGCCTGGCTCCCCGGCTCGAAGGGTTGCGCATCATCGCCCTGGACATGGCCGGCCACGGTCATTCCGGACATCGGCCGCCCGGCGCCGGCTACGCCCTGTGGGACTATGCCCATGATGTGCTGCAGGTCGCCGAGCAGCTGGGGTTGCAGCGTTTTGCGCTGTTGGGGCATTCCCTGGGCGCCATCGTGTCCCTGGTGCTGGCTGGCTCATTGCCGGAACGGGTGACGCACCTGGGGCTGATCGATGGTGTGATTCCGCCCACCGCCCAGGGCGACGACGCCGCCGAACGCATGGGCATGGCCCTGCAGGCGCAACTGGATCTGCGGAAAAAAAGCAAACCGGTCTACAAGACCCTCGACCGGGCTATCGAAGCCCGCATGAAAGGGGTGGTGGCGGTCAGCCGAGAGGCCGCCGGCCTGCTGGCCCAGCGCGGGCTGATGCCGGTGCCGGGCGGTTACACCTGGCGCACCGACAATCGCCTGACCCTGCCATCGCCGCTGCGCCTGACCGAGGAACAGGCCATGGCGTTCGTGGCACGGGTCGGTTGCCCCGCGCATCTGGTGGTGGCGGCCGATGGCATGCTTGCCCGCCACCCGCAGTTGCTGGAGCGTCTACCCTTCAGCCATGAGCTGTTGCCCGGCGGCCACCATCTGCACCTGAACGATGAGTCCGGGGCGACGCTTGTAGCAGACTGTTTCAATCGGTTCTTCAGCCTTTCTTGACTTGCGTCGGGCAACTGTCGAGGCTGGGCGGGTTGAAAGGGAGACAAGCATGACCGATATCCGTGTACCCGCCTTGCGGTCCATGATCGACGCAGGTTTCGTCCAGGAACAGCAGGCCCGGTCGATCCGATGAAATTACCTATCCCATCATTCGCATTACTGGCGCTGGGCTGTTTCGCCACGGCGTCCTTCGCCGCCGACGTAGCCGGCAGTCGAGACCTGGAGCGCGTGCCGCGCATGCCCGATGCGCAGATCGTCGACTACCGGCAGGTCAGGGACGCGGAGCGGATCTACCCGTTGGGGTCGATCCGCAAGATCAGTGGCCAGTTGCGCTTCGACGGTCAGGTCGATGCCCGTGGCGACACCACCTCGGTGACCTATGAGCTGCCACCGGAGCATTCGGCGACCCAGGGTTTCACCGCCGCCCGCGAAGCGTTGCAGAAACAGGGCGCCGAACTGCTTTTCTGGTGCCAGGCCCGCGATTGCGGTGAAAGCAGCCTCTGGGCCAACGACGTCTTTGGCAATGCCAAGCTCTACGGCGCGGACAGCGGCCAGGCCTATCTGCTGCTGCGCCTGGCGCCGCCTGTGGATAACACCCTGATCGCGCTGTATGCCATCACTCGCGGCAATCGCAAGGCCTATCTGCACGTCGAGCAATTCGAGGCGAAAGCGCCCCTGGGCGATCTGCTGCCGACATCCGCCACGCTGCTGCGCCAGCTCAAGGACACCGGCGTGCTGGACTTGCCCCGCCTGAGCGGCGAGCCGGACGAAACCTGGTTGCGCCTGCTGGCCCGGGCGCTGAACCTGGATACCGGCCTGCGGGTCAGCCTCGCGGGGCCCCGGGCCGAGGCCTGGCGCCAGGCGCTGACGGGGCAGGGCGTGCGGGCGGCACGAATGGAGGCCGCCGATGGCGACACGACGGGCCTGCACCTTGAATTGTTGCGATAAGCTGTCCCGGGCGACGGGTTTCACGCCGTTGCCCAGGTCCTGTTCTTTTTTCGAGACCCTACATGCTCAATAACGATCGGCTGTTGGTGCAGATCCTGCTCCTGGTGTTGTTCGGCGCAAGCCTCTGGGTGATGGCGCCGTTCTGGTCGGCGCTGTTCTGGGGCGCGGTGCTGGCCTTTGCCAGTTGGCCGCTGATGCGCCTGTTGACTCGCTGGGTCAACGGGCGCGAATCCCTGGCGGCGGGCCTGCTGACGGTCGGCTGGATGTTGCTGGTGGCGGTGCCGCTGGTGTGGCTGGGTTCCAACCTGGCCGATCATGTGCGTGATGCCACGACATTCATCAGGGACGTGCAGGTCGACGGCTTGCCGGATGCCCCGCAATGGCTGGCCGGCTTGCCCCTGGTGGGCGGGCGGCTGGTGGCGATCTGGAACAGCATCGACCAGCAGGGCGCCGCGATGATGGGAGCCGTCAAGCCTTACCTGGGGCAGGTGGGCAACTGGCTGCTGGCACGCAGCAAGCAGATTGGCGGCGGCATCCTCGAACTGACCCTGAGCATCGTATTCGTCTTCTTTTTCTACCGCGACGGCCCGCGCCTGGCTGCGTTCGTCCATGGCTTGCTGGAACGCCTGATCGGCGACCGTGCCGGCTACTACATCGAACTGGTGGCCGGTACGGTGCAACGGGTGGTCAATGGGGTGATCGGTACCGCCGCGGCCCAGGCCGTGCTGGCACTGATCGGCTTCCTGATCGCCGGTGTGCCGGGTGCGCTGGTGCTGGGCATTGTCACCTTCCTGCTCAGCCTGATTCCCATGGGGCCGCCCCTGGTCTGGATCCCCGCCACGGCCTGGCTGGTGTGGCAGGGCGAATACGGCATGGCGGTGTTCCTCGGGATCTGGGGCACGTTCGTCATCAGCGGCGTGGACAACGTGCTCAAGCCATACCTGATCAGCCGGGGTGGCAACCTGCCGTTGGTCATCGTGTTGCTGGGGGTGTTCGGCGGATTGATCGCCTTCGGATTCATCGGCTTGTTCATCGGCCCGACCCTTTTGGCCGTGGCGTACAGCCTGTTGACGGACTGGAGCAAGAGCCAGGCGCGTTGACGGCGGCCCTGGGGCCGGCAAGGTTGGCTCGGTGGGCCGTGAACCTGCTGCAAGGCCAGGTTCACGGCAGGAGTCAGGCCGCCACGTTCAGGTGTTTACCCACGCTGGCGACGTTATCCAGCGAGTATTGACGGTTGAGGTTGGCGATCATCCTGTTCAACGCTTCGTTGGCGTTGGCCTGACCGGCGGGGCGGCCATTGTCGCGGCTGGCCTGCAGGGCGCTGTCGAGTTCGTCGCTGCTGACGCCACCGCTGCTGTCGCTGTCCAGTGCCGCCATCAGCGTAGCGCTGGTTTCGGTGCCGGACGTCGCGTCGCCGGCCTGCAAGGCGCTGGCCAGTTCGGCGGCAGTGACGGTGCCGTCGCCATCGCTGTCGAGCTGGCCGAACAATGTTTCACCGGACGCGTCCTGTGCCGGTGGAGGCGGTGGCGTGAGGCTGGCGGCGAGTTCGTCGCGGCTGACGGTGCCATCTTCATCCTTGTCCAGTGCCGAGAATACCTGCGTGCTGTCGGCGCTGCTGCCGGCGCTGGCCAGGCCGTTGCTCAACTCGTCGCTGCTGACCTTGCCGTCACCGTCTGCATCCAGGACGCTGAGCAGCGCGTCGGCCAGCTCGGTGCCTGGCGCCTGGTCCCGTGGCGGCGGGGGCGGTGGCGCCAAGGCGGCCATTTCCTCGCTGCTCAGGTCACCGCTGCCGTCGCTGTCCAGATCGCCGAACTGCTTGCTCAGGCTGACCAGCAGGCCATCGTCGCTGTGCTGCGACAGGGCCGTGCTCAATTCGTCCTGGTCCACCGTTGCGTTGCCGTCGCTGTCGAGCCGGGTGAGCAGCTCCTTTTGAAACTGCTGGCTGCGGGCACTGCTGGTGGCCGTGCTGCTGGTGTACGTCGAATAACCGCTACTGCTGACGCTGCCGATCATGGGCATTCTCCTTGGGATGGAATTGCCGGCGGGTGCACCGGCTTATGCAGCCTCGGCGGGGCAGTTGTCGTGGGTATGTGAAATTTGTACCGGGGGACGTACAAATCGTCACGTGGGGGGCGCTCCGGGCGGCGGCCCGACGAAGACGGCAGGAATGACTCAGGTCCGGGGGAGGCGGATGACGGCCGTCAGGCCGCCCCCTGGGGTTTGCTCCAGGTCCAGATGGCCGCCCAGGCGTTCGGCGGCTTCCCTGGCGATGGTCATGCCCAGGCCGACGCCGCCGGAGTTGCGGTTGCGCGAGCCCTCCAGGCGATAAAAGGGTTCGAATACCGCTTCGCGCTTGTCTTGGGCGATACCGGGGCCATGGTCGATGACCCGTATCAGCAACTGGCAGTCCTGGTCTTCGAGGGCGATCAGGGCATGACCGGCATAGCGCAAGGCATTGTCCATGAGGTTGGCGATGCAGGAGCGCAATGCCATTGGCTGCACCTGCAGCGGCGCGCAGGAACCCTCGACCTGGACATCGGCGCCATGGTCCTGGGCGTTTTCGCTCAGGGATTCCGCCAGGGCTTGCACATCCATCCATTGCAGCGCCTCGCTGGTGCGCTGTTCGTGCAGGTAGGTCAGCGTGGCGTCGAGCATGCCGATCATGTCGTCCAGGTCCTGGCGCATCTGGCCTTGCAACCTGGCGTCATCGATCTGCTCCAGGCGCAACTTGAGGCGCGAGAGCGGGGTGCGCAGGTCGTGGGACACCGCCCCAAGCATGCGTGAGCGTTGCTGGACCTGTTCGCGGATTCGCTGCTGCATCAGGTTGAACGTGTGGGCCGCCTGCCGGGCTTCCCGGGGGCCGGTTTCGTCCAGGGGCGGGCTGTCGAGGTCCTCGCTCAGGCGTTCAGCCGCATCGCTCAAGCGCTGGATCGGTCGGGTCAGCAACTTGGCGCCATACCAGGCCGCGATGATCAGGCACACGAACTGGAACGTCAGCGGTACCACCGGGCCGCCGAACCACGGGCGCTGACGGCGTTGAGGCGGCGGGGCAAAAGGGGACGGGGTCAAAGGTGACAGACCCGTGGGCGGTGTTCCTTCGCTCTGCCGGGAAAATTCCGGCGGCGGCCCGGGCGGAGGCGGCTGGTCGTAATGGAAAAACCAGGCGAAGGCCAGCAGATGCGCCAGGACGATCGCCAGCAACAGCATGCCGAACAGGCGACCGAACAGGGAGTCGAGGCGCAATCGCATCAGCCGATGTCCCGGGCGTCGAACAGGTAGCCTTCACCGCGAACGGTCTTGATCAACTGCGGGGCCTTGGGGTCGTCGCCCAGCTTCTGGCGCAGTCGTGACACCAGCAGGTCGATGCTGCGGTCGAAGGCCTCGATGGAGCGTCCACGGGCGGCATCGAGCAGTTGCTCGCGACTGAGTACCCGGCGCGGTCGTTCGATGAAGACCCACAGCAGCCGGAATTCAGCATTGGACAGCGGCACCACCAGCCCATTGGCGGAGATAAGTTGGCGCAGCACGCTGTTGAGCCGCCAGTTGTCGAAACGGATATTGGCCCGTTGCTCGGTGCGGTCGTCACGCACCCGGCGCAGGATCGTCTGGATCCGTGCCACCAGTTCCCTGGGTTCGAACGGCTTGGCCATGTAGTCGTCGGCACCCAGTTCCAGGCCGATGATGCGATCGGTGGGTTCGCAACGGGCGGTGAGCATCAGGATCGGGATGTCCGATTCGGCGCGCAGCCAGCGGCACAGTTGCAGGCCGTCTTCGCCCGGCAGCATCAGGTCGAGCACGATTACATCGAAATGTTCGGATTGCATTGCCTGGCGCATGGCCGCGCCGTCGCTCACGCCACTGGCGCGGATGTTGAAACGGGCCAGGTAATCGATCAGCAGCTCGCGGATCGGCACATCGTCATCGACGATCAGTGCGCGGATGCTCCAGCGCTTGTCATCGCTGGAGGCTTTTTGATCGTCAGAATTGGCAACGGGGGTGTTCTGCATGGATGCTTCATCTGCCTGGTAGGCTGCCAGCCGCAAGGAGCGACGGCAAGGTGGTGGCTTCAGCATAAGCTCCGTGCCGCAAGGCGTGAAGCGCTGAAAGGGCGGGGTGCGGCGGCGAACGGTAGCGTGCGGGCGTGTTGTGCGCATGTCATGAATGTATCGGCTTGGACACAAAGCGTCCTGTCGGCCATGCTGGTTGGGGCACCATGAGGATTTACCGATCATCGGGTCCCGCAGCGCCGCTGGTTCCGCTACAATGCGCGCCGATTTCGACTTGCCTGAGAGCCCGCTCATGTCCGCCTGCCAGACGCCTATCATCGTCGCCCTGGATTTTCCTACCCGTGACGCCGCCCTGAAGCTGGCCGACCAGCTGGACCCCAGCCTTTGCCGGGTCAAGGTTGGCAAGGAGCTGTTCACCAGCTGCGCTTCGGAGATTGTCGGCACCCTGCGCGACAAGGGGTTCGAAGTATTCCTGGACCTGAAATTCCATGACATTCCCAATACCACCGCCATGGCCGTCAAGGCCGCCGCGGAGATGGGCGTGTGGATGGTCAACGTGCACTGCTCCGGCGGTCTGCGCATGATGGCGGCCTGCCGTGAGGTACTGGACCAGCGCAGCGGGCCGAAACCGCTGCTGATCGGCGTGACCGTGCTGACCAGCATGGAGCGTGAGGATCTGGCGGGGATCGGCCTGGACATCGAGCCTCAGGAGCAGGTGCTGCGCCTGGCGGCCCTGGCCCAGAAGGCGGGCATGGACGGCCTGGTCTGTTCGGCGCTGGAAGCCAGTGCGTTGAAGTCGGCACACCCGTCGTTGCAACTGGTGACCCCGGGGATTCGTCCGGCGGGCAGCGCCCAGGACGACCAGCGCCGCATCCTGACCCCGCGCCAGGCATTGGACGCCGGTTCCGATTACCTGGTGATCGGCCGCCCGATCAGCCAGGCGGCGGACCCGGCCAAGGCGCTGGCGGCGGTGGTGGCCGAGCTGGCCTGATTCGACACGCATGGGCCGTGGTGGGCGCGAGCAAGCTCGCGCCCACCATTATTTCGCTCAGACCTTGAGCACGAGCTTTCCGAAATTCTCCCCGCTGAACAGTTTGGTCAGCGTCTCGGGGAATGTCTCCAGCCCTTCGACGATGTCTTCCTTGCTCTTGAGCTGCCCCTTGGCCATCCAGCCGGCCATTTCCTGCCCGGCGGCGGCGAACTGCGCGGCGTAGTCCATCACCACGAAGCCTTCCATGCGTGCCCGGTTCACCAGCAGCGACAGGTAGTTGGCCGGTCCCTTCACGGCTTCCTTGTTGTTGTACTGGCTGATGGCGCCGCAGATCACGACGCGAGCCTTGAGATTCAGGCGGCTGAGCACCGCATCCAGGATGTCGCCCCCGACATTGTCGAAATACACATCCACTCCCTTGGGGCATTCACGCTTGAGACCGGCGTGGACGTCTTCGTTCTTGTAGTCGATGGCGCCATCGAAGCCCAGTTCATCGATCAGGAACCTGCATTTGTCGGCTCCGCCGGCGATGCCCACCACGCGGCAGCCCTTGATCTTGGCGATTTGCCCGGCAATGCTGCCCACGGCGCCGGCTGCGCCCGACAGCACCACGGTTTCACCGGCCTTGGGGGCGCCGACGTCGAGCAAGGCAAAGTAGGCGGTCATGCCGGTCATGCCCAGCGCGGACAGATAACGGGGCAGTGGCGCCAGTTTCGGATCGACCTTGTAGAAACCTCTCGGCTCGCCCAGGAAATAATCCTGCACACCCAAGGCGCCATTGACGTAGTCCCCGACCGCGAATCCCGGATTGTTCGAGGCAATCACCTGGCCCACGCCCAAGGCTCGCATCACCTCACCGATACCCACCGGGGCGATGTAGGACTTGCCTTCGTTCATCCAGCCGCGCATGGCCGGGTCCAGGGACAGATATTCGTTCTTCACCAGAATCTGGCCAGGCCCCGGTTCGCCGACCGGTACTTGCTGATAAGTGAACGTCTCGCGGGTGGCGGCGCCCACCGGGCGTCTGGCGAGCAGGAACTGGCGATTGGTCTGGGCAGTCATGGCTGGCACTCAAGGTAAATGAAGCTTTGTTGATAGACCGTCGAGGCATTTGCCGCAAGGTTTTGCCGACACAGCGAATGCACCTCGATCCAACGCAGTGATAGTGGCTACCGCTGCGTCATCACTGGCACCCATGAATGCCCAACCGGCATCTGGATAGTGCTGCCGTGCCACGGGGGCTGTGGCTACACTGGCACGACCCCGCATTCTTCGAGGAACAGGACAATGAGCATGACGTTTTCCGGGCAGGTGGCAGTGGTTACGGGCGGCGCCGCAGGCATCGGCCGCGCTACCGCCCAGGCGTTCGCGGCGCAAGGGCTGAAAGTGGTCGTGGCGGATCTGGACGCGGCCGGCGGCGAAGACACGGTGCGCTCGATCCTGGACGCCGGCGGCGAGGCGGTGTTCGTGCGCTGCGACGTGACGCTGGAAACTGACGTGCAGAACCTGATGAACGCGGTGATCGATACGTATGGCCGCCTCGACTACGCCTTCAACAACGCCGGGATCGAAATCGAGAAGGGCAAGCTGGCCGACGGCACCCTCGATGAGTTCGACGCGATCATGGGCGTCAATGTGAAGGGCGTCTGGCTGTGCATGAAGTATCAGTTGCCGCTGCTGCTGGCCCAGGGCGGTGGCGCCATTGTCAATACTGCCTCGGTGGCCGGCCTTGGGGCGGCGCCGAAGATGAGCATTTATGCGGCCTCCAAGCATGCCGTGATCGGCCTGACCAAGTCCGCCGCCATTGAATACGCCAAAAAGAAGATTCGCGTGAATGCGGTCTGCCCGGCGGTGATCGATACCGACATGTTCCGCCGTGCCTATGAAGCGGATCCGAAAAAGGGCGAGTTCGCCAACGCCATGCACCCGGTGGGGCGTATCGGCAAAGTGGAAGAGATCGCCAGCGCCGTGTTGTATCTGTGCAGTGACGGCGCGGCATTCACCACCGGCCATTCCCTGGCGGTTGACGGTGGCGTCACGGCTTTTTGAAGAAGCTTGTAGGAAGAAGCCCGCACTGGTTGCGGGCTTTTTCTTTGATGGTAGGAAATTTCTTGAATGAATCCGCCAATGTGTTTCAAAGGGTGAGAATCGGCGGTTTTGGCGCCGTTGTCGTACCTCGTTCCTGGACACCCTGTGCTTAACTGTTTTCCTAAAAACAAACTGTTTCCAGAAATAAAACAAACGCTTAGGAGCTTGGTTACTCATGGAATTGAGAATCGACCGACAGGCCCTGGTGCCTGTCGTGCAGCAAATTGTCGACGCGCTGGCCGGCTGGATTCGACAGGATGCGGTGCAACCGGGAACTCGCCTGCCATCCATCCGGCAACTGGCGCGGGATAACCTGCTGAGCCAGTCCAGTGTCAGTGAAGCGTGCGAGCGCCTGGTCGCCCAAGGCATACTGGCGTCCCGTCACGGCTCGAGCTTCTTCGTGGCGCCACCATCCTTGGCCAGGTGTACGCCCGGCGACTGGCCGGATGACGCGTCCCTCACCCAGGCCGGCCTGGTCGATAATGCCCAATGGGGACTGCACCTGGGCTGCGGCGGGCTGCCTGAGCGCTGGCGCGAGAGCGATGACCTGGGTTATGCGATCCGCCAGGTGACCCGCACCGACATGGCGGGGTTGTTCAATTACAGCACGCTGTTGGGGCTGCCTGCGCTGCGGGAGCAATTGTCCAGGCGTCTGAAGCAGCTCAATATCAATGCCGGCGCGGACCGGATCCTGACCACGACGGGAGCCACCCATGGGCTGGACCTGATCGTGCGAACCCTGCTTCGGCCGGGGTGTTGCGTGGTGGTGGAGAGCCCCGGCTATCCAAGCCTTTTCGAATTGCTCAGGCTTCACCGGATCGACATGATCGAATTGCCCAGGACTCCACGGGGCCCGGACGTGGAGGCATTGCAGGCACTATTGGCCAGTCACCGGCCCAGCGCCCTGTTCATCAACAGTGCCTGCCATAACCCGACCGGAAGCAGCCTGGCGCCCGCCGTGGCCCAGCAGTTGCTGCAACTGGCAAAAAAACACGCCCTGCTGGTGGTCGAGGACGATGTCTATGCTGACTTCCAGGGCGCCACACGGACCCGGCTGGCGGCGCTGGATGCCGATGTCCTCTATGTGGGCAGTTTCTCGAAAACCCTCAGCAGCTCGTTACGAGTCGGTTTCGTGGCGGCCGAACCTGGCGTCGTCGAGCGGTTGAGCGCGGTCAAGGGGATCACCAGCATGGGCGGTTCGCGGTTCTGTGAGTCAGTGGTGGCCAGCCTGTTGGCCAACGGCGCCTATCGCAAACTGGCCCAGCGTCAGCGACAACGATTGGGTGTCGATATGGCGGCGGTGCTGCAGGTGCTGGAGGATGCCGACTGGACGGTCTTCGGCAAGCCGGCCGGCGGGCTGTTCATCTGGGCCCGCCCGCCCCGGTGCGATCACGCTGGGCTACAGCGCCTGGCCAGGCGGTTCGGCGTGCTGCTGTCCTCACGCACGGCATTCAGTCCTTCAGGCACCGAAAGCGACTGGCTACGGATCAATGTGGCTTATGCACGGGACCCCAGGGCGCTGGCGTTTTTCCGGGCCAGCGCTTTGGATCGACCTCAAGTGTTCTGAAAACGACGGAGCTGTAGCTTTTTGCCATTATTCCGACGCCAGCATCTTGTGTTGGAGGGCATCTCGTTGCGAATCTGCGGATACACAAACTGGCAGAGGACTGAGCGCAATGATTTCGGCCGTGCAAGGACGTTTTGCCAACCTCGGTATGGCGAAGAAATTGGGGATCGGGTTTGTCCTGGTGCTGCTGCTCACCGCTGTGGTGGCAGCCATCGGTGTCTGGTCCCTGCAAACCATCAGCCAGCGCTTCGGTGATCTGAAGCAGATGTCGTCCCTTAACAGCGAGCTGCTCAAGGTCCGGCTGCTGGAGCAGGAATATGCCCTGCGCTCCGATCCCAAGACGGTCGACGCCCTGCGCCAGGGCGTCGACGGGCTGATTGTCCTGGCCAACGACCTCAAGGCGAAATCGACGGCCAACGTGCCGGTGATGAATGACGTCGAACAGGCCCTGTCGGCGTATCGCAAGGCGTTCGATGAATTTGTCGAGTTGAACCAGAGCAAGGAGCTGGCGCTGGAAATGGCCAGTTGGTCGGTCTCCAGCGTTGCCAATAACCTGGATGTGCTGCAGGCGGGGCTGGCGGATGACGGCGCCTATAACCTGAAAGACTCCGAAGGCAAGGAGGGCGCTGAATTCATCGAGCAGGCCAACCAGGTCAGCGAGGTGTCGCGCCTGATGCTGCAGGCCATGAACGAAGCGCGGGTCCGTCTCGACCAGAGCCGCAAGGGCAATGAAGAAGCGGCACAAGGCGACATCGAACAGGCCGAGCAGGCCATGAAACAGGCCGAGGCGCTCAAGACCGCCGTCAAGGACGCGGGTTACCAGACCGTGCTCAACGAAGTGGCCGGGCACATCGCCGGATTCAAGCAGCAGCTTGCCGACTACACCGGCCTGCTGGCCAAGGAAAAGATTGTCTACCGACAATTGCACGAACGCGCGGCCCAGGTCGTGGAACGGGTCAACCAGGCCTATAGCGCCGAAGACGGCGCCATGCAGGCGGAGTTGAAGAAGAACTCGCTGTTGATCATCGGTTCGTCGGCCCTGGCGTTGCTGGTGGGCCTGGTTGCGGCCTGGATCATTACCCGCTTGATCGTTGCACCGTTGCGCACGGTCATCCGCGTGGCCCAGCAGATAGCATCGGGCGATCTGAGGGCCACGGTGGAGGTCACGCGCCGGGATGAGATCGGCCAACTGATGCTTGCGATGCAGCAGATGGGGGCCGGCCTGAGCAGTATCGTCAGCGGTTTGCAGGCCGGTATCGAACAGTTGGCCAATTCTGCCCAGTCCCTGTCGGCCGTGACCGAACAGACCAACCTGGAAGTCAGCAGCCAGAAAGAGGAAACCGAGCAGGTCGCCACGGCCATGAACCAGATGACCGCCACCGTGCACGATGTGGCACGCAATGCCGAAGAAGCGGCCCAGGCGGCCCAGACCGCCGACGACAAGGTTGAAAGCGGCCAGCAGGTGGTGCGCCAGAGCATGGTGCGCATCGAACAGTTGGCCGATTCGGCTACATCGGCCAGCTCCAGCATCGAAAGCCTCAGCGCCGAAATCCAGAACATCGGCACCGTACTGAGTGTGATCAAGAGCGTCGCCGAGCAGACCAACCTGCTGGCGCTCAATGCCGCCATCGAGGCGGCACGGGCCGGCGAGCAGGGCAGGGGCTTCGCGGTGGTGGCCGATGAAGTGCGGGCCCTGGCCCGGCGCACGCAGCAGTCCACCGAGGAAATCGAACGGCTGGTCAGCGCGTTGCGTTCAGCTGCCCAGACCTCCGTACAGCAGATCCAGAGCAGCGGCGAATTGGTGAAGATGGCGGTCAGCGATGCGCTACAGACCGAAAGCGCCCTGGGCAGCATTGCCGCGGCGGTGTCCCTGATACAGCAGATGAACCAGCAGATCGCCGCGGCGGCGGAGCAGCAGAGCTCCGTCGCCGAGGAGATCAATCGCAGCGTCACCAGCATCCGCGCCAGTGCCGATCAATCTTCCCTGGCGATGCAGGGCAACGCGACGTCCAGCGTCGAGCTGGCGCAGTTGGGCGCTGAGCTGAAGGGGATGGTGGGGCATTTCAGGTTGTGATGCGCTGAGGGGATACTGGCAAGAGGGATATTCCCGTCGGGCTGCCAGGTGCCCTGTCATCGATACCGCATCGGGATCGCAAAAGGCAGGGGCTGCCATGCAGCCCCGCAGAGGGTGAGCCCCCCTTGTCCTCGATGACGGTGTCGGGACCTCAGTCGTAGACTTTCTTTTTCTTCCAGTCCGATTCCGCTTCGACTTCCTTGAGCCCTTCGGTCAACTGGTTGACCTCGCCCTCGACGGGCTGGGTGCTGGCCAGGACCATGGCGTTGGCGCGGGCCAGGAGTTTTTCCAGGTAATCCAGCTGTTCGGCGTAGACCTGGGGATCCTGCTGCTTGCGCAGGTATTGCACGCCGCGCTCGAAGGCCAGGCGTGCCTGCCCGGGTTGTTCCTGCTGCAAGGCCTGTTGACCGAGGTTGTTGAAGAATTCGATGTGCAGCAGGACCAGGATATGGCGCACCTCACGAATCCAGCGCTTGGCTTCGTTGGGCGGCAGGAAACCGTCCTGGGCGGCACGGGTGATCTGGCCATGCAAGGCCTCGAGCAGGAAGCGCACGTCCTTGGCCTTGGCTTCGGTCTGGATCGGTGCCGGAGGATTGTTCACCGGGATCGATTCGCCCTGGGCGGCCAATGCATTCAGTTCGTCCAGGCGAGCCTTGACCGCGGCGTTACCCTTGTCGAGATTCAGCAAGCGCTGGCAGACATTGATCTCGAGGCGAGTGATCAACAGCTTCAGGGCCGGTGTCATCAGCTGGCCGGGGAAGGTTTCGGTCAGCTCGCCGCAGCGACGCAGGCGGTCGTTGAGTTCAACCTTGGTACGGGCCTTTTCCAACTTGTTGTTTTCCGCCACATGATTCATGTAGCCAATGGCGATCAACAGTGCGATCCCGGCTACGACGAGCAGGGTGATCATGAGTGGTGTCACCGGTAAGACCTCTTTTATGGGGTTCGCATACTTCAGTGTAGTGGCTTGGCTTTTAAGCGCATAGGCCCGTGCGGCGTCATTAGACGGGCGTCGTACTGTTCGTGGGGCTTGCAGCGGCCTAGATGCACATTGCCACTATTTGCCGAGCGCGACTATAGCGTCTTGGCGGACGACAGAATATA
Organism: Pseudomonas sp. NFACC43; assembly: GCF_900119645.1. Taxonomy (NCBI): domain Bacteria; kingdom Pseudomonadati; phylum Pseudomonadota; class Gammaproteobacteria; order Pseudomonadales; family Pseudomonadaceae; genus Pseudomonas; species Pseudomonas sp. NFACC43. The sequence goes on from NZ_FPKK01000007.1 coordinate 190,250, forward strand.
GGCGCCAGAGACCGGACGGGAAAAATCTGCGGATCCGTTCCAAACCGGGGGAAGTCATTGATTTAAATAAATTTATACGTGGGGGTTGACGACCTACCAATCCATCCATAGAATGCGCGCCACTTACAGCGTAAAGCACTCAGCCAAGCGCCATAAGCAGTGAATGTTGTACGTGTGTCCCCTTCGTCTAGTGGCCTAGGACACCGCCCTTTCACGGCGGTAACAGGGGTTCGAGTCCCCTAGGGGACGCCAATGCGGGAATAGCTCAGTTGGTAGAGCACGACCTTGCCAAGGTCGGGGTCGCGAGTTCGAGTCTCGTTTCCCGCTCCAATTTTAAACAGTCTTGCTTCAAGGCAAGATTGAGTGAAACCAGAACCGATACCTTCGGGTCAGGATCTGGGCACTGGGACACACACCATGTGTTCCGGGCAGCGTGTCCCCTTCGTCTAGTGGCCTAGGACACCGCCCTTTCACGGCGGTAACAGGGGTTCGAGTCCCCTAGGGGACGCCATTTGCGGGAATAGCTCAGTTGGTAGAGCACGACCTTGCCAAGGTCGGGGTCGCGAGTTCGAGTCTCGTTTCCCGCTCCAAATTCAAGAAAACGCCGCTCATCGAGCGGCGTTTTTTTATGTCCGCAGAAAACCTCAACCCTCCAGGCTATGGACCAGGTTCTCAAGCGCCTCCACGCTGGCGTCGTCCGGCGAAGGCTGGATGACGATCGTCGCGCGCATCTGGCGAGCCAGGCGATATTCGCTGGGTGTGCAGCTGGCGTACTGCTTGAAGGCACGGGCGAAGTAGGACGGGTCCTTGAAACCGGCTTCGTAGCCAATGCTGGTGATGGGCATCTCGCTGTTGTCCAGCAGTTCCTTGGCGAAGCTCATGCGTTTGTTCAGCACGTAGTCGGTGAAGCCCAACCCGTTGGCTTCCTTGAACAGGCGACTGAAGCGAAACGTCGTCATGCCGCAGCGTTTGGCCAGGTCCCGTTGGTCGATGCTGTCGCGAAAGTGCTGGTCGATGTACAGCATGATATGGCTCAAGGCCTGGTGCTTCTGATGCCCCGACGTCAGGCGGATGCTGTCCGGCAGGGTAGGGGCATGGTCGATCTGCGAGGCTTTGCCCCGGCCAAGGGCGTTGCGCCGCAGCTCGCATAATTGCACCAGGGCCGCCAGGTAGCGTTTCCTTTCGGTGGTCGACAGGGGCAGCACCATGTATTCCCAGACGCTGGAGCGCATCGCCCAGACCGCCAGCTCTTCGGAATGCTGCACCGTGAACATGGTAATGGGGATGGCGGGTACCGTGCGCTTGATCTCCAGCAGGCGCCTCAGGCCGGGGGTGTCCGGCCGGTCGAAATGGATGCAGATCATGTCCACCTGCTCTGCGCCGGGCAACATGGCATGTTTGCCCAGTGTGCAGATGCAGGATTCCTCGAACTGAGTGATGAGTTCATTCGTGGACCGATCATGGGTCAGATCGAACCACAACAACTTTGGCTTTCCGGTCAGATTCGACGTCATGTGCCTGTCCAGGTGGTTCTTCCTGCCCTTTAGCCGGAAGTATCGTCAATGTGCCATCATCTCGCCGAATAAATTCTTCTAAGAAATCGATCCCTTATCTCCATCCCCCCTCAGTGTCGGCTGCGGCGCGGGGTGATGTCCTCTGCGCGAACCTGCGCAAAAAAGTCCTAGGGATGTGCAAAATCCTCCTAACGGCTCTCCCGCCCCCTGACTAGGGTTGCATCAGGCAGTTCGCAATGTACTGCCTTTAAAACAACCCCGATGAGGTGTGCGAAATGACTCTTCAAACAATCAAGGCTTCGGTAGTGAAGTTCGCCAAAGATGAAGACGGCCTGACCATTGTGGAATACGCAGTGGCCGGCGGGTTGATCACGGTACTGGTGGCCGCTGCCTTCGTTCTCCTGGGCGGTGCCGTGAATACCAAGATCCGTGCCCTGTGCCAGGCCGTCAACGGCAACGTTGCCTGCTGATCGTAACCATTACGGCAGGGGACGCGGCAACTTCATGGAATAGCGCTTGCGACTCTTTAGCAGTGAGTACAACCAACTGATTCGAATGGATCTCGCGCTGTCCCCCGACCCCAGCTTCTTTCCGAAGACGAGGTAAATGAAATGACTCTGCACACAATCAGAACTTCGATCGGCAAGTTCGCCAGAGATGAAGACGGCTTGACCATCGTCGAGTACGCAGTGGCGGGAGGCTTGATCACGGTCGCGGTGGCCGCGGCGTTCGTCCTGTTGGGTGGCGCCGTGGATACCAAGATCCGTGCCCTGTGCCAGGCCGTCAATGGCAACGTTGCCTGCTAACGATCACTGCAACCGGGAGACGCGTCATGTCCATGGAATTGCTGGTATCGACAGTACTGCTGGTAGGACTGCTGGGTGTGGCGGTGGTGAGCGATCTGCTTCGCCACCGCATTCCCAACACGCTGGTCCTGCTGGGGCTCGCCCTGGGAGTGGCCGGTCAGGTCTATGCAGCTGGCATCGCCGGGCTGGGTGACAGCCTGTTGGGCATGCTGATTTGCTTCGGGCTGTTCCTGCCCATGTATGCGGTGGGCGGCATGGCGGCGGGAGACGTCAAGTTGATGGCCATGGTGGGCAGTTTCCTGCCGTTCCATTATGCGTTGTGGGCGGCGCTGTTCAGCCTGATCGCAGGCGGGGTGTGCGGTTTCCTGATTGTCCTGGCCCGCGGTCAACTGCTCCAGACCCTTGGCCGCTACTGGCTGATCCTCAGAGCCCAGGCTTACCTGGCGCCCACGACGGATGAAGTGGCCGGCAAACCTTTTCCTTATTCGATTGCCATCCTGATCGGCACCTTGAACAGCGTCTATTGGCAGCTGGTTGCCGACGGCTGGGGAGTCTAGTCATGCACGTCATCAACGATAGTGATGCCTACCCCAGCGAACGGGAGGCGGTACAGCGCCTGGCACCCCAGCCCTGCACCATTCGCGACACCGGCCTGTCCGACAGCTTCCTCGGCGAACTGGTGTGCAAGCATCTGCATGATGCCGGCGTTCTGGACATGCCGCGGCTGGTGGAGCGCCTGGCGCTGACCGGCGCGGTACTGGAGGAAGTCCTCGCGTTCCTGCGCAAGGACGGGCGTGTCGAAGTGCTTGGCCAGATCGGCCAGGCGAGTGTCCAGGGGCTGCGCTATGGCCTGACCGAGCGCGGTCGCAGCTCGGCCCGTGACGCCTTGTCCCGCAGTGGCTACATCGGTGCGGCCCCGTTCCCGGTGAGCACTTACCGGTCGCTGATCAAGATCCAGACCATTCACCATGGCCGAATCACCGCCAACGAAATGCAACGGGCCCTGTCCGGGATCGTGTTGACCCAAAGCATGCTCGACCAGTTGGGTGTAGCGCTGAACTCCGGTCGGGCCATCATGATCTACGGCCCTGCGGGCACCGGCAAGACGTATGTCAGTAGCCGCCTGATCCGTCTGTTCGCCGAGGCCATCTGGGTTCCCCACGCCATTGTCATCAACGAGTCGGTGATCGAAATCTACGACCCGCAGGTCCACCAGCGCCTGGACGACAACAGCCAATCGAACAACCTGATGCTCAACGAGGGCATCGACCGCCGTTTGCTGTGCTGCAAGCGCCCCATCGTGATCACTGGCGGCGAGTTGAGCATGGAGCAACTGGATGTGCGCTACGACCCGTTCACCCGCCAATACCAGGCCGCGTTGCAGCTCAAGGCCAGTAACGGCCTGTTCATCATCGACGACATGGGCCGCCAGCGCATGGCGCCGGCCGAGCTGCTCAACCGCTGGATCGTGCCCATGGAAGAGAAGCGCGACTTCATCAACCTGGGCGGCGGTCGTCACTGTGAGCTGCCGTTCGACCTGATCCTGGTGTTTTCCACCAACCTCAACCCCCTGGAACTGGCCGACGAGGCCTTCCTGCGGCGCATTGGCTACAAGGTGCAATTCGGCTACCTCAAGCCTGAGGAATACGAGCGCATCTGGCGCCAGGAATGCGAGCGCCTGGGCATTCCCTACGATCCGTTGCTGGTGCGCTACGTGCTGCAGCGGCTCTATGCGGGCGAAGGCATGCCCCTGGTGCCTTGCCATCCACGTGATCTGTTGAACATGGCGCTGGACCGCCAGCGTTACCTGGGCGGCTCCGGGCCGCTGGCGCCCCAGGAGCTGGAATGGGCGTGGCACAACTATTTCGTTCAGCTCGACTTCCTTTGATTCGGAGATACCGACATGAGCTCTCGTACGCTTTCGCTGATAGGCGTTTCCCTGGTAATGGGCCTCGGTGCCGCATGGATGGCCGACTCCTGGCTGAGCGCACGACTCAATGCCACGCCTGACGATCACCTTCGAAGCGTGGTGGTCGCCACGGTGGAGATCCCGTTCGGGCAGATGGTCGAGGCCCAGCAGGTCACGACCGTGCGCATGCCCATGGACACGATTCCGGAAGACGCTTTCGATTCCAGCGAAAAGGCCGTGGGCAAGATCGCCACGTTCGACATCCTGCGCGGTGACATCGTGCGGGGGGCGCGCCTGAGCGAGCATCTGGGAGGCAGCACCCTGGCCTCGCTGATCGCCCCGGACAAGCGCGCCATTTCGGTACGGGTGGACGATGTGGTCGGCGTGGGCGGCTTCCTGTTGCCGGGTAACCGGGTCGATGTGCTGGCGACCAAGACCACCAGTGCCGGCAGCAACAACGCGGTGTCCCGGACCATCCTGGAAAACCTGCGGGTGCTGGCGGTCGACCAGACGGCGGGCACCGACAAGACCCAGCCAGTGGTAGTGCGGGCCGTGACGCTGGAGATGACCGCCGCGGAGGCGGAGGCCCTGGTTACCGCACAGACCGAAGGCAAGTTGCAACTGGCCCTGCGAAATCCGCTGAACCTGGAGAAAAAAGCCGCGGCCGTCGCGCCACCCGCTCCCGCGCCGGTCATGGCGGTGGCGGCTGCCCCGGTACCAAGGCCCGTGGTGCAACGCCGCGCCAAGGCGCCGGACGGCGGGGCGGTCACGGTGATCCGAGGGGTTGAAAGCAGCGTGATCAACGTCCGCTGATTCGCGCGGACGAAACGGCCTGGCTCCCAGGCGATGACGATCCTCAAGCAGTCAGCGAGGGCGTGATGATGAGTTCCAATATTCGGCAGCGCCAGGGAGGGGCAGTGAGTGTACTGATGGTGATCGCCTTGGTGGCGATCTCCATGATGGCGGCATTGGCCCTGGATGGCGGTCACATGCTGCTCAACAAGACCCGCCTGCAGAATGCCGTGGATGCCGCGGCGCTGAGCGGCGCCAAGACCCTCAGCCAGGTCGTGGGCGGCCTGAACATGGCCAGCACGACGCGTGCCGCAGCCCTCGATACCCTGACGAAAAATGCCGATGCCTTGGGTAACGCCGAACTGGCGAGCGCAGTGGCCGGTAACCCGGGGGCATTCGCCGTGGTGGAGTTGGCCAGCAGTGTCTATGGCCCTTTCTCTTACCCGGGGCCGACGGATGCCAAGTATGTACGGGTGTCGGTGTCCAGTTATCAATTGAACGGGTTCTTCTGGAGTTTCGTCCAGACCATGGGCAGCGCCGGTCTCGGCGGCAAGGCCGTGGCGGCGATCGCTACTGCGGGCCCCAGCCCGACTTCGCCCTGTGACCTGGCACCGCTGATGGTCTGCGGCGATCCCAACCAGTACGACCCCTCCGCCGGCAATTTCTGGGGTTACCACTTCGGTGACCTGGAGGTGCTGAAGACGGCGGCGGGCAATACGTCGCCCATCGGTCCCGGCAACTTCCAACTGCTGGATTTCGGCTCCGGCGGCAGTGCGGTCCGGGAAGACCTGGCCGGTGGAGGCTCGGTCTGCCGCAGCGTGGGCGACAACGTCCAGACCGCTCCCGGCAACAAGGCCGGTCCCACCTCCCAGGGCTTGAATACACGCTTCGGCATCTACAACGGCCCCGTCAGTTCGTCCGACTATCCGCCGGACCTGGTGACCTCGTCGAGCAATCCGGCGATGACCTATGACGATGCGCTTGCCCAGGCGAAATACAAGAACCAACCCGTGACCGCGAGCAACGGCGATCTCACGGCGGGTGGCGAGGCGATCCAGGACTATAACGACTGGCGAACCCAGGTCGCCGCCTGTGTGGCCGGCAGCGGCAGTGGCTGTGAAAGCAATGGGGTGTTCGAGCGCCGGATGCTGAAGATCGTGATCGGCAACTGCACCGGCAAGCAGGGCGGCTCCACCTCGATTCCGGTCCTGGGCTTTGGCTGCTACTTCGTCGTGCAACCGGTGGACGGCGGCGGCTCGGACTCCCTGGTCTTCGGCCAGTTCGTGCAGGAGTGCGAAGGGGACGGGGTACCGGGCCCTACGCCATCCACCGATGTCGGCCCGCAGATCATCCAGCTCTACAAGACCTATCTCAACGGCAGCGGCACTCCGAGCACCGACTCGTAGGAGGCTTCATGAGACTTGCCCCGTTCGATCCACCCCAGGCCCAGCGAGGCGTGGCGCTGGTGGAGTTCACCCTGGTGCTGCCGCTGTTGCTGCTGTTGCTGCTGGCCTTCGGCGAATTCGGCCGCATGCTCTTGCAGTACAACGTGCTGCTGCAGGCCAGCCGCGAAGCCGATCGTTTCGTCGCCAGCCAGGCCTGGAACTCCACCTTGGGAGGTGTCGCCCTGACCAGTACATTGCAGACCCAGACCAAGAACGTCGCGGTGTACGGCGTGCCTAACGCGGTCGGCAGCCCTGTGGTGTCGGGTTTGACGACGGCCCATGTGGAAGTCGCCGTCGTGGGCAGCGATCACGTGCGCGTCACCATTACCTACCCCTTCTGCCCGGTGATTGGCGCAGGCAACTGCAGCGGATCGATTCCGGCGTTCTTTGGCAACGCCATGCCGCTGGGCATACCGCTGGTCGCGACAACGGTCATGAGGGTGCTGTGATGAACAGGCAGATAAACATGAAGCACATGCGCGGCACGTACATCGTGGAGTTTTCCTTCGTTGGCCTGCTGGTGTTCATCCTGCTGTTCGGCGTGGTGGAAATGGGCCGGCTGTACTTCGTCGCCAATGCACTGGACGAAGCCGCACGCCGGGGCGCGCGCCTGGCGGCGGTGTGCAACATCAGCGATCCGGTGGTGCTGCGCCGGGCCATCTTCAATGCCGCGACCGATGCCGGGACCAGCCAGCTGATCAGCAGCCTGGCCACCTCGAACCTGGCGCTGACCTATCTGGACGCCAATGGCGCGGTGGTGGCGAACCCCGCCGACACGGTCAGTGCCAGTGGCTTCCGGGCCATCCGCTATGTCCGCCTGAGCGTGCAGAACTACGTTTTCAATCTGTTCATTCCCGGCTTGGGCGTGCCCATTACGTTGCCCCCGTTCCGGGCAACCTTGCCACGCGAAAGCCTTGGGCGTCATTCCGATTCCGGGGAGATCACACCATGCTGAATACCAGGGAAACTCCGCTCTCGTCCGCCACCGGCAAAGCCGGGCTGCGGCTGCTGATCAGCAGTCGCGACGCCACATCCTTGCGCGACCTGCAATGCGTCTGCCAGCGTATGCCGAGCCTGGAGGTGAGCACGCGCCTGGTGAGCAACGGCCATGTCGATCCCCTTTATGGGCTGGACCGCATGCCCGACCTGCTGCTGTTGCGGGTCAGCCATCTGTGGCGCGAGGAATTGGCCGCACTGTTGCAACGTCCGGCCCATGAGCGCCCGCCGATGCTGGTGTGTGGCTTGCTCGGCGACCAGGAAGGCATGCGCCTGGCGATGCAGGCCGGTGCACGGGATGTGTTGCCCGAGCCGTTCGCCGAGACGGAACTGGTGGCAGCCTTGAATCGGTTGGTGGCGGAGGTACGTCTGGGCAATGGCGCCGAGGGCAAGCTGGTGGCCGTGATCAGTGCCAAGGGCGGCTCCGGCGGGACCCTGGTGGCCTGCAATCTGGCCCAACAGCTCAGCATGCGGGCCGGCAACACACTGCTGCTGGACATGGACCTGCAATTCGGCAGCGTGACCCACTACCTCGATGTGGCCCAGTCCCACAGTCATCTGGAGGTGCTGCAGCAGGTCGATGACCTGGACGGTATGGCGTTGCGCGGCTTCTGCAGCCATTTCAGCCCGACCCTTCATGTCCTGGGTGGCCGGGCCGGCGAATTGTGCCTGCCCCAGGATGCCCAGCCCGAACAGCTCGATGCCTTGTTGCAACTGGCCCGTACCAGCTACGACTGGGTGGTGGTGGACCTGCCGCGGCAGATCGACCACCTCACCGGCGCGGTGCTGGAACAGGTGGACCGGGTCTACGTGGTGGTGCAGCAGAGCGTCAGTCACCTGCGCGACGCCTGCGCCCTGGTGCGGATCCTGCGCGAAGACCTGGGCATGCGCGGGGACCAGTTGCAGATCGTGGTCAACCGCTACGACAAAGCCGCCGCCATCAGCCTCAAGGATATCGGCGAGGCCTTGCGCTGCGCGAACCTGTCCAGATTACCCAATGACTTCAACCTGGTCAGCCAGAGTCAGAACACTGGCGTGCCGTTGGGGCTGCATGCGCCGAGGGCGGCTATCACCGTGGCCCTGCGCGATTTGACCGAAGACCTGGTCGGTCACCAGATGGCGGCAGACAAAGGCCTGCTCAAACGTGCCTTCAACCGTTTTTTCGGGGGATGACCCATGATCAGCGATTTCCGCAACCGCTTGCGCAAACAATCCGCCAAGCCCGGTGCCTCGATGGCGGCCCAGAACGGCGACAGCCTGCCGGACCCGACCGATGAACTGATGGCCTGGGAACAGGCTGTCCCGGATGTCATCTATGAAACCCGCAGCCAGGTCTCCCCGGTGGAAGCCGAATGGCGGGAACGGATCTACCAGCAGTTGCTCAAGGTCATGGACCTGTCCTTGCTCGACGCCCTGGAGCAGGCCGAGGCGACGCGGCAGATCCGTGATATCTGCCAGCGCCTGCTGGACGAGCATTCGGCGCCGGTGAGTTCCGCCGGTCGCCAGTTGATCATCAAGCAGATCACCGACGAGGTGCTTGGCCTGGGGCCGCTGGAACCCTTGCTGGCCGACCATAGCGTGTCCGACATCCTGGTCAATGGGCATGCCTCGGTCTATGTCGAGCGCTTCGGCAAGTTGCAACGCACTGACGTTCGCTTCCGTGACGACCAGCACCTGCTCAATATCATCGACCGCATCGTCTCCGGCCTGGGACGGCGTATCGACGAGTCGTCGCCCCTGGTGGACGCCCGGCTCAAGGACGGCTCGCGGGTCAACGCGATCATCCCGCCCCTGGCCATCGACGGTCCGAGCATGTCGATCCGGCGCTTTGCCGTGGACCTGCTCAACACCGACAGCCTGATCCAGGTGGGCAGCATGACCCCGGCCATTGCCCTGTTGCTCAAGGCCATCGTGCGCGGACGCCTGAATGTGCTGATTTCCGGCGGGACCGGCAGCGGCAAGACCACCATGCTCAACGTGCTGTCCAGCTTCATCCCGCATAACGAACGCATTGTCACCATCGAGGACTCGGCCGAACTGCAGCTGCAGCAGCCCCACGTGGTCCGTCTGGAAACCCGGCCTTCGAACATCGAGGGACGCGGCGAGGTGAGCCAGCGCGAACTGGTACGCAACAGCCTGCGGATGCGCCCGGACCGCATCGTCATCGGCGAAGTGCGCGGCGCCGAGGCGCTGGACATGCTGACGGCCATGAACACCGGCCACGATGGCTCCCTGACCACGATCCACGCCAACACCGCCCGCGATGCCCTGGGACGAATCGAGAACATGGTATCGATGGCTGGCGCGACTTTTCCTATCAAGGCGATGCGTCAACAAATTGCCTCGGCCATCGATGTGGTGATCCAGCTGGAGCGTCAAGAAGACGGCAAGCGCCGCGTGGTGAGCATGCAGGAGATCAACGGCATGGAAGGAGAGATCATCACCATGACCGAAATCTTCTCTTTCGTGCGCCAGGGTATCGGCGAAAACGGCGAGGTGCTCGGGGAGTATCGACCCAGCGGCATGATCCCGGCCTTTCGCGACGTGCTGGCCAAGCGCGGCATCGAGTTGCCATTGACCATGTTCCGCCCTGAATGGATGGAGGCCCGTTCGTCATGAACAATATCCCTGCTGAGTTCATTCTGATTTTCCTGGGCATGGTGTTCATCGCGGTCTTCCTCTTGTCCCAGGGCGTGGTGGTGCCGGTGTTCGGCGAGGCCGGCAAGATGCGCAAGCGCATTCGCGGACGCTTGCACGTATTGGAAAAAGCCAATCACCTGCCCAACATGCAGACGGTGTTGCGGCAGAAATACCTGACGCGCCTGTCCCCCCTGGAAGCCAGCCTGGAGCAGTTGCCATTGATGGCCAACCTGACCCAGTTGATCGAGCAGTCCGGTCACGAATATCGCGCCTACCGGGTGATGCTGCTGGGCCTGGCCCTGGGAATGGGAGGCGGGGCCGTGGTCCTGATGATTTCGCAGGTGTGGTGGATGGCCCTGCTGGCGTTGTCGGGATTGTTCTGGTTGCCGGTACTCAAGATCATGCGCGACCGCAGCAAGCGGTTCGCCACGTTCGAGGAAGGCCTGCCGGATGCACTGGACGCCATGTGCCGGGCGTTGCGCGCCGGTCATCCGTTCAACGAAACCCTGCGCCTGGTGGCCGATGAGCACAAGGGCCCGGTCGCCCAGGAGTTCGGCATGACCTTTTCCGACATCAACTACGGTAACGACGTGCGCCGGGCCATGCTGGGCCTGCTGGAGCGCATGCCCAGCATGACCGTGATGATGCTGGTGACCTCGATCCTGATCCACCGCGAGACCGGCGGCAACCTGACCGAAGTGCTGGAACGCCTCAGCCGGCTGATCCGTGGGCGATTCCGGTTTCACCGCAAGATCCGGACCCTCTCGGCGGAAGGACGGATGTCGGCCTGGGTGCTGGTGGCGATCCCCTTCGTGCTGGCGATCGCCATCGTGCTCACCAGCCCCAGCTATATGCCGGTGCTGATCAACGACCCCATAGGCCACAAGCTGATCATCGGTGCGTTCTGCGCCATGTTGATCGGGATTTTCTGGATTCGAAAAATCATTCGGATCCAGGTTTAAGCGCCGTCCTGCCGCGAGGTATCAGTCATGGATTTTTTGCTCGGGTTGTTCAGTCGGTTTACAGGAAGCGAGGAGGTGGCACGGCTGCTGTTCATTGCCGTGATCGGTGTCAGTACGGTACTGGCGGTGGTCGCTGTGCTCTTGCTGCTGCTGGGCCTGCAGGACCCGGTGCAGAGACGCCTGGCCTTGATCAAGCGCGGCTATGGCGGCACGTCGGCGGGACAGCAGGCCCCCGGTAACCTGCAACTGCTGCTGGAGCGGGTAGGCCAGCGCTTTGCCTCGACCGACCAGGCCCAGGCATCCGCCACCCAGACCTTGCTGACCCATGCCGGTTACCGGTCCGCATCGGCGGTGCAGATGTACTGGGCCGTGCGCTTGATGCTGCCGTTGCTGCTGCTCGGTATCGCGTTGGTGTTGCTGCCGCTGATCAAGGTGTCGTTGATTGTCGGGCTGCTGATCGTGACTGTGGTGGCGGGGGTCGGCTGGTTGCTGCCGGCGATCTATGTCGGCAAGCGCAAGCAGGCGCGACAAGGCCGGTTGCGTGCGGCATTTCCGGATGCGTTGGACTTGATGGTGGTGTGTGTCGAATCGGGCCTGGCCCTGCCTACCACCATCGAACGGGTGGCGGAAGAAATGTCGGTCAGCCAGGTCGAGCTGGCCGAAGAGCTGGCCCTGGTCAATGCGCAGATCCGAGCCGGCATCACCAGCACCGAGGCGCTCAGGCAACTGGCCGTGCGCACCGGGCTGGAGGACATCCAGGGCCTGGTCAGCCTGTTGGCGCAGAGCATCCGTTTCGGCACGAGCGTGGCCGATACCCTGCGTATCTATGCCGATGAATTTCGCGACCGGCGGACCCAGGCCGCCGAGGAGATGGGGGCGAAGATCGGCACCAAGCTGATCTTTCCTTTGATCTTCTGCCTCTGGCCAAGCTTCTTCCTGGTCGCCATCGGGCCCGCCATGATTGGCGTGTTCAGGGCCTTCGGCAATATGTAGCCGCGCCTGCGAACGTTGGCTTGCGCTGACGAGAAAGCTTGCTCCCCTCCGGGCCGCCTCGCGGCCCTTGTTGTTTGCGGCGGTTGGGCCCAGGGGCACAACCGCCCTCGCCAGGGTTGTTCCAGCCTATTCTTAAGTCTCGCCTCAGTACCCTGTGACGGGATGCGTGCGCTCTTCGGGTCGCATGGAGGCCTTGGAGTCCACCTTCGTGCTGCATCAGCCGGGGTGGAGTTGTGCCGCTGTCGGGGCGCAGCCCTGCGATGCGCCACAAGGGTGTGTGATTCTGAATGTGACGAGGGCGCGTGCCCCGTTGGGTTGTCTGGCGTCCTACGCGCTGGCTTCGTGATGCATCAGCCAGCTCCGGCAAAGGAATCGAGCCTTGCCAACGGTATAAAAAAAGCCCCAGGGCGCTGGGGCCTCGGGGCGATCTGTATTGTTGCCGGATTTCATTTGCTGCTGGTGATCTCTCCACCCGAGTCCTGGTCGAAGTACTCCGGGATCGGATAGTTGAAACTATTGAGCCAGCGCTGCATGGCCAGTTCGCGTTCGGTGGCCGAGGCGGTTTGCAGGTGGGTGGAGGCAACCACTCCGCGAATCTGTAGCTGCATCCAGCTCTCGGTGCCTTGTTGGGCGGCGGAAGAAGGACCGGGCTCGATTGCCCAGGCGGTGGTGCAAAGGCAGGCCATGCACACGATCGACAGTTGTTTGGTTTTCATCTCTTGAACTCCTCGCAATGCTTACTTGACCGTGCCGGATGAGACATCGGCTACCTCGGTCAGACGGTCGGCCTGTGTGATCCCCACCTTGTTGGTCATGCCCCTGATTTTTTCCGCGCGGGCCTGGGCGTCTGCCACCTGGCTGGGACTCAGCCTGGCCATGCTTGCCAGTTCGGCGGCCTGTTTCCAGTTGTCCTGGTAGATCAGCAGCGTCACCATGTTGAGCGCCGCCAGGGAATCCGACTGGCGCAGTTCCATGGCGGTCATGAACTCGAAGCGTGCTTCAGGGATCCGGCGCTGGTTCAGATAGACAACGCCCAGGTCGTTGCGGATCTTTCCTTCGGTGGGAGCCATTTTCACCGCACGTTCGAGGTGTTCGATGGCGGTGGCATTGTCGTTCCTGGCGGCGGCCAGTTGGCCGAGGCCATGTTCGCCATCGGCGGCCAGGCAGGTCCCGAGCAGGCTCTGGTACAACGGCTCCGCTTCGTTACGCCCCATCAGGCGCAGGACCCGGGCCTTGCGCAAGCGGACCTGGACCAGGTCCTCGGGCAGCCCCTCGAGGTTGGCGAGGCTGGCGTACAAGCGACCGTCATTGGCCATGTCGTCGGCCAGGTTCAGGGCCAGCTCCTGGTCGGATCCGGGCTTGACGCAACTGGTCGGGCGAGACGCCACGCCGTTACTGGCACAGCCGGCGAGCACCAGGCTGGCCGTCAACGCGATGATTGCTTTCATTGAATGTCCCCTGGTTACAGGCTCGATCCCTGGACGCCGGCACAGCAGGCGCCGGCTCATTGGGAAAGACCCGTGCGGTTGTCGAACTCGCCGTTTTCGAGAAAGTACATCCGGTAGAAATTAGGGTCGTAGTTGCGCAGCTGTTCGCCCGGCAACGTCGGCAGTTGCGCGTTGGCAGCCAGGGGTTGGACCAGGTGCGGCGTGACGATCATCAACAGTTCCCGTTCTTCGCGGTTGATGGAGTTGTCGCGAAAGAACGCGCCGAGAATCGGAACATCGCCCAATCCCGGAAACTTGTTCACCTGGGAAGCGTTGCGGGTGCTGATCAGGCCGCTGATGACGAAACTTTCGCCGTCGGCCAGGGCAATGCTGGTATCGGTACGGCGCACGGTAAGCGCCGGAACCAGCGTGCCGGCGATGTTCACGGCGTTGGTGAAATCCAGCTCACTGACTTCCGGAGCCACCTTCAAGGCAATGCGGTTTTTCCCGATGACGGTTGGCGTCAGGGTCAGGCGGATACCGAACTCCTTGTATTCGATGGAGACGTTGTCGCTGCCGGCGCTGGGCACCGGGATTGGCACCTCGCCACCGGCCAGGAAGCTCGCGCTCTGGCCACTGAGGGCTACCAGGCTCGGCCGCGCCAGGGTGTAGGCAAAGCCGCTGCCTTCCAGTGCGTTGATCATCAGCAGGGTTTGCCCGGTGGCGAATGACAGGTTGAACATGTCGTTGTTGACCGGCAGCGACGGCCGGACCACGCCACCGATGGTGGGCAAGGTCCGAGGGGAGCCGAACAGGAAGTTGCCACGGCTGCCGAAGATCGAGGTCGAGGCTTCCTTGAGCTTGGTCCGGCTGACCTCGACGAAACGGATATCGGTCTGCACCTGGGCCAGCAGCATCGGATCCTCGGTAGGCACGCTGGCCGCGCTGGTCAACGCCGCGGTGGCCCGGCCTTCGACGAAAATCATGCTTTGGCGGGGCGTTTTCGAGCATTCCGTCCAGACCATCAGACTGGTGGCGCCCGGCGCGATGCCCGTAAGAATGAAAGCGTCGCTGCCACTGGGCTGGACGTCGGCAATTTTCGGGTCGCCCACTGCCAGCTTGGTCACGGGCGCCAGGATACGCAATTCGTCCTGGAGGCCCTGGCCAACCACGAAGGTGGCCGGCAACTTGTCCAGTTGCGCACAGCTGGCAGGTGCGGCCTGCGCCGCATCCAGGCCAAGGCCCATCCAGAACAAGCCATGGATAAGGTGTTTTATAGCGGGCACGGTACGGTAGCTCATAAGATGATCCTCGACAGACTGGCCGTCCATAGGCTTGAACGATGCCTCGGATCATTTATGGGGCCCGGGCAACCCCCTCACTCACCACGCGACTCAATGAGCCGGTACGGAATTCGCCGCTGAACGCCAGCGACGATCACCGGCCCGACTGAACGGCGGGCGGCTTTCGAAAACATCCTCAAGACCCGGAAAGCTCCGGTCGTCGAGCCAATGGCGGATATCCACAGCTCGCCCGCAAGGGCGCTCTGCCTGCCATCGTTCTCGCTTCTGTTTGAAGGTAGTCGACCTATGGCAAAGCGCCACGCCTGAAATGAAAAAAACGCCTAAAAAGTGACGGTCGGCGAAATGATGGCAAAACACGTGTCAATAAAATGTCTTTTGCCCTGAGGAGCCCTTGGTTCGCATTCCTTCCAGGAATGATCCAAGGCCTGGCGCCTGTTTCGGTTTCCCAATAAAAAGGCCCGCAGGATCAACCGTGCGGGCCTTTGGCGTGACTGGATCGAGATCAGTGCTTGCTGTCCTGGTCCGACATCGCCAGCAATTGTTTTTCCTGGTTCCAGTCGAACGGCTCGTCGTTCTGTTCGGCTTCGAAACGGCGCTCCTCCAGCGCCTGGTACAGGCTGATTTCTTCATCGGGCATGTAGTGCAGGCAGTCACCGCCGAAGTACCACAACAGGTCGCGAGGTACGAGATGGGCGACCTGTGGGTAACGTACGATCACCTGGCACAGCAGATCCTGGCCCAGGTACTGGCTTTCGATCGGGTCGATGGGCAATTGCGCACGCAACTCGTCGAAGCGCTCCAGGAACAAGGCATGGCTTTCTTCGGGAACCTGTTCGGCCTCACCCACGGCGACCAGGATGCTGCGCAAGTGGTCAAGCAGGAGAAGGTGATCGGCAACGACGTTGGACACGAGATAAGTCCTCAAGAGCAAAACGGGCGCGGGAGTATAAAGCCACCGCGCCCGTTTTTACATGGTGGAACCGGTCGGCGGGATCAGCGGACCCTGCCTTCGGCGAGTGTCAGCGCCTCCTTGTCGAAATCATCCACGTCGATGACCTTGCGTCGCGCCGCTTCGGCCTCGCGCAGGGCCTGGGCTTCGCCGGCCTGCAGCACTCCCGCTTCGAGGGCGGCGTCGATGAGGTGTTCCCCCGGGACCGGGTTGAGCTGGCCTTGCTTGAGTGCCGTATGCAACTTGCGTTGCGTGGGATGCGCAGCGGTCAGCAGGTCGGCGGCGTGCTGCAGGGCGCCCACGGGGTCGTCGATCGATTGTGGGCGATAGCAGCCCTGCAACAACTCCTCGAGGGTCGGATCGCCCTTGGCCCGGCCGATCACCGCGGCCACTTCGGCATCCAGGCGGTCGCTCGGCCCCTTGTGGCGGCGGCCGAAGGGGAATACCACGCAGCGCAGCAGGCCACCCAGCAACCGGTTGGGGAAATTTTCCAGCAGTTCGTCCAGCGCACGCTCCGACTGGCCGAGGCTTTCTTCCATGGCCCAGGTGAACAGCGGCGCCATATGGTCCGGTGAATCCAGGTCGTGGTAACGCTTGAGGGCCGCACTGGCCAGGTACAGATGGCTGAGCACATCGCCCAGGCGTGCCGACAGGCGTTCGCGACGTTTGAGCTCGCCGCCCAGCAACATCATGCTCAGGTCGGCCAGCAGGGCGAATGCCGCTGCCTGTCGGTTGAGCGCTCGGAAATAACCTTGGCTCAAGGTGTCGCCCGGAGCTCTTTCGAAATGCCCCAGCCCCAGGTTCAGCACCAGGGTACTGGCGGCATTGCTGACGGCGAAGCCGATGTGCTTGAGCAGCAGCCGATCGAATTCCAGCAGCGCCTGGTCCTTGTCCTCGCGGGTGGCCAGGGCCATTTCCTTGAGTACGAAAGGATGGCAGCGGATCGCCCCCTGGCCGAAGATCATCAGGTTGCGCGACAGGATGTTCGCGCCTTCCACGGTGATGAAGATCGGCGCGCCTTGCCAGCTGCGCCCCAGGTAGTTGTTCGGGCCCATGATGATGCCCTTGCCCCCATGCACGTCCATGGCGTGGCTGATGCACTCGCGGCCGCGTTCGGTCAGGTGGTACTTGAGGATCGCCGACAGCACCGAGGGTTTTTCACCCAGGTCCACCGCGTTGGCGGTGAGCATGCGCGCGGCATCCATCAGCCAGGCATTGCCACCGATTCGAGCCATGGCCTCCTGGATGCCTTCGAAGGCCGACAACGGTACGTTGAACTGCTCCCGCACCTGGGCGTACTGGCCGGTTACCAGGCTGGTGAATTTCGCCGCCCCGGTTCCCACCGCCGGCAGGGAGATCGAGCGCCCCACCGACAGGCAGTTCATCAGCATCATCCAGCCCTTGCCGAGCATGGCCTGGCCGCCGATGAGGAAGTCCAGGGGGATGAACACGTCCTTGCCCCAGTTCGGTCCGTTCATGAACGCCGCGCCGAGGGGCAGGTGACGGCGACCGATATTGACCCCGGGTGTATCGGTGGGAATCAGCGCAAGGCTGATGCCCAGGTCTTCTTCGTCGCCCAGCAGGTGGTCGGGGTCGTACGCCTTGAACGCCAGGCCGAGGAGGGTCGCCACCGGGCCGAGGGTGATGTAGCGTTTTTCCCAGTTCAGGCGCAGGCCGAGGGTTTCCTGGCCCTGCCACTCTCCCTTGCAGACGATGCCGGTGTCGGGCATCGCTCCGGCGTCGGAGCCGGCCAGTGGCCCGGTCAGGGCGAAACAGGGGATATCGTCGCCACGTGCCAGCCGTGGCAGGTAATGGTCGCGTTGTTCCTCGGTGCCGTAGTGCAGCAGCAGTTCCGCCGGACCCAGGGAGTTGGGGACCATCACGGTCGACGCCAGGTCGCCGCTGCGGGTCGCCAGTTTCATGGCCACCTGGGAGTGGGCATAGGCGGAGAAACCCTTGCCGCCGTAGACTTTGGGAATGATCAGCGCGAAGAACCCGTGCTCCTTGATGTGCGCCCAGGCTTCGGGCGGCAGGTCCATGGCCTGGCCGATCTGCCAGTCGCTGACCATGGCGCAGAGTGCTTCGGTGGGCCCGTCGAGGAAGGCCTGTTCTTCTTCGGTCAGTTGCACCTTGGGGTAGGCCAGCAGCGTGTCCCAATCGGGCCGACCGCTGAACAGCTCGCCGTCCCACCACACCGTGCCGGCGTCGATGGCGTCACGCTCGGTCTCCGACATGGGCGGCAGGGTTTTCTGAAACCACTCGAACATCGGCGCGCTGAAGTATCTGCGGCGCAGGTCCGGCAGCAGCAGGGGGGCCGCGATGGCGGCCAGCACCACCCAGAGGATCGCCATCAGCCAGCCGGGGGCGGGGCTGAAGATGCCCATGGCCAGCAGGTAGACCGCGACGACACCCAGCACGGGTAGCGGGGCGATGCGCCGATGCGCCAGCCAGGCGATCCCGACGACCAGGACCAGTATCCACAACAACAGCATATGTAATCCTCCGTGAACCAAGGCAAGACCGACCCCCAGAGCTTAGACGGCATCGGTCAATCCGGCGGTCAGCGCGATGTGATGGGTTTCGTGGGAAATCTCGCATGCGTTACGCCAGTCTGGTTGGCAACAGCCGTGGGAAATCGTTCGCCGAAAAGGAGAGAAAACGCCATTGTTTGGCCGAAACGCCGTTATCGCTGCATCAGGGCTGTGGATAGACTCAGCGTTTCCCTGATGCCGTAGGCGTTGCGCCGGTGCAGGAGCAAGTTCTGACCCTGCCAGCGGCGTTGCAGTGCGAGAGGTTTCCCCATGCAGCAATACCTGAACCCCGGCCGCTTCATCGACAGCGATCATCCTGCGGTCATCGCGTTCGCCGAAACCCACCGCGGCACCGACCGCGATCCGACGGCGCAGGCGATCAGCCTGTATTACGCCGTGCGCGAAGCAGTGCGCTACAACCCTTATACCTTCAGCCGCGACCCGGCGACTCTGCGTGGCAGTCATGCATTGGCCCTGGGTGAAAGCTATTGCGTGCCCAAGGCAACGTTGCTGGCCGCCTGCGCCCGTCACTGTGCTGTCCCGGCCCGGATCGGCCTGGCGGATGTGCGCAATCACTTGTCCACGCCGCGCCTGCTGGAGCTGCTCAGGAGCGATGTGTTCGCCATGCACGGTTACACCGAGCTGTACCTGAACGACCGCTGGGTCAAGGCCACGCCGGCCTTCAACCAGGGTTTGTGTGAGTTGTTCGACGTCGCGCCCCTGGAGTTCGATGGTCGTCATGACAGCATCTTCCATCCGTTCAATCGCCAGGGTGCCCGGTCGATGGAATACGTCACTGACCACGGTCCTTTCCCCGACGTACCGGAAGGGTTCTTTTTCCAACACCTGGAAAAATGCTATCCGCACCTGTTCGAGGATCGGCTGGCGCCGGTGCTGGGCGACATGCAGGGCGATTTGAGTCATGGCTGATCCGGCGTATGCTGCTGCGGCACTTATTCATCGAGGATGCCGTGATGCTGAAGATCTGGGGCCGGAAAAACTCATCGAATGTCCGTAAGGCGCTGTGGTGCGCCGAGGAGTTGGGATTGGCCTTCGAGGCCATCGACGCCGGTGGCGCATTCGGCGTGGTGGACACGCCCGAATACCGCGCGAAGAATCCCAATGGCCGGGTTCCGATGCTCGAGGACGATGGTTTCGTGCTCTGGGAGTCCAACACCATCGTGCGTTACCTGATGGCCCGTCACGCATCCGGTTCGGCCTGGTACCCCACCGACCTTCAGGCTCGGGCCCAGGCTGAAAAATGGATGGACTGGACCACTTCCACCTTCGCCGATCCGTTTCGCACCGTGTTCTGGGGTGTCCTGCGCACGCCCGCCGAACAGCAGGACTGGGCTGCCATCAAGTCGGCGATCCAGGTCTGCGACGCGGTGCTGGCAGTGGCGGACCAGGCGCTGGGCGAGCAACCTTTCCTGTCGGGCGATGAAATCGGCATGGGGGACATTCCCCTGGGCAGTTTCATTTATGCCTGGTTCGAGATGCCCATCGAGCGTGCCCCATTGCCTCACCTGCAGGCCTGGTATGCGCGATTGCAGCAGCGTCCGGCTTATCGCAAGGCGGTCATGACCGCGTTGACTTAATACTTACTATCGACACGCTTGACTGTACTTGTTTGGCGACGCCAAGCACCATGGCACCTCCTGCGCCAGTGGTTGCATTGTTCGCCACTCGCCCTTATCTAGGGTTTGTGCGAAAGGTCGCGCAGGCACTTTTCGTACAAAACCTAATGTTTTTCTCTCCTCTTGGTGCGTAGATCCGATATGAGTTCCGCTCTGTCCATCCGGCAGCTAACCAAAACCTACGGCAACGGTTTCCAGGCCTTGAGTGGTATCGATCTGGACGTCGCCGAAGGTGATTTCTTCGCCTTGCTCGGCCCCAACGGCGCGGGCAAATCCACCACCATCGGCATCCTGTCCACGCTGGTGAACAAGACCAGCGGCACCGTGAGTGTCTTCGGCCATGACCTGGACCGCGAACCCGCCGCGCTCAAGCGCTCCATCGGCGTGGTCCCCCAGGAATTCAATTTCAACCAGTTCGAAAAGACCTTCGACATCGTCGTGACCCAGGCGGGTTACTACGGCATCCCGCCGAAGATCGCCAACGAGCGCGCCGAGCGCTACCTGACCCAACTGGGGTTGTGGGACAAGCGCGACGTGCCGTCCCGTTCGTTGTCCGGTGGCATGAAGCGGCGATTGATGATTGCCCGGGCCCTGGTGCACGAGCCACGCCTGTTGATCCTCGACGAACCGACCGCGGGCGTGGACATCGAGCTGCGTCGTTCGATGTGGACCTTCCTGACCGAGCTGAACCAGAAAGGCATCACCATCATTCTTACCACCCATTACCTGGAAGAGGCCGAGCAGTTGTGCCGCAACATCGGCATCATTGACCACGGCACCATCGTCGAGAACACCAGCATGCGGCAACTGCTCAGCCAACTGCATGTGGAAACCTTCCTGCTGGACCTCAAGGGCGATCTCGATAGCGCGCCGCAGTTGGTCGGTTATCCGGCCCGGCTGCTGGATCATCGCACCCTGGAAGTGCAGGTGGACAAGTCCGTCGGCATTACCGGACTGTTCACCCAGCTGGCCCTGCAGAACATCGAAGTGCAGAGCCTGCGCAACAAGACCAATCGCCTCGAGGAGCTGTTCGTGTCCCTGGTGGAAAAAAACCTGGCGAAGGTGGCGGTATGAGTTCCGAGTTCCGTCCCAATCTCATTGCCCTCAACACCATCGTTTACCGTGAGGTCCGCCGCTTCATGCGGATCTGGCCACAGACCTTGCTGCCGCCGGCCATCACCATGGTTCTGTACTTCGTGATCTTCGGCAACCTGATCGGTCGGCAGATCGGTGACATGGGTGGCTTCACGTACATGGACTACATCGTGCCCGGGCTGATCATGATGTCGGTGATCACCAACTCCTACGGCAACGTGGTGTCGAGTTTCTTCGGCAGCAAGTTCCAGCGCTCCATCGAAGAACTGATGGTCTCGCCGGTTTCGCCCCATACGATCCTGATCGGCTTTACCCTGGGCGGTGTCTTGCGCGGCCTGGCGGTGGGCTTGATCGTGACCCTGCTGTCGTTGTTCTTCACCGATCTGCAGGTGCACCACCTGGGAGTGACGATACTGGTGGTGGTGCTCACCGCGACGATCTTTTCGCTGCTGGGCTTCATCAATGCCGTGTTCGCGCGCAACTTCGATGACATCTCCATCATTCCCACGTTCGTGCTCACGCCGCTGACTTACCTGGGCGGGGTGTTCTACTCCATCTCGCTGCTGCCACCGTTCTGGCAGACCGTGTCCCTGGCCAACCCGGTGCTGCACATGGTCAACGCCTTCCGCTACGGGATCCTCGGGGTTTCGGACATCAGGATCAGCATCGCGATCACCTTCATGCTGGTGGCGACGGTGGTGCTCTATATCGGTTGCGCCCGGTTGCTGGTGAGCGGACGCGGGATGCGGACATAACGGGCTGCGCATTTACCTTGCACCACTGAAAAGGCCTCCGATCAGGGAGGCCTTTTTGCATTTCACTGCCGTCTTTTCTTGCGCTTTTTCCATTGCCGCGCCACCCACCAGCGCCAGTAGCTCATGGTCACGAAATACGCCAGGACGCCGAGCACCAGGCCAGTCACCACCGAGCCCAGCAGGAACGGTCGCCACAAAGTGGACAGCTGGTCGGTGATCCATGCCCAGGTCAGTTCATCGGGCAGGGTCCGGGCAGGAACGTCCATCAGCCACGCCCCGGTCTGGTAGGTGCAGAAAAACACCGCCGGCATGGTGATGGGATTGGTCAGCCAGACCAGGCTCACCGCAATGGGGATGTTGCCGCGGACCGTGACGGCCAGCGCGGCGGCCAGCAGCATCTGCAGGGGGATGGGGAGAAAGGCGGCGAACAGGCCGACGGCCATTGCCCGGGCCACGGAGTGGCGATTGAGGTGCCAAAGGTTGGGATCGTGCAGCAGGGCGCCGAGAAAGCGTAAGGATTTGTGTTCCCGAATGATCGCTGGGTCTGGCATGTAACGTTTGAATAGGCGCCGGGGCATAAGGCTTCTCGGTCGGTTCAAAGCAATAAAGCCGCAAGTATGTCCGGATTCTAGGAGCGGCAGATTCAGACTTTGTGACAATTGATAACGGCCACGGTGCCGCAGACCGACTATGCCTGAGTGAGGAACTCTCAAGGATGGGGTTATGCGCAGGGGAATGGTCGCGCTTGCACTGGGTCTGTCGGCCCCGGTTTTCTTGTCGGCGCTGCCGTCGCCATGGCTGATGGCGGCCATGCCGGTACTGGCTTTGATGCTGCTACCGTTTCGAGCCTACCCGCTGGGTTTTTTCCTGCTGGGGTTGGCCTGGGCCTGCCTGGGGGCGCAGTGGGCACTGGACGACCGATTGCCCTTGGCGCTGGACGGCGAGACCCGCTGGGTCGAAGGGCGGGTCGTGGGGTTGCCGCAACAAGGTGATGGCGTGGTGCGCTTCGAGCTGGCCGATGCCCGTTCGCGGCGCACCCGGTTGCCGTCATCGATGCGCCTGGCCTGGTTTGGCGGGCCGCCGGTCAGTAGCGGCGAACGTTGGCGGTTGGCGGTGAAACTCAAGCGGCCCACGGGTCTGCTGAACCCTCATGGTTTCGACTACGACGCCTGGCTGCTGAGCCGGGGGATTGGCGCGACCGGTACGGTCAAGGACGGTCATCGCCTGGCTTCGGCCCAGGGAGCGTGGCGCGATGGGGTCCGCCAGTCGCTGGCACGGGTCGACGTCCAAGGCCGCTCGGGCGCGCTGATCGCCTTGGTCCTGGGCGATGGGGCAGGGTTGAGCCGCGATGAATGGCAGGTGCTGCAAGACACCGGCACGGTTCACTTGCTGGTGATTTCCGGGCAGCACATTGGCCTGCTCGCCGGCCTGATGTACCTGTCAGTGGCCGGGGCGGCGCGTTACGGTTTATGGCCGGCGCACCTGCCATGGCTGCCCTGGGCCTGTTTCCTGGCTTTTGTCGCGGCGTTGGGCTACGGCTTGCTCGCCGGTTTCGAAGTGCCGGTGCGAAGGGCCTGCGCGATGATCGGGCTGGTGTTGCTGTGGCGCCTGCGCTTCCGTCATCCGGACCCGTGGCGGGCGTGGCTGCTGGCGCTGGTCGGGGTGCTGGTGTTCGACCCGCTGGCAAGCCTGAGGCCTGGGTTCTGGCTGTCGTTCGCCGCAGTCGCCATACTGATTTTCATCTTCGGCGGGCGCCTGGGTCCCTGGCGCTGGTGGCAAACCTGGACCCGCCCCCAGTGGCTGGTCGCGGTGGGGCTGTGTCCGCTGCTGCTGATACTGGGTTTGCCGGTCAGCCTCAGCGGGCCGTTGGTGAACCTGGTGGCGGTGCCCTGGATCAGCCTGTTGGTGTTGCCGTCGGCATTGCTCGGAACGGCCTTGCTGCCGGTGCCATACATCGGTGAAGGATTGCTGTGGATCGCCGGTGGGCTGCTCGACCTGCTGTTCCGGGGATTGGCCCTGGTCGGCGCAATATGGCCAGCCTGGGTTCCGGTTGCGCTACCGGTGTGGGCCTGGTGCATTGCAGCGCTTGGCGCTGTCATCATATTGCTGCCGCAAGGCGTGCCGCTGCGCGTGCTGGGCTGGCCGATGCTGTTGCTGTTGGTTTTTCCGCCGCGGGACGAGGTGCCGGCGGGGCACGCCGAGATCTGGCAGCTGGATGTGGGCCAGGGGCTGGCGGTGCTGGTGCGTACCCGACGGCATAACCTTCTATATGACGCTGGGCCGCGTTTCGGCGACGCCGATGCAGGCGAGCGTGTGGTGCTGCCCACCTTGCGCAAACTGGGTGTGGGCGGGTTGGACCTGATGCTGCTCAGCCATGCCGACGCCGATCACGCCGGTGGTGCCAGGGCGGTGCACAACGGCTTGCCCACCGCCCTGGTCATCAGCGGAGATCCGGCCGCCTTACCCGCTGCACTGAAGGCCGATCCTTGCCACAGCGGTACGCAGTGGGAGTGGGACGGCGTCAGGTTTGAGCTGTGGCGATGGGCAGCGGCTCTTGAAAGCAACCAGAAGTCCTGTGTCTTGCTGGTCGAGGCCGGCGGCGAGCGGCTGCTGCTGACCGGCGACATCGATAGCCACGCCGAGCGCGCCTTGCTCGACGGCCCCTTGGCGGTTCCCATCCAGTGGCTGGCGGCGCCTCATCACGGAAGCCGCAGCTCGTCGTCGATGGCACTGCTCTCGCGTCTCACTCCTCATTCGGTCCTGATCTCGAGAGGGCGAGGCAATGCGTTCGGCCACCCTCATCCTCGAGTGATGGCCCGCTATCGACGGTTGGGCATGGCGGTCTACGACAGTGCCGAACACGGTGCCATTCGTCTGCAACTTGGAGCCTTCGCTGCGCCGACGACCCAGGCCGGGCAGCGGCGTTATTGGCGCGACCCGCCGTCCTCCGGGCCATGAATCCGCTTGGCACAGGGGCTGACGCGGGGGGAGGCGGACCTGTCTCCCGAGGCCCGATGCACGGGCTTTTGGCGGGGCGGGCCTGCACGGCCGATTCTGTATGATAAAGTGGCGCACTTTTTCCGAGGGGGCTGTCACTGTGTGGGAATTGGTCAAATCCGGCGGCTGGATGATGTTGCCGATCATTCTGAGTTCCATCGCGGCACTGGGTATCGTTGCCGAACGCCTGTGGACCCTGCGGGCCAGCCGTGTGACCCCGGAGCATCTGCTCGGGCAGGTCTGGGTCTGGATCAAGGACAAGCAACTGAACAAGGACAAGCTCAAGGAGCTGCGGGCCAGTTCACCGTTGGGGGAAATCCTGGCGGCAGGTCTGGCGAACTCCAAGCACGGTCGCGAGATCATGAAGGAGTGCATCGAGGAAGCTGCCGCCCGGGTCATCCATGAGCTGGAGCGCTACATCAATGCCCTGGGCACCATCGCCGCCATGGCTCCTCTTCTGGGGCTGCTGGGTACCGTACTGGGCATGATCGATATTTTCAGCGCCTTTACCGGTTCGGGCATGAGCACCAATGCTTCGGTGCTGGCGGGCGGGATTTCCAAAGCCCTGATCACGACGGCCGCGGGCCTGATGGTGGGTATTCCGTCGGTATTCTTCCATCGATTCCTGCAACGCCGTGTCGATGAGCTGGTGGTGGGCATGGAGCAGGAAGCCATCAAGCTGGTCGAGGTGGTGCAGGGCGACCGAGACGTGGACCTGGCCGGGGGCAAGAAGTGAGATTTCGCCGTAAACCACGGGAGAACATCGAGATCAACCTCGCGTCGCTGATCGACGTGGTGTTCATCCTGCTGCTGTTCTTCGTCGTGACCACGACCTTTACCCGGGAAACCCAGCTCAAGGTCGAACTGCCGCAAGCCGTCAGCGGCTCGCCGGCCGAAGACCAGCAGGTCAAGAACCTGGAAGTCACCATCAACGCGGAGGGGGCCATTTCGGTGAACAACCAATTGCTGCCCAAGAGCGACCTGGCGACACTGATCGAGGTGTTGCAGAAGGAGTCCGGTGGTGACACCAGCCTGCCGTTGTCCATCAGCGCCGACGGCAAGACGCCTCATCAATCGGTCATCACCGCCATGGACGCTGCCGGCAAGCTCGGTTTCAGTCACCTGCGCATGACCACGGTCGAGGCGGCGCCGGCACCCTGATGGCCA
Source organism: Pseudomonas sp. NFACC43 (assembly GCF_900119645.1). Taxonomy (NCBI): domain Bacteria; kingdom Pseudomonadati; phylum Pseudomonadota; class Gammaproteobacteria; order Pseudomonadales; family Pseudomonadaceae; genus Pseudomonas; species Pseudomonas sp. NFACC43. The sequence continues at coordinate 216,169 of NZ_FPKK01000007.1, forward strand.
TGTCCGATCGATTGCTCGCCGCGTGGTACGAAGGTCACCCGGCCTTGTCGCTGTTGCGCCCGCTGGAGTGGCTCTACCGGCGCGTGGTGGTGGGCAAGCGCGAGCGCTTCCTGGCAGGCGAGGGCAACATCTACCAGCCTCCGGTACCGCTGATGGTGGTGGGTAATATCACAGTGGGTGGCACCGGCAAGACACCGATGATCCTGTGGATGATCCAGCATTGCCAGCGCAGCGGCCTGCGTGTTGGCGTGGTCAGCCGTGGCTACGGGGCCAAGCCCCCGCAACTGCCGTGGCGGGTACGGGCCGACCAGCAAGCCGGTGTTGCGGGTGACGAGCCGCTGCTGATCGTCCAGCGCACTGGCGTGCCGTTGATGATCGACCCGGATCGCAGCCGCGCGGTCCGGGCGCTGCTGGCCAGCGAACCGCTGGATCTGATCCTGTCCGACGATGGCCTGCAGCATTACCGGCTGGCCCGGGACCTTGAACTGGTATTGATCGACAACGCCCGTGGCCTGGGCAACCGGCGCTGCTTGCCTGCCGGGCCGCTGCGTGAGCCGGTCGAACGCCTGCAATCGGTCGACGCGGTGCTCTACAACGGCGCCAGCGCCGACCGCGAGGACGGTTTCGCCTTCGAACTGCAGCCCACCGCCCTGGTGAACGTGGCCAGCGGCGAACGACGCTCGCTCGACCATTTTCCGCACGGCCAGGCACTGCATGCCGTGGCCGGGATCGGCAATCCCCAGCGTTTCTTCAAGACCCTCGAAACGCTACACTGGCGTCCTATACCGCACGGGTTTGCCGACCATGCCGAATACAGTGCCCAGGCCTTGAGCTTCACACCGTCGTTGCCGGTGGTCATGACGGAAAAGGACGCGGTCAAATGCCGTGCCTTTGCCGCTTCCGACTGGTGGTACCTGACGGTGGACGCCGCGCCGTCACCGGCCTTCGCGGCCTGGTTCGATACGCAGTTGATGCGCCTGTTGCCGGATCGTCTGTTGCCTTAAAAACCTTTATCCAGGGGAATCTCATGGACACCAAACTGCTCGATATCCTGGCCTGCCCGGTCTGCAAGGGGCCGCTCAAGCTCAGCGCCGACAAGACCGAGCTGATCAGCAAGGGCGCCGGCCTTGCGTATCCGATCCGCGACGGTATTCCGGTGATGCTCGAAAGCGAAGCGCGTACCTTGAGCACCGACGAGCGCCTGGACAAATGACAGTTGCCTTTACCGTCGTCATCCCGTCGCGCTTCGCCTCGACGCGCCTGCCCGGCAAACCGTTGCTGACGATCGCCGGCAAGCCCATGATCCAGCACGTCTGGGAACAGGCCTGCAAGAGCAGCGCCCAGCGCGTGGTCGTGGCGACGGACGATGTGCGAATCGTCGAGGCCTGCAACGGTTTCGGCGCCGAAGTGGTCATGACCCGTGAAGACCACAATTCCGGCACCGATCGCCTGGCGGAGGTGGCGCAGAAACTGGGCCTGGAGCCCGACGCCATCGTCGTCAATGTGCAAGGCGACGAGCCGCTGATCCCCTCCAGCGTGATCGACCAGGTGGCGAACAACCTGGCGGCACACCCCCAGGCGCGCATGGCCACCCTGGCCGAGCCGATCGAGGACGTGAAGACGCTGTTCAACCCGAACGTGGTCAAGGTGGTCAGCGACCTTGATGGCCTGGCGCTGACCTTCAGCCGTGCCACGTTGCCCTGGGCCCGGGATGCGTTCGCTCAAGACCGCGACGTCATGCCCGCCGGCGTGCCGTATCGCCGCCATATCGGCATCTATGCCTACCGCGCCGGCTTCCTCCAGGATTTCGTGAGCTGGGGCCCATGCTGGCTGGAAAACACCGAAGCCCTGGAGCAATTGCGCGCCCTCTGGCATGGCGTGCGGATCCACGTCGCCGATGCGCTGATCGCACCGCCGACCGGCGTCGACACTGTCGAAGACCTCGAGCGCGTTCGTCGCCTGCTGGAGGCTTGATGCGGGTTCTGTTCGTTTGCCTCGGCAACATCTGCCGGTCCCCCACCGCCGAGGGCATCCTGCGGCATAAGCTGCGGGAGGCCGGGTTGGCCGGGCAGGTGGAAGTGGCTTCCGCCGGTACCGGGGACTGGCACGTGGGCAAGGCCCCGGACAAGCGCAGCCAGGCTGCCGCCCTGCGGCGCGGCTATGACCTGTCGGCCCAGCGTGCCCGGCAGGTCAGCCGCGCCGACTTTGCCGCCTACGATCTGATCCTGGCGATGGACAGCAGCAACCTGCGCAATCTCAAGGCCCTGCAACCGGCCAATGCCAGGGCCGAACTGGACCTGTTCCTGCGCCGCTACGAAGCCGGGCTCGACGATGTACCGGATCCCTACTATGACGGTGAACAAGGCTTCGAGCAGGTGCTTGACCTGATCGAGCACGCCACGGATCGCCTGGTGATCGAACTGAAGGGGCGCTTATGAGCCTGCAAGTACGCAGCGGCGTCAGCCTCAAGCCATTCAACAGCTTCGGGGTGGACGTCACGGCCCGACTGTTCGCCGAAGCCCATTGCGACGAGGATGTTCGCGAGGCGCTGGCGTATGTCGCCGGACATCAGGTGCCATTGTTGGTGATCGGTGGCGGCAGCAATCTGCTGCTGACCGGCGATATCGACGCGCTGGTGCTGCGCATGGCCAGCCAGGGAATCCGCTTGCTCGGTGATGACGGCGAGCGGGTCGTGGTCGAGGCCGATGCGGGGGAGCCGTGGCACCCTTTCGTCCAGTACACGCTGGCGCAAGGCTGGTCAGGCTTGGAAAACCTCAGCCTGATTCCCGGTACGGTGGGGGCGGCGCCGATGCAGAACATCGGTGCCTATGGCGTCGAGATAAAGGATGTCTTCGCCGGTCTCACTGCCCTGGATCGCCAGACAGGCGAGCTGCGCGATTTCACCCTTGAGCAATGCCAGTTTGCCTACCGCGACAGCCTGTTCAAGCAGCAAGCGGGGCGCTGGTTAATTCTGCGGGTGCGTTTTGCCCTCAGTCGCGCCGCGCACTTGCATCTGGAATACGGCCCGGTTCGCCAGCGGCTGACCGAGCAAGGCGTCGATCGCCCGACGCCCCTCGATGTCAGCCGGGCCATTTGCAGTATCCGCAGTGAAAAGCTTCCGGACCCGGCGGTGCTGGGCAATGCCGGCAGCTTCTTCAAGAACCCGTTGGTACCGGCCGCTCACGTGGCGCGTCTCAAGGCACAATACCCCGACCTGGTGGCTTATCCACAGCCTGAGGGGTACATGAAACTGGCTGCAGGCTGGTTGATCGAGCGAGCCGGCTGGAAGGGCTTTCGCGAAGGCGACGCCGGGGTGCACAAGTTGCAGGCCCTGGTGCTGGTCAACTACGGCGAGGCCACGGGCTCGCAGCTACTGGAACTGGCGTTGCGCATCCAGAAAGACATTGCCGAACGTTTCCAGGTCGAACTGGAAATGGAGCCCAACCGCTACTGAACCCTGCCCGTTGCCGTCATCGCGGATTTTCCGGGGCTGGCGATCCCTGCCGGGCATAGCGCCCCGTGGCGCAATCGCCTGCTTTGGCGAGGGTAAACCAAACGCCCTGCATGATCCTCGCAAGCTTCATTTGTGCAGGATTGTGCAGGGCTTTTTTTCGGGTCCTGGGTTAATTTAGTCCGCTGACGATGCGCCATAGCATCTGTAAAGGCCCGGTGCAGACACCTGCGTGTGCGCATAAGAGAGCCCGATTAGCCTGAGCCAGTCTGCGATAACCAAACCGCTACCCAAGCGGCAGATGGCTCGACCCCATAACTCGATAACTATGCGGGCGTGCCCATGATTACCCTGAAACTCAATGGAAAAGATCATCAACTGGAGGTGACCGAGGACATGCCGCTGCTGTGGGCGATCCGCGACGTTGCCGGTTATAACGGTACCAAGTTCGGCTGCGGCATGGGCTTGTGTGGCGCATGCACCATTCATATCGATGGCGCCCCGGCGCGCAGCTGCATCACGCCGATCGGTTCGGTGAAAGGGCAGGACGTCAGCACCATCGACGAGCTCCATGCCGATCCGATCGGGCAAGTCGTTCAGAAGGCCTGGCTCGATACCGCCGTGGCCCAGTGTGGTTACTGCCAGGGCGGGCAGATCATGTCCGCGACGGCCTTGCTCAAGACCAATCCCAACCCGAGCGATGAGCAGATCGAGGAAGCCATGATGGGCAACATCTGCCGCTGCGGTACCTATAACCGGATCAAGACCGCGATCCGGCAGGCTTCCACGCATCTGAAGGAGGCCAAGGCATGAGCCGTTTGCCCGATGATTTCGTGCTGAGCAACCTCAGCCGTCGCGGCTTTCTCAAAGGCGCCAGCGCCACGGGTGTGCTGGTACTGGCCGCCAGCTGGGGGGTGCCGGACGCCTTCGCCGAAGAAAAGAAGTTTGGCGCCGAGGGCATGCCGCATGGCGCGGTCGATGACCCCAAGGTGTATGTGGGCATTGCCGCCGATGGCAGTGTGACGGTGATCTGCAACCGCTCGGAAATGGGCCAGGGCGTGCGCACCAGCCTGACCATGGTCGTGGCCGATGAGCTGGAGGCCGATTGGGCTCGGGTGAAGGTGCAGCAGGCTCCGGCCGATGAAGTGCGCTTTGGCAACCAGGATACGGACGGCTCGCGCAGCATGCGTCACTGGTATGAGCCGATGCGTCGTTGCGGTGCGGCCGCCAGGACCATGCTGGAGCAGGCTGCTGCGGCGCAGTGGAAGGTTCCGGTGGGCGAGTGTCATGCCCGCCTGCACAGCGTGGTCCACCAGCCTTCCGGTCGAGAGCTGGGTTATGGCGCGTTGGCCGCCGCTGCCAGTGCCTTGCCGGTGCCGGCGCGCGATAGCCTGCGTCTCAAGCAGCCTTCGGAGTTTCGCTACATTGGCAAGGAGGGGAGCCGGGCCATCGACGGCGCGGACATCGTCAACGGTCGTGCCGTATTCGGCGCCGACGTGCATTTCGACGGCATGCTCTACGCCGTGGTAGCCCGCCCGCCGGTCTATGGCGGCAAGGTCAAGTCCGTGGACAGCAGCGCGGCGCTGAAGGTCCCCGGGGTGGTCAAGGTGCTGCAGATCGAGCCTCGTCCCCTGCCTTCGGAATTCCAGCCCCTGGGCGGCGTGGCGGTGGTGGCGAAAAATACCTGGGCGGCCATGAAGGGGCGCGAGGCGCTGAAAATCGAGTGGGACGATGGCCCGAACGCGGGCTATGAGTCCGTCGCCTACCGCAAGGAGCTCGAAGCCGCAGCCCTCAAGCCTGGAAAAGTCGTGCGCAATGCCGGTGATGTCGACGATGCGCTGGCCAAGGCCGACTCGACCCTGGAAGCGACCTATTACTTGCCACACCTGTCCCAGTCGCCCATGGAGCCCATGGTCGCCACCGCGCGCTTCAAGGATGGCCAGTGCGAAGCCTGGGCCCCGAGCCAGGCGCCGCAGGTCACGCGTGAGCGCATCGCTGAACGGCTGGGCATTCCTTTCGAAAAGGTCACGGTGAATATCACCTTGCTGGGGGGCGGCTTCGGGCGAAAATCCAAGCCTGACTTCGTCCTTGAGGCGGCGCTGCTGGCCAAGGAGTTCCCAGGGCAGGCGATCCGGGTGCAGTGGACCCGCGAGGATGACATCCATCACTCCTATTTCCATACCGTATCGGCCGAATACCTGAAGGCCGGCCTGAATCGGGACGGCCTGCCTTCCAGCTGGTTGCATCGCACCGTCGCGCCCAGTATCACCGCGCTGTTCGCCCCGGGAATGACTCACGAAGCCCCCTTCGAGCTGGGCATGGGCGTTACCAACATGGCCTATGCCATTGCCAACCTGCGCCTGGAGAACCCCGAGGCGACGGCTCATACCCGGGTGGGCTGGTACCGCTCGGTGTCGAATATTCCCCACGGTTTCGCGATCCAGAGTTTCATCGACGAACTGGCCCACAAGGCCGGTCAGGATCCGCTGGACTACCACCTCAAGTTGCTTGGCCCGGACCGCAAGATCGATCCGCGCACCTTGAACGAGGAGTGGAACTACGGCGAATCCCCCGACCGCTATCCCATCGATACGGCACGGATCCGCACCGTGCTGCAAACGGCTGCCAAGGCGGCGGGTTGGGGGCAGCAACTGCCCAAGGGGCGCGGCCTGGGGCTGGCGGTGCACTACAGCTTCGTCACCTACGTGGCGGCGGCGATCGAAGTGGAGGTCAAGGACGATGGCACGGTGATCGTGCACAAGGCTGATATCGCGGTGGACTGCGGCCCGCAGATCAACCCGGAGCGCATCCGTTCCCAATTCGAAGGTGCCTGCGTCATGGGCCTGGGCAACGCGATGGTGGGGGAGATCAGCTTCAAGGATGGCAAGGTGCAGCAGGACAACTTCCACATGTACGAAGTGGCGCGCATGTCCCTGGCGCCCAAGAAAGTGGCCGTACATCTGGTGACGCCGCCGGGCGAGGTTCCGTTGGGAGGGGTCGGGGAGCCGGGAGTGCCGCCGATTGCCCCGGCGCTGTGCAACGCGATTTTCGCCGCCACCGGCAAGCGCATCCGTGATCTGCCTGTGCGCTATCAGCTGCAAGGCTGGCAGCAGGCCAAGGCCTGATGGACAGTGTCGACCTGAACGTCCTGCGCAGCGTGCTTCAATGGCGCCGTGCGGGGCAGCGCGTGGTGCTGTTCACCGTGGTCCAGACCTGGGGCACCGCGCCAAGGCCACCCGGGGCGATGCTGGCCCTGCGCGAAGACGGCGTGGTGATCGGCTCGGTGTCGGGCGGCTGTGTGGAGGACGACCTGATCGCCCGGCTGCATGATGGTCGTATCCCGGCGCAAGGTCCGCCGGTGCAACTCATCACCTATGGCGTCACCCGCGAGGAGGCCGCGCGTTTCGGCCTGCCGTGCGGTGGCACCCTGCGCCTGACCGAAGAGCGGGTCGGCGATCCGCAATGGGTCGCTGAACTGCTGGAGCGTTGCGACGCCCACGAGATTGTCGCCCGGGAGCTGGTGATCGCCACTGGTGCCGTGACGCTGGTACCTGCCAGTAAACACGACGCGCTGGTTTTCGATGGCCAGACGCTGCGAGCCATTTATGGCCCACGCTGGCGGCTGCTGCTGATCGGTGCCGGACAACTGTCGCGTTATGTGGCACAGATGGCTCGGTTGCTGGACTTCGAAGTGCTGATCTGCGATCCGCGCAAGGAGTTTGTCTATGGTTGGGAAGAGCAGCAGGGGCGCTTCGTCTCCGGAATGCCCGACGAAGCGGTGTTGAGCATCCAGACCGATGAGCGCACGGCCATCGTCGCCCTGACCCACGACCCACGGCTGGATGACATGGCGCTGCTGACCGCCCTGGATTCCAAGGCATTCTATGTCGGGGCCCTGGGGTCGCGGGTCAACAGTCAGAAGCGCCGGGACAACCTGGCTCAGCTAGGCTTGTCGGCACAGGCCATCGAGCGGCTGCATGGGCCGATCGGGCTGCACATCGGCAGCCATACCCCGGCGGAGATCGCCTTGTCGCTGCTGGCTGAAATCGTGGCCATCAAAAATGGCGTCGAGCTTCGGCAGAAGAAGCCGTTGTAAGTCGCGGGTGGAGGGCGAGGAGGGCGTATGACTGAATCCATTGGGGCGATTATCGTCGCGGCCGGGGCGGGGAGCCGGTTCCGTCAGGTCGCGGGTCCCGACAAGGACAAATTGCTGGCCGATTGCGCCGGGCGTGACGGTGCTGTCCGTTCGGTGATCGAGCAGGTCCTGGTGAATCTGCCGGTTTCCCTGGCAAAGCGCGTCCTGGTGACTCGCGAAGATCGTCCCCAGGCCATTCGCATGGCCCAGGCCTATGGGTGCGATTTCATCGAGCTGCAGTCCCCGGGGCTGGGGGATAGCATCGCGGCCGGCGTGCAGGCCTCGCCCGATATGGATGGCTGGCTGATCGTGCTGGCAGACATGCCGTTCATCCTGCCATCAAGCATCGAGCGGGTGATGGCGAATATCCGCGAAGACGGCATCTGCGTTCCGGTCTTTGCGGGTGAGTATGGGCATCCGGTGGGATTCGGTCGTGGTCTGGGGGCGAAATTGATGGCCTTGACCGGCAATCGTGGTGCCAGGGTGTTGTTCGCCGAGGCGGAAGTGGTCGAGGTGGCGGTCGATGACCCCGGTGTGCTGTGGGACGTGGATGTGCCTGAGGCTCTGGTCTTCAAGCAATAGCCGCGGGGCGGAGCCCGCCCGAGTGGATGGACAGGAAATAAAAAGCCCCGCCTGGCATTACCAGGCGGGGCTTTTTATCGGGCTATGGAATCAGGCGTGAGGTTTTGGCTCGTGCTCTTTTTCCAGGGCCTGGGGGTGACGCGGTGCGACTTCCTCGGCTTCAGCGGTGTGCTGAGGCTGGGATTCATCGCTTGCCGGCACCGATTCAACCGGTTCAGCCGGAGCAGGTTCGGCAGCGGCCTCAGCGGTTGGGGCAGGGGCTGCCTCGACGGCTTCCACCACCGGAGCCGGTTCGGCGACAGGTGCCTGAGCGGCAGCCAGTTCAGCTTCCTTCTGCAGGCGTTCGGCTTCGCGCTTGCGACGACGCACTTCACGTGGGTCGTTCGGTGCGCGACCGTTCGGAGTCAAGGCGCTCACAGGGGCAGGTGCTTCGACTGGCGCCTGTACCGCAGCCGCTACAGGGGCATCGACCACCGGAGTCGGCTCGACCGTCTTCACAGGTTCAGCCTCGGGGGCTGGCTCAGGCGCTGGCGCTGGCTCGTCGACCGCAGCCGGTGCGGCAGGCTCCGAATGCCAGTTGAACGCGGTCTGTTCCTCGCGTACCAGCGGCTCCGGTGCTTTTTCCTCTGCTGGTGTTTCGACGACAGGTTCGGCTTCAGCAATCACCGGCTGCTCGACGACCGGCGCAGGTTCGGCGACGGTTTCGGCGGCAGGCTGGGCTTCACTGACCGGCGCGACTTCCACTTCCGGCGAAGCGGTGACTTGCACTGCCGTATTGGCTTCGACCACCGGAGCTTCGACCTGTGCTTCTTCCACCGCGGCGGTGGCGCGTTCGGCCTGCTCGTTGGCCTGGGCTTCGGCCGGGGCACTGATGGTGCTGCTGGCAACTGCCGCGGTGACGGCCAGGCCGGCGGCCAGGTCCGCAGCGCTTGGCGCTTCGGTAGTGGCGGACTCTTCCGAGCCCTCGATCACGTTCCCGTTGGCGTCGCGTTGGCGCTCGCGGCGGTTGCTGCGACGACGCTGGCCGCGGGAACGGCGACGTGGACGATCGCCTTCGGCGGCGTCCTGGCCGTCTTCCTGCAATTGTTCCTCGGTGTTCAGCACTTCGTCTTCGCTGGCTGCGGCGGCAGCCTGTTCGGCCCGAGGCTGACGCTCTTCACGCGGTGGACGTGGAGCACGCTCTTCGCGAGGCTGGCGAGCCGGACGCTCTTCAGCGGTGGCGGCAACGGCAGGGGCGGCGTCCAGCGGCTCGCGCAGTTCGCGAACACGTTCTTCACGCTCGCCACGTGGCTTGCGGTCTTCACGCGGGGCACGCGGTTGACGCTCTTCACGTGGTGGACGCGGCGTGCGTTCTTCGCGGGCTACGGCCGGTGCATCCTCGCGGGCTTCGCGCGGCTGGCGTTCTTCACGCGGTGCGCGTTCTTCACGCGGGGCCCGTTCTTCGCGTGGCTTGCGCTCTTCGTCGCGGCGGCCGTTGCGGTTGCGGGTCTGCTGGCGACCGTTGCGACGCTCTTCGTTGCGGGCCGGACGCTCGGTGGCAGGCTTGGCGGTGACCACGGGCGCGGCCGGTTCTTCCTTGGTGGCGAACAGGCTGACCAGGGACTTCACCAGGCCCTTGAACAGGCTAGGTTCAGGCGCGGCGGCCGGTGCAGGTGCGGCAGTGGCAACTTCGGTCGGAACCGGCGCGTTGGCGCGGGCCGGCGCGGTCTTGACGGCGGCTTCCTGGCGAACCAGGGTGCGGGTGGCGGCAGCCGGCTGGACGTCTTCCACTTCGGCTGCGGCGGCAGCGATCTCGTAGCTGGACTGGTTGGTGTGGGCTTCCGGGCTATCGTCACGCAGGCGCTGCACTTCGAAATGCGGCGTCTCGAGGTGGTCGTTCGGCAGGATGACGATGCGGGCACGGGTGCGCAGTTCGATCTTGGTGATCGAGTTGCGTTTTTCGTTGAGCAGGAACGCGGCCACCGGGATCGGCACCTGGGCGCGGACTTCGGCGGTGCGGTCTTTCAGGGCTTCTTCTTCGATCAGGCGCAGGATCGCCAGGGACAGCGACTCGACGTCACGGATGATGCCGGTGCCGTTGCAGCGAGGGCAGACGATGCCACTGCTCTCGCCCAGGGATGGACGCAGGCGCTGACGGGACATTTCCAGCAAGCCGAAGCGCGAGATGCGGCCAACCTGTACGCGGGCGCGGTCGGCTTCCAGGCATTCACGGACCTTTTCTTCCACGGCGCGCTGGTTCTTGGCCGGGGTCATGTCGATGAAGTCGATGACGATCAGGCCGCCGATGTCGCGCAGGCGCAGCTGGCGGGCGATTTCCTCGGCCGCTTCCAGGTTGGTCTGCAGGGCGGTTTCTTCGATGTCGCTGCCTTTGGTGGCGCGGGCCGAGTTGATGTCGATGGACACCAGGGCTTCGGTGGGATCGATGACGATGGAGCCGCCGGAAGGCAGTTCGACGACGCGCTGGAAGGCGGTTTCGATCTGGCTTTCGATCTGGAAGCGGTTGAACAGCGGGACGCTGTCTTCGTAGAGCTTGATCTTGCTGGCGTACTGCGGCATCACCTGACGAATGAAGGTCAGGGCTTCGTCCTGGGCTTCGACGCTGTCGATCAGCACTTCGCCGATGTCCTGGCGCAGGTAGTCGCGGATGGCGCGGATGATGACGTTGCTTTCCTGGTAGATCAGGAACGGCGCGGAGCGATCCAGGGACGCTTCCTTGATGGCGGTCCACAGCTGCAGCAGGTAGTCGAGGTCCCACTGCATTTCTTCGCTGCTGCGGCCCAGGCCGGCCGTGCGCACGATCAGGCCCATGTCGGCAGGAGCCACCAGGCCGTTGAGGGCTTCACGCAGTTCGTTGCGCTCTTCGCCTTCGATGCGGCGGGAGATGCCACCGGCACGCGGGTTGTTGGGCATCAGGACCAGGTAACGGCCGGCCAGGCTGATGAAGGTGGTCAGGGCGGCGCCCTTGTTGCCACGCTCTTCTTTTTCGACCTGGACGATGACTTCCTGGCCTTCGCTCAGGACGTCCTTGATATTGACGCGGCCTTCGGGGGCCTTCTTGAAGTATTCGCGGGAGATTTCTTTGAGGGGCAGGAAGCCATGGCGCTCAGAGCCGAAATCGACAAAGGCAGCCTCCAGGCTTGGTTCGATGCGAGTGATCCGGCCTTTGTAGATGTTGGCCTTCTTCTGCTCGCGTGCACCGGATTCGATATCCAGGTCGTAGAGGCGCTGGCCGTCTACCAGTGCAACACGCAACTCTTCGGGTTGAGTTGCGTTAATCAGCATTCTTTTCATGTAGTACCGTCGGTTTCCGGGCTGCCGGAAACGGCGTTCGGCACACACGACTTCTCACGGTCGGTGTCAGGTGCGTCATGGAAGTGGCATTGCCACTCCAGTGTCCAGCGAGTTCGGCCCAATAACGGCGAAGTCGCGACGGACGCGTCCTGCTTGCTGGTACTCAAGCACTCAGTCAGGAGGAGGAATCAACCGGCGCCTGTGGACGAGATGAAGCGTCTAAATATAAGCCTAGTGCTACACAGTCCGACGGTTGTACATCTCCACCCTACACGTATCCCTGATAATTCGGGTGCTGCCGCGCGCAGAATCCGCAGCGGGTTGGCATTTACCGTGAGCTCCGGAAGGGGAGGTCACGCATCATGGCTAATTAGGCGTTGTTTCCGAAGCTCTCGCCCGGGGTCGTCCGCAACTGACTGCACTTTGTGAACTGGCCGTGAATGTGGCGCGCAAGGCGAGCCAAAACTCTGCTTTGCGGCGTATTTCAGGCCTCATGTCACCTGCGCTCGTTACACCTGCAAACTCTGCCGTTACGTAGCAAAAGCCCCGTAGGACGGCCTCTCGTCCTCGTGAATTGCGTTGGTCAGGGCCGGTTTTTGACCGTTAGTCCGCTGTCCAGCCACTTTTGGCGGCGTTCGCGACTATAGCAGCAATGATTAAGTGCTTCAATTCCATAAAAAATTGTTATGATCGCCGCCATGACGACTACTGCCCCTTCGACCCCTGGCGTTCAACTGCTCGAGGTCTCGCCGGAATATGCCGGCCAACGAATCGATAATTTCCTGCTAGCCCGGCTCAAGGGTGTGCCCAAGACCTTGATTTATCGCATTTTGCGCAAGGGCGAAGTGCGGGTGAACAAGGGCCGGATCAAGCCTGAGTACAAGCTCCAGGCGGGCGATATCGTGCGTGTGCCGCCGGTTCGCGTGCCTGAGCGCGACGAACCGGTGCCCGTCGCCCAGGGACTGCTGCAGCGCCTGGAGGCTTCGATTGTCTACGAAGACAAGGCGCTGATTGTGATCAACAAACCCGCGGGCATCGCAGTTCACGGCGGCAGCGGCCTGGATTTCGGCGTGATCGAAGCCTTTCGTCAGTTGCGTCCCGACGCCAAGGAGCTGGAACTGGTCCATCGCCTGGACCGGGACACTTCCGGCCTACTGATGATCGCCAAGAAACGCAGCATGCTGCGTCATTTGCACGAACAGTTGCGGGGCGATGGTGTCGACAAGCGCTACATGGCCCTGGTCCGCGGCCATTGGGCGACGTCCATCAAGCAGGTCCGCGCACCGTTGCTCAAGAGCAACCTGCGTTCCGGCGAGCGCATGGTCGAGGTCAACGACGAAGGCAAGGAAGCGCTGACCGTATTCAAGGTCCTGCGCCGTTTCGGCGAGTTCGCCACCCTGATCGAAGCCAAGCCGATCACGGGGCGCACCCACCAGATTCGTGTCCATACCCTGCACGCCGGGCACTGCATTGCCGGTGACCCCAAATACGGGGACGACGACTTCAGTCGGGAGATACGCGATCTTGGCGGAAAGCGATTGTTTCTCCATGCTTATATGCTCACGGTGCCGCTGCCCGATGGGGGTGAGCTGAAACTGCAGGCCCCCGTGGATGACATGTGGGCCCGAACCGTGGAGCGGTTGAGTGCATCCTGAATACAAGCTGCTGATATTCGATTGGGACGGCACTCTGGCCGATTCCATCGGTCGGATCGTGGAGTCGATGCATGCCGCATCGGATCGTACGGGTTTTGCCAGGCGTGACGACCTTGCAGTCAAAGGCATTATCGGTCTCGGCTTGCCCGAGGCGATTCGCAGCCTGTATCCGGAGATCGACGACCAGGAGTTGGTGGTGTTTCGTCAGCACTACGCCGACCATTACATCGCGCTGGAGGCCGAGCCTTCGCCGTTGTTCGATGGCGTCCTGGATACCCTCCAGGCGTTTCGGGCGGAGGGTTACCACCTGGCCGTTGCCACTGGAAAGGCTCGTCGGGGATTGGATCGCGTGCTGAAGGCTCATGGCTGGGAGGACTATTTCGATGTCACTCGTGCTGCCGATGAAACCGCCAGCAAGCCCCATCCCTTGATGCTCGAGCAGATCCTGGCGCACTGCGAGGTGCGTGCGGAGCAGGCGCTGATGGTGGGGGATTCGTCCTTCGACCTGCAGATGGCGCGCAATGCCGGCATGGGCTCGGTGGCTGTCAGCTACGGTGCGCAGACCATCGAGGCGCTGCGGGCATTCGAACCGCGATTGACGATTGACCGTTTTACTGAATTACACGCCTGGCTGAGCCGGCCTACCGATTAGAACCTGTTGGAGATGCATGTATGACCGATGAATGGAAAGCACCGGCCAAGGCAAGCGCTGAAAACGGTGACGATAAAAGCTGGAAGTTGCTGGAAAAAACCCTCCTGGCGGGGGTGCAAGAACAGCGTCGCGCTCGCCGCTGGGGGATTTTCTTCAAGTTCCTGGTCTTCATTTATCTTTTCGTCGGGCTGGGTGTCATCATCCAGGCGATCGATATGAAGAAGAGTCCCGGCAGTGCTTCGGCCTATACGGCGGTGATCGACGTCGAGGGCATGATCGCCGACAAGGAGGCGGCCAGCGCGGACAACATCATTGGCAGTCTGCGGGCTGCGTTCGAGGATGAGAAGGTCAAGGGGGTGGTGCTGCGTATCAACAGTCCGGGCGGCAGTCCGGTGCAGTCCGGCTACGTCTATGACGAGATCGTTCGCTTGCGCGCTGCGCATCCGGACACCAAGGTCTATGCGGTGATCGCCGACCTCGGCGCTTCCGGTGCCTATTACATCGCCAGTGCGGCGGATCAGATCTATGCCGACAAGGCCAGCCTGGTGGGGTCCATTGGTGTCACCGCTGCCGGTTATGGCTTTGTCGAGACCCTCGACAAGCTCGGTATCGAGCGCCGGGTCTACACCGCCGGTGAGCATAAGTCGTTCCTCGACCCCTTCCAGCCGCAGAAGCCGGAAGAGATCGCTTTCTGGCAGGGCGTGCTCGATACGACCCATAAGCAGTTCATCGCCAGCGTCAAGAAAGGTCGGGGCGATCGGCTCAAGGACAAGGATCATCCGGAGCTGTTTTCCGGCCTGGTATGGTCTGGAGAGCAGGCGTTGTCGCTGGGCTTGATCGACGGCCTGGGCAGTGCCGGTTCGGTGGCGCGGGATGTGATCGGCGAGAAGGAGCTGGTGGACTTCACTGTCGAAGAATCGCCGCTCGACCGTTTCTCGAAGAAGCTGGGGGCGAGCATCGCCGAGCGCCTGGCAATGTGGATGGGGTTCCAGGGGCCGGTATTGCGCTGACTCGCTGGCAGGGCTCCGGCCGTTCGGTTGCGGGCGGCGGGTGCTCTGCCATGGATGATGCCAGATTCAGGGTATCTCTACGCCCTCCGCCAGCAACATATCCACAAGGCGAATCAAGGGCAGTCCGATCAGGCTGGTGGCGTCCGGGCCTTCGGTGCTCTGGAACAGGCTCACGCCCAGCCCTTCGGCCTTGAAGCTACCGGCGCAGTCATAGGGCTGCTCGGCCCGCAGATAGCGCTCCACTCGCTCCGGGTCGAGCGCGCGCATATTGACGCTAAAAGCCACGCAATCGACCTGGCAGGCGCCGGTCTGGCTGTTGAGCAGTGCCAGGCCTGTGAGAAACGTGACCTTGGTGCCGCTGGCCGCCAGCAGTTGCTCGCGGGCCCTTTCGAAGGTGTGGGGTTTGCCCAGGATGCGTTCGCCGAGCACGGCGACCTGGTCCGAGCCGATGATCAGGTGTCCCGGGTGACTGTCGGCCAGGGCCAGGGCCTTTTCCCGCGCCAGGCGTTCCACCAGTGTTCGGGCAGCCTCGCCGGGGCGTTGGCTTTCGTCGATATCCGGTGACTGGCAGACGAATGGTAACCCCAGGCGGGCGAGCAATTCCCGGCGATAGACCGAGCTGGAGGCAAGTAATAAGGGCAGCATGGGCATCTCCAAAAGGCAGGGGCGAATTCTAGCGGGGCGTGCAAGTGACGGACAGGGCTGAATTTCCTTTGACATGGCTGGGTGCATCCCTATAATGCTGCGCCTATGTTGAATGACCCGATTCCACCTCACGTTGACCCGCGCAAATTGGCTGATCGTGGCACCACCCTTCAAGGTGAACTGCCGCTGGCCGATTTGAAGA
Source organism: Pseudomonas sp. NFACC43 (assembly GCF_900119645.1). Taxonomy (NCBI): domain Bacteria; kingdom Pseudomonadati; phylum Pseudomonadota; class Gammaproteobacteria; order Pseudomonadales; family Pseudomonadaceae; genus Pseudomonas; species Pseudomonas sp. NFACC43. Next base: position 231,792 of record NZ_FPKK01000007.1, read on the forward strand.
GACTCTGCGACCCGCTTTCCGACGATATCGGGACGGTCCAGGCCAAATTCGTTTTTGAACGAGATGAACGTAAATCTGTGGTTATCCACAGCTTTATCGACACTGAAGTCAAAATGGTTTGCCAGCGTTGTCTTGAGCTGGTCACCCTGCCGATCCACAGCGAATGCAGTTACGCCGTGGTGAAGGAGGGTGCGAATACCCAGTCGTTGCCGAAAGGCTATGACGTGCTGGAACTGGGCGAAGATTCATTGGATCTGCAGTCACTGATCGAGGATGAGCTCCTGCTCGCCTTGCCCATTGTGCCTGCTCATCATCCGGAAGAATGCCAGCAGCCGGCGGGAGCAGATGAGCCCGAGCCGAGCGAGGACGAGGTAACGCGGTCCAACCCGTTCAGTGTTTTGGCGCAGTTAAAGCGTGACCCAAACGTTTAGGAGTTAATCAATTATGGCTGTTCAGCAGAACAAAAAATCCCGCTCTGCCCGTGACATGCGCCGTTCGCACGACGCTCTCGAGGCTAGCACCCTGTCTGTAGAAAAAACCACTGGTGAAGTTCACCTGCGTCACCACGTATCGCCAGAAGGCGTATACCGTGGTCGCAAAGTGATCGACAAGGGCGCTGACGAGTAATCCTTGTCCGCTCAAGTCATCGCGATTGACGCAATGGGCGGGGACTTCGGTCCCCGCAGCATTGTTCAGGCCAGTCTTGCTTGCCTGAATGCTACGCCCTCGTTGCACCTGACCCTCGTCGGTCAACCCTCCCTCCTGGAAGAAATGCTCAGCGGCCAGCCTGCTGCGGATCGTGCGCGCCTGACGATTACCCCGGCGTCTGAAATGATCGCCATGGACGAAAAGCCCGCCCAGGCCCTGCGCGGCAAGCCCGATGCGTCGATGCGGGTGGCTTTGGAGCTGTTGCGCGATGGCAAGGTCCAGGCGTGTGTCAGCGCCGGGAACACTGGCGCGCTGATGGCGCTGTCGCGCTACGTGCTCAAGACTCTGCCAGGTATCGACCGGCCGGCAATGGTCGCGGCGATACCGACCCGGCGCGGTTTCTGCCAGTTGCTGGACCTTGGCGCCAATGTCGATTGCAGTGCCGAGCATTTGCTGCAATTTGCGGTGATGGGCTCGGTGGCCGCTGAAACCCTGGGCATTGCACGTCCTCGCGTGGCACTGCTGAACATCGGTACCGAAGACATCAAGGGCAACCAGCAGGTCAAGCTGGCCGCCACCCTGCTGCAGGGTGCGCGTGGCATCAACTACATCGGCTTTGTCGAGGGCGACGGCTTGTACCGGGGCGAGGCGGATGTGGTCGTGTGCGACGGCTTCGTTGGCAATATCCTGCTCAAGTCCAGCGAAGGCCTGGCCACCATGATCAGCGAGCGCATCGAGACCCTGTTCCGGCAGAGCCTGGCCTCGCGCCTGGTTGGAGCGCTGGCCTTGCCATTGATGCGTCGCCTGCAGGCAGACCTGGCGCCGGCGCGACATAACGGCGCGAGTTTCCTCGGCTTGCAGGGCATCGTGATCAAGAGCCACGGGTCGGCGGGGGTGCAGGGCTTTCAAAGTGCGATCAATCGTGCGGTGATCGAGATCCAGGAAAACCTGCCGGAACGCCTGCATGGCCGCCTCGAAGATTTGTTAACTTAGGCGTTTTCGTCCGACAATGCTTAAATGTGACCGGCTGGTTCAACCCGCCATCCAACTGTCAGTTTCCTAGCGCCCCCAGGGGCGTCAATTTTTGACGACAAGATCATTAGGGGCTTTGTTTTCATGTCTGCTTCCCTCGCATTCGTCTTTCCAGGACAGGGCTCGCAGTCCCTCGGCATGTTGGCCGAGCTGGGCGCGCAATACCCGCTGGTCCTCGAAACATTCAAAGAAGCATCCGATGCGCTCGGCTACGACTTGTGGGCATTGACCCAGCAAGGGCCGGAAGAGCTGCTCAATCAAACCGACAAGACCCAACCGGCCATCCTCACCGCCTCGGTCGCGCTGTGGCGCCTGTGGCTGGCTGAAGGTGGCGCGCGTCCGGCTTTCGTCGCCGGCCATAGCCTGGGTGAATACAGTGCTCTCGTGGCCGCTGGCAGTCTCAGCCTGGGCGATGCCGTGAAACTGGTGGAGCGTCGCGGCCAGTTGATGCAGGAGGCCGTTCCGGCCGGGCAGGGCGGCATGGCCGCTATCCTCGGCCTGGAAGATGCAGATGTGCTGGCTGCCTGTGCCGAAGCGGCGCAAGGCGATGTGGTCAGTGCCGTGAACTTCAACTCGCCTGGCCAGGTGGTGATTGCCGGCGCCAAGGCCGCGGTCGACCGGGCCATCGAGGGCTGCAAGGCGCGTGGAGCCAAGCGCGCCATGCCGCTGCCGGTCAGCGTGCCGTCGCACTGTGAACTGATGCGGCCTGCCGCCGAACGCTTTGCCGAATCCATTGCCGCCATCGATTGGCAGGCTCCGCAGATACCTGTGGTGCAGAACGTCAGCGCCGATGTGGCGCCGGACCTCGAAACCCTCAAGCGCGATCTGCTGGAACAACTCTACAAGCCGGTTCGCTGGGTCGAAACGGTGCAGACCCTGGCGGCCAAGGGTGCGACCGAGCTGGTCGAATGTGGCCCGGGCAAGGTGCTGGCCGGTCTGAACAAACGCTGCGCCGAAGGCGTGTCGACTTCCAACCTCAATACCCCAGACGCTTTCGCTGCCGCTCGTGCAGCGCAGGCCTGAACAGGAGAAGCTTGCATGAGTCTGCAAGGTAAAGTTGCACTGGTGACCGGTGCGAGCCGTGGCATCGGCCAGGCTATTGCCCTGGAATTGGGTCGCCAAGGCGCCATCGTCGTCGGCACCGCGACTTCCGCTTCGGGCGCCGAGCGCATCGCCGCGACCCTGAAGGAAAACGGTATCCAAGGCACCGGCCTTGAACTGAACGTCACCAGCGACGAATCCGTCACGGCGGTGCTGGCAACTATCCAGGAGCAGTTCGGTGTCCCGGCGATCCTGGTCAATAACGCCGGTATCACTCGTGATAATCTGATGATGCGCATGAAAGATGACGAATGGTTCGATGTGATCGATACCAACCTGAACAGTCTGTACCGGCTGTCCAAGGGCGTCCTGCGCGGCATGACCAAGGCTCGCTGGGGTCGTATCATCAATATTGGCTCGGTTGTGGGTGCCATGGGCAACGCAGGCCAAGTAAACTATGCTGCGGCCAAGGCCGGTCTGGAAGGTTTCAGCCGTGCGCTGGCGCGGGAAGTGGGTTCGCGTTCGATTACGGTAAACTCGGTGGCCCCGGGTTTCATCGACACCGACATGACCCGCGAATTGCCAGAGGCGCAGCGTGAGGCCTTGTTGACGCAAATTCCGCTGGGGCGTCTGGGGCAGGCTGAAGAAATCGCATCCGTGGTGGCTTTTCTTGCATCCGACGCTGCGGCATACGTCACGGGGGCTACAATCCCGGTGAACGGCGGGATGTACATGAGTTAAATGTGACGGATTGCTTCAAAAAAATGTCATACGAGCTGTCTAAAATCCGTTATAAAGCTGCAATCTATTTATAGGGGCGGGCCCGAGGGGTTTGAGGAGTGAAGCTTTCGGTTGAAAAACCGAAAAGCCTTTCTATACACTTACCCACCGGCCAGCTGCCTGAATTTGTCCATTAGGAGTGAAAACAAGGTATGAGCACCATCGAAGAGCGCGTCAAGAAAATCGTTGCCGAGCAACTGGGCGTCAAGGAAGAAGAAGTTGTGAACACTGCTTCCTTCGTTGAAGACCTGGGTGCCGACTCCCTTGACACCGTTGAGCTGGTGATGGCTCTGGAAGAGGAATTCGAGACCGAGATTCCTGACGAAGAAGCTGAGAAGATCACTACTGTACAAGCTGCCATCGACTACGTTACTGCCCACCAGGCGTAATCGTTTTTAGTCGTCGCTAGCTGTCATGGAAAAACCGCACTGCCGTTACGGCGTGCGGTTTTTTCTTTAGGCCTGATGCAAAGTCGTCATTAGAAAAAGGAGAGTGCTGTGTCGCGTAGACGCGTCGTAGTCACCGGTATGGGTATGTTGTCGCCACTGGGCACGGATGTGCCGAGCAGCTGGCAGGGCATTCTGGCTGGCCGTAGTGGCATTGGTCTGATCGAACACACCGACCTTTCTGCCTATTCCACCCGTTTTGGCGGCTCGGTAAAGGGCTTCAATGTCGAGGAATACCTGTCGGTCAAGGAAGCCCGCAAGCTAGACCTGTTCATCCAGTATGGTCTGGCAGCCGGATTCCAGGCAGTGCGTAACGCCGGCCTGGAAGTCACCGACGCCAACCGTGAGCGCATCGGCGTTGCCATGGGCTCGGGTATCGGCGGCTTGACCAATATCGAAGAGACCAGCCGTACATTGCACGATTCGGGGCCGCGACGGATTTCCCCGTTCTTCGTGCCGGGCTCGATCATCAACATGATTTCCGGTTTCCTGTCCATCCACCTGGGTGTGCAGGGGCCCAACTACGCCATTGCCACGGCGTGCACCACGGGTACCCACTGCATAGGCATGGCTGCCCGCAACATCATGTACGACGAAGCCGACGTCATGATTGCCGGCGGTGCCGAGATGGCCGCGTGTGGCCTGGGCATGGGTGGCTTCGGTGCGTCCCGTGCGCTGTCGACCCGCAACGATGAACCGACCCGCGCCAGCCGTCCATGGGACAAGGGCCGTGATGGCTTCGTGCTGTCCGATGGTTCCGGTGCGCTGGTACTCGAGGAACTGGAGCATGCCAAGGCCCGCGGCGCTACCATTTATGCCGAGCTCATCGGCTTCGGTACCAGCGGCGATGCGTACCACATGACATCGCCTCCGGCCGATGGCGCCGGTGCGGCCCGTTGCATCGCCAATGCTCTGCGGGATGCGAAGGTCAATGCCGACCAGGTCCAGTACATCAACGCCCATGGCACCTCGACCCCCGCGGGCGACCTGGCCGAAGCCCAGGCGATCAAGACCGTATTCGGTGATCATGCCTACAAGCTGGCCGTCAGCTCCACCAAGTCCATGACCGGTCACCTGCTGGGGGCCGCCGGTGCGGTAGAGGCGATCTTCAGCGTACTGGCGATCAACAGCCAGGTCGCGCCGCCGACCATCAACCTCGACGAGCCGGATGAAGGCTGCGACCTGGACTTCGTTCCGCATACCGCCCGTGGCATGGATATCGATGTAGTGATATCCAACTCCTTCGGCTTTGGCGGGACCAACGGCTCGCTGGTGTTCCGCCGGTTCGCTGGTTGATGGATAGCTGGGTCGACGGTCAGCCGGCCGACGTTCTGTCGCTGAAGGATCGCGGCCTGGCTTATGGCGATGGGTTGTTTGAAACCATCGCCGTGCGTGCCGGCGTACCCGTGCTGCTGGAGCGTCATCTGCAACGTCTTGAACAGGGTTGCCAACGGCTGGCGCTCCATGTCGACTGGGTTGCGTTGAGCGCCGAGCTGGACGCCTACGCGCAAGGCCTGGGGCAGGGGGTGCTGAAACTGATCGTGACCCGAGGCGACGGCCTGCGGGGTTATGCCGCCGTCCCGTCGGCCCCGGCCCGGCGCATCCTGCAAGGCAGTCCGCCGGTCGCGTATCCCGCTGCGCATGCCGAGCAGGGAGTTTCCCTCTTTCCTTGTGCCACGCGCCTGTCCGAGCAGCCTTTGCTCGCGGGCCTCAAGCACCTCAATCGCCTTGAGCAGGTGTTGGCCCGCGCCGAATGGGGCGGTGCGGAACATGCCGAAGGCCTGATGCGGGATACCTCCGGGCGAGTGATCGAAGGGGTGTTCAGCAATCTGTTTCTGGTGTGCGATGGTGTGCTGATGACGCCTGACCTGAGCCGTTGCGGTGTGGCCGGGGTGATGCGCGCCGAATTATTGTTTCAAGCCGAGTCCCAGGGCATCGTCACGCAGATTGCCGATATTGGCCTGGAGCAACTGCACCTGGCCGACGAAGTCTTTGTCTGCAACAGCGTATATGGCGTGTGGCCGGTACGCGCATGCGGTTCGGCACGCTGGTCGGCCGGGCCGCTCACCCGTAAACTGCAGACCCTTGCCCGCGCGTTATTGGATGTTTGATTCGTGAGACGTAAATTCTTGCTGTTGCTGGAAACCGGACTGGTTCTGGCAGGGCTGTTGTGGGGCGCTTCGGCCTGGAAGATTCATTCGGCGCTGCAGCAGCCGTTGAACATTACCCAGGAAGAACTGCTGGATATTCCCAGCGGGACCAACCCGACCGGGACCCTCAAGCGTCTCGAGGCCGAAGGTCTGATCAAGGACGCTTTCTGGCTGCGGGTGTATTGGCGTTTCAACCTTGCCGGCCAACCCCTGCACGCCGGCGAGTACCGCATGGTGCCGGGCATGACGATGCAGGACCTGATCGCCGTGTGGAAGCGTGGGGAAGTGGTGCAGTACAGCGTGACGCTGGTGGAGGGCTGGAATTTCCGTCAGGTCCGTGCCGCGCTGGCCAAGGATGAAAAACTCCAGCAGACCCTGACCGGCCTGAGCGACAGCGAGGTCATGGATCGGCTCGGCCACTCCGGCGTCTTTCCCGAGGGGCGGTTTTTCCCCGACACCTATCGTTTCGTACGCGGGACCTCGGACGCCGACGTGCTGAACCAGGCCTACAACCGGCTCGAGGAAGTGCTCGCCAGGGAGTGGGCCGAACGCTCCCCCGATGCCCCTTACACCCAGCCTTATCAGGCGCTGATCATGGCGTCGCTGGTGGAGAAGGAAACCGGCGTGCCACAGGAGCGCGGGCAGATCGCCGGTGTGTTCGTGCGTCGGCTGCGCATGGGCATGTTGCTGCAGACCGACCCTACGGTTATCTACGGCCTGGGCGAGCGCTACACCGGCAAGCTCACCCGAGCCCATTTGAAAGAAGAAAACCCATACAACACTTACATGGTCCCGGGCCTGCCGCCGACGCCAATCGCGATGGTGGGACGAGAGGCGATTCATGCGGCCCTGAATCCGGCGCCGGGAAGCAGCCTTTACTTTGTCGCTCGCGGTGATGGCAGCCATGTCTTCTCCGACAGCCTGGAATCGCACAACAATGCGGTGCGCGAGTACCAGCTCAAGCGACGTGCCGATTATCGTTCCAGTCCTGCGCCAGCTACGCTGGACGACACCGCGCCGATTCCCGCCGCATCGCCTGATACGGCGCCCGAAGCCGTGCCCCAGGTCCCGGCACAGCAGCCGGCTCCCGAACCGAATGCCAGCGAGCCGTCGGGCTCGCAATGACTCTGATTAAGGACCGCCCGTGACTGGCTTGTTTATAACGCTGGAAGGCCCTGAAGGCGCCGGCAAGAGCACTAACCGCGAATACCTGGCCGAACGCTTGCAGGCCGCGGGGGTCGAGGTGGTATTGACCCGCGAGCCTGGCGGTACGCCGCTGGCGGAGCGGATTCGCGAGGTGTTGTTGACACCGGCGGACGAGGTCATGAATCCCGACACCGAGTTGCTGCTGGTGTTTGCCGCCCGGGCACAGCACCTGTCCGAGGTGATTCGTCCGGCCCTGGCTCGTGGCGCCGTGGTGCTCTGTGATCGCTTTACCGATTCGACCTATGCCTACCAGGGGGGCGGCAGGGGATTGTCCCTGGAGCGCATCGCTACACTGGAGAGCTTCGTGCAGCGTGAATTGCGCCCGGACCTGACGCTGGTGTTCGACCTTCCCGTGGAAGTCGGCCTGGCTCGCGCCAGCGCCCGCGGGCGGCTGGACCGTTTCGAACAGGAAGGCGCGGCGTTCTTCAATGCTGTGCGCAGTGCGTTCCTGAGCCGCGCCAAGGCCGATCCGTCGCGTTACCTGCTGATCGATGCCGCGCAGCCCCTGGCGCAGGTCCAGCGGTCTCTGGATGATCTGTTGCCGCGCCTGCTGGAGCGTGTCCGTGGCTGAAGCCTATCCCTGGCAGGACGGTCTCTGGCAGCAGTTGGCCGGACGTACCCAACATGCCCACGCGTATCTGCTGCATGGCCCGGCCGGTATCGGCAAGCGGGCGCTGGCGGAGCGCCTGATGGCCAGCTTGCTGTGCCAGCATCCCGGGCCCTCCAATGCATGCGGTGAGTGCAAGTCCTGCCTGTTGCTCAAGGCCGGGAGCCATCCCGACAACTATGTGCTGGAGCCGGAAGAGGCGGACAAGGCGATCAAGGTCGACCAGGTCCGCGATCTGGTCAGCTTTGTAGTCCAGACCGCGCAACTGGGTGGGCGCAAGGTGGTGCTGATCGAGCCGGTGGAATCAATGAACATCAATGCGGCCAACGCCTTGCTCAAGAGCCTGGAGGAGCCTTCGGGCGACACCGTGCTGTTGCTGGTCAGCCATCAGCCGAGCCGCTTGCTGCCGACCATCAAGAGCCGTTGCGTGCAGCAGGCGTGTCCGTTGCCGAGCGAGGCAATGAGCATGCAATGGCTGGCCCAGGCCTTGCCGGAGAGTACCGAGCAAGAGCGGGGCGAGCTGCTGACCCTGGCCGCCGGTTCCCCCTTGGCCGCCGTCAGCCTCCAGGCCCAGGGTGTGCGTGAACAGCGGGCCCTGGTGGTGGAAGGGGTGAAACAACTGCTCAAGCAGCAGCAATCCCCCACGCAGCTGGCCGAGGGCTGGAATGCTGTCTCGCTGTTGTTGCTGTTCGACTGGTTCTGCGACTGGTCGAACCTGATCCTGCGCTACCAGCTCACCGAGGATGAGTCTGGCCTGGGGCTGGCGGACATGCGCAAGGTGATCCAGTACCTGGCGCAGAAAACCAGCCGGGACAAAATCTTGAACATTCAGGACTGGATACTTGCCCAACGTCAGAAGGTGCTGAGCAAGGCGAACCTCAACCGGGTCTTGTTGCTCGAAGCCCTGTTGGTGCAATGGGCGAGCCTGCCGGGCCGAAACTGACAGGCTGCAACTGAAGGAAAACCGGTGAGAATGTTCCTTGCTCTGTACGAAAAGCCTTGATACTCGTTCAGGCAGCGTTGAAAGCTGCCTCGCCTTGCCTGGCCTTCGTCTCAAGACTTTCATACAGAGCCTAGACTCAGCTCAATCGCAGCGGAGGTCAGCATGAACGAACCTGTCAGTCCCGGTCCACGCAATGGCATCCTGTCCCTGACCATCAAGGACAAATCGGTGCTTTACGCCGCCTACATGCCTTTTATCAAGAATGGTGGCCTGTTCATTCCCACCAACAAGAATTATCGCCTGGGCGATGAAGTGTTCATGCTGTTGAGCCTGATGGAGGAGCCGGAGAAGATCCCGGTCGCCGGCAAGGTGATCTGGCTGACCCCCAAGGGCGCCCAGGGCAATCGCGCCGCCGGCGTCGGCGTGCAGTTCAACGAGGGCGACAACTCCGCCCGCAACCAGATCGAAACCCACTTGGCCGGAACCCTGAAATCCGACCGTCCCACCCATACGATGTAACCTGGTTCCCTATGCTTGTAGATTCCCATTGCCACCTTGACCGCCTCGATCTTGCCGCCCATGGCGGCTCCCTGGATGCTGCGCTGGACGCGGCTCGTCAGCGGGGCGTCGGGCACTTCCTGTGCATCGGCGTCAGCGCCGACAATGCCGCCGACGTCAAGGTCCTGGCCGAACGCTACGAAGATGTCGATTGTTCGGTCGGCATCCATCCCCTCGATGTCCAGCCCGACGCCGCGCCGGCTCTGGACTGGCTGTTGCGCGAACTCGATCATCCGCGGGTGGTGGCGATTGGTGAAACCGGTCTGGACTATCACTATGAGCCCGAAGCCGCCGAAGTCCAGCAGGCGTCGTTCCGACTGCACCTGGAAGCGGCTCGACAAACCGCAAAGCCGGTGATCATCCATACCCGGGGCGCCCGAGCCGATACCCTGGCCTTGTTGCGCGAGGCCGCGTTGCCCCAGGCTGGCGTGCTGCACTGCTTCACCGAGGACTGGGACATGGCCAGGGCTGCGTTGGACATGGGCTATTACATTTCCCTGTCGGGCATTGTCACGTTCCGCAACGCCGATGCCTTGCGCGATGTGGCCAGCAAAGTGCCGGCCGACCGCTTGCTGGTGGAAACCGATTCGCCTTACCTGGCGCCGATTCCGTACCGCGGCAAACCGAACCTGCCGCAATACGTACGGGAAGTGGCGGAGTTTCTGGCGATGTTGCGGGGCGAATCCTACGAGCGTTTTGCAGCCCAGACGACAGAGAACTTCCAACGGCTGTTCCCGCTGGCCCACGTCCGTTCGGCACGGGCTTGAATTTCAAGCAAAAAAAACCCGGGTTCTGGGGGGTGAATCCGGGTTAAGACCATTAGGAGTAAAACAAAGGCACGCGGTCCTTTGGTACCTTTATCGGCGCGTCACTTGGGGGAGATGTCGCACCGACAGTTCAAGTATTGATCAGTATGCGGACGCGTCCAGTTTGCCCGGGGCGGTTTTTAAACAAATTTGGAATACGCTCGCTTCGGATAAGTTCTCATTGTCGCCTATGCCTGCCTCCGGGGCGTGGTGGGGCAAGGGAAGAAGAGCCAGATCTATACGATTTTGTGAAGAACTGAGGCCGGGAACGGATGATCCGTGCATTTTTGCGTAAGTTAGGCATAATACCCGGCTTCGAATTTTGACCCTTCAGACCTTTCTCTTATGCACAAAGAACCTCGTAAGGTCCGTGAGTTTCGTCGCCGCGAGCAGGAAATTCTCGACACCGCGCTCAAGTTGTTCCTCGATCAGGGTGAAGACAGCGTCACCGTCGAGATGATTGCGGATGCCGTGGGTATCGGCAAAGGCACGATTTATAAACATTTCAAATCCAAGGCGGAGATCTACCTGCGCCTGATGCTCGATTACGAGCGTGATTTGAACGAACTGCTGCATTCGGCCGATGTGGACAAGGACAAGGAAGCCCTGTCCCGGGCCTACTTCGAATTCCGCATGCGCGATCCGCAACGTTATCGCTTGTTCGATCGCCTGGAAGAGAAGGTGGTCAAGGGCAACCAGGTACCGGAGATGGTCGAGGAGCTGCACAAGATCCGCGCCTCGAATTTCGATCGCCTGACCTTGTTGATCAAGGGCCGGATCAGCGAAGGCAAGCTTGAAGACGTGCCACCCTATTTCCATTACTGCGCTGCCTGGGCGTTGGTGCATGGCGCGGTGGCGCTGTATCACTCGCCGTTCTGGAGCAACGTGCTGGAAGATCAGGAAGGCTTCTTCCAGTTCCTGATGGACATCGGCGTACGCATGGGCAACAAGCGCAAGCGCGATACCGACGTCCCGAGCAGCTGACATTCACCTGTCTGATTGCGCCATGGCTGCTTACATGGCGCAGTGCCCCAGTAATATACTCAGGCATGAGGCTTGCGAAAACTTGAATTCTGGGTCAAGTTTTGCCAGTCCGATTCTTCTTCCGCCGGAGTGATCCATGATCGTTGATCGTCAGGGCAGGCGTTTTCGCAATTTGCGAGTCAGCCTGACTTCCGCCTGCAACTACGCCTGTACCTACTGCGTACCTGATGGCAAGCGTCTGGTCGCCGCACAGGATGAGCTGTCGGCCGAGGCGATGGCCCGAGGCGTGGCTTACCTGATCGAAGCCGCCGGTATCGAGCGTTTGCGCATCACCGGTGGCGAGCCGCTGGTGAGCCCAAAACTCGAGCGTTTCATGACGGCGGTGGGGCAGATGGGGCTGGAAGACATCAGCCTGACCACCAACGGCCAATTGTTGGCGAAGAAACTGCCTTTGCTGGTGGACGCCGGAATCCGTCGCATCAACGTTTCCCTCGACACCCTGGATCCTTCTGCGTTTCGCGGGATCGCACGAGGGGGCGACCTGGCGACCGTGCTTGACGGCATGGACCAGGCCCGGGCGGCGGGCATGAAGATCAAGGTCAACATGGTGCCGTTGCGCGGACAGAACCTGGACCAGGTCATGCCGCTGCTCGAATACTGCCTGGAGCGGGGTTACGAGCTGCGTTTCATCGAGTTGATGCGCATGGGCCACCTGGCCAGCGACTCCAATGCATTCCTGCAGCAGTTCGTCAGCCTCGAACAGCTGTTGAGCCTGATTGGCGACCGGTACGAATACCTCCAGGCCAACGCGCCGGTGGATGCCACGGCGGTACGTTACGAGATTCCGGGCATGGGGCACTTCGGGGTGATCGCCAACGAAAGCGTGCCGTTCTGCCGTACCTGCTCGCGGCTGCGGTTGTCCTCGACGGGCTGGTTGCACGGCTGCCTGTCGTCGAGCAATCGTCACTTCATTGGCGACCTGCTGGATAAACCTCGACACCAGGCCTTGCCGGCTATCCAGCGGTTGCTGGTCAAGGCCCTGGGAGACAAGCAGGAAGTAGCGTTTTCCGGCGGCGCCACCATCATGAAGATCATCGGCGGCTGACCCGCCTTTATGGCGAGGGGATCTATTCCCGTCGGGGTGCGAAACAGCCCTCGGACCTGTCACCTCTGGGAATCGGACTGACTGCATTACAAGGGGCGCCTCGCACCCCATCGGGGATGAATCCCCTTGCAACAGGAATATGACGGACCCCTCATCTATCGAACTGGCGCAAAAGCTGCATCCAACGGCCATTCGCCGGTTTTCCGACACCGGTCTCTGGAGGGTAGGATGCGTAGCCTGGTTTTGCTGCTGGCCGTCTTGGTGCTTGGCGGCTGCATGAATGTCAGCGACATGGGGGAGGGCGTGCGTTATCACATGAGCGACGCCGGCCTGCTGGATCACAGCGATAGCCGTCGTGTGAATAACCTGCGTATCCAGCCCGATTCCTTTATCTATATTGCCCAGGGGGCCTTCGCTCCGCCGGGCAGCGCCTATCCGCGACCCAATGTCGTGGCCGAGGAAGCCTTCAACGGTTTCATCGAATATTTCCCCATGGTTCGGCGCGCCCGGGTTCCTGAGGGCCTCGACCAGGCCATGGGCGAAGCCCGTGCCGCCGGTGCCCATTACCTGCTGTATACCCGGTTCGCCAAGGCCGACAACCGCATCGGCAACACCGACGAATGGTTGGACGAGGAAGCCGTGGACCGCCTGGGCGTCGACACCAGCGTGATCCAGATCATGTTGATCGAGACCAGTACCCAGTATTTGATCGATACTGCACGTATCAAGAGTCGTGGCGGTTTGCTGACACTGCACGACAAACAACCACAAGACCTCATCGCCCCACCCTTGCGTGAATATGCCCGCAGCCTGCTGGGGATGAGTGATCAGTAAACACAAGGAGTCGACATGAGCGGACCGCAAAAAGCCAATGACTTGCTGGGGCAGATCCCCAAGACCAGAGGCCTGCCACCGGTCCACCTGTGGAACCCCGACTTCTGCGGCGACATCGACATGCGCATCGCCCGGGACGGTACCTGGTATTACCTGGGGACGCCCATCGGGCGAAAGCCGATGGTCAAGCTGTTTTCCACCATCATCCGCCGTGACGGCGATGACTACTTCCTGATCACCCCCGTGGAAAAAGTCGGCATCCAGGTCGACGATGCGCCGTTCGTGGCCGTGACCCTCGAGGTCGAAGGCGAGGGGGAAGGGCAGTTGCTACGCTTCACGACCAATGTCGACGAAACCACCGAGGCCGGCCTCGAACATCCGATACGGGTGGTGATCGATCCCCACACCCAGGAGCCCGCGCCTTACGTTCATGTGCGCAGCAACCTGGAAGCGCTGATCCATCGCAATGTCTTCTACCAACTGGTCGAGCTGGGGGTGAGCCGCGAAATCGACGGCCAGCGATGGCTGGGCGTCTGGAGCGGCGGTGAGTTCTTTCCCATCGGCCTGGAACCGTAGATCCGGTAGGAAGCTCCGGCCCCCGTTGTGAGGCCAACCGAAATTCAAATTGACACCCAATCATATGATGATTAGCGTGAGCCTCCATCGAGAGTGCTCATGGGGTGTTCATGTCCAGCAGTTATCATGCATCGACCGTCGATTGGCTGGGGGGCTGGATCGCCGCCGGCCAGGTCAAGCCTGGGCAGACCATCAAGGTCGAGGCGGACCTGGGCGAGCAATTGGGTGTCAGCCGTACGGTCATTCGTGAGGCGATCAAGACCCTGGTGGCCAAGGGCATGCTGGAGGTCGGGCCGAAAGTCGGTACGCGGGTATTGCCGGTGCGGCGCTGGAACCTCTTCGATCCACAGGTGGTCGGCTGGCTGTCGCGCAGCGGCCTGCCGGAGAACTTTGTGGACGACTTGCTGGACCTGCGCCGGACCATCGAGCCCATGGCGGTGCGGTGGGCCTGCGAGCGGGCGACCGCCGAACAGGTAGAGGCCATCCGTCTGGCCTACCATGCACTGGAGCGGGCCGTGGACAGCGGCGCGGACTACAATCTGGCCGACCAGTTTTTCCATGAGTGCATCCTCGCCGCCAGTCATAATCAATTCATCGAACAAATGATCCCGGCCCTGGGTGCGTTGCTGGCGGTGTCGTTCGAGGTGTCGGCTGCCGACCCGGACGAACTGCGCCGCACCTTGCCTATCCACAAGGACATCGCCGAAGCCATCGCCGCTCGTGATGCGGCGCGTGGCGTCTGGGCCTGCATGACCTTGATCGACAATGCCGACCTGGCCATCAAACGGTTTTACCCTGATGTGATGGCCGGTCGTACCGACACCGCCGGGCAAGCCGGAAACAGGAGGATTCAGTGATGTGGAAGGCTGTGACGGAACATAGGGCGAAACTGGGCGAGGGCCCTTTCTGGGACGAGCCGACCCAGGCGCTCTACTGGGTCGATATCGCGGGCAGGCAGGCCTTGCGCTTGATCGGCGCCAATGTGCAGATCTGGCAGATGCCCGAGCACGTATCCGCCTTCATCCCGACCCAGAGAGGTGATGCCCTGGTGACGCTGAGCAGCGGCGTCTACCGTCTCGACCTGGAGTCGCCAGGGCTGGAACCTCGGCTGACGTTGCTGTGCATGGCCGATCCCCAGCCGGGCAACCGGGCCAACGAAGCTCGTTGTGACGCGCTGGGCCGGCTCTGGCTCGGCACGATGCAGAACAACATCGGTGAAGACGGCGAAGACCTGCCCATCGAGCGCCGCTCGGGTGGCCTGTTCCGGGTGGGGGGCGATGGCCGGGTCATGCCGTTGCTGCGGGGGCTGGGCATTCCCAACACCCTGCTATGGAGCCCCGACGGTACCACGGTGTATTTCGGCGAAAGCCTCGATGGCACGCTGTACCGACATTTCATCTACCCCGATGGCAGCCTGGCGCCGGCCGAGGTCTGGTTCGGTCCTCACTCGCGGGGCGGTCCCGACGGTTCGGCGATGGACGCCCGCGGCTATATCTGGAACGCGCGCTGGGACGGCAGTTGCCTGTTGCGGTTGAGTCCGCAGGGACATATCGACCGGGTCATCGAGCTGCCGGTCAGCCGCCCGACCAGTTGCGTATTTGGCGGGGAAGACCTCAAGACCCTGTACATCACCAGTGCGGCAAGCCCGCTGGGTCATCCGCTGGACGGTGCAGTGCTGTCCATGCGGGTGGATGTGCCGGGTATACCGTGTACACGGTTTGCGGGTTAAATCCCAAAATATGGGATGTAAATATATATATTGAGATTGTTCGGCGGTCGGGTTTATAGTCGGTTCCATCAGCAACATGCACTCACACTAAAAAAACAACACAGGTGAAGTGATGCAACGATCTGCCCTTGCGTGCCTCGGTGGCACAAGCGACTCTCCGTTCCAGCAATGCCAAAGGCCGGTCATCCCTGGATGCCCGGCCTTTGGCACGCCTTCGAACCGGGGGGGCTGAGCGATGGCCCAACCGCTTTGCTTGCCACCGGTGCCCGAGCCACCCAAGGGCGAGCGATTGAAGAACAAGGTGGTGCTGTTGACCGGTGCCGCCCAAGGGATCGGCGAGGCGATCGTCGCCGCGTTCGCTTCGCAGCAGGCGCGGTTGGTGATCAGCGATATCCAGGGCGAAAAGGTCGAGCAGGTCGCCGCTCAGTGGCGGGAGCGCGGGGCGGATGTGCAAGCATTGAAAGTCGATGTGGCGAAACAGCATGACCTGCACGCCATGGCACGCCGCGCCGTGGAACTGCACGGACGCATCGATGTGCTGGTGAATTGCGCTGGCGTCAATGTGTTCCGCGATCCGCTGCAGATGAGCGAAGAAGACTGGCGTCGCTGTTTCGCCATCGACCTGGACGGCGCCTGGTATGGCTGCAAGGCGGTGTTGCCGCAGATGCTGGAACAGGGCGTGGGCAGCATCATCAACATCGCTTCGACCCACTCGTCCCACATCATTCCCGGCTGTTTTCCTTACCCGGTGGCCAAGCACGGCTTGCTCGGCCTGACCCGCGCCCTGGGCATCGAATATGCGCCCAAGGGCATACGTGTCAATGCCATCGCACCAGGTTATATCGAGACCCAACTGAACGTCGATTACTGGAACGGCTTTGCCGACCCCCATGCCGAACGCCAGCGGGCGATGGACTTGCATCCGCCCCGGCGCATCGGCCAGCCGATCGAGGTGGCAATGACGGCCGTGTTCCTGGCCAGCGACGAAGCACCTTTCATCAACGCTTCATGCATCACCCTCGATGGTGGACGTTCGGTCATGTATCACGACTGAATGTCCGGGTTGGCAGGTGGTTATGCTGTCTGTCATCCAATCATCATACGATATGACTATTTGGATCTATGCTGTAGCAACACGATTTGACGGCCCGGCCTGCGCAGCACCACCCCGTAGGGGAGCAGAACCGAGGCCTTGGCTTTCAATAAAAAAAACAAGGAGTCAGCTATGAATCATCGTCGTGGGATTCGTTCCCTGTGTCGCGCCGCCCTGGCCGTTACCGCGTTCACTTTCGGCAGCAACCTGCTGGCCGCTGAAGAGGTGAAAATCGGCTTCCTGGTCAAGCAGGCCGAGGAGCCCTGGTTCCAGACCGAATGGGCGTTCGCCGAGAAGGCCGGCAAGGACCGAGGCTTCAAAGTGATCAAGATCGCCGTGCCTGACGGCGAGAAGACCCTCTCGGCCATCGACAGTCTTGCCGCCAATGGTGCCAAGGGCTTCGTCATCTGCCCGCCGGACGTGTCCCTGGGTCCGGCGATCATGGCCAAGGCCAAGCTCAACGATCTGAAAGTCATCGCGGTGGATGACCGTTTCGTCGATGCCAACGGCAAGTTCATGGAGGATGTGCCGTACCTGGGCATGGCCGCATTCGAAGTGGGCCAGAAGCAGGGCGCCGCCATGGCCGCCGAAGCGAAGAAACGCGGCTGGGACTGGAAAGACACCTACGCGGTGATCAACACCTACAACGAACTGGACACTGGCAAGAAACGCACCGACGGTTCGGTCGATGCCCTGAAGAAAGCCGGCATGCCCGAGGACCACATCCTCTTCTCGGCCCTCAAGACCCTCGACGTACCCGGCAGCATGGACTCCACCAACTCCGCGCTGGTGAAACTGCCCAGCGCCGCGAAGAACCTGATCATCGGTGGCATGAACGACAACACGGTGCTGGGTGGCGTACGCGCTACCGAAGCCGCCGGGTTCAAGGCCGCCAACGTGATCGGGATCGGCATCAACGGTACCGACGCCATCGGCGAATTGAAGAAACCGGAGAGCGGCTTCTTCGGCTCGATGCTGCCAAGCCCGCACATCGAAGGCTACAAGACCGCCGAGATGATGTTCGAGTGGGTCACCACCGGCAAGGAGCCACCGAAGTACACCGCCATGGATGAGGTGACGCTGATCACTCGGGAGAACTTCAAGCAGGAGCTGGAAAAGATCGGCCTGTGGAATTGATGGCCGGTTGATTCAAAAGCGGCGCAGGTGTCCTGTCCCCAGCTTCGGACAGGACCTCGACGGCGCCGCTTGATCTCTGTGAGTTCGAGGTGGTTATGCAAGCGCAGACAGCGACACAACAACACAACACCGGCGCCAGCCTGCGGTTCAATGGGATCGGCAAGGCCTTTCCTGGCGTGCAGGCGCTGGCCAATATCAGTTTCGTTGCCCATCCGGGGCAGGTCCATGCCTTGATGGGCGAGAACGGCGCGGGCAAGTCCACGTTATTGAAGATTCTCGGTGGCGCCTACATTCCCAGCAGTGGCGAGTTGCAGATCGGCGAGCAGACGATGGCGTTCAAATGCACCGCCGACAGCATCGCCAGCGGTGTGGCGGTGATCCACCAGGAATTGCACCTGGTGCCGGAAATGACCGTGGCGGAAAACCTGTTCCTGGGGCACCTGCCGGCCCGTTTCGGCCTGGTCAATCGCAGCGTGCTGCGCCAGCAGGCGCTATCGTTGCTCAAGGGCCTGGCCGATGAAATCGATCCGCTGGAGAAAGTCGGTCGCCTGTCTCTCGGCCAGCGGCAACTGGTGGAGATCGCCAAGGCCTTGTCCCGGGGCGCCCATGTCATTGCGTTCGACGAGCCCACCAGCAGCCTTTCGGCTCGGGAAATCGATCGTTTGATGACGATCATAGGGCGCCTGCGGGACGAGGGCAAAGTGGTGCTGTACGTCAGCCACCGCATGGAAGAAGTGTTCCGTATCTGTGACGCGGTGACGGTGTTCAAGGACGGTCGCTACGTGCGTACCTTCGAGGACATGAGCGAGTTGACCCATGACCAGTTGGTAACTTGCATGGTCGGTCGCGATATCCAGGACATCTATGACTACCGCCCGCGGGAGCGGGGTGACGTGGCGCTGCAAGTGAAGGAGCTGCTGGGGCCGGGCCTGCGCGAGCCGGTGAGTTTCCAGGTGCACCAGGGCGAGATCCTCGGCCTGTTCGGGTTGGTCGGCGCCGGTCGTACCGAGTTGCTGCGTTTGCTCAGCGGCCTCGAACGCCAGAGCGAGGGGAGCCTCGTCCTGCACGGCCACGACTTGAAATTGCGTTCTCCAAGGGATGCCATCGCCGCCGGCGTGCTGCTCTGTCCGGAAGACCGCAAGAAGGAAGGCATCATTCCGTTGGGCAGCGTGGGCGAGAACATCAACATCAGCGCCCGTGCGTCCCATTCCACCCTCGGCTGCCTGCTGCGGGGCGATTGGGAACGAGGCAATGCCGACAAGCAGATCAAGGCGCTGAAAGTGAAGACGCCGACAGCCGGGCAGAAAATCATGTACCTGTCCGGTGGCAATCAGCAGAAGGCGATCCTCGGTCGCTGGCTGTCGATGCCGATGAAGGTGCTACTGCTGGACGAGCCGACACGTGGCATCGATATCGGGGCCAAGGCCGAGATCTACCAGATCATCCACAACCTGGCGGCCGATGGCATCGCCGTGATCGTGGTGTCCAGCGACCTGATGGAAGTGATGGGTATTTCCGACCGAATCCTGGTGCTCTGCGAAGGGACCTTGCGTGGCGAACTGCCCCGTGACCAGGCCAATGAATCCAACCTGCTGCAACTGGCGCTGCCACGCCAACGCGTTGCCGACGCGGCGAACTGAGAGGTAATCATGACCATTCAAAACAATGCACTGCCGACGGCACGCAAACCCCTGGACCTGCGGCGTTTCCTGGACGACTGGGTCATGCTGCTGGCGGCCATCGGGATCTTCGTGCTCTGCACCCTGATGATCGACAACTTCCTGTCTCCGCTGAACATGCGGGGCTTGGGCCTGGCGATTTCCACCACGGGCATCGCCGCTTGCACCATGCTGTATTGCCTGGCGTCCGGGCACTTCGACCTGTCGGTCGGCTCGGTGATCGCCTGCGCCGGCGTGGTGGCGGCGGTGGTGATGCGTGACACCAACAGCGTTTTCCTGGGCATCGGCGCGGCGTTGGTGATGGGGCTGATCGTCGGCCTCATCAACGGTATCGTCATTGCCAAGCTGCGGGTCAATGCGTTGATCACTACCTTGGCGACCATGCAGATCGTCCGGGGCCTGGCCTACATCTTTGCCAATGGCAAGGCGGTGGGTGTGTCCCAGGAAGCGTTCTTCGTGTACGGCAACGGCCAACTGTTCGGCGTGCCGGTACCGATCCTGATCACCATCGTCTGCTTCCTGTTCTTCGGCTGGCTGCTGAACTACACCACCTATGGGCGCAACACCATGGCCATCGGTGGCAACCAGGAGGCGGCCTTGCTGGCGGGGGTCAATGTCGACCGCACCAAGATCATCATCTTCGCCGTGCATGGCGTGATCGGTGCGCTGGCGGGAGTGATCCTGGCGTCGCGCATGACTTCCGGCCAACCGATGATCGGCCAGGGGTTCGAGCTCACGGTGATTTCCGCCTGCGTCCTGGGTGGGGTGTCGTTGAGCGGTGGCATCGGCATGATTCGCCACGTCATCGCCGGGGTACTGATCCTGGCGATCATCGAGAACGCGATGAACCTGAAGAACATCGACACGTTCTACCAGTACGTCATCCGTGGCTCGATCCTGCTGTTGGCGGTGGTCATCGACCGGATGAAGCAACGCTGAGGTTTGCCAGGCTCCGTACGAAGAGTCTTGAGACAAAGGTCAGGCAACGGGAGAACAGCCGAGCAAGCGCAGAGTGCGGGAGTACATGAGCATGGCGAGGCCGTTTTCAACGCTGCATGGATGAGTATCAAAGGCTTTTCGTAGAGCCTGGGAAAAGGGTGGCTCGAACTCATCGTCAGCTGACCCAACGCCATCGCGAGCCGGCTCGCGATGGCGTGTTGCCGCTTACTAGCCGGCCTTGCGCAGCGCTTGGATCAGCTCCTCCTTGCGCATCTTCGATCGGCCGGGAATGTTCTTCGCCCGGGCCTCCTTCATCAGGCTATCCACGGTCTGGGCCTCATGGGAGGCCTTGCTGGTACGCGGATGTCCTTCGCGGGTCTTGGCGGCGCGTCGGGCCGATTCCTTGCGGTCGGTTTTCTTCTGCTCGGCGGGTTTTTTCTTGCCCGACCCGCCGGAGTGTTCGCCGCCGCCGGACTGCTTGTTCACCGTTGCCCAGGCCCGCGCCTCGGCCTGGCCTTCGGACACACCTTTTTGCTCATAGCTCTCTTCGATGTGTTCGGCCTTGCGTTTCTGCTTGTCGGTGTACTTGTCTTTGCTTCCACGAGGCATGCCAATTCCTCCTCATCTGTCGCTCAGCGGTTATTGGCTGGCGGCGCCACCTTCCGAGCCCGATCCCCCGGTGGTGGTCTTGGAACCCACGCCGGTCTCGGCGTTGTCGGGGGTGTTGGTGTCGGGGGTGTTCAAGCCACCCTGGCGCCCGGTGTCGTTGCCCTGCACGCGTGGATCGGTCCCGGTGGCCGGAGGCTGGCCGTTGTTCAAGGTGCCGCCTGTGCCGTCGGTGTTCAACTTGGGCAGGCCCTGGGTCGCCGGTGAGTTGGGTGCTTGTACCGGGTCGGTGGGGCCGGTTCCGGAGGTGGAAGCCGCCAGGGCCACCGAGGAAAGCAATGCGGCAAATGTGAATGCAGTCAGCCTTGCAGTGATCATGGTGTCGCCTCCATTTTTCGGATACTTGCCTGATCTTGGGCTGCCCGGGATAGGCGTTGGTGCCGTATGGGCGACGAATGGCGTTTTGAAGGGCGGGATCATTGAGGTGTGACGAGCGCTGCGTAGCGGCTTAGTATGGCGCTTTCCATTGGCTACAAGGGCCGTTCATGTCGATCGAGATCCGTCCCGCGCAACCCAGCGATGCGCCTCAAATCCTTGCCTTCATCACCGAGTTGGCCGACTACGAAAAAGCCCGCCACGAAGTCATCGCCAGCGTCGCCGACATCGAGCGCAGCCTGTTCAGCGAAGGCGCGACCGCCCACGGGCTGATCTGCCTGCGCGACGGTGTGCCGATCGGTTTCGCGGTGTTTTTCTTCAGCTATTCGACCTGGCTGGGCAGCAATTGCCTGTACCTGGAAGACTTGTACATCACGCCTGAACAGCGCGGCGGCGGTGCGGGCAAGACCTTGCTGCGCCACCTGGCAAAGATCGCCTGCGACAACGACTGCGGTCGCTTCGAGTGGAGCGTGCTGGAATGGAACACGCCGGCCATCGAGTTCTACAAGTCCCTCGGCGCGCAACCCCAGGAGGAATGGGTGCGCTACCGAATGGACGGCAAGGTGCTGCGGGACTTCGCCCAAGGCAATTGAACGCCTCAGCAATAGGTGTCGCCTGCGTATTCGGCAAACCCCGGTCGCTGTTCCAGCCGCTTGCAATAGGCGGCCACGGCCGGGTAGTCCGGGCGCTCCATGGGCGTCTGGCGCCAGCGGTGCACCGACAGCCCGATGAGCACGTCCGCGAGGGAAAAGTCCTTGCCGGCCACGTAGGCGCCGGTGCGGTTCAACTGCTGTTCAAGCAGCCCCATCTTCTCGTTCCACCCTTTGATACCGGCAGCGATGCGCTGCGGGTCCTGGAAATCCGGGTTCTTGCGTACCAGGGCATGGAATGCATAACCCCATGACGGGTTGAGTTCCGTCGCCTGCCAATCCATCCATTGCTCGATTCGTGACCGGGCTGCAGGTTCGGCAGGCAGCAGGTCATCGCGCCCTTGCTTGCCTGCCAGGTAGCGGCAGATGGTGTTCGATTCCCAGAGCACGCCGTTCTCGTCGATGATCACCGGCACCTGGGCGTTGGGGTTCAGGGCCAGGAATGCAGGGTCGTGGGTGGAATTGAAACCGATGCCCCAATCTTCACGGTCGTAGGGGATCTCAAGTTCCTGACAGGTCCACAGCACTTTTCTGACATTGATCGAGGAGGTGCGACCAAGGATTTTCAGCAGTTGGCCCATAAACGTTTTCCCTGAGTGACTAAGGCATCCGATCAGGAAACTTAGCAGGGTCGTTGGCGGATAGCGATGGGCTTTAATCAAAGCTTATCCCTATATATGGGATCAATATTTATATATTGAGATTTTGCTGCGCCCGGGTTTATAGTCCGTTCACTCACTGCCAAAAAACAGAACAGGTGAAGCGGATGCAGGCGCAATTGATCGCGCTCGATTGGGGGACCACCTCATTACGGGCATACAAACTCGCCGACGGAGGCGAGGTGCTCGAACAGCGCTCGTTATCCTCGGGAATCATGCAATTGCCTGCCGGGCCGCGAACGGTGGCCGGGCTGGCCTGCACGGACGGTTTCGAACTGGCGTTCGACGAGGCCTGCGGCGACTGGCTCGACGCGCAACCAGGCCTGCCCGTGATCGCCTGCGGCATGGTCGGCAGCGCCCAGGGCTGGCGTGAGGCACCTTACTGCGACACGCCAGCCGATGTCGCCCAGCTCGGGCACTCCCTGCAAACCATCCGCAGCCTGCGTGGTGTCGATGTACACATCGTGCCGGGGGTGATCCAGCGTTCGCGGCTGCCCAATGTCATGCGCGGCGAAGAGACCCAGGTGCTGGGCGCCTTGCACAGCCTGCCGAACGAAGCCGTGCTGATCGGCCTGCCTGGCAGCCACTCCAAATGGGTGGAAGTGGCTGACAGCTGCATCGTGCACTTCGACACCTTCATGACCGGCGAGATCTTCGCCGTGCTCAGCGACCACAGCATTCTCGGCCGTACCCAGCAACGAGGCGTGGCTTTCGACGCTCAGGCCTTTGACCGGGGCGTGCACGTGGCCTTGTCGACGGATGGCCAGGCCGGCCCGTTATCCACCGTGTTCAGTGCCCGCAGCCTGGGCCTGACCGGCGAACTTGCCGCCGGTGCCCAGGCGGACTACCTGTCCGGCCTGTTGATCGGCCACGAACTGACGGCACTGGCCGCCGTGCAACGCCAACGCCGCAACAGCGTCCATCTGCCGACGGTGGTGCTGATTGGCAATTCCCAACTCTGTGCCCGTTACCAACGGGCCCTCGACGCCTGCGGTTTCGCCCGGGTGACCCTGGCCGAACAGGCCACCGAACGTGGTTTGTGGCAGTTGGCCGTGGCGGCCGGGCTGCTTGGCCGCTGAACCTGACTGGAGGTCTGACAATGCTCACACAAGCCCTGGCGCAAAACGGGTTGATCGCGATTCTGCGCGGTCTGCGTCCCCAGGAAGCGACAGCCATCGGCCACGTCCTGTACGAGGCCGGATTCCGAGTCATCGAAGTGCCGCTCAACTCCCCCGAACCGTACGAAAGTATTCGCATCCTGCGCAGTACCTTGCCCGCCGATTGCCTGATCGGTGCCGGTACGGTGCTCACACCGGAGCAGGTTGCCCGGGTGAAAGCCGCTGGCGGCCAGGTGATCGTCATGCCTCACAGCGATCCGAAGGTGCTGCGGGCGGCGAAAGCGGCGGGGCTGTACCTGTCGCCCGGGGTCGCCACCCCGACCGAGGCGTTTGCCGCGTTGGCCGAAGGCGCCCATGTATTGAAGATGTTTCCCGCCGAGCAAATGGGCCCGGCGGTGGTCAAGGCCTGGCTCGCGGTATTGCCGGCCGGGACCGTGCTGGTGCCAGTGGGGGGAATCGCACCCGACAACATGACGCCGTTCGTCGAGGCGGGCGTGAAGGGCTTCGGCCTCGGCTCCGGTCTGTTCAAGCCAGGCCTGACGGCCGATGAGGTGGCGGTGCGCGCCAAGGCATACGTGGCCGCGTGGAAAGCCTTGAACTGAAGATTTTTCCGGCGCTCCGTGCGCTGCATCCGACAAGAGAGACAACACGATGAAAATCACCAAATTGACCACGTTTATCGTTCCGCCGCGCTGGTGCTTCCTCAAGGTCGAAACCGACGAAGGCGTCACTGGTTGGGGCGAGCCCGTGGTCGAGGGGCGCGCCCACACGGTGGCGGCTGCCGTCGAGGAATTGTCCGACTACCTGATCGGCAAGGACCCACGCAATATCGAAGACATCTGGACCGTGCTCTATCGCGGCGGCTTCTACCGGGGCGGAGCGGTGCACATGAGTGCCCTGGCCGGTATCGACCAGGCGTTGTGGGATATCAAGGGCAAGGCCCTGGGCGTGTCGGTCAGCGATCTGCTGGGCGGCCAGGTGCGCGACAAGATCCGCGTCTATTCATGGATCGGCGGCGACCGGCCGGCGGACACCGCACGCGCCGCCAAGGAGGCCGTGGGGCGGGGGTTCACCGCAGTGAAGATGAATGGCACCGAAGAACTGCAGTTTCTCGACACGTTCGAAAAGGTCGACCTGGCCCTCGCCAACGTCGCGGCGGTGCGGGACGCGGTGGGGCCGAACGTCGGCATCGGCGTGGATTTCCACGGTCGGGTCCACAAGCCCATGGCCAAGGTGCTGATGAAGGAACTCGACCCCTACAAGCTGATGTTCATCGAGGAGCCGGTGCTCAGCGAAAACTACGAAGCGTTGAAGGAACTGGCGCCGCTGACCAGCACGCCGATCGCCTTGGGCGAGCGGCTGTTTTCCCGCTGGGATTTCAAGAGGGTACTCAGCGAAGGCTACGTGGACATCATCCAGCCGGATGCCTCCCATGCCGGCGGCATCACCGAAACCCGCAAGATCGCCAACATGGCCGAAGCCTACGACGTGGCGCTGGCGCTGCACTGCCCGCTGGGCCCCATCGCCCTGGCGGCGTGCCTGCAACTGGATGCGGCCTGCTACAACGCGTTCATCCAGGAACAGAGCCTGGGTATCCACTACAACGAGAGCAACGACCTGCTGGACTACATCAAGGATCCGCGGGTGTTCGACTACGAGAAAGGCTTCGTGAAAATCCCCAATGGCCCGGGCCTGGGTATCGAGATCAACGAGGAATACGTGATCGAGCGTGCGGCCATCGGCCATCGCTGGCGCAATCCGATCTGGCGTCATGCCGACGGCAGTTTCGCCGAATGGTAAGTCAGGCCTGACCCTGTGGGAGCGAGCTTGCTCGCGATGGCGATGTATCAGTTACACATGTACCAACTGACACGCCCTCATCGCGAGCAGGCTCGCTCCCACAATTTGATCTTCGCAAGCAGGGAGATCTTCTTCGATACGCCCGTTTCCTCAATAAACATAAAAAAGAGGCACCTCACATGCAAGCGCACACCCTGAGCGCGCAAGCGTCGTTGGTGACGCCCAGCCGCAAGCGTTTTTTCATCATGGTCCTGCTGTTCATCACGGTGGTGATCAACTATCTGGACCGCAGCAACCTGTCCATTGCCGCCCCCGCACTGACCAGTGACCTGGGCATCGACCCGATCCATGTCGGGCTGATCTTCTCGGCGTTCGGCTGGACCTACGCCGCCATGCAGATCCCGGGTGGCTGGCTGGTGGACCGGGTGCCGCCGCGCATTCTCTACAGCGTCGCGCTGCTGCTATGGTCGGTGGCCACGGTCATGCTGGGGTTCGCCGCCAGCTTCATCGCCTTGTTCGTGCTGCGCATGGCCGTCGGCGCCCTGGAAGCGCCGGCCTATCCGATCAACAGTCGTGTCGTCACTACCTGGTTCCCTGAGCGCGAGCGGGCCACGGCCATCGGTTTCTATACCTCCGGACAGTTCGTCGGCCTGGCATTCCTGACGCCGGTACTGGCCTGGCTGCAGCACACGTTCGGCTGGCACATGGTGTTCGTGGTGACCGGCGCGGTGGGGATTCTCTGGGCGGTGATCTGGTACGCGGTGTATCGCGAACCACGTGACTTCAAAGGCGCCAACGCCGCAGAGATCGAGCTGATTCGCGAAGGCGGCGGGTTGGTGGATATCCAGGCCGAGACTGCCCGAGTGAAGGCGAAATTCAGCTGGGCCGACCTGGGGATCGTCCTGACCCAACGCAAGTTGTGGGGCATTTACCTGGGGCAGTTCTGCCTCAACTCCACGCTGTGGTTTTTCCTCACCTGGTTCCCCACTTACCTGGTGAAATACCGTGGCATGGATTTCATCAAGTCCGGCCTACTGGCGTCGTTGCCGTTCCTTGCGGCATTTGTCGGCGTGCTGTGCTCCGGTTTCTTCTCCGACTGGCTGATTCGTCGCGGCGCCACGGTAGGATTCGCACGCAAGTTGCCGATCATCGGTGGGTTGCTGATTTCCACTTCGATCATCGGCGCCAACTTTGTCGAGTCGACGCCGCTGGTGATCGCGTTCCTGGCCCTGGCATTCTTCGGCAATGGCCTGGCGTCGATCACCTGGTCGCTGGTTTCCACCCTGGCGCCGGCGCGATTGCTCGGGTTGACCGCAGGGGTGTTCAACTTCATCGGTAACCTGGCGGCCATCGCGACGCCGATCGTCATTGGCCTCCTCGCCAGCGGCGATTCGTTTGCCCCGGCCATCACCTATATCTCTGTCCTGGCCCTGGCTGGCGCGCTGTCCTACATCCTGCTGGTGGGGAAGGTCGAGCGCATCGAGTTGTAGTCCGACGGGGCGGGCGACCATAATGCCGCCCGTTCCCCGCTCACAGTCGAAGGCCGGATATGCAGCAAGACGATCCAAAAATCACCAAGGACGCCGCGCCTACTGGCACGCAAACCCTGCTGCGCGGCCTGGGTGTGGTCCATGCGGTTGCCAGTGGCGCCCGGGATCTGAAGGAAATCGCCCGGCTGATCGGTACCACCCGCAGCACGACCCATCGCCTGGCCAGTTGCCTGGTGGACGAGCGGTACCTGCGAGTGGTGCCGCAGGTGGGTTATCTGCTGGGACCGAAACTGATCGAGCTGGGTTTCCAGGCCCGGGAGGAATTGCCCCTGGTGAGCCTGGCGGGACCGTATCTGGACGAGCTGTCGGCGTTGACCGGTGACACCGTGCACCTGGCGATTCGCGAGGGCGACGAGGTCTTGTACCTGCTGAAGAATCCGGGACGCAATGGTCCGGAGATGCGCTCGCGGGTGGGGCATCGCATGCCGTTGGCGCGTACGGGGATCGGCAAGGCGCTGATGCTGGACGACACTGAGGAGCAATGGCAGCGCTTGTATGAAATCAGCTTGCCGGCAGTAGGAAAAAATCAGTTCTGGCCGCAGCATCAGGAGCAATCCTGGGAGCAGTTCCAGCAGCGGATGCGGGAGTACGTGGCGGGGGGCTACGCGTTCGACCTGGAGGACAACGAACCGTCGATTCGTTGTGTGGCGGCACCGATTCGCGACGCCGGCAAGCGTATCGTCGCCGGTATCAGCATCGCCAGCACCGTGCCGTACATGCCATTGGAAAAAATGGCCGAGCTGATTCCCCTGGTCAAAGGGGTCACAGCCCGGCTGTCGGCGGAGCTGGGCGCCAAGGTCTGAGGAAAATCAGGCCTTGAGCGTCGCCATGTCGATGACGAAGCGGTACTTCACGTCACCGGCGATCATGCGGCTGTAGGCCTCGTTGATCTGGCGGATGTCGAGCATTTCGATGTCGCAGCTGATGTTGTGTTCGGCGCAGAAGTCCAGCACTTCCTGGGTCTCTGCGATGCCGCCGATCAACGAGCCGGCCAGGACGCGACGACCCATGATCAGTTTCGCGGCATGGACCGGCGGATCGATCGGTTCCACCAGGCCTACCAGGATGTGCACGCCGTCGAAACGCAACGTGTCGAGGTAGGGGTTGAGGTCGTGCTGTACCGGAATGGTGTCCAGCAGGAAGTTGAAGCGTCCGGCGGCAGCGGCCATCTGCGCAGGGTCGGTGGATACGATCACATGGTCGGCGCCCTGGCGACGGGCCTCTTCAGCCTTGCCGGCCGAGCGGGTGAACAGAGTCACTTCCGCACCCATGGCCTTGGCGAACTTGATGCCCATATGGCCCAGCCCACCCATGCCCAGCACGCCGACCTTGTCGCCGGCCTTCACACCGTGGTGCTTGAGGGGCGAGTAGGTGGTGATGCCGGCGCAGAGGATCGGCGCGGCAGCGGCCGGGTCGAGTGTCTGCGGTATGCGCAGCACGAAATGCTCGCTGACCACGATGCTGTTGGAGTATCCCCCCATGGTGTGGCCGCCGCTGATGCGATCCGGGCTGGCGTAGGTCTGCGTCATGCCCTGGTAGCAGTATTGTTCCAGGTCGGCGCGACAGGCCTCGCATTCGCGGCAGGAGTCGACCATGCAGCCAACGCCCACCAGGTCACCGACCTTATAGCGGGTCACATTCGCACCGACCGCGGTAACCTTGCCTACGATCTCATGACCGGGCATCAGCGGGTAGACGGCGATGCCCCATTCATTGCGGGCCTGGTGGATATCGGAGTGGCAGACGCCACAGTAGAGGATGTCGATGGCCACGTCGTCAGCCTGCGGGCTACGGCGCTGGAATTTCATCGGGGCGAGGGGAGTGGTGGGCGATTGGGCGGCATATCCGATGGCGGTATACATAATGAACCTCGCTAGGCTGTGAACAGAGGCGATCTATTCTGGGTGCCGTGGCGGCATGGGGCGATGGCGATTCCTACGGGTGTCATGCCTAATCCTCCGACCTTGGCCGTGGATCAGTCTTATGTGACGCCAGACCTGCGATGATGTTCCCATCCCTTTTTGCGTGAAGTTCCTACCATGTTGTTGACCCGCCATCTCGATGCCAATGCGGCGCTGGTTTCACTGATCGAACCCCTGGCGACCCGTGACGGTTTCATCCCTACATCGCTGCCGGGTGTGCAAGTGCTGCGGTGCAGCCAGGACATCGCCCGGGGGCCGCAGCTCTATGAGCCAAGCCTGGTGATCATTGCCCAAGGCAGCAAACTGGCTTACCTGGGACCTCGCACAATGGAGTATGGCGCCGGGCACTACCTGATCCAGGCGTTGCCGGTGCCGTTCGAGTGCGAAACCTATGCCATGCCCGATGCTCCGTTGCTCGGGATTTCCGTGGCGATCGATCGGGCGATGCTGGGGGAACTGGTGCTGGCCATGGGTTTGACGCCGGGGCGAAGCCTGGCGGCGCAGACACCGGAATCCATGACCAGCGCCGCGCTCGATGGTGCGATGCGAGGGTGTGTCGAACGGCTGTTGCACTGTTTGCACGATCCGCTGGAGTGCCAGGTCATGGGCCAGGCGCGACTGCGGGAATTGCTGTTCGTCGCCTTGCGCGGGCCTCAGGCCGACGTATTGCGAGCGCTGGTGGAGCAGCATGGGCAATTCGCTCGGATTGCCGCGGCCCTGAGTCATCTGCATGCGCATTTCACCGAACCGCTGAACGTCGAGACACTGGCCAGTTGCGCCAACATGAGCGCTTCGACGTTTCATGAACATTTCAAGCGCAGCACCTTGCTCTCACCCGTGCAGTACCTCAAGCGTTTGCGTTTGCTGAAGGCGCAGCGGTTGCTACTGGTCGAGGGCATGGGCGTGGCGCAGGTCGCGCATCAGGTGGGCTATCAGAGCTCTTCGCAGTTCAGCCGGGAGTACAAGCGCTACTTCGAACACAGTCCCGCAGATGAGCGCGCCGCCTGAGCCAGTGATGTTCCCCTGGGGGAGCGAGCTTGCTCGCGATAGCGGCGGTTCAGTTTGCATCAAGGTTGAATGGGCTGCCGTCATCGCGAGCAAGCTCGCTCCCACATTGGGTTGTGGTGCTCCTTGGATGGCAGGCAACAAAAAGGCCCCCATTGCGGGAGCCTCGATGTCTTGCGTGCCAGCTTACATGTTCGGGTAAGTCGGACCGCCGGCGCCTTCCGGCGAGACCCAGGTGATGTTCTGCGCAGGATCCTTGATGTCACAGGTCTTGCAGTGCACGCAGTTCTGGGCGTTGATCTGGAAGCGCTTCTCGCCGTCCTCCTTGGTCACCACTTCGTACACGCCGGCCGGGCAGTAACGCTGCGCCGGTTCGTCGTACAGCGGCAGGTTCTTGCTGATCGGAATGCTCGGGTCGGTCAGCTTGAGGTGGCAGGGTTGTTCTTCCTCATGGTTGGTACCGGAGATGAACACCGAGCTGAGTTTATCGAAGCTGATCTTGCCGTCCGGTTTCGGATAGTCGATCTTCTTGCAGTCTGCCGCCAGTTTCAGGCAGGCGTAGTCGGGCTTGTTGTCATGCAGGGTGAACGGCAGCTTGCCGCCGAAGATGTTCTGGTCGAGCCAGTTGAAGCCGCCGCCGATGATGGCGCCGTACTTGTGGATCGCCGCGCCGAAATTGCGGCTGGCGAACAGTTCTTCGTACAGCCAGCTGCTCTTGAAGCTGTCGACGTAGGCGGTCAGTTCATCACCGCCTTCGGACTCGGCGAACAGGCGATCGGCCACCGCCTCGGCAGCGAGCATGCCGGATTTCATGGCGGTATGGCTGCCCTTGATCTTGGCGAAGTTCAGGGTGCCGAGGTCGCAACCGATCAAAGCGCCGCCCTTGAAGACCATTTTCGGCAGCGAATTCAGGCCGCCCTTGCAGATGGCACGGGCACCGTAGCTGACACGCTTGCCGCCTTCCAGGTATTGCTTGAGCACGGGATGGTGCTTGAGGCGCTGGAACTCGTCGAACGGCGACAGGAACGTGTTGCTGTAGGACAGGTCGACGATCAGGCCCACCACCACCTGGTTGTTTTCCAGGTGATAAAGGAACGAACCACCGGTGTTTTCGGTACCCATGATGTCCAGCGGCCAGCCGGCGGTGTGTACCACCAGGCCGGGTTGATGCTTGGCCGGGTCGATTTCCCAGATTTCCTTCAAGCCGATGCCGTAGTGCTGCGCATCGGCGTCGCTGTCCAGGTTGAAGCGCTTGATCAGTTGCTTGCCGATATGACCACGGCAGCCTTCGGCGAACAGTGTGTACTTGCCGCGCAGTTCCATGCCGGGCGTATAGAGGCCTTCCTTCGGATGGCCTTCGCGGTCGACACCCAGGTCACCGGTGATGATCCCGCGAACCACGCCGTTCTCGTCGAACAATGCTTCCTGGGCGGCGAAGCCTGGATAGATTTCCACGCCCAGGTTCTCGGCCTGCTGGGCCAGCCAGCGGCACAGGTTGCCCAGGGAAATAATATAGTTGCCTTCGTTGTGCATGGTCTTGGGCACAAAGAAGTCAGGGATTTTGCTCGCGGTGTCGGCGTTTCTCAGGACATAAATGTCATCGCGCTTGACGGGCGTGTTCAATGGCGCGCCCAGCTCTTTCCAATCCGGGAACAGCTCGTTCAGGGCGCGGGGCTCGAACACCGCACCGGAGAGGATGTGCGCGCCAACTTCAGAGCCTTTTTCCACCACGCAGACGCTGATTTCCTTACCGGCTTCGGTGGCCTTCTGTTTCAGTCGGCAAGCGGCAGACAGGCCAGCGGGGCCGGCACCGACGATGACCACGTCGAATTCCATGTATTCGCGTTCCACAGGCTATCTCCTACTCAAGGCTCAGCGGTTTTTTCTAATTGGAGGTTGGCGTTGCATCCATTGTTTCCTTCATCGGTAGGACGAAAGCGACAATGGATGAATCGCGGCGCTCTCTTTGAGCGGCGCATTATATCTACACCACTCTCAGCGTCCAATACAAACGTTTGTTTGAAATCGCTGGAAGCCAGATAAATCACTGACGTGCGGCTTATGGCTGGACATTTTGCCGTATTGACCGGAATAGGCGTTCCGGTCAAGATACGGTCGGTTTTGCGCTCGCCGTAGGCTGACTGTTGGTTTCAAGAGCACCTCTAAAGACAGGGCGAAGGCAGCACAAAGTGACTGGATTGCGTGTTCGGATGCGCAGTTTACACGCCGCGATAATGAATGACTCATCGGTCACCACTGACGAACGGTCATCACTCCCGTGAGCAAGGTCATGTGTGGTTCATGCCGGCGTTTTTAGAGGTGCCCTTGCGCCCATGAGCATCAACCGCCAGGTTCGCCTAGGCGACTTTCTTTTCACCGGAGAGTAACGAGGAATCCATGAAGGTTCTTGTAGCTGTCAAACGAGTGGTCGACTATAACGTCAAGGTTCGCGTCAAGGCGGACAACTCCGGCGTCGACCTCGCCAACGTCAAGATGTCGATGAACCCTTTCTGCGAAATCGCCGTAGAAGAAGCCGTGCGCCTGAAAGAAAAAGGCGTGGCGACTGAGATCGTCGTTGTCTCCATCGGTCCGACCACTGCCCAGGAGCAACTGCGCACCGCGCTGGCGCTGGGTGCCGATCGCGCCATCCTCGTCGAATCCGCCGAAGACCTGACCTCCCTGGCCGTGGCCAAGCTGCTCAAGGCCGTCGTCGATAAGGAACAGCCACAGCTGGTGATCCTCGGCAAGCAGGCCATCGACAGCGACAACAACCAGACCGGCCAGATGCTTGCTGCACTGAGCGGCTACGGTCAGGGCACCTTCGCGTCGAAAGTCGAAGTGTCCGGCGACAGCGTTGCCGTGACCCGTGAAATCGATGGCGGTGCGCAGACCGTTTCCCTGAAGCTGCCGGCCATCGTCACCACCGACCTGCGTTTGAACGAGCCGCGTTATGCGTCCCTGCCAAACATCATGAAAGCCAAGAAGAAGCCTCTCGAGACGCTGACTCCGGACGCTTTGGGCGTTTCCACCGCCTCCACCAACAAGACCCTGAAAGTCGAAGCGCCGGCTGCACGCAGCGCGGGCATCAAGGTCAAGTCGGTGGCTGAACTGGTCGAGAAACTGAAAAACGAAGCGAAGGTAATCTAACGATGACTATCTTGGTAATCGCCGAACACGACAACAAAGCGCTGGCTCCTGCCACGCTGAACACCGTTGCTGCCGCTGCCAAAATCGGTGGCGATGTGCACGTCCTGGTGGCCGGTCAGGGCGCAGGCGCCGTTGCCGAAGCCGCTGCGAAAATCGCTGGCGTGAGCAAGGTCCTGAACGCTGACAATGCCGCTTACGCGCACCAGCTGCCGGAAAACGTCGCTCCGCTGGTGACCGAGTTGGGCAAGGGCTACAGCCACATCCTGGCAGCCGCGACCTCCAACGGTAAAAACATCTTGCCGCGCGTCGCCGCTGCCCTGGATGTCGACCAGATCTCCGAGATCATCTCGGTAGAAAGCGCCGATACCTTCAAGCGTCCGATCTACGCCGGTAACGCCATTGCCACCGTGCAATCGAACGCCTCGGTCAAGGTCATTACCGTTCGCGCCACCGGTTTCGACCCGGTTGCCGCCGAAGGTGGCTCGGCTGCCATCGAAGCCGTGGGCGCCGCCCATGACGCCGGTATCTCCAGCTTCGTCAACGAAGAGCTGGCCAAGTCCGATCGTCCGGAACTGACCGCTGCCAAGATCGTCGTTTCCGGCGGCCGTGGCATGCAGAACGGCGACAACTTCAAGCACCTGTACGCCCTGGCCGACAAGCTGGGCGCTGCCGTCGGCGCTTCCCGCGCGGCGGTCGACGCAGGTTTCGTACCCAACGACATGCAGGTCGGCCAGACCGGCAAGATCGTTGCGCCACAGCTGTACATCGCCGTCGGTATTTCCGGCGCGATCCAGCACCTGGCCGGCATGAAGGACTCCAAGGTGATCGTTGCGATCAACAAGGACGAAGAGGCGCCGATCTTCCAGGTGGCCGATTATGGCCTGGTGGCGGACCTGTTCGAGGCCGTTCCAGAGTTGGAGAAGCTGGTCTGATCCGGCATCTTCACTTATAAAGAACCCGGCCGGTTGGCCGGGTTTTTTATTTCTGCATCGTGTGTTTGCAAGGGGAGCGTATCGTCATGGAGCTTCATCGTCTGGCTGGCTGGTCGCTGGCATGGTTGCTGACAGGTGCACCGGCCCTGTCCGTTGCGGCCGGCAAGTGTGAGCGACTGATCGCCACCGGCAGCCCGGATGCGCCACCCTACCTCTGGCAGGACCCTCAGGAACCCAAGCACCTCATCGGTGCCGGCGCCGACCTGCTGACGAAAGTGGCGGGTGAGTTGGGTATCAAGGTCGAACTGCTCTACGCCGGCAAGCGGGCCCAGGCGCTGGAGGAAGTGCGCAGCGGCCGCATGGACCTGCTCACCGATGCCCCGCTGACCACGGCCGGGCTCGATTCGCTCGATTACATCCACCCGCCGTTGCTGGAGAACGATTACCTGGTCTGGACCCGCAAGGATTCGCCACTCATCGCCGAGCGCCCCGAAGACCTCCACGGCCACACCGGGGCGTTGTCGGAAAAGGCGCGCATGACCCAGGCATTCGGTATGTTCGCAGAGCAGCAATTGTCCCTGGTACGCACCTCCAACTTGACCCAGGCCTTTCAGAAATTGCTGCTTGGAGAGGTCGAGTATGTCCTGGCGGGGCGCTATTCGGGCTTGGCGATGGCGCAGACGTTGGGCATGGCTCAAGACCTCCAGGCCATGCCGCAACCGGTGGATAAACCGGGGCTGTTCCTGGCGGTTTCCCATGACTCGGCCTGCAATGACCCATGGCTACGCGGACAGCTGGCGCAAAAGATGACAGAATTGGCCGCGTCCGGCCTGGCGGAGTCTGTATTGCAACGCAATCTCGAGCGCTGGAACACACAGTTGCAGTCATCTGCCAGCGCCTCAAAACAGTAGGGAACATTAGTGACTATTCGACCTCTTTTCGCTGCCCTGGCCGTTCTGGCTCTGGCGGGCTGCGCAGCCGATCCGGCGCCGAATGAACAGATCCGCCTGACCGAACAGGCGTTGGAGCAAGCCCGGGCAGTGGGTGCCACCGCCGACGAAGTGCCAGAGCTGAAACTTGCCGAAGAAAAGTTCGCCCGGGCCAAGAGCAACATGGCTGACGAATCGTACAAGAAGGCGCGCATGCGCGCCGAGCAGGCCGAGCTGGATGCGCGCCTGGCGGAAGCGAAGGTGCTGACGCTCAAGAGCCAGGAGCAATTGAACGTGCTCAACACCCGCATTGCACGCCTGCGCAAGCAATTGAGGGAGGATGCCCAATGAAGCTCTCCCATGTGATGGGCAGCCTGGTCCTGCTGGGGCTGGCCAGTCTGTATGGCTGCGCGGGGCAGCGCAGCGAGGCAGCACTGGAAAAAGCCAGTGACGACTTCCAGAAGGTCAAGGAAGACTCCAACGTGCTGCGTGCCGCGCCCAAGGACGTGATACGCGCCGGTGAATCACTGGCCCGTGCCGATCGGCTTTCCACATACTGGGGCAGTGGCGAGGACGTCTTGCATTACGGCTACCTCAGCCAGCGCTACAGCGAAATTGCCCGGGAACACACCAACCAGGTGCTCAACGAAGAGCGCGCGGCGAAACTCGAACTGGAGCGCCAGCGCCTGCAGTTGGCCTTGCGAGAGTCCAAGTTGCTCAGCGTCCAGCAGCAAGGCAAATGGCTCGAAGAGCAGATCAAGGAAATGGCGACCATCCAGACCGATCGCGGCCTGGTGATGACCCTCGGTGATGTCTTGTTCGACACCGGCGAAGCTGAACTCAAGAGCTCGGCCAACCGGGTAGTGCTCAAGATCGTGCAATTCCTGCAGCTCAATCCCAAGCGCGTGGTGCGCATCGAAGGGTATACCGACAGCACCGGAGGCAAGCAGGAGAACCTCAAGCTCTCCCGCGACCGCGCGCAGTCGGTGGCGGACGTGCTGGTGGATCTGGGTATCGATGAAAAACGCATCCAGGTCGAGGGCTACGGCGATCAGTTTCCGGTGGATGTGAACGCTACCGAACGAGGGCGGGCGCAGAACCGTCGTGTTGAAATCGTCTTTTCCGACGAAAAGGGCCAGCTCGGCGCCGCCCGCTGAAACTTGCCTGATCCAAAAACCCGGCCCCCTGCAAAGGCGCCGGGTTTTTGCTTTCTGAACCTGCCATCATGAGTACAGTTGGGGCTATCAACCCACTGTACTGTCGAGTAATCTGGCAACTGTCCCAGTACACTTCTAAACTGTTCCGGTATCGTTTCCGACAAGAATAAAATGCCCGTGAAATCGAGTGCTGCGCCATGACCAATCTCTTGCTCTATCAACGTATTGCACAGCAACTGGCTGAAGACATCCGGCGTGGTGTGTATCAGCCCGGTGAACGCGTGCCTTCGGTGCGCAAGATGAGCTCACAGCTCAACGTCAGCCACGCGACGGTGTTGCAGGCCTACGCGAACCTCGAGGACCAGGGGCTGATTCGGGCGCGGCCGCAATCGGGCTATTACGTGCACCAGACCCCTGCGCTCACGGCGTCGACCCCGGATATCGCCCGGGTGGAGCGCCCGGGCCTGGTGACCCGCAGCAGCATCATCCAGCAGGTGCTGGTGGAGTCGCGACGCGAAGGAGTGTTTCCCCTGGGGGCGGCGGTGCCGAGCGTCGATTACCTGCCAGTCCGAGCGCTGCATCAGCAGTTGGCCAAGGTCACGCGCTTCCACAGTCCGCGGGCGTTCAGCTACATGTTCAGCCCGGGTTTCGAGCCGTTGCGGCGTCAGGTGGCGATCCGCATGCGCGATGCCGGCGTGGTGGTGGATCCCTCCGAAGTCGTGATCACCCACGGCTGTGTCGATGCGCTGCAGATGTCCTTGCGAGTACTGACCCGCCCGGGAGACCTGATTGCCGCCGAGTCACCCACCTACTATGGCTTGTTGCAACTGGCGGATCTGTTGGGGCTCAAGGTCATCGAGATTCCCAGCGATCCGGTGACCGGCATGAGCCTGGAAGCCCTTCAACTGGCGGCCAACCAATGGTCGATCAAGGCATTGGTACTGACCACGCGCTTGAGCAACCCTCTTGGCGGGACCATGCCGGAAGAGCGGCAGAAACAGCTGTTGCGCCTGGCATCGGACTTCGACATCCAGATCGTCGAGGACGATATCTATGGCGAGTTGATGTTCGAGCAGGGCCGTACCAAGGCGCTCAAGGCCTATGATCGGCTGGACCGAGTCATCTACTGTTCGAGCTTCTCCAAGACATTGTCACCGGGCGTGCGCATTGGCTGGATGATCGCCGGTAAATTCCAGCAGGAAATCCAGCGGCTCCAGACCTTCAGTACCCACTCGGCCTGCAGCGTCACCCAGATGGGCATTGCGGCCTATCTGGAAAATGGCGGCTATGACCGGCACCTGCGCTATATCCGCCAGGAATACCGCAAGAATCTCAGCGCCTTCCAATTGGCGGTGCAGCAGCATTTCCCCGAGGGTACGCAGATGAGCCGCCCCACCGGGGGCTTCATCCTGTGGGTCAGCCTTCCGGGGCGGGTCAATACCCAGGAACTGCATGTCCGTGCGCTGCAACAGGGCATCAGCATCGCACCGGGGTTGATCTTCAGTAATACCGAGCAGTTCAACCACTGCATCCGCCTGAACTGTGGCATCCCCTGGAATCGCGAGGCGGAACGGGCCTTGATGACGCTGGGGCTGCTGGCCACTCAGTTGTGCCAGGAGACGGCCGGCGGGTTCTTTTAGAAAATCCGCTTGAAGATCAGGACCTTGGATTGATGTGCTTGTCAGCGCCCCATTATCGGGCGAGCATGGGTACCTCTGTCGTAGCTGCCATTGTATTTATGAAAGTCATTGCTCCTGCCGCCTGGGTTCTGATCGGCCTGCTGACCGCCTTCCATGCCGAAGGCGTTCTGGCTGCGCCAGCGCAGGAGAAACCGGCCGCCAGCGCCACGAACAACGTGTCCAAAAAAACAGTGGCGGCGAAAAAGGCTCCTGCCAAAAAAGCGGTCTCCCCGAAGAAGAAACGACCGCCCATTGCCTCCAAGACCAAGTCGGCCCGGGAAATCGCCAAGACTCCCCTGCCTGCGGCCAGACTGGACCTGAGCCTGCCTCATGAAATGGTCGAGGAGCTGGAGCCGCCGGGAAAAGCCCCTTTGCCCAAACGTGAGCCGCTGCTGCCGTCGATGTTTGGAGAGAAGCCTGGTCCGTTCCAGCTCAACGGTCGTCTGCTGAGCAACGAAATGCAGCTTCCGCTGCGTAATCAGGAACGCAACGAGGTTGAAGGGGCCGCGTTGGACTTCGAATTCAAACAGTGAAACCTGATGGCCATCGAGCCGTCGCTGACTGTCCGGTCGTCTGCATTGAGCGAAAAAACGCGTTCACGGCAATTTAAAACGAGCGTTTTAGCCGTTACTCTGTGTTGCGTTATGAATCCGTTACCTGTCGTGAGGATGTCGACGTCATGAAATGCCGTGAAGGCTGTGGCGCCTGTTGCATTGCCCCTTCCATCAGTTCGTCGATCCCTGGCATGCCCCATGGCAAGCCTGCCGGCGAACGTTGCGTGCAGCTGTCAGTCGATAACCTGTGCCAGATCTTCGGGCAGCCGGAACGTCCGGCGGTCTGCTCGGGATTCGCGGCCGACATCGAGGTTTGCGGCAGCAGTCGTGAAGAAGCCATTCGATTGCTCGGATGGTGGGAACAAGTCACCGCAGCGTAACGGGTCGACGGACGGGTCCTGGCGATTCGTTCCGATGACAAAACTCAATGAACGGACTTCGACAATAAGGAAAACACTATGGGTTCGCTGCATCGTATGGCTGTGTCGTGTGGTCTGGTCGTTCTGTTGGCGACGGCAAGCGCCCAGGCCGAAGACTGGAAAGTCGCCAAGGAGCAGGACGGCATCAAGGTTTCCCTCAGTGAAGTGGCCGGCTCCAAATACAAGGCCTACCGTGGCGTCACCGTCATGAACACCACGGTGGACAAACTACGCGCCCTGCAGGAAGACGTTCCCGGGGCCTGTGCCTGGATCCACGAGTGCAAGAAGCAGGAACTGATCAAGCACGAAGGCGACAAGAGCTGGACCTACACCCAGTTCAACACGCCGTGGCCTGTCACGTCACGGGACTCGGTGCTGGAAGTCACCACTGTAAACGGTGCCGATGGAAGCCTGACCCGTAACCTCAAGGGTGTGCCAACCTATCGGCCAGAAGAAAAGGGGTTCGTGCGGGTGACCCAGGTCGACGGGTTCTGGAAGTTGACGCCCAAGGGCCCGGGCCAGGTCGAAGTGGTCTATCAGGTCCATACCGAGCCAGGTGGGGATGTACCGTCCTGGCTGGCCAACAAGTTCGTGGTGGATGCGCCATTCAATACGTTGAAAGCCCTGAAAAAGCTTGCCGAAGAGAAGTAATCGGCGAGATTGTCTGCAAACAGCATCGACAGACCGCCGCGAGGCGGTCTTTTCATCTGTACCGCCCAGTACCCGGCGGAACGATCATTCAGCCTTCAGGGTCGAGATAGAGGTAAGCCCGACGATGAATTGATCGAGGAGACACCAATGCGCAAGTGGGAGATCACTTTCGTTGATGATCACGGCGAAGCCATCGCCGAGCAGTTCGACCATGACCAGGAACCCACTATGGAGCAGGCAGCTCAGCTGATTCGTGAAAGATTGCTCCCGGTGTCCGCCAAGCTGGATCTCAATGACCTGGAAGGAAGGACAGAAGATCCCACGGTGAAGAATCTCAAGTCCCAGCACAGCATCGAAATCATCAGTATTAAACCGATTTCATGAAATCGTGGCCTGGCCCCGCTTGGCAGTGGCCATGACTTGCGACTACTCTGCAAACGAGATCAGCGAAGAGATCGCTAAGGTCTGGTCTTGTCAGCTACATGCTTGTGTCCCGACGGTCAGTTGATGCCGTGTTGCACGCAATCCCCGGATTGCCTGCGCGGGAAGACGGAAAGTCTATCCATCGATTTGAGGAGGACGTTTCATGAGCACAGCCTATCAAGAAGACATCAGCACCCGTGTGTTGCGCCGCATGAAAGAAGGCGGGTTCGATTTTTCACAATTCCATCCCATCGAGTTCTACGCCATCTTCCCGGATGAGGAGCGGGCGCGCAGGGCGGCGGGTCAATTTCGGGGTGAGTCCCTGAATGCACAGATCAGTCCACGGGATGACGGTGGCTGGTCACTGGAACTGAGTCGGGTGATGTACGCCACCTACGATGACATCGGGGACTTCGAGCAAGACTTCGAAGCGGTTGTGGAGCCCTTGGGCGGTGTCATCGAGGGTTGGGGCGTCAAGCAGGAAATCCGGCGCTTCCAGGCCTGAGGATTCATCCGCGACAACTGACAACGGCTGGCCTTTGGGCCGGCCGTTTTTCGTTTTGTACCCAACTGTATCCGGGACGGGCCGGGTTCTTTTTCCATGTCTATGCTCAGGGGAGCGAAGCTCCTGCGCCGCAACGAACCAGCGGTGCAGGAGAGGGCCGCGATGCCTTGATGTCGGATGACAGGGAGAACGGCATGAGCCGCGCCGGTTTTGATGAAATGTACGATGCCGAGGGTCAGGTTCGCCCGCATTACCGGGCGTTTGCCCATTGGCTGGCGTCAGCGCCGGAGGAGCTCCTGGCCCAGCGGCGGCGCGAAGCCGATCTGTTGTTTCATCGTGCGGGAATTACCTTCACGCTCTACGGCGATGAGCAGGGAACGGAGCGCCTGATTCCCTTCGACACGATTCCGCGCAGCATTCCCGCCAGCGAATGGCGAGTCGTCGAGCGTGGCTGCGTCCAACGGGTCCGGGCGCTGAACATGTTCCTGGCCGACCTCTACCATGAGCAACGGATCATCCGTGCCGGCATCATCCCGGCCGAACAGGTGTTGGCCAACGAACAATATCAGCTGGCGATGCAAGGCCTGGATCTGCATCGTGACGTCTATGCCCACATCTGCGGTATCGATCTCGTACGCGATGGGGATGGCACGTACTACGTACTCGAGGACAATCTTCGTACGCCCAGTGGCGTGAGCTATATGCTGGAAGACCGCAAGATGATGATGCGGCTGTTCCCCGAACTGTTCGCGGCCCAGCGCATCGCCCCCATCGACCATTATCCCAACCTGCTGCTCGATACCCTGAGAAGCGCCAGCGCGCTGGAAGATCCCAGCGTCGTGGTGCTCACGCCGGGGCGTTTCAACAGT
The DNA here is from genome assembly GCF_900119645.1 of Pseudomonas sp. NFACC43. Taxonomy (NCBI): domain Bacteria; kingdom Pseudomonadati; phylum Pseudomonadota; class Gammaproteobacteria; order Pseudomonadales; family Pseudomonadaceae; genus Pseudomonas; species Pseudomonas sp. NFACC43. The sequence goes on from NZ_FPKK01000007.1 coordinate 273,095, forward strand.
GCATTCTTCGAGCATGCATTCCTGGCCCGGGAAATGGGCGTGGAGCTGGTGGAAGGCGCGGACCTGTTCGTACGCGATGACAAGGTGTTCATGCGTACCACCGACGGGCCGAAAGCGGTGGATGTGATCTACCGGCGCCTTGACGATGCGTACCTCGATCCGCTGGCCTTCAATCCGGAGTCGATGCTCGGCGTGCCGGGGATCCTGTCCTCCTACCGCTCCGGCAACGTGGTGCTGGCCAATGCCATCGGTACCGGCGTGGCGGACGACAAGTCGGTGTACCCGTTCGTCACCGATATGATCCGTTTCTACCTGGATGAAGAACCGGTCCTGAAGAACGTTCCCACCTGGCAGTGTCGTGATCCTGTCCATCTGTCCCATGTACTGGCGCACCTTCCAGACCTGGTGGTCAAGGAAACCCAAGGTTCCGGTGGGTATGGAATGCTGGTGGGGCCTACTTCGACGAAGGCCCAGATCGACGCATTCCGGGAGCGGATCAAGGCCAGGCCGCATGCGTATATCGCCCAGCCGACGCTATCGCTTTCCACCTGCCCGACTTTCGTCGAGAACGGTATCGCACCGCGACACATCGATTTGCGACCGTTCGTGTTGTCCGGCCACGAAACCCGGGTAGTGCCCGGTGGCCTGACCCGCGTAGCGCTTCGCGAAGGATCGCTGGTGGTCAATTCGTCCCAGGGTGGTGGTACCAAGGACACCTGGGTGGTCGAGCAATGAGGGAGCTACGATGCCAGGAAGCCTGCCATGTTGAGTAGAACCGCCTCGGACCTTTACTGGATGTCACGTTACCTGGAGCGGGCGGAAAATCTCGCCCGGATGCTCGACGTCAGTTATTCGCTGTCCTTGATGCCCCAGGACGGTCATGGCGATGGCCTGCACGAGTTGGCCATGCCCTTGCTGATCACCGGTACGCTGGATGACTACCGGGAGCGACACGGCGATCTGCATGCCGAGCGATTGCTGCATTTCTTCGCCCTGGAGGCCGCCAACCCCGCCAGTATCTACAGTTGCCTCGGGGCGGCTCGGGCCAGCGCCCATGCGGTGCGTGGGCGAATTACCGCCGACATGTGGGAAAACATCAATGCCACCTGGCTGGATATCCGCGATATTGCCGGGCAGGGCCTGGGGCGTTACGGGCTGAGCCGTTTCTGTGAATGGATCAAGGAGAGGTCCCACCTGTTTCGGGGGGCAACCTATGGCACCGTCATGCGCAACGATGCGTTCAGGTTCATCCGCCTGGGCACGTTTATCGAAAGGGCCGACAACACCCTGCGTCTGCTCGATGCCCGCTATGAGATGGCCGGCGACCAGGCTGACGCCGTCAGCGACGGCACGGCCCATGCGTATTATCAGTGGAGCGCGCTGTTGCGTGCCCTGTCTTCCTTCGAAGCCTATACCGAGATCTACCGCGATGCCCCCGGAGCCCGCCATGTGGCCGAGTTGCTGCTGTTGCGTGCCGATGTGCCGCGCTCGCTGCGCGCCTGCACCGAGGAAATCGACCAGATCCTGGCCAGCCTGCCAGGGACCAATGGGCGGCCGGCGCAACGCCTGGCGGCGCAGATGGATGCACGCCTGCGCTATACCGGTATCCATGAAATCCTTGATGGAGGTCTGCATGCCTGGCTCACGGAGTTCATCCCGAGGGTCCGCGAGCTGGGCGACGCGATCCACCGTTCCTACCTGGAGGTCATATGAGACTCTCGATCAGCCACGAAACGGCCTACCACTATGAACATCAGGTTCGCGCCAGCATCCAGTACCTGCGCCTCACGCCCCACGACAGCGAACGCCAGCATGTGCTGAGCTGGAAGCTCGACCTGCCTCGACCGGTGCGTTCCCAGCTGGATCCGTTCGGCAATATTCTCCATGTGCTCACCCTGGACGAGCCCCACGAAACCATCATCATTGGTGCACGCGGCCAGGTCGATATCGATCCCTTGCATGAGGCCGAGCATGAGCAACGCTCGGCGCTACCGTTCCTGCGGTTCACCCGGCTGACCGAAGCGGACGAGGCCTTGCGTGACTTCGCCCATGAGCAGTGCGGGCAACGGCGTGACCGCGTGGCACTGATCGACCTGATGCACGGGCTGAACCGGCACATCGCGTATACCCCGGGCTCGACCGAGGTCGAGACCCGCGCGGCACAGGCGTTCGCCGGCCGCAGCGGGGTGTGCCAGGATCATACCCACGCCTTCCTGGCCTGCGCCCGCAGTCTGGGCGTGCCGGCGCGCTATGTGTCTGGCTATGTGTACAGCGACGGCTGCGAGCACCTGGCCAGTCATGCCTGGGCCGAAGCCTGGCTCGACGACGCCTGGTACAGCTTCGATGTCACGCACCAACTGGCCCGCCCGGAGCGACACTTGAAACTGGCCGTAGGCCTGGATTACCTCGACGCCTGCCCGGTACGGGGCATGCGTCGCGATGGCGGTTGCGAGCAGATGCGGGCCCGGGTGGTCGTGACGCCGGCTACGGTGGTTGCCTGGCAGGAACAATGATGCCTCATGGACTCGGCAGCTGTTTGCGTCCGGCCATGTGCTTCAGATAACCCACCAACAGGTCCAGTTCCGAATCCGGCAACACCGCTGCGGAGAACCCTGGCATCTTCCCTTGGGGCCAGCGGCGCAGGCTCTGGGGATCGCGGATGTAGCGTTTGAGGAAGTCCCCCGAGAAGTATTCGGTGGGATTGAAGGGAATATTCAGGTCCGGACCGAACTGTGCGTCGCCCGCGCCATTGAGGCGGTGACACGCCAGGCAGTTTTTCTGGAACAGCTCGAAGCCTTTGTTGACCGGATCGTCCTTGGCCAGGGTAGGCGCCGGCAGCAGGGCAGGGAAGCGTTCGGCTACCGCTGGCAGGCGCTTGATGCTCGCCACCGCGTAGGGCCATTGCTCGGGGCTGATATGGCCCGCCTGCGGATCGGTCCAGACCAGGTAGAAAGGCCCGGCGCTGTGCTTGCCTTCACCCAGTGGAGGCCATGGCGCGGCCGGATCCTCTATCGCCAGCCAGGCGCGTGCGCCGCTCTTGTTCAACAAGGGCGCAGCGGGCAATTCGGCGGCGAAGCCATCCAGTGCCACGGCTTGCAGATGATCGTCCGGCTGGATGCCGGTCAACAACTCCGTCAGCGGCACGGCGCGGTAGGTCATCGGTTTCTTGTAGGAGACGTCCTCGGCGATTTGTACGGTCCGGGCTTGCGGATGCTTGAGCAGTTCTTCGGTTTGCCAGGTGCGTGTATTCGCGCCCAGTTCCAGCGTCAGCTGGGCGGCGTACAGGGGCGTGCCGAGCAGCAACGCCCCGAGCATGATGAGAGCCTTCAATGGATCGCCTTCCATGTCGAGTGGGGTGCCGCAAGGTTGGCACAGCCACTGCGGCCCGAACAACGAGCCTGTCGCTTTTTTTAGCGAGAAACACAGTATCGAGGCAACTGCCCGCGTACGGATTCAGCCGATCATCTTGGGGATATTCGGCAGAATCAACAGCAGCGTCGTGGCGAAGAGAATGAGTCCGGCTTGACGAACTTTCGTATGTTTGAACATGGCTGACCCGCCTTTTTTGTTATTTCCTGAGCCAGCCTGCATAACTCCATGACGGCTGGCGTTGCACTTCCTGTCTGACAAGCGCCTCGGCAAAACCCGACGACTCTCTTGTACAAGGATTACATTAGGGGCCGCAGCCGGCTTGGCTTAGATCCAATTAGTATCAGTTTTTAACCACTAGTTATCAAAACGCTATGAGGCCTATTGCCATCTACCTGAAGGACCTTTTGCTAGACAGTTCGCTCTCCTGAAACGGTTAACCCGATAGCACGCTACCGTTCGTCTGACCGTCGTCGTCAACGCTGTTGAGCGCTGTGGTCATTGAATCCCCTGCCGCTGGGCTTATGGTTGGAGGCCTTGCATACAACTGCGGTTCGAGGGTGTCATGACCGAGGCTTTGATTTTCGACGCGTTGCGCACGCCCCGTGGCAAGGGCAAGGCTGACGGTGCCTTGTACAGCGTCAAGCCGGTGAGTTTGGTGAGTGGGCTGCTCAATGCCCTGCAGCAGCGCATGGACCTGGATACCGGCCAGGTGGATGACATCGTGCTCGGGTGTGTGACACCGGTGGGCGACCAGGGCGCCGACATCGCCAAGACCGCCGCCGTGGTGGCAGGCTGGGATATCAGTGTCGCGGGCATGCAGCTCAACCGGTTCTGTGCCTCGGGCCTGGAAGCGGTGAACCTGGCGGCGATGAAAGTGCGCTCCGGGTTCGAAGACCTGGTGGTGGCCGGTGGCGTCGAATCCATGTCCCGGGTGCCCATGGGCAGCGACGGCGGGGCCTGGGCGCTGGATCCGCAGTCCAACCTGTCGGGGCATTTCATACCCCAGGGCATTGGCGCCGACCTGATTGCCACCCTGGAAGGTTTCAGCCGGGAGGATGTCGACCGCTATGCACTGCATTCCCAGCACAAGGCTGCGCGAGCCAGGGCGGACGGTTCGTTCGATCGATCCCTGGTGACGGTGCGGGACCAGAACGGCCTGGCGCTGCTGGATCAGGATGAATTCATTCGCGCCGACTCGACCCTTGAGGGTCTTGGCAAGCTCAAGCCGAGTTTCGAGGCCATGGGCCAGATGGGATTCGATGCCACCGCACTCAGGGTCTACAGCCATGTCGAGCGGATCGATCATGTGCATACGCCGGGCAACAGCTCCGGGATCGTCGATGGCGCGGCGCTGATGCTGGTCGGCTCCGAAGCCAAGGGGCGGGCCCTGGGCTTGCAACCCCGTGCACGGATCGTCGCCACGGCCATCACCAGCACCGACCCGACCATCATGCTCACCGGTCCCGCGCCAGCTACCCGCAAGGCCTTGGCCAAGGCCGGCTTGCGGGTGCAGGACATCGACCTTTTCGAGGTCAACGAAGCGTTTGCCTCGGTGGTGCTCAAATTCATCAAGGACATGGCCATCGATCCGACGAAGGTCAACGTCAACGGCGGTTCCATTGCCCTGGGCCATCCCTTGGGGGCGACGGGGTGCGCGATCCTCGGCACCTTGCTCGACGAACTGGAGGCGCGTCGCCTGCGTTATGGCCTGGCGACCCTGTGCGTCGGTGGTGGCATGGGCATCGCCACGGTGATCGAGCGTCTCTGAGCCCGTCTTCAAGGAACCGTATTTTTTTAGGAACGCTATCGATGACCGATGCCATACGTTACGAAACAGGCCCCGACCGGATTGTCGTCCTGACCCTGGATATGCCGGGCCAGAGTGCCAACACCATGAATGCGGTGTACCGCGAGGCCATGGCCGCCTGCATCGCCCGACTGAGTGCTGAAAAGGACCGCATAGCCGGGGTGGTCATCACGTCCGCCAAGAAAACCTTCTTCGCTGGCGGCGATCTCAACGAACTGGTCAAGGTCGGCAAGGACCAGGCCAAGGCGTTCTACGACATGATCCTGGCTCTCAAGGCGCAACTGCGCGCCCTGGAAACGTTGGGCAGGCCGGTGGTGGCCGCTATCAACGGCGCGGCCCTGGGCGGTGGCTGGGAGCTCTGCCTGGCCTGTCATCACCGTGTGGCGCTGGACGATCCATCCGTGCAGATCGGTCTGCCGGAGGTCACCCTCGGCCTGCTGCCGGGCGGTGGCGGGGTGGTGCGGATGGTGCGTCTGCTTGGCTTGGAGAAAGCCTTGCCGTATCTGTTGGAGGGTAAGAGGGTCACCGCTCGGCAAGCCTTGCAGGTTGGGTTGATCGATGAGCTGGCAGGCGACCGTGACGAGTTGCTGGCCAAGGCTCGCGCCTGGATACTCGCCAATCCGAATGTGCTCCAGCCCTGGGATTTGAAGGGGTATCGGATTCCGGGGGGCACGCCATCCGACCCGGGCATGGCGCAGATGCTGGCGATTGCACCTTCGATTCTGCGCAACAAGACCCAGGGTTGCCTGCCGGCGCCGGAGAAAATCCTTTGTGCAGCGGTGGAGGGCGCACAGGTGAGCTTCGACGCTGCGCACTTGATCGAAACCCGCTATTTCACCGAACTGACCACCGGCCAGGTGGCAAAGAACCTGATCGGTACCTTCTGGTTCCAGCTCAACGAGATCAAGGCCGGACGCTCCCGTCCGCAAGGCTTTGCGCCGTTCTCGACAAAAAAAGTCGGCGTGCTGGGAGCCGGTATGATGGGCGCCGGTATTGCCGGTGTCTGCACCCAGGCCAACATCGAGGTGGTCCTCAAGGACATCGACCTGACCGCGGCAGAGAAGGGCAAGGCTCGTCTGGCGGCTTTGCTCGACAGCAAGGTCGACCGCGGGCAGATCAGCGCGCAACAACACGAAGCCACGCTGGCGCGGATTCATGCCACTGACCGCGATGCCGACCTCGCCGGCTGCGACCTGATCATTGAAGCGGTGTTCGAAGATCGCGCCCTGAAGGCCAGGGTCTCGGCCGCCGCCCAGGCTCTGGCAGGGCACGACGCCGTGATTGCCTCCAACACTTCGACATTGCCTATCACCGGCCTGGCGACGGCGGTACCGGACCCGACGAAGTTCATCGGCCTGCACTTTTTCAGCCCGGTGGAAAAAATGCCCCTGGTGGAAATCATCAAGGGCGCCGGTACCAGTGATGAAACCCTGGCGCGCAGTTTCGATTTCGTCCTGCAGATACACAAGACGCCGATTGTGGTCAACGACAGTCGCGGCTTCTTCACATCACGGGTCTTCGGTACCTTCGCCCAGGAAGGCATCGCCATGCTCGGCGAGGGCGTGAGTGCGCCCATGATCGAGACCGAAGCACGCAAGGCCGGCATGCCGGTCGGCCCCTTGGCGGTTTCTGATGAAGTTTCCCTCAGCCTGATGAGTCATATTCGCGCCCAGACCCTTCAGGATCTGGAGGCGGAAGGGAAAGCCCCCATCGAGCATCCCGCGTTCGCGGTAATCGATTGGCTGCTCAATGAATGCAAGCGCCCAGGCAAGGCCGCTGGAGCGGGTTTCTACGAATACCCGGCCAGCGGGCCGAAGCACTTGTGGCCGGGACTCAAGATGCATTTCGAGGAGGCGGGCAGGCGGATTTCAGCGCAGGATATCCGTGACCGCTTGCTGTTCATCCAGGCCCTGGAGACGGTGCGTTGTGTGGAAGAGGGCGTGCTCACTTCGACGGCCGATGCCAACGTCGGCTCGATTTTTGGCATAGGCTTCGCGCCATGGACCGGCGGCGCGTTGCAGTTCATCAACCAGTACGGCCTGAAGGATTTCATTGCTCGCGCCCAGTATCTGTCCGAGCAATATGGCGAGCGTTTCGCTCCGCCGGCCCTGTTGCTGGAAAAGGCCGCGAAGCAGGAGCTGTTCTGACGACGAGGAAGGGCTTGCCTTGGAACAGTGTTTCGAGGCAGGCTCTTGGGTGTGCAATATTCCCATCACCGTGTCAGGTATTTTTTATGTCGCTACGCATCTGCATCTTGGAGACCGATATCCTGCGTCCGGAATTGGCCGATCAATATCAGGGCTACGGGCAGATGTTCCAGCGCCTGTTCTCGCAGCAGCCCATCGAGGCGCAATTCGTCGTCTACAACGTGATGCAAGGCCATTACCCCAGCGATGACGAGCGTTTCGATGCCTATCTCGTGACGGGCAGCAAGGCTGACTCCTTTGGCACCGATCCGTGGATTCAAACCCTCAAGGCCTTCCTGCTGGATCGCTACAAGCGGGGCGATAAATTGCTGGGCGTCTGTTTCGGGCATCAGTTGCTGGCGCTGTTGCTTGGCGGCAAGACCGAGCGCGCGACCCAGGGCTGGGGCGTAGGCACCCATCGCTACAAATTGGCAGCCAAGGCGCCATGGATGAGCCCGGTGATGGAAGAGCTGACCTTGCTGATCAGCCACCAGGACCAGGTCACCCAGCTTCCGGAAAACGCCACGGTCATTGCCTCCAGCGATTTCTGCCCGTTCGCCGCCTACCACATCGACGATCAGGTGTTGTGTTTCCAGGGCCATCCTGAATTCATCCACGACTATTCCCGGGCGTTGTTGGATATTCGCCAGGAACACCTGGGCGAAAAGGTCTACAGCCAGGGTGTGGCAAGCCTCGAACAGGAGCACCACGGCACGACCGTGGCGGAATGGATGATGCGTTTTGTCGCCCATAAGCCCCAGGGGTAAGCGTCGCAGGAAGGGTAGTCGGAGGGCGGGCTTGTCTGGAGAAGGGGCGGCCTGTCCGTTATCGATGCCGACTGACCGGGCAGCATTGCGCAACGCCCTGCACCATGGCTTCGGGCGTCATCCAGGAAATCCTGCCTTTGGACCGCTCTACAACCACCCCGATCGCTTGAAGCTCGCCCAGAGCCCGGTGCACCCCACCGCGATCACTCCCAGCACCATGAAGTAGCCGTAATGCCAGGTCAGCTCTGGCATGTTCTCGAAGTTCATCCCGTAGATACCGGCCACCGCCGTGGGAAATGCGAGGATCGCGGCCCACGCTGCGAATTTGCGCTGCACCACGCTCTGGCGCGACGCTTCGAGCAATACCCCGACCTCGATGGTCTGGCTGGCGATATCCGCCAGGGTGGTCAGGTCTTCCATCTGCCGCGTGACATGGATCTGCACATCGCGGAAGTAAGGACGCATGTTCTTGTCGATGAAAGGAAAGCTCAGTCTCTGCAGTTCTTCACTGATTTCCACCATCGGCGCCGCGTAGCGACGCAGCCGTAAGACGTCCCGTCGCAAGCCATGGAGTTTCTGGATGTCCCGTTCGTTCAGGGCGCTGCACAGGACATGTTGTTCCAGCTCATCGATCTCGGCATGAATGGCTTCGCCCACTGGCTGGTAGTTCTCGATCACGAAGTCGAGGATGGCATAAAGAACGAAGTCTTCCCCATGCTCCAGCAGCAGAGGACGGGCCTCGCAGCGTTGTCGCACGTAGGCGTAGGACGCCGAGTGGCCGTTACGGGCGGTGATGATGTATCCATTGCCAGCGAAGATATGGGTCTCGATGAACTGCAGCTTGCCGTCCTTGCGTACCGGCGAATACGTCACAATGAACAGCGCATCGCCGAAGGTCTCCAGCTTCGGGCGGCTGTGCTTCTCCATGGCGTCTTCGATCGCCAGTTCATGCAGGTTGAACTGGCGCTGCAGGTTGGTCAGTTCCTCGTTATTGGGCTCCTCGAGGCCGATCCATACGAAATGATCGGGTTTGGCGGCCCACGTGCTGCCTTCATCGAGGGTGATATTGGTGACTTTCTTACCGGCGCTGTAGACCGCAGCGGCAACGACTCTACCCATGGTGGTGGTTCACTTTTCTTGGAAATGGCAGTGACAGGCTATGCGATGCGCAGCTTAGCGCGCCCTGATGCTTGAGAGTCAGCAAAATCCGCCAAGTTCGCCGGCAAAAGAAAACCCGCCGTGGGGCGGGTTTCGTTCAGGATTTGCAGATCTGTCGATCCATCGACTCGATGCATTCATGCATCTGCTCACGGCATTGGTTCATGAGCCGGGGCATGTCTTCCATGCTCAGCCCGGCTGTAGGAATTGCTGGCAATGAGCGTATGAGAATGTCACCGCTGCGCCAGCGATTGAGGCGCATGTGGTTGACGTAGTTGCTGACGCACACCGGGACAATCGGTACCCCGGCGGCGATCGCCATCTGGAAGGCGCCTTTCTTGAATGGCAGCAACTCATGGCCAAGATTGCGCGTACCCTCCGGGAATACCCAGATGGACGTATCTTCATGCTGCAACGTGTGGGTGGTGGTCAGCATCGCCCGGCGTGCCTTGATCGCGTTGCCCCGGTCGATCAGCACGTTACCCGCCAGCCAGAACAGTTGCCCGAACAACGGCACCCATTTCAGACTCTTCTTGCCGATGCACACGGTGCGCCGCGGCACCACGCTGCCGAAGACGAACAGGTCATAGTTGGACTGATGATTGGCAATGATCACGCAGCTCCGAGGCTTGTTCGCCAGCGTATCCACCCCGGCCTTGAGCCGCAGGCCCAGGATCCACATCGCGGGCCAGGCATACAGCCGGGCGCATAAACGGCTGTTGTCCGGATTGAACGGTCGGCAGACGCCAAGGATCAGGCCGAGCACACCCGCGAGGATAAAGTGCAGGCCCAGCAACAACATACGCAGTACGAACAACATCTACAGGCCCATCGGGACAAAGGTGGCGCAGTGTACGGATGTGCACTGTTTTCGGCAATTACTGCCCTGCAGGAAGGAGATGGGCGATGTTCGACGGCGTGCCCACGGATGGACGCGTCAGAAGCAGGCTAGAGCGGCCGGGGATTTTTAAACGCAACATGAAAAAGCCCGACACGTGGGCCGGGCTTCGATTCGCGGGTGTAGATGTCAAACCTGGAAATCCTGGTCCAGCAGAATGGCACTGTCCAACGTGTCCAGCAGAGCCTTGCGCACTTTCAACTTGGTCTGCTTGTGGGCGTTCATGTTGATTTTCTTCAACTGACGTGCCGCTTCCAGCGCAGCCCCTTGCAGCTCTTCGGCCGATACCACCTTGTCGAGGAAGCCGGCATCCACCGCTGTCTGTGGATTGAACATCTCGCCGTTGATCACCGAGCGATGGAAGGCAGACTTGCGCAGGCGATCACGGGCCAGTTCGATTCCGGCGTGGTGCATGGTCATGCCGATCTGCACCTCGTTCAGGCCGATGCTGAAAGGCCCGTCCACGCCGATGCGGTAGTCCACCGAAAGCAGCAGGAAAGCGCCCTTGGCCACTGCATGGCCCGGGCACGCGACGATGACGGGGAAGGGGTGTGACAACAGGCGACGGGCAAGGGTCGAGCCCGCCGTGACCAGGCTCACCGCTTCCTTGGGGCCGGCAGTCATCACCTTCAAGTCGTAGCCGCCCGACAGAATGCCCGGTTGGCCGGTAATGATCACCACCGCCCGATCCGCCACTGCCCGATCCAGCGCAACGTTGAATGCGGTAATCACATCCGGCGAAATGGCGTTGACCTTGCCGTTGTTCAAGGTCAGGGTCGCGATACCGTCTTCGAGATGGTAGGCAATCAGATCGCTCATGACGCTATTCCTTGTAAGAGAAGTGATGCAGACGTTACCCACCACCGCAGGTCAGGTAAAGCGCCGTGACTGACTCACCGGTCAGCTGCCGGACCTCCTAAACAGCCTGCTCCACCCAATCGGCCGCGCTGGGGGCCATCACATCGCGTACAGACCGACCCAAAGATTGTCCGGTTTGCCATGTCCGCTGGATTTCAAATTGTCGTCCATCTTAAGCGCATGAAAATTCTCAAAAAAACCTTTGCCATCAGGAAAGCTTTCGACTACATTAGCGCGCCTCGACAGACTGAACAGTTTGCCGAGACACGGTGAAGTGTCCGAGTGGCTTAAGGAGCACGCCTGGAAAGTGTGTATACAGGAAACTGTATCGAGAGTTCGAATCTCTCCTTCACCGCCAAATTCGTTGAACACAAACCCCCGATTTTCAAGAGAAAATCGGGGGTTTGTGTTTTCTGGTGCCTGCAAAAAAGTAGCGATAGGGGCCCCGATCGATGCCGACGGTCCGCAGTTGCGTCGACTTGGCCGGCTGGGGTGGGTATGGAGGTCGGATGCTGGCGTGCCGATGATGGTTGAATGGCCCGTCGCCGTCATTGGATAGTCGTTTTTGATTTGCTACTGTCCAGGCGTGAAATGGATTTGCTAACCAGACGGTACATTTTCGGTGGCAGCCCCTTCACGCTCGAACTACGCTCAAAACATCGTTTGTCGATTGGAAATGGAAAAATGAAAAGGATGTCGCCTGCTGTCATTGCGTTGACAATGTTCGTCGCATGCTCGAATACCGTGCTGGCCGATGCCGCTTCGCTCAATGACGCTCGTACCCTCGTTGCCCGGTCCGGAATGGGCAATAAACTCTCCTCCCTGGCGCTTTTGACGGCCAAGAGCAGTACGACCTACGCGGTTATCGCCGACAAGCTGGGAAACGCGAGTGCGAACAGCGCACTGTCCGATGAGATCAATGCACTGTTGCCGCAATACCAGCCCAAGTGGGATGAAAACCTGGCGGCTGCCTATGAACAGTCGTTTACCGGAGAAGAGTTGGCGTCCCTTGCCACCGAAGGCCGCGCCTCGAAGTACGCGCCGAAGGTCAGGGAGCGGCAAGACGGGATTGGTCGCTACATGGCGGTGAATGCCGAGCCTATCCTGGCGGCCCTGGCCTCCGATGCACTCAAGGCGACCTTGTCCAAATACGTTTCTCCACAGTAGGAAGCAGGTTTCGTCTGAAGAGCGCCAGGTTCAATTGCGTTTCGCCAGTCAGTGCCCTTTCCCAGCATCAGGCAACTTCGCAGCAGTATCGGGCAAAAGTTTTTGAGTGCGTGCCGTTAAGGTTTTCCCGGAGAGAAAATTCATCAACCGGGAGAAACCGCCATGACTCTATGGACAAGTTCGATCGTGCGTCTTCAGTTCTTTTTGCTGTGCCTGATACTGCCGGGAGCCGTTTGGGCTTCGCAAGCCTACGGCCAGGATGCCAACGCGCATCGGGTCCACCAGTCCTTCGTGAATTGGCAGCAGGGCAAAGGCAGTGTGTTCGATCTGCTGGCGCCCAATGCCAGATGGACAGTCGCCGGCTCCAGTCCCGTCTCCGGGGTGTACGAGAGCAAGGCAGATTTGATGGACCGGGCCGTACGCCCCATTACAGCCCGGCTGGCAACGCCTATTTTCCCTACGGTCCAGAGCATTGTTGCCGAAAATGACATCGTGGTCGTTCTCTGGAGCGGCAAGGCAACGGCGCTGGACCAGCAGCCCTATAACAATACTTACCTGTGGCACATGAAGTTCAAGGACGGGAAAGTGATCGAGGTAACCGCCTTACTCGACACTTATGTGCTGAACGACCTCCTGCACCGTGTGAAGCCAGCCGGTTGAGTCGGCCTTGACGCATTGGCGCTCCAGAACAAAAGCAGCTATGCATGGTCTTTGAGAACCGAAACTCAACGCCTGAGGTTGCATAATGAGTCTGATCGATTGTCCTGAATGCGCTTCCCGAATTTCCGACAAGGCTTACGCTTGCCCGCATTGCGGCAACCCGTTCAGGGAGCCAAGTTTCCGATTGACGGAAAAAAACGTCGGCCAGATCGCCGGAGTGACCGGCGTCTGGCTTACCGCGCCCTGGATCGCCCGCATGGTATTCGGTGTGACGGCCGTGATCGCGGTTGCTGCCGTGCTGATCCTGCGTTGAGGCAAGCGGGGGGACGCGACGCTGGGGCTGGTGACTACCGCGAGGTTGCGGCTGAACTCGAATACTCCACAACGCCGGTGTGTCTTGCCGTGAACGAGATGGTATCGCCTGTCTTCATCTCCAATTGCTCGCCGGTGTCGAGGGAAATGGCGATATAGCCTTCGATCAGCACGAAAGCTTCGTCGTTATCGAAGCAACAGCGAATTCAGACGGATGTGAAGTCAAAACACCCTGGAGGAAGGCAGGCCTGATGGCGGCTGCCTTGTTTGCACCACGCTCTCAGCCGGACGGGCTGCTGGCAGGTTCCAGCTGACGCATGCCGCGTTCGATCACGGCATCGATGTAACTTGAGTCGTCGTAGATGCGCGCCAACAGAATCGCACCTTCGAAATCGGCCACCAATTGTCGCGCCAGGCCATGCGCCTCAGCCTGGCCGTGGGCGGCGCGATAAAGCTCGGCGAAGGCCTGGGCCCAGTCATCCAAAAAGCGCCGGATCGGCGCCATGAGTTCCACCTTTCCATAAGTGGCATCGACTGCCACGACGCCCATCAGGCAACCGATCGAATCGTCCTGGAAGAGTCGCTTGGCCTTGCGTCCCATGCTGGCGAGGCGTTCGTGCACCGGCAGGTTTTCATCGAAGGCAATGGCGAACAACGATTGCTTCAATCGCTCGTGCGTCCAGTCCAGCACATCCCGCAGCAGCGCTTCCTTGTTGGGGTAATGGTGATAGAAGGAGGCCTTGGTCAGGCCGCAGGCCGATGACAGTTCATCCATGGTCGTGCCGTGGTAGCCGAGACGCTTGAAGGTATTGGCACAGCGTTGCAGAAGCACATCGCGTGGGATTTTCGGTGGACGCACGGGTAACTCCTGCGAACGATCATGCAAATTGATTCTACGGCATAAGCCTGACCGTCACAATTTGACGGTTACCGAATGTTTGTTTAGTTTTCTTGAACCGAAAACAGTGGACCGGGTCGAGTGACCCGGGAGCAGCGCGGTCATCTGATCCTGATCGGCCTCGATCGGGCCGGTAAGCGCAATGCATTCGATAGTGCCATGCTGAACGACCTTGCCCTGGCCCTGGGCGAGTACGAGCGCAATGACGAGCTGCGTTGCGCCGTCGTATTCGCCCATGGCGAGCACTTCACCGCGGGTCTCGATCTGATGGAGTTGACCCCCAAACTGGCTTCGGGAGGCTTCAGGTACCCGGATGAAGGCATCGACCCGTGGGGTGTGTCGAAACCGCGCCGCAGCAAACCGGTGGTGGTGGCCATCCAAGGCACTTGCTGGACCGCCGGTATCGAACTGATGCTCAACGCCGACATCGCGATTGCCGCCAGCAATGCCCGCTTCGCGCACTTGGAAGTGCTGCGTGGCATCTCGCCGTCCGGCGGGTCCACCGTGCGTTTCACCCAGGCTGCCGGCTGGACTGACGCCATGCGCTACATGCTGACCGGCGAGCCATTCAATGCCGCCGATGCGCTGCGCATGCGCCTGTTGACCGAGGTCGTTGAGCCCGGGCAGGAGCTGGCGCGTGCCATCGAGTACGCCGAACGCATCGCCAAGGCTGCGCCCCTGGCGATCAAGGCCACCCTGCAATCAGCCTTCCAGGCTCGCGACGAAGGCGCCGATGCGGCCCTCGGCAAGCTCAACGATCTGCTGTTCACCCTGATCAAGAGCGAAGACGTGCGCGAAGGCGTCATGGCGATGATGCAAAAGCGCGAACCGGTGTTCAGAGGTCGTTGATTCCTCAGGGCAGGGGTAAGCGATGCAGCAGCACCAGACACCGATGGCAGCGCGCGGTATAGCGCGTCTGTCTGAAGCCCAGCGGCCTGTTAAGGCGGATTCTTTGATGATCGAACAACTGACGCTGGTGGCGGACGATGGCTACCGCCTGGCCGCCAACCGATACTCGGCCCAAGGGCCATTGAAAGGCAATCTCATCATGGCGGGCGCGACGGGTGTGCAACAACGCTTCTACCGCCGCTTCGCCGAACATGCCAGCAGACAGGGCTTCAATGTCCTGACGATGGATTACCGGGGTGTCGGTGCGTCCGCCCCCGACTCCTTGAAAGGCTTCGAGATGTCCTACCTCGATTGGGGGCTGCGCGACCTGGCGGCGGCCGTCGAGTACATGGATGACGCAGAGACGGGGTTGTACTGGGTCGGTCACTCTTTCGGAGGGCATGCATTGGGATTGCTGCCCAACCACCGCAAGATCGCGGCGGCCTATTGTTTTGGCACAGGGGCCGGATGGGCCGGGTGGATGCCCAGGCTGGAGGCCATCAAGGTGCGTCTGTTGTGGCGATGCGTCCTGCCACTGATCGTGACGTACAAGGGCTACATGGCCTGGAGCCTGCTGGGAATGGGCGACGACCTGCCGCTGGGGGTCTACAAGGATTGGCGGCGCTGGTGTGTCTATCCCCATTACTTCTTCGATGACCCATCGATGGCGGCTGTCGCCGACCGCTACGCGCAGGTCCGTTCGCCTTGTGTGTTCGCCAACGCGGTGGATGATCCATGGGCGCCGCCTCGGTCGAGAGACGCCTTCATCAAGGGCTATCGCAATGTGCCGTTACGGGTCCGGGACCTGCATCCTGAAACGAAAAAGCAACCCATCGGCCATATGGGCTATTTCCGTCCAGACGCCGCGCCCCTCTGGGATGAGGTTCTCGGCTGGTTCATTGACCAAAAAGCCTGGCAGACGAGCCAACGGCCAATGAGCGATGCCTGAACGTCAATCCGCAATCTATCCCATGGGGATCATCGTCCGATGGGATAGTGCTTGATACGGCACGGGTGGCTATTGCCGTCGCCTTTGCAGATGCCGTCCAGATAGCGATAGTCGACCTGCATGGATTGCCCTTTTCGAGGCCATTGCCGGCGAGGAAGCGTGGCCTGGTAATCGGCGGTTTCCGGCGTGAAGGTCAATGTTGACCCTTGCTCCGGACATTCCACCGAGGCTGACGCGGGGTTTGCCTTCAGGATCTTGGCTTGTAGTTGGGGGAATGGACGTTTCAATACGTCAGTAATCTCCAGGTCCATCTTGCAAATCTGCCAGGTTCCTGCCTGTGCGTGGCCACAGCACACCAGCAGTGCAAGAACCGATAACCCGTAGCGTGTTGCGTGAGATTTCATGATGGCTTGCCTGGGTTTCAGGTGTGTCGATGATGAAGCGATCAGACCTAGGATGCCCTGCGCGTTGAAATGCATCAAATCGTCGATCAGCGTAGAGACAGCGAAATGTCGGGCTATTATCGAGCCGACAACAGGAAGAAGGACCTTCACCGTGCAAATCTTCCCTGAGCTGCAGACCCGACGCCTTTTACTCTCGCCCCTGCAACTGAGCGACGCAGCGGCCATCCAGCAGCTGTTCCCTCATTGGGACGTGGTGCGTTATCTCGACAGTCGCGTGCCATGGCCATATCCCGATGACGGCGCGCTGGCGTACGTTCGCGACCAAGCACTTCCCGCCATGGCGGCGGGGCACGAATGGCACTGGATGATTCGCCTGCGCGAGGAGCCGTCCCCTTGCATCGGCAGCATCAGTCTGTATGACCAGCCCGGCAATAACCGAGGTTTCTGGCTGGCACCCCAATGGCAGGGGAAAGGCTATATGCGCGAAGCCTGCGAAGTCATCAATGTCTTTTGGTTCGAAACCCTGGGACGTCCCACGATGCGAGTCCCCAAGGCCGCCGGCAATCACGCCTCGCGCCGGATTTCGGAGCACGAGGGCATGCGTCTGGTGGCAACGGCTCAAGGGGATTTCGTTTGCGGGACTTTGCCCAAGGACATCTGGGAAATGACGCGGGAGAACTGGCTGGCAAGCACTGCTTCGCCCGACCCACAGCACCCAGGGGGGCTGCGGTAAATCCTTGAGGTTTCAGGACAATCAGAAACGCAAGCTCCCCCAGCCGGACTGATCTACAATGCCGCACCTTCGCAGAGGCTGGCATTTCGTGGATGCTTTTTCCCTTGTCTATCAACAACTGATCGAGTGGGTCGTCGAGCCCGTCTGCGAACAGTTCTTCAGCCTCTTCAACCTGAACGGTCGTCTCGGGGCCTTGTTCCTCTGCGCTTCCTACGGGGTTGCCTATGGTCTTTATCGTTCGCGCAAGCACCGCGGCCTGACCCAGGCCCGTTCGTTCTGGCAATTCATCGGCGGCAGTCGGGTGTATTGGCATCCCTCGGCATTGCTCGATTACCGGTATTACTTCGTGCGGGCGATTCTCAAGGTTGCCCTGATATTGCCCATCGTCCATCTGGTGGATCCTTACATCCTGCGTTCAGGAGACTACCTGGCTTTCTTCATCAATCTCTGGGGCGCGCGACCGCGCCTGGGGGAGAGTCTCTCGCTGGCCTTGCTCTATGGGCTTGGGGTGTTCCTGGTGAAGGACTTTATCCATTACTGGGCGCACCGGGCGTTCCACTCGCGCTGGCTCTGGGCATTCCATAAGGTTCATCACTCGGCCCCGGTACTGGTACCGGCCACGGCGAGTCGGGTGCATTTTTTGGAAAAGATTGTCGAGAAGCTCGCCGTCGGCGCTGGTCTTGGGCTGTACGTCGGAGGGTTCTGGTATGTCTGCGGCGGCGAGGTCAGTCGCTACACATTGTTTGGGGTGACCTATCTGGTGTTCATCTTCAATGGTCTTGCGGCGAACCTGCGCCACACCCATGTCTGGCTGTCATTCGGCCCGGTGATGGAGCATCTGCTCAATAGCCCCGCCCAGCATCAGATCCACCACAGTGACGCGCCGCGCCATTTCAACCGGAATTTCGGTACTAATCTGTCACTCTGGGACTGGATGTTCGGCACGCTCCATGTCACCCGTTCTCAACCCGAAAGCCTGCGCTTCGGCACCGGCGAGCCGGAGCATGACCGTTACCAGACGGTCTATGGCTTGATTGTCACGCCGTTTGTCGAAACCGTGGGCAAATTCAGGGGAAGGCGAGGGCAGCGGATCGAGCCGCAAGCGCCAAGTCCATGAGAGCGCCACTGATCCTTTGGAACTGATTGGCAGGCAAATTCCTTATTACGTGTAGGACGCGTCTGTAGTTTTATCGCCATTTTTTACCGTTCAGCACTCGGTCGCAGCGCTATACGCCTCACATTCCAATCGCACATTCCCGTCCGGCACGGGATAATACGGCGCGGCTTGAGGACGCAAGCACTTCGCTTCGATGATAAGGCAGTTGGGAAGGATCGAACGCATGACAGACTGGCTGCAGAGCGATGGTGAAATGGCCGCCCAGGTAAGGCGTCATGATTGGGCCGGCACGGCCATCGGACCGCTGGAGCAATGGCCGGATGTGCTCAAGACGACCGTGGCGCTGAGCCTTGCTTCGCAGTTTCCCCAGGCCATTGTGTGGGGACCGGAGCTGATCACCCTGTACAACGACGCATTCATGGCCATTCTCGGCAACAAGCCCGACGCATTGGGTCGCGGGTTCGACGAGATCTGGCAGGAGGCATGGAGCGAGATCGGCCCCATCGTGCAGGGGGCCTTCGACGGGCAAGCGACCTATATCGAGAACTTCCCCTTGGTCATCGAGCGGGGTGGTGGCCCTGAACAGGCCTATTTCACCTTCTGCTACAGCCCTATCCGCGACCAGTTCGGCAAGGTGGTGGGCATGCTCGACACCGTCACCGAGACCACGTCCACCGTCTTCATGACCCAGCGCCTGGCCGTTCTCGATGCCATTGGCAGCGCGGTGGCCAACGCCACCGATCCACAGACCATCATGGCAACCACCACGCGCATCCTGGCGGCGCATCTGAACCTGTCCAACTGCGCATACGCGGACATGGAAGAAGACGAGGACGCCTTCACGATTCGTGGCGATTGGGCCAGGGTGGGGTCTGCGAGTATTGTCGGTCGCTATCGACTGGCGGATTTCGGTCGGCTGGCGGTCGCCAACCTGCGGGCCGGCAAGCCCCTGGTGATCAATGACAACCTGGCGGAGCTGGCGCCGGAAGAAGCCGCGACATTCCAGGCGATCGGCATCGCCGCCACCATCTGCGTCCCGCTGATCAAGAACGGGCGTTTGACCGCCTTGATGGCGATCCACGATAAAACGCCTCGGGTCTGGTCTTCCAACGATCTGGCGCTGCTGCTGGAGGTCACCGAGCGCTCCTGGGCCCACATCGAGCGCGCCCGTGCCGATGCGGCGGTGCGCGAGGGGCTCGCGGCCCTGGCCGAACTGAACGCGACGCTGGAGGAGCGGGTCGAGGAGCGCACTACCCGGCTGCAGCAGACCGAAGCGGCACTGCGCCAGTCGCAGAAGCTCGAAGCCATTGGCCAGCTTACCGGGGGCGTGGCCCATGATTTCAATAACCTGCTGACCATTATCCGCTCCTCCATGGATTTCCTGCGCCTGCCCAACCTCAGCGATGAGCGCCGCCAGCGCTACATGACGGCGGTGTCCGAAACGGTAGAGCGTGCCGCCAAGCTGACCAGCCAGTTGCTGGCC
The DNA here is from genome assembly GCF_900119645.1 of Pseudomonas sp. NFACC43. Taxonomy (NCBI): domain Bacteria; kingdom Pseudomonadati; phylum Pseudomonadota; class Gammaproteobacteria; order Pseudomonadales; family Pseudomonadaceae; genus Pseudomonas; species Pseudomonas sp. NFACC43. Next base: position 292,752 of record NZ_FPKK01000007.1, read on the forward strand.
TTCGCTCGGCGTCAGCCTTTGAAGCCGAAAGTCATCGATGTGGGCAAGCAGGTGCAGAGCCTGGGGGACATGCTGGAGACCATCACCGGGGCACGCATGCAGGTCAAGGTGCAGTTGTGCGAGCGTCCCTGCTTCGTCCGCGCGGACTTGAGCCAGTTCGAAACAGCCCTGATCAACATGGCGTTGAACGCTCGGGATGCCATGAGCGGGCAGGGCACGCTGTGGCTGCGACTCAAATGCGGTAAAGGCATGCCGCCGATCCGTGGCCACGCCGGGTCCGGGCAGGCTTTTGTCGCCGTCGCCCTGGCAGACACCGGCACGGGGATCGCGCCTGAGGTCCTCGAACACATTTTCGAGCCGTTCTTCACCACCAAGGAGGTGGGCAAGGGCACGGGATTGGGCTTGTCCCAAGTGTTTGGCTTTGCCAAGCAATCTGGTGGCAATGTCGATGTCTCGACTGTGGTCGGCGAGGGTACGGTGTTTACCCTGTACCTTCCCGAAGTGAAAGCCGAAAAGACAAAGGAGCCCGCGAAGGAAGAGGCAGTCGATCTGATCCTGGAGAAGGGCAAGCGGCGCGTGCTGGTGGTGGAGGACAACCTGGAGGTAGGCAAGTTTGCCAACCAGATCCTGCAGGACCTGGGTTACGAAACCGTCTGGGCTACCAATGCCGAGGAGGCGCTGGACCTGGCCGGCCCGGACGCCATGGCCTTCGATGCGGTGTTTTCCGACGTGGTCATGCCGGGTATCAGCGGTATCGCCCTGGCCAAGGAACTGCGCCGGCGCCGCGAGAACCTGCCGGTGGTGCTGACGTCCGGCTACAGCGAGGAACTGGCCCACAGTGGCCATGAGGGCTTCGAGTTCTTGTCCAAGCCCTATTCGGCCGATCAGGTTTCCCGGGTGCTGAGCCGGGCAATCGTGCGTACAGGTTGACTGTTTCCCTTCTGAAACAGTGGGTTCCATTCGTCGGTCAAGCGAGCATCGAATGAGCGGTCTGTTGATGACCGGCTAGTCTCAAGACTTGAAGATCGATATTTTCCAGGCAACGGTTGTTGCCGGTATCGGTCCCGACGAAAGGGGAAGGCGATGGGAGCATCCTACAGCGAGGACATCGGAGCCACTTATCCGATTAACGAAGGGTTGCAATGCGGTCAATCGGCTTATCGATCTGACTTCGGCGATGAGCCGATCAAGTCCATCAGGACCAGGGTGCCCAAAGTGCAACGTGGGGAGAAGGCCAAGTTCCTGCCCAGAGTCCCGGCCAGAAGGTAGCGACAGTCGCAGCCCCGTCAGTGGACGGGGCTTTTTGTTGGGGGACCGGATGCGCGCGCGTGCAGCATCGACCGGCGTGTAGTTTTTTTCTTCATCTTTTTTGTCGACGTTTCTTTCACGTTTCTTTCACACTCGGCCGCGTAGTCTCAGCTCATCCGTTAGAAAGCAGTACCTGCCCGTTTCCCCAGCGGGCTTTTTTTTGCCTGTCATAAAACAACTCCTGCATTCGCTGTCCAACCGGCATGGTTGAGCCGTTTGGCGTAAACTCGCGCCCGCGCGCAGCGGCCATTTTTCCCGATGCGGCATTTTCGAGGTTTTTATCATGCGTTTGACTTTGTCCACCCTGGTGCTTGGGCTTGTGATTGCCCAAGGTGCGATGGCGGCTGGCGATGGAACCGCTGCAATCGGCGGTGGCCTTGGCGGTGTCTTGGGTAATGTGGTTGGCCAGCAGATGGGCGGTAGCACAGGTGCCGCCATCGGTGCCGGTGTCGGCGGTGCGGCCGGCAGCGCGGTGGGGGCTCGCAAGGGCAGTCGTACAGAAGCAGCCATCGGCGGCGGCCTGGGGTCGGCCGGTGGTTCGATCGTCGGCAATCGCTTGGGTGGCTCAACGGGTTCCACCATTGGCGCGGGCATTGGCGGCGCAGCAGGCGGAGCCCTGGGCAGCAACCTGTCCAACGACAACGACGGGCACTCCGGCAAGAAACACAAGCACAAGAAAAAGCATCGCTGAGGTGATGCCTGAATGAGGAAACCCGGCCCCCGTGCCGGGTTTTTCTTTCTCGGGGATTTGTCCGGAACGTTTACCTTCCTCTCGCCTCGAATCCATACATCCATCTGCAATTGCGAGGTGTGCCATGACGCCGGAAACCGAAGGCAAGGAAGAGAAAGGTCCGTCGGGCCTTCCTTTCGTCAATGATCCGGGCAATGAGGATCCCGGTTCCCTGATGGACGACGCCCAGGTCCCCCTGATCGACGATGAAGACGCCGAGCTTGAGGAAGAATCCTACGATTGAGGTCGGTTCATCCGCCTCTGGAGGTTGCCATGACTGCCAATTCACCTGCCCCCGACGAAGATGAAACGCCGGAATACCCACTGCCATCACCCACGGACTCCCTGAGCCGGGACCAGCGTCCGCCGGATGACGAGGCCGGCATCGAGCAGGTGCCCGAAGAGGATGACAGCGTCGAAGCGACCCCGGATGACCCGGACATCGCCGGTGACGATGCTTCCGGTAAACCCAGCTGAACGCCGCAAGAGCGGCCGCCTGTCGATTTCGGGGCACCATCGGCGTCTCCTGGCGGCCACACATCAGGTAGGTACCTTGAAAAGGAGACTCACCATGATGAAATCACACCTGGCGGCGATGACACTCGCCGGCATTCTTTCGACCAGTTCGCTGGCAGCTTTCGCACAGACCACGGGCGATAATCCACCCGTGGACAAAGATGGAATGCCACCTTCCACCCAGATGGATGCCGGTTCCACGACCGACACCAGCGGTAACGCCTTGCCCCCTGGCTCTGTCAGTGGTGGTAACGGCGGCGACGCCAGCGGCAGCAGCACCAGCCCTGGCACAGGGACCGGTTCGACCAGTGGAGGCAGTTCCATGGGTGGCGATGCCTCCAGCAGCGGGACCGGAGCCGGCACCACCGACAGTGGTGGTAGCTCAGGCGGATCCAGCGGATCGAGCCAATAAGATAGATGAGCATTGACGGTGGGCACTGTAGGAGCTGGCGAGGGAAAGCTCGCCAGCTCCTACAGATTGCGCATGTACCTGTCGTAAGATTTTTCGTTGCCTGTTCCAACTCCCCCTCGTTATCCTGCTGAATCCTTTAAGGCGCACACCTCATCCTGGACGTACCTGAGCGATTTTCCGGAATGTAGTGTTGATAACGGATCCGCTGCGATGAAAGCACCGCACAAAGAGTTTGGCCCGATCAAGGCTGTGATATTCGACATGGATGGTCTGTTGCTGGATACCGAGGGCATCTACACCGAAGTCACGTCCATCATTGCCGAGCGTTACGGACGTACGTTCGATTGGAGTGTGAAGCAGAACATCATCGGCCGTGGCGCCGGGGACCTGGCTCGCTACGTGGTCGAGGCGCTGGAGCTGCCGATCACCCCCGAGGAGTTCCTGGTGATCCGCGAACCGCTCATGCGCGAGCGGTTTCCTCATGCCCTGGGGATGCCCGGTGCCGAGGAGCTGGTGCGGCATCTGAAGGCCCATGATGTGCCGATCGCGGTGGGCACCAGCTCGTCGAGCCATACGTTCAAGCTCAAGACCACTTTGCACCGAGACTGGTTCGCCCTGTTCGATTTCATCGTCACGGCGGACGATCCCGAGGTGGGAGCGGCAAAACCGGCGCCGGATATCTTCCTCACCGCGGCGCGGCGCCTGGGCGTGGCGCCGCGAGATTGCCTGGTGTTCGAAGACTCGCCATTCGGTGTCACCGCAGCCAAGGCGGCCGGCATGACAGCCATCGCGGTGCCGGACTCGGCCATGGCCGATGAGAAATACGCCCATGCCGACGCGATCATCCGTTCTTTGAAGCTGTTCCAGCCGGCCTTGTGCGGTCTGCCGCAGCTTGAGTGGGCCTGAGAAAACAAAGCAAAACGCCGGTCATGGTCGAGCCATGGCCGGCGTTTTCCGCATGGGCCGGGTCAGGCGCCGAAACCACCGTCGATGGTCAGGCTGGCCCCCGTGATATACGCCGCTTCCGGACCGGCCAGATACGCAACGAAACTGGCGATTTCATCCACATTGCCATAACGACCGATGGCCATCAGTGACATCAGGCTGCCAGCGAACTCGCTGTCGGCCGGGTTCATGTCGGTGTCCACCGGGCCGGGTTGCACGTTATTGACCGTAATGCCCCGTGGGCCGAGATCGCGGGCCATGCCTTTGGTCAGGCCCACCAGCGCAGCTTTGCTCATGGCGTAGGGTGCACCTCCGGCGAAGGGCATGCGATCGGCGTTGGTGCTACCGATGTTGATCACCCGACCTCCTTCCTTCATATGTCGCGCAGCCTCCTGGGTCGCGATGAACACGCTGCGCACGTTGACGGCCAGGGTCTGGTCGAAATCCTCCAGCTTGAATTCTTCCAGCGGTGCCATTGCCAGGATCCCGGCGTTATTGACCAGGATGTCCAGCCCGCCGAAGGCTTCGACAGTGGCGTTGACAGCATTGCGGATCGCCTCGGCGTCGGCGCTGTCGGCCTTGATTGCCAGGGCCTTGCCGCCGGCGGCGATGAGGCTGTTCTGCAGTTCCTCGGATTTGGCCGCGGAGCTGACGTAGGTGAAGGCCACCGCGGCGCCTTCGGCGACCAGGCGTTTGACGATGGCGGCGCCGATGCCGCGGGAACCGCCCTGGATCAAGGCGACTTTACCGTTCAGTGTTTGAGTGCTCATGGTGTTTCTCCAAAGTATGCCGGGGCGAGAGGCCACGGGGATGGAGCGAGTATCGGGATCGGATCGCCGGCTGTGTAGACCGCCATTGATATAGTCTGTGTAAACCAGAAGTTTAGAGTGGCGCTTATGGAGACCTTCAGCAGTATCGAATGCTTTGTGCGCAGTGCCGAAGTCGGCAGCTTTGCCGAAGCCGCCCGGCGACTGAGTATTACCCCGGCGGCGGTGGGCAAGAATGTCGCCAGGCTCGAAGCACGGCTGGGGGTGCGCCTGTTCCAGCGCAGTACCCGCAGGCTGACCCTGACCGAGGCCGGTCATTTGTTTTTGAGCGAAGTGAGCGGCAGCCTCAATACCATCCAGAACGCGGTCGCCAACCTGGCCAGCGCCGGTGGGCAGCCGGCAGGTACGTTGAAGGTGAGCATGGGCACGGCATTCGGACGACTGTATGTGGTGCCATTGCTGGGGCAGTTTCTACGACGCTTCCCGGCGATCAGCCCGGACTGGCACTTCGATAACCGACAGGTCGACCTGATCGGCCAGGGCTTCGATGCGGCCATCGGGGGTGGTTTCGAGTTGCCCCAAGGCGTGGTGGCACGCAAGCTGGCGGTGGCCCATCGGGTACTGGTGGCCTCACCGGGTTACCTGCAGGAGCACGCCGCGGTGCTGGAGCCGGACGACCTGGCGAACCATCAGGGCATCCTGATCCGTTCGCCCCAGACCGGGCGCATTCGCTCCTGGCAACTGACCAGTCGTACCGGGCAGCACAGTCCGCTGATGCTCAAGGCGCGCATGACCATGAGTGACTCGGAAGCCGACTGTGCGGCCGCGGCCCAGGGGCTGGGCATTGGACTGGTGAGCATGCCGGTGGCCGTTCCGTTCCTGGAGTCCGGCGAACTGCAGCGGGTATTGCCGGACTGGTATGTGGATGATGGCAACATTTCCATCTATTACGCCGAGCACAAGTTGCTGCCGGGCAAGACCCGAGCCTTCGTGGATTTCATCATCGAACAGTTTGCCGAGCAGGAATGGGCGCAGCGGTTCAGGGCCGTTTGAGACCACTCGCCCATCGCAGCACGATCGCGATGGGCACGACGTGTCTCAGCGCCCGAACCGCCCCGGCCAGCCGATGATGGTCTTGGGCCGAGGTGTCGCGTAGGTGCGGACCTTGGAAGTGGATAACCCCAGTCGCACCAGGGATTCGGCGATGGTCACCGCCGCGGTCACCCCATCCACCACCGGCACCCCGGTGCATTGGCGGATCCGTTCATCGAGCCCGGCCATGCCGCCGCATCCCAAGCAGATCACCTCGGCCTTGTCCTGGCTCACCGCCAGTTCCGCCTGCTGCACAATGGCTTCGACGGCCCGTTGCGGGTCCTGCTCCAGCTCCAGCACCGCCAGGCCACTGGCCCTGACCGATGCACACCGGTCGTACAGGCCGGAGAGCTTGAGCCGGTCTTCGATCAGCGGCACGGTGCGGTCCAGGGTGGTGACCACCGAATACGCATGGCCCAGGAACATCGCGGTGCTGGCGGCGGCGTCGGTGATATCCACCACCGGCACGTCGAGCAGCTCCTGCAGGCCTTCGCGGCCATGCTCGCCATAACCGGCCTGGATCACGGCGTCGAACGGCTGATCGTAGGACATCACTCGGTCCATCACTGCGATGGCGGCCAGGTAACTTTCGAAGTTGCCTTCGACCGAGTCGGCCCCGAAATGCGGCGTGAGCCCGACAATCTCCGTACCTGGGGCGGCCACGGCCTGCGCCTGGCGGGCAATGGCCTGGGTGATGGACTCGGTGGTGTTGACGTTGACTACGAGAATTCGCATGGGCTTTCCTTGAGGTGAGATAGGCGGCCCGAGCCGGGCAGGCCGCGTTGAAATCGGGCTTCAGTGGCTGACGTTATCCACGGCGATGGATTCACCGCTGACATCTTCGTAAAACGGCTGCCGCTTGGCGATCGCCAGGTAGAGCAGCCCGGCGATCCCGGCGCCGATCAACCAGGAGAACGGTGAAACGCTGTCGAAGCCGGGCACCAGCGCCAGGACGATGGCAATCAGGGCCGCCGGAATGAATGCCGCCACCGCACGCAGGTTGACCCCCTTGCTATAGAAATAGGCGCCATCGGGGTCTTCGCTGTAGAGCTGTGGCACATTGATCCGGCCTTTTCTGATCAACCAGTAGTCGACCATGATCACGCCATACAGCGGCCCGAGCAGCGCACCGAGGCCGGACAGGAAATACACGATCACCAGCGGGCTGTTATAGAGATTCCACGGCAGGATCAGCACGGCGATGGCGGCGCTGATCAGTCCGGCCCGGCGGAACGTCAGGTATCTGGGGGCCAGGTTGCTGAGCACGAAGGCCGGTGCGACGAAATTGGCCATGATGTTCACGGCCACGGTGACGATGAGGAACGCCAGGCAGCCGAGCACCAGGAAAAAGGTGTTGGGGATCGAGGCGATGACCTCGGTCGGGCTTTCGATGATCTGCCCGTTGATCTGGAACTGCGCACCGCACAGCAGGATCGTGATTGCGGCGAAAACCAGGATATTGACCGGCAGGCCCCAGAAGTTGCCGACGACGATGGTTCGGCGGCAGGGCGAAGAACGCGCGAAGTCGCAGAAGTTGAGTACCAGGGTGCCGTAGATCGCCAGCCACAACGCGCCGCCGGCGAAAATGTTGCGCCACATCTCGGCACCGCTCAGCGGTTCACGGATCGACCAGGCAATGGTGGCGCCGGCCTGGGTGTACATCCAACCGGCCAGGGCGGCGACGGTGACGAGAATCACCGGCCCGGCAAAGCCTTCATAGCGGCGTACCATTTCCATGCCATAGGCCAGGATCAACAACTGCACGAACCAGATCACCACGAAACACACCCAGCCCAGGCTCGACAGGCCCAGGATCGAGTCCTGGTCGTAGTCGGCGAAGCCCGGGTGGATGGCGGTCAGCAATACCCGAAAGACCACCGACGCCAGGTAGGTCTGGATACCGAACCAGGCGATGGCGATAACCGCCCTGATCAACGCAGGAATCTGCGCGCCGTGGATGCCGAAACTGATCCGGCTGATGACGGGAAACGGCACTCCGGTCTTCTGCCCCATGTAGCCGGACAGGTTCATGAAGCCATAGACCAGCGCGGCACCGATCCCCAGGGACAGCAGGATCTGCCAGCCGCCCAGGCCCAGCGCATACAGGCCGATGGCGAAGGAATAGTTGGCGATGTTGTGTACGTCGTTGGTCCACAGGGCAAAGATGCTGTATCGACCCCAGCGCCGGCCCTCGGCCTTGGTCGGCGCCAGGTCCTTGTTGTGCAGCCTGGGGCTCAGGATCAGGGGGGCTGTGGTTCGGGTATCCGCGGCAGTGGTGGAGGAGGGTAGATCCAGTGCGATGTCATTGGAGAGGCTAGTACGCATTCCGGCAGGCTCCTGATCCTCGATGCCGCGATGACTGTGCATGAGCGCATGGCTCGACAAATCTTCGTCGCGGCGGGCGAGCATCCTTGGTCAAGGGGCATCTGCAGCCTGTACGGGATAGGGCGCTTCAGGCTTGCGGAGCTAAAGTGTGTGTAGGTTTTATTTGATTTGTATACAAAACACATGTCGACTCAAGCCATATCTATGCCAGCTTCGGATCTAAAGCTTTCTGCCTTGATTTCGTTTCGTTATTTGTTTCGTATAAGTCACTGAAAAAAGGTCGTTATAAATTGACCAATCGAACAGGTATTTATTTTCAGGACGCGAGCTTTCGCCAGGAAGGAAAAATGCGATGGGGAGGGCAGGTGTAACTTTTCGGGGCATTACGGGAATAAGTGCACACAAAAATGGCACCTGAGGTGACATTTTTGTGTACAGGTTGCCGGCGCGTCACGCCATGGCCAGCAGGTCATCCCTACCGCTTCCTTCAAAGTTCGAAGCGGTCGCGGGTTGAGGGATCAGGCCTTGGATTTGCTGATGATGTTACCGGCATGCAGGCCACATTCTTTCTGCGTGGCTTCTTCCCACCACCAGCGACCTTCGCGCTCATGCTGGTTCGGCAGCACCGGGCGGGTGCAGGGTTCGCAGCCGATGCTGATGAACCCCCGTTCATGCAAGCTGTTGTAAGGCAGCTCAAGCATGCGGATATAGCCCCAGACTTCCTCGCTGGTCATCTGCGACAGCGGATTGAATTTGTACAGGGTGCGTTCCGGGGTCGAGAATGCTGTGTCGATCTCCAGCACGGCCACCTGGCTGCGGGTCCCGGGGCTCTGGTCGCGACGCTGGCCGGTGGCCCATGCGCGGACATCGGCCAGTTTGCGTCGCAATGGTTCGATCTTGCGGATGCCGCAGCACTCGCCATGACCGTCCTTATAGAAACTGAACAGGCCTTTTTCCTTCACGAACGGCTCCAGTTTCGTATGGTCCGGCGAGATCACCTCGATATCGATCTTGTAGTGTTCGCGCACCTGATCGATGAACCGGTAGGTTTCCGGGTGCAGGCGACCGGTGTCGAGGCTGAACACCTTGACGTTCTTGTTCAGCTTCCAGGCCATGTCCACCAGCACCACGTCCTCGGCGCCGCTGAAAGATATCCACAGGTCGTCGCCGAACTCGGCGAAGGCCAGCTTGAGGATGTCTTGTGGAGACTTGTTGGCATAGGTCGTGGCGAGTTCCACGACGTCAAACGATGGGCTCATCAGGGCGGTTTCCTGCAGGTCGGTGGCGCTGAGCGCTCTATAGGAGGCCGATGGTAACAAAAGCGGCCGGGACTGGCGCGCTCCTGTGCGAATGGCTAGAGTCGGCAAGCCTTTTGTTCGCTCAACCGACAGACATCAATAATGGGAGTGTCCTGTGGAAATTGCCTGCCTCGACCTGGAGGGTGTATTGGTCCCGGAAATCTGGATCGCCTTCGCTGAAAAAACCGGGATTCAATCCCTCAGGGCAACCACTCGGGACATTCCCGACTACGACGTGCTGATGAAACAGCGGTTGCGCATCCTCGACGAACACGGGCTCAAGCTTTCCGATATCCAGGAGGTGATCGCCACCCTCCAGCCGCTGGACGGCGCCATCGAGTTCGTCGACTGGCTGCGGGAACGCTTCCAGGTGGTGATTCTTTCGGACACGTTCTACGAGTTTTCCCAACCCTTGATGCGGCAGCTGGGTTTTCCCACCTTGTTGTGCCATCGCCTGATCACGGATGAGAGCGGGCGGGTCACCGGGTATCAACTGCGTCAGAAAGATCCCAAGCGGCAGTCGGTCCTGGCATTCAAGAGTTTGTACTACCGGGTGATTGCCGCAGGAGATTCCTACAATGACACCACAATGCTCGGCGAAGCCGACGCCGGCATCCTGTTCCATGCCCCGGATAATGTGATCCGTGAGTTCCCGCAGTTCCCGGCGGTGCACAGCTTCGCCGAGTTGAAGCAGGAATTCATCAAGGCGTCGAACCGTAATCTCAGCCTGTAGGTAAAAAACCTGTGGGAGCGACGCTTGTTCGCGATAGCGGTGTGCCAGTCGTCTCCAGTGCTGCTGACCCAACGCAATCGCGAGCAAGCTCGCTCCCACAGGAGATGGTGTGGTCACTAAAGGTTCTGCAAGGTTTCCAGCAAGACCCTGACCTTGGTAATCGACTCCTGATACTCCGCCTGCCAGTCCGAGTCCGCGACAATCCCGCCGCCGCCCCAGCAGCACACCTGTCCATCCTTGACCAGCAGGCTGCGGATGGCGATGGAGCTGTCCATCTCCCCACGTACGTCCAGGTACAGCAACGAACCGCAATAGAGGCCGCGCCGGGTCGGTTCGAGCTCGTCGATGATCTGCATGGCGCGGATCTTCGGTGCGCCCGTGATGGAGCCGCCGGGGAAACTGCCGGCGATCAGGTCCAGGGCGTCTTTGCGCTCGGCCAGTTCGCCGGTCACGCTGCTGACCAGATGGTGTACGTTCGGGTAGCTTTCCAGGCTGAAGAGTTCCGGTACCCGCACCGAGCCGATGCGGCAGGTACGGCCCAGATCGTTGCGCAGCAAGTCGACGATCATCAGGTTCTCCGCCCGGTCCTTGGGGCTGGCAAGCAGCTCGGCGGCATGGGCGGCGTCTTCGCCAGGCGTGCTGCCACGGGGGCGGGTGCCCTTGATGGGACGGGTTTCGACGTGGCCCTCGCTGACCCTGACGAAACGCTCGGGCGACAGGCTCAGCACCGCGCCGCCATCCGGCAGGCTCTGGAAGCCCGAGAACGGTGTCGGGCAAGCCGCTCGCAGTGCCTGGTACGCAACCCAGGCATTACCCTGGCAAGGCGCCCGGAAGCGCTGGGCAAAATTCACTTGGTAACAGTCACCAGCCTGGATATAGGCCTGGATCCGGTCGATTGCCTGTCGATAGGTTTCGGCGCTGAGGTCCGGCGCCATAGGTCCTTCGAGCCTGAAAGCGCTGGCGGGCATCGGGGTGGTCCGGCTGAACAGCTCGATCAGACGCTGGCGTTCGCTTTCGCCACAATGAGGGTGGAACACCAATTGGCTGGTGCCGGCCTGATGGTCGCTGACAAGCGCCCAGTCATAGACGCCGAAGCAGGCATCGGGCAGTTGCAGGTCGTCCTGGGCCTGGGAAGGCAGGGTTTCCAGGTGTCGGCCGAAGTCATAGCTCAAGTAGCCGATCAAGCCGCCCGCGAAGGGCAATTGCACCGTGGCCGGCAGCACCGCGTCGCCCAGTTGGGTCAGCTGAATGCGCAGGCGTTGCAGGAAGTCACTGCCGCTCTCGTTCGGCATCACCGCCAATTGTGTCAGCGGCCATGCGCTGAGCAGGTCATAACGTCCGCGTTCGGCACTCGGCCGGCCACTGTCGAGCAGCACGCTGCCCGGGGCATGACGAATCGCCGCGAAATACTCGGCAGGGTTGGCGCGGTAAGGTAACGGGTGTACGGAGCAGGTTGGCATGGGCGGGGCGGGTCAGCCATTCAGGCGGGGGAGCGATTGTAATCCCCCGTAGGATTTGCTCCTAGGGGGATGTCGGAGATGAGCACGTCTGTGGCTGTCGAAGATGACTGCGGGGAACATTTGTGATGAGAACATCCTGTGGCGAGGGAATTTATCCCCATTGGGTTGCGAAGCGACCCCAGACAGGTAGTGCAACCACCCTGATGTATTGGGGTGGCAGCTTTTGGGGATACCACGCAACCCAGCAGGGATAAATCCCCTCGGCACAAGTTCACAATGTCCCGGTCCAGACAATTGGCATTGTTCAGGATTAGAGGGATCAGCCCTCAACCGGCGGGATATGCCCGAACAGCTTCTGGGCAAACGCCACGCGCTCTTCCACGGTTTCCACGACGCCCCGTGCCTGGAGCTCCTCCAGGTGCGCTTCCACCGCATGGGTACGCAGGGTCAGGCCGCAGTCGTTGGCGATCTGGATGTTCAGCCCTGGTCGGGCGTTCAGTTCCAGGATCAACGGCCCTTTCTCCTGGTCCAGCACCATGTCGACGCCGATGTAGCCCAGTCCGCACAGTTCATAGCAACCGGCGGCCAGTTTCATGAAACCGTCCCAGTAGGGCAGTTGCACGCCGTCCACCGCGTTGGTGGTGTCAGGGTGTTTGGTGATGATGTTGTTCAGCCAGGTGCCGCGCAGGGTCAGGCCAGTGGCGAGGTCCACGCCGACGCCGATGGCGCCCTGGTGCAGGTTGGCCTTGCCACCGGACTGCCGGGTCGGCAGCCGTAACATGGCCATCACCGGATAACCCATCAGTACGATGATGCGAATGTCCGGCACGCCCTCGTAGCTGATGCTCTTGAAGATCTGGTCCGGGGTCACGCGGTACTCGATCAGCGCCCGGTCACGGTGCCCGCCCAGGGAATACAAGCCGGTGAGGATACTGGAAATGTGATGCTCGATTTCCTCGTGGCTGATGATCTTGCCGGACACGGTGCGGTAGCGGCCCTCGAAACGGTCGGCGATGACGATGATCCCGTCGCCGCCGGCGCCCTGGGCCGGCTTGATGACGAAGTCGGTGCGCCCGCCGATGATGCCATCGAGCTTGTCGATCTCCTTCTCGGTGGAAATGATTCCGTACAGCTCCGGCACATGGATGCCGGCGGCGATGGCCCGTTCCTTGGTGATGATCTTGTCATCGACGATGGGGTACAGGCTGCGCTTGTTGTATTTGAGCACGTAGTCGGCATTGCGCCGGTTGATGCCCATGATGCCCCGGGCTTCCAGGGCCTTCCAGGTTTTCCAGAGGCCGAACATTACGAGTCAGCCTTGACGAAGGCCTTGAACCGTACCAGCTCGGTCAGGCGGTAGCCGCGGTAGCGACCCATGGCCAGCATGAAGCCCACCAGGATCAGCAGGATGGCCGGGAAGGTGAACACGAAGTAGACCAGTTCCGGCACGCTCATGATCAGGTGCGCCAGGGACGCGGCGAACAGCGTGCCGATGGCCACCTTCATGGCATGGCCGGCGCCGCGCTCTTCCCAGGTGATGGACAGGCGTTCGATGGTCATGGTCAGGATCACCATCGGGAACAAGGCCACCGACAGGCCGCGCTCCAGGCCCAGCTTATGGCTGAGCAGGCTGATGGCGGCGATCAGCACCACCACGAATGTCAAGACCACCGAGAGTCTTGGCAGCATCTGCAGCTTGAGGTGCTCCAGGTACGAGCGCAGCGACAGGCCCAGGGTGGTGATCACCGTGAACAGGATGATCCCGAAGCCCAGTTGGGTTTCACGGAAGGCCAGTGCGATCAGCACCGGGGTGAAGGTGCCGAGGGTCTGCAGGCCGATCAGGTTGCGCAGCACGAGGATCACCAGCACGCCGATCGGGATCATGACCATGATCATGAAGGTCTGCTGGGTCTGCAGGGGCAGGCCGTAGAGCGAGTATTCGAGGAAGTTGGCGTCGGTGTTCTCGTCCGTCAGCTTGGCCAGGCGAATGGCGTTCATTTCGCTGTTGTTCATGCTGAACGTGACGGTGGCTTTCTTGCCGCCATCGACGGTGATCAGGTTTTCATCGCCAGTCCACCACAGCAGGCGGTCGGTGGGCAGCCCCTGCTCGCCGGTGTCCGGGTTGAAGTACAGCCAGTCGGTGCCGTTGAAACTGCGCAGCCACAGTTCGGGCGTCTGCGGCTGGTCGGCCACCAGGCGGATGGTGTGGACCTTTTCCACCGGCACATGGGCGATGGACAGCACCAGCTCGACGATCCTTGCCTTGTTGCCCGAGGAGACGTCGCCGGCCAGCAGCAGCTTGACGTTGTCGTCGTTGAGGTTGTTGACCCGCTTGATGGCTTCGCTGATGAAGGTCTCGACGTCGGCAGAGTGCTGGCGGATCGGCGCGAGCAGTGCTTCGGCGGCGATCTTCTCCGGGCCTTCGACGGCGATGCTGTCGCGGAAGGTCGGGCCCTTGACCTTGGTTTTCTCGGCGCTGTAGCGCTTGGTCAGCACCAGGCGGTAATACAGGGTCTGGTTGCCCTTGGCCCGGCGGGCCGACCAGGTCACCTTGCGGTTACCGTCGATCCGGTTCACCGCCACGCCATAGTTGTTGGAAATGAAGCTCTCGTTGAGGCTCACATAGTCGCGGCTCAGGGGCGGCACGAACATCTGGACCTTCACCGGATCCTTGGCGTTGGGCACGAACTCGACCTTGGCGTCGATGTTCCACAGGTCGTCGGTGGCATCTTCGGTCACCGGGATGCCGAGCACGAAAATCTGATAGGCCGTCACCGACAGGCCCAGCACCACCAGGATGGCGATCAGCATTTTCAGATGGAGGGTAAGGGAGCGCATTGGGATTACTCTGCGGTTTGAGCGGCATTGGCGCAGGCGGGTTTGCCGGCAGCGTATTTGAGACTGGGGTCGACCAGCGCGTCGAAGCGTTTGAGCGCCTCGGAGCCGATCAGCAACGGGTATTGGAATGCACTGCGGTCGGTCAGGTTCACTTCGATGCTGCGCAGGGCCGAGCCCATGCAGATATCCAGTTCGATGACCGGCCGGGCCGTGTATTTCTTGCCTTCCTCCGGGTCGTAGTCACCGGCGCGGCGCTTGATCTTGCTGACCCGGGCCAGCGGGCGTTCGATAGGGTGCGAATGGGCCGCGTCGATGGCGAGGTAAAAGCGGACCCAGGATTCGCCGTTGCGCTTGAAGCGCTTGATGTCACGGGCGCTGAGGGACGCGGTCTTGGCCCCCGTGTCCAGCTTGGCGGCGACTTCCAGGTCGATGCCCTGGAGTGCCGCATATTCGTTCAGGCCGTACACGGTCTTTTCACCCGCCGCGGCAAAGCCAGGCAGGCAAATGAAACACAGGACAGCGGAGAAGGGCTTGAATGTCATAGATCCTGGTGCGCAGCGGTCCGTTTATCGGTTCAGGCCCTGGCATTACTGCACAAGCTCCCTGGCGGCCTTCTTTAATAAGAAGAGACTGGCGAATAGCGGCGGCATTCTAGCACGGTGGTTTTCTGACGCCACCGCTGGCAGGACGCTACGAGCCCGCCCTGCGGCCGGTTATGCCAAGGCATCTTGTTAGACGATTGTCGACAATGTCTATATTTGCTTTGACCTTCACCCTGCTATTGGCTATTTTTCGGCGTATTGATTTTCAAGGTGTCGACAATATGCTCGATCAGCTCGAAACCCCGGTCGTTGCCCAGGACGACTCGGAAACCCTTTCCGAGAACGTCTTCCGGCGCATCCAGGCGGCCATCGTCAAAGGTGAGATCGCACCCGGCAGCAAGATCTCCGAGCCCGAGCTGGCCCGCACGTACGGCATCAGCCGCGGTCCCTTGCGCGAAGCGATCCATCGCCTGGAAGGCCAGCGCCTGCTGGTGCGTGTGCCTCACGTCGGTGCCCGGGTGGTGTCCTTGAACCATGCCGAACTGCTGGAGCTCTACGAAATACGAGAGTCCCTGGAGGGCATGGCCTGCCGCCTGGCGGCCGAACGCATGACCCTGCAAGAGATCGACGAATTGCGCCGCGTACTGGAAACCCATGAGCGCGACGCGGCGTTCCAGGCCGGTGTCGGCTACTACCAGCAGGAAGGGGATTTCGACTTCCACTACCGGATCATCCAGGGCAGCGGCAACCGCACCCTCACGCAGATGCTCTGCGGCGAGCTGTACCAGTTGGTGCGCATGTACCGCATCCAGTTTTCCACCACGCCCAATCGTCCGCGCCAGGCCTTTGCCGAGCACCACCGGATACTCGATGCCATCGCCGACCGTGACGGCGAGCTGGCTGAATTATTGATGCGACGGCACATCGGCGCATCCAAACGCAACATCGCGCGTCATTACCAGGACAGCGCCGCCACTGAACGAGGTGAGTCATGAGTTCCAGCAAGAGCACGCCAGGCCAGCGTTTTCGCGAGGCGGTCGCCACCGAGCACCCGCTGCAAGTGGTGGGTACCATCAACGCCAACCATGCGCTGCTGGCCAAACGCGCCGGTTTCAAGGCCATCTACCTGTCCGGTGGCGGCGTGGCCGCAGGTTCCCTCGGCGTGCCGGACCTGGGCATCACCGGCCTGGATGACGTGCTGACCGATGTGCGTCGGATCACCGATGTCTGCGACCTGCCGCTGCTGGTGGATGTGGACACCGGTTTTGGTTCCTCGGCGTTCAACGTGGCCCGTACCGTCAAGTCGATGATCAAGTTCGGCGCGGCGGCAATCCACATCGAAGACCAGGTGGGAGCCAAGCGCTGCGGCCATCGTCCGAACAAGGAGATCGTCTCGCAGCAGGAAATGGTCGACCGCATCAAGGCCGCGGTGGATGCCCGCACCGACGACAGTTTCGTGATCATGGCCCGCACCGACGCCCTGGCGGTGGAAGGGCTGGAGTCGGCCCTCGATCGCGCTGCCGCCTGCATCGAGGCCGGGGCCGACATGGTCTTTCCCGAAGCCATCACCGAACTTGAAATGTACAAGCTGTTCGCCAGCCGCGTGAAAGCGCCGATCCTGGCGAACATCACCGAATTCGGCGCGACACCGCTGTACACCACCGAGCAACTGGCCGGCGCCGACGTCTCCCTGGTGCTGTACCCGCTGTCGGCCTTCCGCGCCATGAACAAGGCGGCCGAGAACGTCTACACCGCGATCCGCCGAGACGGCACGCAGCAGAACGTCATCGATACCATGCAGACACGCATGGAGCTTTACGATCGTATCGACTACCACACCTTCGAGCAGAAGCTCGATGCGTTGTTCGCTGCGAAGAAGTAAGGCGCCCATTCCCTGCAACTTGCCGATTCCCTACAAATTCAAAAATTGGAGAAAGCAAATGGCCGAAGCAAAAGTACTCAGTGGCGCCGGGCTCCGTGGCCAGGTGGCCGGGCAAACCGCATTGTCCACCGTGGGCCAGTCGGGCGCCGGCCTGACCTATCGTGGCTATGACGTGCGCGACCTGGCGGCCGATGCGCAATTCGAAGAGGTGGCCTACCTGCTGCTTTATGGCGAACTGCCGACCCAGGCCCAGCTGGATGCCTATATCAGCAAGCTGCGCCAGTTGCGGGACTTGCCCCAGGCCTTGAAGGAAGTGCTGGAGCGTATTCCTGCCGACACTCATCCGATGGATGTGATGCGCACCGGCTGTTCGTTCCTGGGCAACCTGGAGCCGGAGAAGGATTTCTCCGAGCAGCATGACAAGACTGACCGCCTGCTGGCCGCGTTCCCGGCGATCATGTGCTACTGGTATCGCTTCAGCCATGAAGGCCAGCGCATCGAATGCGTGACCGACGAAGTGTCCATCGGCGGCCACTTCCTGCACTTGCTGCACGGCAAGAAGCCGAGCGAGCTGCACGTCAAGGTGATGAACGTGTCGCTGATCCTGTACGCCGAGCATGAGTTCAACGCCTCGACCTTCACCGCCCGGGTGTGCGCCTCCACGCTCTCGGACCTGTTTTCCTGCATCACGGCAGCCATCGGCTCGCTGCGCGGCCCGCTGCATGGCGGCGCGAATGAAGCGGCGATGGAAATGATCGAGCGCTTCCAGTCGCCGGAGGAGGCGATCAAGGGCACCCTGGCGATGCTCGAACGCAAGGACAAGATCATGGGCTTTGGCCACGCCATCTATAAGGACAACGACCCGCGCAACGAGGTCATCAAGGGCTGGTCCAGAAAACTTGCCGATGAGGTGGGCGACACGGTGCTGTTCCCGGTTTCCGAAGCCATCGACAAGACCATGTGGGAACAGAAGAAGCTGTTTCCCAACGCCGATTTCTACCACGCTTCGGCTTATCACTTCATGGGCATCCCCACCAAGCTGTTCACGCCGATCTTTGTCTGCTCGCGCCTGACCGGCTGGGCCGCCCACGTATTCGAACAACGCGCCAACAACCGCATCATCCGCCCGAGCGCCGAATACACCGGCGTCGAACAGCGCAAGTTCGTGCCAATTGAACAACGCTGAGCTGGAGGGTTTTAGCCGCCGGAACTGAATGACCCCGAAACCCTGTGGAAGCGAGCTTGTTCGCGATTGCGCACTGACATTCAACGTCGATGTCGACGGATGCACCGCTATCGCAAGCAAGCTCGCTCCCAGTGGCCGGAGGGTGACTTCAAATCCTTCGCCAACCCCTTCTGAAACCACCGTGACCGAGTCCTGACGATGAACACAGAATTTCGTAAACCGCTGCCCGGCACCGCCCTGGATTATTTCGACGTTCGCGCCGCGGTGGATGCCATCTGCCCTGGCGCCTACGATGGGCTGCCGTACACCGCCCGCGTGCTGGCGGAAAACCTGGTGCGTCGCTGCGAGCCGGCCACGCTGCGTGAATCGCTGCTGCAATTGATCGAGCGCAAGCGCGACCTGGACTTCCCGTGGTTTCCGGCCCGGGTGGTATGCCATGACATCCTTGGCCAGACGGCCCTGGTGGACCTGGCCGGCCTGCGCGACGCCATCGCCCAGCAAGGCGGCGATCCGGCGCAGGTCAACCCGGTGGTGCCGACCCAACTGATCGTCGACCACTCCCTGGCGGTGGAAAGCGGCGGTGCCGATCCCCAGGCATTCGCCAAGAACCGCGCCATCGAAGACCGGCGCAACGAAGACCGTTTCCACTTTATCAACTGGACCAAGAAGGCCTTCAAGAACGTCGATGTGATTCCGCCCGGCAACGGGATCATGCACCAGATCAACCTGGAGAAAATGTCTCCGGTGATCCAGCAGCGTGACGGCGTCGCGTTCCCCGATACCTGCGTGGGCACCGACAGCCACACTCCCCATGTCGATGCGCTGGGCGTGATCGCCATCGGAGTCGGTGGGCTGGAAGCCGAAAGCGTCATGCTCGGTCGCGCCTCGTGGATGCGCCTGCCGGAAATCGTCGGCGTCGAGCTGACCGGCAAGCTGCAACCGGGCATCACCGCCACCGACATGGTGCTGGCGCTGACCGAATTCCTGCGCAAGCAGAAAGTCGTTGGTGCCTGGCTGGAGTTTTTCGGTGAAGGCGCCAGCGCCTTGACCCTGGGCGACCGTGCGACCATTTCCAACATGGCGCCGGAATATGGCGCCACGGCGGCCATGTTCTATATCGACCAGCAGACCATCGATTACCTGAAGCTCACCGGACGCGAAGACACGCAGGTGCAGCTGGTGGAAACCTATGCCAGGCACGTGGGGTTATGGGCCGATAGCCTCAAGGGCGCGCAATACGAGCGTGGCCTGACTTTCGACCTGTCCTCGGTGGTGCGCAACATGGCCGGTCCGAGCAATCCGCACGCCCGCGTCGCGGTGTCGGACCTGGCCGCCAAAGGCATCGCCGGGCAATGGACCGAAGTGCCGGGGCAGATGCCCGACGGTGCTGTGATCATCGCCGCCATCACCAGTTGCACCAATACCAGCAACCCACGCAACGTCATCGCAGCCGGTCTGCTGGCGCGCAATGCCAATCGCCTGGGCCTGACCCGCAAGCCATGGGTCAAGTCGTCCCTGGCGCCCGGCTCGAAGACCGTGGCGCTGTACCTGGACGAAGCCGGCCTCACCCCTGAACTCGAAAAGCTGGGCTTTGGCGTGGTGGCGTTCGCCTGCACCACCTGCAACGGTATGTCCGGAGCGCTGGATCCGGCGATCCAGCAGGAAATCATCGACCGCGACCTGTATGCCACCGCAGTCCTGTCGGGTAACCGCAACTTCGATGGGCGAATCCATCCGTATGCCAAGCAGGCTTTTCTCGCCTCGCCGCCGCTGGTGGTGGCCTACGCCATCGCCGGGACCATCCGCTTCGACATCGAGAAGGATGTGCTGGGTGTGGTGGACGGTCGGGAAATCCGTCTCAAGGACATCTGGCCGAGCGACGAGGAAGTCGATGCCGTGGTCAAGGCCTCGGTGAAACCGGAGCAGTTCCGCCAGGTGTACATCCCGATGTTTGCCATCCAGGAAGACACCGGGCCGAAAGTGACGCCACTGTACGACTGGCGTCCACAAAGCACCTACATCCGCCGTCCGCCCTACTGGGAAGGGGCACTGGCCGGTGCGCGGCCGCTCAAGGGCATGCGCCCGTTGGCGGTGCTGCCGGACAACATCACCACCGATCACCTGTCGCCGTCCAACGCCATCATGGCGGACAGTGCGGCCGGGGAATACCTGGCCAAGATGGGCCTGCCCGAAGAGGACTTCAACTCCTACGCAACCCACAGGGGCGACCACCTGACCGCGCAACGCGCCACCTTCGCCAACCCGAAACTGTTCAACGAAATGGTCCAGGAAAATGGCAAGGTCAAGCAGGGCTCCCTGGCCCGGGTGGAGCCGGAAGGCAAGGTCATGCGCATGTGGGAAGCCATCGAGACCTACATGGGACGCAAGCAGCCGTTGATCATCATCGCCGGTGCCGACTACGGCCAGGGTTCGTCCCGGGACTGGGCGGCCAAGGGGGTGCGCCTGGCCGGTGTCGAAGCGATCGTCGCCGAAGGGTTCGAGCGCATTCACCGCACCAACCTGGTGGGCATGGGCGTATTGCCGCTGGAGTTCAAGCCGGGCACCAACCGCAAGACCCTGGGCATCGATGGCAGTGAAATCTATGACGTGATCGGCGAGCGCACACCTCGGGCGACCTTGACCCTGGTGATCACCCGCAAGAACGGTGAGCGCCTCGAAGTGCCGGTGACCTGCCGCCTCGATACCGCCGAAGAGGTGTCGATCTACGAAGCCGGTGGCGTGCTGCAGCGTTTCGCCCAGGACTTCCTCGAGTCGGCGGTTGCCGTTTGAGTCTGCTGCGCGGGTGTGGGATTCGAGACCCCTTGCCCGCGGGCTTCAACATTCAGGAGTAGGCGCATCATGGCTCACGCCCCCCAAATCAGAATTCCCGCTACCTATATGCGTGGCGGCACCAGCAAAGGCGTGTTCTTCAGCCTGCAGGACCTGCCCGAAGCCGCCCGTGTCCCGGGTGCCGCCCGGGACGCCTTGCTGCTGCGGGTGATCGGCAGTCCCGATCCGTACGAAAAGCAGATCGATGGCATGGGCGGTGCGACGTCCAGCACCAGCAAGACCGTGATCCTGTCCAAGAGCACCCGGGCCGACCATGACGTCGATTACCTGTTCGGCCAGGTGTCCATCGACAAGCCGTTCGTGGACTGGAGCGGCAACTGCGGCAACCTGTCGGCGGCGGTGGGGTCATTCGCCATCGGCAGCGGCCTGGTGGATGCCGCTCGCCTGCCGGAGAACGGCGTGGCGGTGGTGCGGATCTGGCAGGCCAATATCGGCAAGACCATCATTGCCCATGTGCCGATCACCGATGGCGCGGTGCAGGAAACCGGCGATTTCGAACTCGACGGCGTGACCTTTCCGGCAGCCGAGGTGCAATTGGAATTCATGGAGCCGGCGGCCGAGGAAGAGGGGGGAGGAGGATCGATGTTTCCCACCGGCAACCTGGTGGACGACCTGCAAGTGCCTGGTGTCGGTACGCTCAAGGCAACTCTGATCAACGCCGGCATCCCGACGATCTTCATCAACGCCCGAGACGTCGGTTACACCGGTACCGAACTGCAAGGCGCCATCAATGGCGATCCCAAGGCCCTGGCCATGTTCGAAACCATTCGTGCCCACGGTGCCTTGCGCATGGGCCTGATCAAGCACCTGGACGAAGCCGCCCAGCGTCAGCACACGCCGAAAGTAGCGTTTGTCGCGCCGCCAGCGGATTACCTGTCCTCCAGCGGAAAAGCCGTGGCGGCAGGGGATATCGACTTGCTGGTGCGGGCGTTGTCCATGGGCAAGTTGCATCACGCCATGATGGGCACTGCCGCCGTGGCCATCGGCACTGCGGCGGCTATTTCCGGCACCCTGGTGAACCTGGCTGCCGGGGGCATCGAACGCAACGCCGTGCGCTTCGGCCATCCCTCCGGCACTTTGCGCGTTGGCGCCGAGGCCAGCTTGGTGAACGGCGAATGGACCGTAAAAAAAGCCATCATGAGCCGCAGCGCGCGGGTGTTGATGGAAGGGTTCGTGCGGGTGCCGGGGGATGTTCTGAACTGAGTCGAAAAAGCTGTGGGAGCGAGCTTGCTCGCGATAGCGCTGTATCAGCCGACACCAATCTTGAATGTGCCGGCCTCTTCGCGAGCAAGCTCGCTCCCACAAGGGATGGCCGTCAGCCTTCCGTCAGCGCGGCGACGACCAGCCCCACATTACTCTCCAGCTCCGCTACCGGATCGGCGGCATCGGTGCTGAGCACCAGCAATCGGCTGCCGCCCTCGGCAATGGCTGCCTTCAGCGCATCCGAAGGCTGGCGATGATGGAGCACCAGCGCCACGTCGTTGTCCTTCAACGTCGCACTCAATTGCTTGAGGGTTTCGGCGGTCCATTCGGCATCGGGCCGGGTATCGGTGCTGATGGCGTCCAGGTTGAGCCCGCTGATCAGGTAGCCGAAATGCTCGCTCAGGCTGACCACGCTCAGGTTGTCGGCATTGGCGAGCTGTTTTTCGCTGTCGGCGCTGAGCTTGAGCAGACGCTGCTTGAGGGCCGCCAGGTTGGTATCGATCCTCGGTTTGGCCGTCGGGGCCAGTCGCACCAGATCGGCGGCGATCACATCGGCCATGCGGCCCAGGTTATGACTGGCCATCCACGGCTGGCTCGCCAGGCCGTCGGCCATTCCCGGTTGCACGGCGATACCGGGCAGGGCGCCATCCACCGGGCGCGCGGCGTCGATTTCGACGACGCGGATATTGCTGCGTCGGGCCATGGGATACAGCGGATCGTCCGGCCATAGCGAGCGCAGGCCGATCACCGCGTCGGCGTCACTGGCCAGCTTGCTCAGCGCCGCTGCGCCCCGGCCGCTGAAGTAGGCACTCTGGCGGGTGCCGGGCAGGTTGGCGGGGGCGGCTCGCTCCAGGCTGACATCGGTGCCCTTGAGCAAGGCCTCGCTCAATCCATAGGTAACTGGCAGAGATGCCAGCAGACGAACCTTTTCGCTGGCGAATGACGAGGTGGCGGCCACGCCGCACAACGCGAAGGCCAGGGTCAGTTGTCGCAATGAAAAAACCATTTATCCAAGATTCCCTTTGAGGCTGGGGACGACGCCACGGGCGATGGCGCTCAGGGCGAAGGCGATGCCGGCCACCAGGATGATCGCGGCACCGGATGGGATCGGCAGGTCGAAGACAATTGGCGCAAGAATCCCGCACAAGGTACTGAGGGTCGCGATCAGTACCGAACACCAGAAGAAGCCTTTCAACGATTGGCTGAGCAAGCGTGCCGCCGCGGCGGGAATCACCAGCAACGCGCCCACCAGAATGGCCCCGATGACTTTCACTGCCGCTACGGTGATCAAGGTCACCAGGACCACGAACAGGTAATCCAGGGTCTTGACCGCCACACCGCGCACCGCCGCCAACTGCGGGTTGAAGCTGGCGAGCATGATGCGGTTGTACAGCGGCAAGGCCAGCGCCATCACCAGCGAGCCGACCACCGCCAGCACCAGCAGGTCATTGCCGTTGACCGTCAGCACCGAACCGAACAGCACGTTCTCCAGGATATGCACGTTGATCTTGCCGGCCAGGATCAACAGCAGGCTGGCGCCCAGGGCCAGGGAAACCGACAGGAAGACGCCGATCAGCGTGTCGGGGGCCAGGCCGGTGCGGTTGCGCAGGTAATTGAGAAGGATGCCGAACAGCAGGCAGTAGCCGAACAGACTGCCGTAGGGGCCGGTATAGGGTTCGCCCAGCAGAATGCCGATTGCCACGCCGGTCAGTGCGGCATGGCCCACGGCCTCGGAGAAGAACGCGAAACGCTTGACCACCACCAGCGTGCCGAGGCCGCCCAGTACCGGGCCGATCAACAGCCCGGCCAACAACGCATTGACCACGAAACCGTAGGCCAGCGCCTCGGGCAGGTAACCGGACGAGGCCCAGGCCTGCACCGTCAGACGAAAGGCTTCATAACTCATCAGGCAGCACTCCCGTTGCTGTGTGGATGAGGGGGGCGCGGATGCGTGGAAAACAGTGATAGCAACCGTTCCGGCGTCAAGGCCTGGCGCGGCGGGCCGTCGAACAGTACCCGGCGATTCAATCCGGTGACACGGTCGGCCAGGCGCCCGACGGCTTCCAGGTCATGTTCGATCCACAGCACGGTGACACCCGCCAGGCGCCAGTCCTGCAGCAACCGCTCGAAAACCTGGATGCCAGCCTCGTCCAGGGCCGACATCGGCTCGTCCAGTACCAGCAGTTGCGGCGAGGGAATCAACCCTTGGGCCAGCAACACCCGCTGGCGCTCGCCGCCGGACAGCGCGCCCATGCGGCGCTTGCGTTTGTCTTGCATGCCGACCCGCTCCAGAGCCTGGCCGATGGCGTCGGTGTAATGCTTGCTCAAGCCGAGAAAGGCGGGCTTGCGCTGACACATCGCCGCCATGAAGTCATCCACGGTCATGGGCAGGCCACGATCGAATTCCAGCGCCTGGGGCACATAGCCGATGACGCCGGGTTCGCCTGGCCATTGCAGGCTCAGCTGTCCCTGGTGGGGCATCTGCCCGAGCAGGGTCTTGATCAATGAGCTCTTGCCGCCGCCGTTGGGGCCGACCAGGGCGTGGACGCTGCCGGCCTGCACCTGGAAAGCCACGCCGTCGAGAATGAGCGTGCGGCCCAGGTTCAGGCTGACGTCGGCGAATTCGACCAGGGGTCCGACGCGTTGCAGGGTGAGGGTTTCCTGGACGGTCATGCGCCGGACTCCTGGATTGCCCGGACCACGGTGTCGAGGTTGCCGGCCATCTCCTTTTCATATTTCTCGGCGCTGTATTCACCGTAGGAAATGTGCGAAAGCGGATACAGCTTCACTCCGGATTCACGCTGGATGGTGTCGACATAGGTGGACGGGAAATCCATCTCCGAGAAGATCACCTTCACGTCCAGCTCCCGGAGTTGATCGATGGTTTTCTTCAACTGGCTGGGGCTCGGTTCGATGCCATGTGCCGGCTCCACCACGGCGGTCACTTCCAGGCCGAATTCACGCAGCAGATAGTCGTAGGCGGCATGTACCGTGGCGACCCGCAGTTCGGCGTTGGGTGCCTGGGTCAGCTTCGCCAGGGCGGCGGCGCGCATCTGCCGCAGGCGCTTGCCATAGGCACGGGCGTTCTGGGTGTAGGCCTGGGCGTTGTCCGGGTCGAGCTTGCCCAGTTCCCGGGCAATGTTGTTGACCTGGGCAATGGAGGCACTGATGGACAGGAAGGTGTGCGGGTTCACCACCTTGCCGGCTCCCCGGGCGGCTGTACCGGTGGCGGCCAGCAGGGGAACGTTCTCGTTGGCCTCGATCACTTTCACGTCCGGGGTTTCGCTGGCGGCGATCATCCGGTCGGCGAAATCGTCATGGCCGACGCCATTGAGCACGACCACATCCAGACCGCTGATGCGCTTGATGTCCTCGGCGCGTGGTTCATAGGCATGGGGATTGAAACCGGCGGGGATCAGCGGCACTACTTCAGCCTTGTCGCCGACGATGTTGGCGACGTAACTGTAGTAAGGGTGCAGGGTAATGCCGATGCGCAGGCGCTTGGCGGTTTCGGCGTTGGCCGGGGCGGTGAACAGGCAGGCCAGCAGGCCGATCAGCAGCAGGCGTAGCAAGGGCTGGCGTTGAGATGCAATAGACATGGGCGAGCGGTCTTCTCTGCAGTGAGACGTGGGGTCAGTGCCGGTGCTGGCGCGTTACGCCGGCATCGAACTGCGCGACGATCTGTTGCCAGCCCGCGGCGGACAGGGTGCTGTCGTCCAGCGCGCCGGGGGGCGCGAGCGGGGTGCCCCGGTTGAGCCAGATATCAGGGGCTGCGTCGGACGTTTCGCTGATGCGCATCAGAAACGAACCGGCAATGGAGGCATTGGCACTTGCACCGAAGTAGGCGTGGTCCTCCAACCGTTGCCAAGCGTGGCCGCCCCGGCTGACGGAACTCGCGTCCTTGGCGAAAGGGGCAAAGCCTTCATCGGCCAGGACCTGCGGACTGGGCAGCGCCTGTTGCTCCTCGCGCAACAGGCGGATCTCATCCAGGGTCACCCGCAGGTCGGCATAGATGCCTTGTTCGGCGGCGCTGAGATCGCGGCGGGCGTCGATCTGGTGAGCGGCGAGGTGGCTGACATCCTGGGTTTCTCCATGCAAGGCCACGACCGAACCGGCCACAAGGACGATGAACAGGCACAGCAGCAATACGTAGAGTGTTTCATGGCCCGCGCCTGCGGGGCGGATGACCTGAGTGGTGGCGTTGCTCATGGGGCCTCGATGTCGGCTTGGTCGATTTCCACCACGTGGCCAGGGCCTGCGTCGAAGAGTACGTAGAATTCGGTGTCCGGTTTCTTGAAGGTCAGTTTCGAATCGGCGCCGAGCTTGCCCGGCACCAGGATGGTTTCGTCGTAGCCGATCACGTCCAGCGTCACGCCGGGAGCGCCACTGCCGTCGGAAAAGCCGCCGGTGCACTGGATCTGCTCGGCATCGATGGCCTTGCATTCGCACATGGGGTTGTGGGCCTGGACGCCGGCGCTGAAACCGACGCACAGGAGCAGCGCCAGGCTGCGCAGAGAGGTGTTGTGGGTCATGGTTGGGTTCCGTGGGTCTTCAGCCAGGCAATGGTGGCCGGAGAAGCCTGGCTCAGGGGAATGGAGGCCTGGTGCATCGAGCCGTCCCAGCCTTCGAGGGTGAGCCACAGTTCGGCGTCGGGCTGGGTCTTCTTCGGCACCGGCAACCAGGCGCCCATGCGATAGGGCGAACCGAAGAAAATCACTCCGGCGGCTCGCAGGCTGCGAGGCTTGCCGATGCGCAGGTAGGTGGCCTTGACCTGGCTGATGCAGCTTTGGCAAAGCGCGGCGTTGAATTGCTTCATGTGCCCGGCCGGGCCGTCGGCACGCGGGGCTTCATCGCGAAATTCGGCCAGTCGCACGCTCCAGGGACCGACCTGGATTTCGCCGACCTCCCGTTCGCCGAGGCCGGAATCGCCCCGGAACAGGGCCGCTTCGGAAAAGTACTTGGGCATGAAGCCCAGGGGAATCAGCAGCAACAGCACGTTGAGATGGAAGCGCCATTTCTGCCAGAACAGGGCCAGGCGAGAGGGAGAGGGTGGTGCCACGGTGGTCTGGCTCACAGGTTGCCCTCCGGTGATTCACGATTGATGGACGGTTGCAGCGGGCGGACGGCCTGAGGCGCGCGCGGGGCTTTATGACT
This sequence comes from Pseudomonas sp. NFACC43, assembly GCF_900119645.1. Taxonomy (NCBI): domain Bacteria; kingdom Pseudomonadati; phylum Pseudomonadota; class Gammaproteobacteria; order Pseudomonadales; family Pseudomonadaceae; genus Pseudomonas; species Pseudomonas sp. NFACC43. Next base: position 319,993 of record NZ_FPKK01000007.1, read on the forward strand.
GCGCTTGAAGGCATTGGCGGTGGCCAGGGCGGTGCGTTTGGTCCAGATCAGCAGTCCGCTGAGGACCATCATGCTCAGGATCAGGCCGAAGAAAAACCAGATGAGTTTGATCCAGAGCCCGCCGAAGTCCCCGGTGTGCAACGGGCGCATCGACTCGGTGACGAACTCCAGCGCCGTGCGATCCGACAGCAACCGCGAGGCCGCCACCTCGCCTGTATAGGGATGGATCGTGGCGGTCTGGAACATCAGCGGGTACCAGCCGCGCCCACCGATCTCCAGGTGGCTGTAGGCATTGCCGGGCATGCTGATGAAGCTCGCTTCCAGGCCAGGAATCTGTTGCCGGGCGATCTCGACGGCCCGGTCCAGGCTCAGTTGCGGCGGTGGCAGGCCGTCGGTCGACAAGGGCACGCTTTCACGGGAGACGGCCGGTATTACCGGGGCGCTGGAAATGGAAATGTGGTTATCGCCCAGCACGGCCTGGATCAGGAACCAGGTGCCGGTAATGGAGATGACTGCGATGAACCAGATCGACCAGATGCCGCTGAGGCGGTGGAAATCTCCCCAGAAAATCCGTGCACCGTGGCGCAGGCGCAGAGTCGGATGGAAGAATCCTTTCCAGAACCGCTTGTAGACCACCAGCCCGGTCACCAGGGAGGCCAGCAGCGGCAGCCCCAGGAACGAGACCAGATACCAGCCCCAGCTGTAACCGTTGGTGAACGGCACCAACCACCATCCATGCAGGGCGCGGGTGAAGGCCCTGAAGTTGAACACCGGCGCCGAGCCCTGGACGATCCCGGTGTACGGGTTGACGTAGACGGTGTCGGGACGGCCGTCGGGGTAGGTTACCTTGGCCTCCAGGGCGAAATGCGACTCGTCCGGACGGGCGATGCTTAGCACCTGGGTCTGCGGCTGGGCGCGCTTGATGGCGGCGACGACCTGGTCGTAGCTGAGCCGTTGGGCATCGTCCGAGGGTTTGCTGGCGCGCATGTCCGGGTTGACCAGCCAGACGATCTCCTGGCTGACCACCGCCAGTGTGCCGGTGACGCAGACGATGAGTACAAAAAACCAGATGGGCAGCGCCAACCAGCTATGCACCAGGAACCAGAGTTTGGAGCGGGACTTCTTTGACATGGCTGAACGTCTTGATCCGATGAAAGGTTCCGTATCGCGGGCTTCGCAACAGCGTGAACCATGAAAAACAGGCCGTGGCTTTTGCCGACGCGGCCTGTTGCATCTAATTAAGACGAACGAGCAGAGGAAATCCCGAAGATAAAGATGAAAGAAAATGTTTCGCGTTTACCGAACGCGCCCGGCCTTTGCAGATGAGCCTGTGCGCGAGAGTGACGTGTCGGTTGGCAGTCTCTGTGCCGTCGGACCGCAGTGCTCGCGAACAGGCCTGGGTGATTGCAGGGATGAGCAGGGAAATCAGTTTTGCTGGAACATCTCCCTGGCCCGCTGTTCGATCTGCTCCTGGGTCAAATCCTCTTTATGGGTTGCCAGGAACCACACGTGCCCATAGGGATCCTTCAGGGAACCGCTGCGGTCGCCATAGAACTGATCCCTGACTTCGCAAATCACGGTTCCACCGGCGGCGATCGCCTGGGCAAACAGGCTGTCGACGTCCTCGACGTATAGATGCAGGCCCACCGATGGCGATTGATCGGGATTGCTCAGCGGGCCCTGATCGCATGGCGTGCCGAGCATGATAGGGCTGCCGCCGATCCGCAGTTCGGCATGACCGATGCTCCCGTCGGGCATGGCCAGGCGCATGACTTCGGTGGCATTGAAGGCTTTTTTATAGAAATCGATGGCTTGCGCAGCTTCTTTGATGCCCAGGTAAGGCGTGACGCTGTGGAAGCCTTCTGGAATGGCTTTGACGCCCATGACATTTCTCCTTGTTCCCATACGACGAAGAGACCTTCGTCGATTTGCGCTTCACCACTATAGGGCAGCGACCTGGAGCCGACTTTTGCGCCGACGAACGTTTCAGGTCTGATCCAGCAGATGAGGGCCCGGTCCACGCTTGCCCAATACGTCCCCCTGGTTGCGCAGCGGACACGCTTGCATCGACAGGCACCCGCAGCCGATACAACCTTCGAGCCGGTCACGCAGTGCCACCAATTGATTGATGCGTTCGTCCAGGTCGCGACTCCATTGTTGCGACAGGCGCTTCCAGTCGGCAGCCGTCGGGGCTTGGTCGGCGGGCAGGGTTTCCAGGGCCCGGCCGATTTCCGCCAGGGGGATACCCAGGCCCTGGGCCGCCTTGATCAGCGCCACGCGCCGTAACACGCCCCTGGGATAGCGTCGTTGGTTGCCCTGGTTGCGGGTACTCCTGATCAGCCCCTTTGCTTCATAGAAATGCAAGGCAGTGACCGCGACGCCGCTGCGGGCGGCCACCTGGCCTACGGTGAGCGCTTTGTGGACATCGATCTGCGTCATGATCATTCACCGCTTGACCTTGAGTTAACTGGAGGTTTTACCCTGCACGCCTTCGGATCGCAAGATTCGCCCCACCTGTATCGAGGAACCGTCATGCACGTGCCTGGGAACAATCGCAGCTTTACTCAACTGATCGAATTCGACATCGAACCGCAATGGCAGCCGACATTGATCCTGGCGCTGTCGGAACGGATCGAACGCCTGGCTCGGGATCAGCAGGGGTTTCTAAGCGCCAGTATCCAGGCCAGCGAGGATGGCAGGCGTGTACTCGGCTACTTGCAGTGGCGAACCCGCGAGGCGGGCCAAGACGCGTTTCGATGCTTTGAAAGCGGTGACGAGGATTTCTGGCAATTGATTCCGGCGCACCGGGTCAGGGCGGTGACGTTCGGCTCGTTCCAGGTGGTGCGCAGCATCGAGCGCAGCCCGGACAATGCGCTGCATTGCCAATTGGTCGTCTGAGCGCAGCGACGGGATCCGAAGCGGCGATACCCACTATCGAGAGGGTTGATTTCTGCCCCGCGAGGCTGGCGGGTAGCCTTTGTTCCATCACCTCGGAACACTGGACACTCGCCATGAATCGTATCCTTGCTGTCTTGCTGTTGTCGGCCATCGCCGTATTGAGCGGTTGCGCCAGTTCCTCGCCTGAATTGCGTCCCTACACCGCCGAAGAAACCCGTGAACTGGCGCTTGAAGCCTTGAATCGCCGGGGACTGTCGTTCGATGAATATCATGCGAAAAAAGCCGAGTTGCTCGGTCCATCGCAGAAGAATTCGAGCTTCGATGACCGTGGCGAGATGAGCGCTGAGCAGACCGTACAGAAGCTGCCAGGTAGGCCAAGCTGAGCGACTGTACTGCTTGAAGTTTCACTCAACTGTCCATGGGTTTGGGTCGAAACGTCGGGTAGGGTCATTACCCGACCACCCGATGGATTCCTGCCATGACCCTTTCGCTTGATCTGCTGCTGGGCTTTGCCCTGTTTGCCCTCGTGACCTCGATCACGCCTGGCCCCAACAACACCATGTTGCTGGCTTCGGGTGTCAATTTCGGATTCAACCGCACCATTCCTCACATGCTGGGCATCACCTGCGGGTTCTTTTCCTTGGTGCTGGCGGTGGGCCTTGGCCTGGGGGCGGTGTTCCAGACTTATCCGTTGCTCTATACCGTGCTGCGCTACGCCGGCGCAGCCTACCTGCTGTACCTGGCCTGGAAAATCGCCCACTCCGGTCCGGTCTCGGACAGCCGGACGGGGGAGCAGACACCTATCAGCTATTGGGGCGCGGCGGCCTTCCAATGGGTCAACCCCAAGGCCTGGATCATGGCTATCGGCGCTATCAGTACATACACGCCGCTTCAGGGTTATTTCTTCAATGTGGTGGTGATTGCCGCGGTGTTTGCTCTGATCAACTTGCCCAGCGTGAGCCTGTGGGTGGTGTGCGGCAGTCTCTTGCGCAATCTGCTGCGTGATCGCCGCTGGTTGCGGTTGTTCAACTGGGGCATGGCCCTGTTGCTGGTTGCCTCGCTGTACCCGTTGTTGCTCGAAAGCATCGGTTGAGGGCTGAGCTTCGACTGGATGCCTGCTAAGCTCGCTGTTCAGGAGCGTTCCTACGCACTTTTAAACGAACTCTCACTTCTTTAAGGTCTTGATCGGGTAACGCCAGTCTCGAACCCAACGAGGGCGCCCGGTCCCGGAACAGGCTCTGCGAGTTTTCCATGAATAAACGTCCTTTGTATTTCGATTATGCCGCCACCACGCCGGTGGATGAGCGGGTCATCCAGGTGATGGTTGAATGCCTGGGCTTCGACGGCAATTTCGGCAATCCGGCCTCCAGCTCCCACGCTTTCGGCCAGCAGGCCCGCCGCTCGGTGGAGCATGCGCGCCGGCAGGTGGCGCAGTTGGTGGGAGCGCAGTCGGAGCAGATCGTCTGGACTTCCGGCGCCACCGAATCCAACAATCTGGCCCTCAAGGGCGTGACCCAGGCGCGCGGGGCGTCCACGGGGCATGTCATTACTAGCTTGATCGAGCACAAGGCGGTTCTCGACACAGTCCGGCAACTGGAAGAGGGCGGCGTTGCGGTGACCCGGCTGGCGCCGGACGCCGATGGCCTGATCGACCCGCAAGCGGTGCGCGAGGCGTTGCGCGAAGACACTTTCCTGGTGTCGCTGATGCTGGTGAACAATGAGTTGGGTACCCTGAACGACGTCGCGGCCATCGGCGAGATCGTGCGTGGCCATGGCGCACTGTTTCATGTGGATGCCGCCCAGGGGGCCGGCAAGGTCAGGATCGACCTGGCCCGGTGGCCGGTGGACCTGATGTCGTTTTCCGCCCACAAGATCTATGGCCCCAAAGGTATCGGCGCGCTTTATGTCGGTGAGCGCGCACGGCCGCGTCTGTCAGCCCAGATCCATGGCGGCGGGCATGAGGGAGGTTTCCGTTCCGGCACGCTCGCAACCCATCAGATCGCAGCCATGGGCGCGGCCTTCGAACTGGCGAATCAGGCGTTCGACGATGAACTCGACAAAATCGCTCGATTGCGCAATCGTTTGCTCGGACCGCTGCTGGCCTTGCCGGGTGTGCGAGTCAACGGCAGTGCGACCCAGCGAATTGCGCATACGCTCAGCCTGACTTTCAATGACGGGGAATTCGACCCGACTGCATTGGGGGTTTCGCTTGCTTTTTCCGCCACGTCTGCCTGCAATTCGGCGAACAATACGCCATCCCACGTGCTGCTGGCCTTGGGGCTCGATGCGCGTGCGGCGGGGCGCACCATCCGCTTGAGCCTGGGACGCTTCACCCGTGAACAGGATATCGACGAGGCGGTACGGTTGATCAAGGCGGCCTGCGCCGCTGCGCCAGCATTCTGGGCCACCACTTCATAAGCCGGACGTCCGGCGCGAACAATAATGATGAACAGGAGAAACGATGAGTACCGAGCCTTTGACCCACGGACTGGTTCCCCAACGCCTGGCCCGAATCCGTGAGCTGATGAGCCGTGAAGGCATCCATTCGCTGCTGGTGCCGTCGGCCGATCCGCATCTTTCGGAGTACCTGCCAGGTTACTGGCAAGGTCGGCAATGGCTGTCGGGGTTCCATGGCTCGGTCGGTACCTTGATCGTGACGGGGGATTTCGCCGGGGTCTGGGCCGACAGTCGTTATTGGGAGCAGGCTACCCATGAGCTGGAGGGGAGTGGGATCGAACTGGTCAAGCTCATTCCGGGCCAACCCGGTCCGTTGGACTGGCTTGCCGAACAAACCCCTGAAGGCGCGGTGGTCGCGGTCGATGGGGCGGTGATGGCCGTGGCGTCGGCGCGGACCCTGAGCGGTAAGCTTCAGGAGCGAGGCGCGCGGCTGCGCACCGATATCGATCTGCTCGACGAGGCCTGGAGCGACCGTCCGGACCTGCCCAACCAGCCGGTCTACCCGCATTTGCCCCCTCACGCGACCGTCAGTCGCGTCGAGAAGCTCGCCAAGCTGCGTGCAACCCTCAAGGAGCGTGGCGCCGACTGGCATTTCATCGCCACCCTGGACGATATCGCCTGGCTGTTCAACCTGCGTGGCGCGGATGTGTCGTTCAATCCGGTGTTCGTTTCGTTTGCCTTGATCAGCCAACAGCAGGCGACCTTGTTCGTCGCCCTGGACAAAATCGACGGTGCGTTGCGCGCGACTCTGGAGCAGGATGGCGTATCCCTGCGCGATTACAGCGAAGCGGCCAGCGCGCTCCGGGAAGTGCCGGACGGTGCGAGCCTGCTGGTCGATCCGGCCCGAGTCACGGTCGGCTTGCTGGACAATCTGCCCAGCGACGTGAAACTGGTGGAAGGGCTCAACCCCACCACGTTGGCCAAATCTCGCAAAAGCCTGGCCGATGCCGAGCACATCCGTCGGGCCATGGAGCAGGATGGCGCGGCGCTCTGTGAGTTCTTCGCCTGGCTGGAAGGTGCCTGGGGCCGAGAACGCATCACCGAGCTGACCATCGACGAACACCTGACGGCGGCCCGCAGGCGGCGTCCGGATTTCGTTTCCCTGAGCTTCAATACCATTGCCGCCTTCAACGCCAACGGTGCGATGCCTCACTACCGCGCCACGGAAGAATCCCACGCGGTCATCGAAGGCAATGGCTTGCTGTTGATCGACTCAGGCGGCCAGTACCTTGGCGGCACCACCGATATCACCCGCATGGTGCCGGTCGGGACGCCCAGCGCTGAACAGAAGCGTGACTGCACGCGCGTGCTCAAGGGCGTCATTGCCTTGTCCAGGGCTCGGTTTCCGCAGGGTATCCTGTCGCCTCTGCTGGACGCCATCGCGCGGGCGCCGATCTGGGCCGAGCAGGTGGACTACGGGCACGGTACCGGTCACGGCGTCGGATATTTTCTCAACGTCCACGAAGGTCCGCAGGTCATTGCCTACCAGGCGGCTCCCACACCACAGACGGCCATGCAGCCAGGCATGATCACATCCATCGAACCGGGAACGTATCGTCCGGGACGCTGGGGCGTACGCATCGAGAACCTGGCCATGAACCTTGAGGCGGGCAGCAGCGAGTTCGGCGAATTCCTCGAGTTCGAAACCCTGACCTTGTGCCCGATCGACACGCGTTGCCTGGAGCCATCGTTGCTGACCCAGGATGAAAAGGCCTGGTTCAACGCCTACCACGCCGAGGTGCAGCGGCGCCTGAGCCCGTTGCTGGAGGGCGACGCGCTGCAATGGTTGAACACGCGAACGATGGCAATCTGATCCACAGATCAACCGAGGGCTTCACGGACGAAGTCCAGCCGATCCTGGCCAAAGAACAACTCTGCGCCAACGAACATGCTGGGGGCACCGAATACGCCCCTGGCAATGGCTTCTTCGGTGGTGGCCTTGAGTGCTTGCTTGATTTGTTCGTCTGCTGTCAGCGCCAGCACCTGGCCAGGGTCGAAGCCGCCTTCATCCAGCACCGTCGCCACGGTTTCCGGTTGGTTGAGATCTCGAGCATCGACCCATAGGGCCTGGAACAGACAATCGAGGAATGCCATGAAACGTTCCGGCTGGCGCATTTGCATGCCAGTCACGGCGCGCATCAATGACAGGGTGTTGATCGGGAAGTAAGGATTGAGCTTGAAGGGCACGCCATAACGCTTGGCGAAGCGCTCCAGGTCCTTGGCCATATGCGCGCCCTTGGCTGGAACGGTCACGGGCGATGCATTGCCTGTCGCCTTGAAGACACCGCCCAGCAGCATGGGGCGATAGACCAGCTCACTGCCGGTATGTGCGCAGAGCAAGGGGAGTTGGGTATACGCCAGATAAGTCGCGGGGCTGCCAAGATCGAAGAAAAACTCTACCGATTTGCTCATGGTCACAGCTCTCTTGTTGTTATGGGGAGGGACTTACCAGCGTTCGCTCCAGGGGCGCAGGTCCAGCTCGAAGGTCCAGGCGTCACGAGGTTGGGTGTGCAGGTACCAATAGTTCTCGGCGATATGTTCAGGATCGAGGATGCCGTCCTCATCCTTGGTCGCGTACTTTTCCGGGAAATTGTCGCGAATGAAGTCGGTGTCGATGGCGCCGTCCACCACTACATGGGCCACATGGATATTCAGGGGGCCCAACTCACGGGCCATGCTCTGGGCCAGCGCTCGAATGCCGTGTTTGGCACCCGCGAACGCGGCGAACCCCGAGGCGCCCCGTAGGCCTGCTGTGGCACCGGTAAACAGAATGGTTCCACGCTGGCGCTTGACCATGCGTTTGGCCACTTCCCGGGCGTTCAGGAAACCGGAGAAACAGGCCATTTCCCAAATCTTGAAATATTTACGGGCGGTTTCTTCGAGAATGCTGCAGGGCACGTTGGCACCGATGTTGAACACGAACGCGTCGATGGGGCCGATCTGGCTTTCGATTTGTTCGATAAGCGCGATCACATCGTCTTCCTTTCGTGCGTCACAGGCAAAGCCGTGGGCTTCGCCGCCCTGGCTGTGTATCGCCTCGATCAATGGTGCGAGTTTATCGGCGCTGCGGCGCGTGACGCAGGCGATGAACCCTTCCTGCGCGAAACGTTTGGCAATTGCGCCACCCGTGGCATCTCCCGCGCCAACAACCAGTACGACCTTCTTGTTATCCATGATCAGCCTCATTGGTAAACGATCGTTAGCTGAACGGACGTTATGCTAAGGTCGGGTATAGGTCAAGGTGAACGATCAGAGGCAGGATTCATGCGTTATTCAGCCAATCACAAAATGGAAACCCGGGAAAAGCTGCTTGCCAGCAGTGCCGTATCCGCCAAGAAATCAGGTTTTTCGACGGTGGGCGTCGATGGGCTGATGAAGGCGATCGGGCTGAGCGGCGGAGCGTTCTATAGCCACTTTTCTTCCAAAGATGAGCTTTTCAAGGCCATCGTAGAGCGGGAATTGACCCACAGCCTGGATCGTTTGAGTGGTGATCATGTTCTGGACGCGGCCAGGTTGGAGCGTTGTCTCAAGCAGTACCTGAGCATGAGTCATGTCGAACAACCTGAAGCGGGTTGCGCACTGCCAGTGCTTGGCGCTGAAATCGCTCGTTCGGATCTACAGGTGCGGGAGACGGCTCAGACTTGGATCTGCCGTTTGCATGAGGGTTGGGCGCAGATACTGGGAAGCGACAGCCTGGCCTGGTCGATCCTGTCGCAATGCGTGGGAGCGCTGGTCGTTGCGCGCATGCTGGTGGCGCCACAGATCCAGCGTAATGTCCTTCAGGCCAGCCAGGAGGAGATCGGCCGTCGAATGGCCGAGCAACGGATTGACTGAAGACCGATGCTTATTTGCAGATGACGATCATGCTGCGGCTGGTATAGCCGGCTGGGTTGAGGCCGAAAGGATAGTCACCTGGTTCTTCGATCGCATCGCCCGACTTGGCGATGATTTTGTAATTCTTCGGGGCGCATGAGTTGGCGGCGCTGGCTAGGCATTGATCCCAGGACGAGGACAGACCGGAGCAGTTGATATGCAAACCTTTCTTGCCACGCTTGACTTCACTTTTCGTGGTCGCCGCGCAACCTGAAATTGCGAGCACGGCGATGAATATCAAAATTCGTTTCATTCCCGTCCTTATGCCGTCGTGCATCTGATGTCCACGTACGGCTGTGTTCGCTTCCGTTTGAAGCGTTCGTGACGTCCTGTATGAAAAATCCATGACTGACATTGGGTTACACGCCTAAACATGGCCTAAAAGCGCGGCAAATGCCAGAGCTTCGTGAAGTCCCGCTTCAATCCGCCGCGACGGCGGGCTTTACAGGGTTGTTCATGGTCAAGGTTGCACCCACCGATGCGAGAATGATGCACGCAATGGCGGCCCATTGAGGCAAAGAAAGGTACTCCTGGAGGAATACGAACCCCGACAAGGCCGCGACGGCGGGCTCGATACTCATCAAGGTGCCGAAAGTGCGGGCGGGCAGGCGGGTCAGGGCGACCATTTCGAGGGTGTAAGGCAGGGCTGTAGACAAGATGGCGACGCCGATGGCGACGGGTATCAGGCTTGGCGTCAGCAGCGCGGCCCCCGCATGAACGATACCGAAGGGAGCGACGAACAAGGCGGCGATCACCACGCCCAACGCGGCGGTCTGGACGCCATTGTCTGCTCCGGCCTTTTGACCGAACAGTATATAGAGCGCCCAGCAGACACCTGCTCCCAGGGCATAGCCTGCTCCTATCAGATCGATGCCCGTACTGGTGGCTCCGGTCGGTATCAACAGGCACAGACCAACCACTGCCAAAGCGATCCAGAGGAAGTCGATTGCCCGTCTCGAGGTGTAGATAGCCACCGCCAGGGGGCCGGTGAACTCCAATGCCACGGCGATGCCCAGCGGTGTCGTGCGAACCGACATATAGAAGAGAAAATTCATCCCGCCCAGCGCCATCCCATAGACGACTACGGTACGTAGGGATTGGGCCGTGAGCTTGGCGCGCCAGGGGCGCAGCAGCAACAGCATGATGAGGCTGGCAAATATCAGTCGCAGGGTCGTGGTGCCTTGAGCGCCTATGACCGGAAACATGCTTTTGGCGAGGGAGGCGCCGGACTGGATGGACGCCATGGCGATCAACAGGAGTGCAACGGGGTATAAGGTGGCTGCCAGAGGGCGATGTGGGGGAGTCATTGAAACGCGTCGTCCAGTTAAGAGTGTGGGAATAATGGATTGAGCAATATATTGCGCACTTGTTGTTGCCCCGTCCATATATAGAACTGCTTTCAGGCAGTAATCGTCGCAAGCGGATAGATAAATCAAATTAAAGGTTGACGGCAGATTCTGAGTCTCTATAATTCGCCCCACTTCCGGCGCAGTCGAAACGTAAAACTTATTGGGATTCAATAAGTTATGAAGTTTTCGGGTGTGCAGGGCTTCAAATCATCGAAGTCCGGAAGGGGGCGGCAGGGGTTGCAGTCAAGTCCCGTCGGCACTTCGATCTTCACGATCGAAGACGCTGGAAAAGAGGTGTTGACAGCAGCGGCTAACGCTGTAGAATTCGCCTCCCGCTGACGAGAGATCGAAAGCGCAAGTGGTTGAAGTTGCAAAGGAAACTTTGAAAACTTCTGAAAATAACCACTTGACAGATGTACGGGGCGCTGTAGAATGCGCGCCTCGGTTGAGACGAAAGGCTCAACCCACCGCTCTTTAACAACTGAATCAAGCAATTCGTGTGGGTGCTTGTGGAGTCAGACTGCTAGTCAA
>NZ_FPKK01000013.1:0-196131 GCF_900119645.1 Pseudomonas sp. NFACC43
GTAGTGTGGGGTTTCCCCATGTGAGAGTAGGTCATCGTCAAGATTAAATTCCGAAACCCCTATCTGCTGACGCAGGTAGGGGTTTTGTTTTGCCTGAAAGAAAGTATTGGGGGGAAGTTCGTAACGAATTTACTCAGTTATTTTCAAGCCAGAGCACTAGAATAGCTTCACCCTAGCTGAGCCAGACCTCTTTATGTCAGATCCGTTGGACACTCATCGGTTGTCAGATCTACCCCTGAACGATCTGGTGGCTTGCCATGAGTGCGATCTGTTGATGCGCAAGCCTCAACTGGCCCATGGCGAAAAAGCTGAATGCCCCCGTTGTGGCTACGAACTCTACGCCCACCGACACAATGTGGTCGAGCGCAGCCTGGCCTTGGTCATCGCCGCTCTGCTGCTGTATGTGCCAGCGAACTTTCTACCCATCATGCAACTTAGCCTGCTCGGGCAATCCTCCCAGGACACCGTCTGGAGTGGCGTTGTCGCCTTGTTCGATACCGGCATGCAAGGCATATCGGTGGTGGTGTTTCTCTGCAGCATGGGCATACCACTGCTTAAGCTGCTGTGCCAGTTGACGGTACTGCTGACCATTCGCTTGAACATTGGCCGTAGCTACGGTTTGTTGCTCTATCGCATTTATCACCATCTACGAGACTGGGGGATGCTTGAGGTCTACCTGATGGGCGTGTTGGTAGCCATCGTCAAGTTGGCAGACATGGCCGCCATCACCATCGGCCTAGGCTTGGTGTGCTTTATCAGTTTATTGCTTGTTCAGGTGTGGTTGGAGGTGGTGATGTCACCGCATCAGATCTGGCAAGCATTATCAGGAGAAGATGCCCATGCGGGCGATTGATGCCGGCATTCTGATCTGTACCGAATGCCACGAATTGAATCGGTGGGATTGCGATGCACAAGGGCAGACCTGTACCCGTTGCGGTGCACAGGTCCACCCTCGGCGCCCGAACAGTCTGATGCGCACCTGGGCGCTGCTACTCACCGCTGCGATCCTCTATATCCCTGCCAATGTGCTGCCGATCATGACGATCAATTCCTTGGGGCAAGGTGCCCCGAGCACCATCATGGCCGGCGTCATCGAACTGGTGCAGCACGGCATGATTCCCATTGCTGCCGTGGTGTTCGTCGCGAGTATCGTAGTGCCCACCTTCAAGCTGGTAGGCATCGCCCTGTTGCTGTTTTCCGTACAGCGGCACCAGCCCATGTCTGCGCGGCAGCGCATCTTTATGTACCGTTTCATTGAGTTCATCGGTCGCTGGTCGATGCTCGATATTTTTGTAATTGCCATTCTGGTGGCCGTGGTGAATTTCGGACGACTCGCCAGTGTCGAAGCCGGTCTCGGCGCGATTGCCTTTGCCAGCGTAGTCATTTTGACAATGATTGCCGCAGTAACTTTCGATCCCCGGCTGATTTGGGATAACACGGAGTCGGATGACGACCATGACTGATTTGCCTACCGCTAAAACTCGACCGGCCTCGAACTGGTCGGCCATCTGGATCCTGCCACTGATTGCCTTGATCATCGGGGGCTGGCTCGGCTGGAAGGCATATAACGAGACAGGGATCCAGATCAGCGTGCGCTTTGAGAGCGGCGAAGGCATCCAGGTCAACAAGACCGAGGTGGTCTACAAAGGTATGCCGGTCGGCAAGGTCACGGCCCTCACGCTCGACGACGAGGGGAGCTCGAAGGGGGTCGTGGCGACCATCGAAATGAACAAGGACGTGGAACAGTACCTCAAGACCGGAACCCGCTTCTGGCTGGTCAAGCCAAGCGTCAGCCTGGCCGGGATCACAGGGCTGGAAACCCTGGTGTCAGGTAACTATGTGGCTATCAGTCCGGGTGAAGGGGAGTCCAGCCGCAAGTTCAAGGCCCTGGCCCAGGAGCCGCCATTGTCGGACGCCAAGCCGGGGTTGCACCTGACGCTCAAGGCCGACCGCTTGGGTTCGTTGAATCGGGGTAGTCCGGTTTTCTACAAGCAGATCCAGGTCGGACAGGTGAAAAGCTATCAACTGTCCGAGGACCAGAACACCGTCGAGATCAAGGTTTTCATCGAGCCGACGTATGCCAGCCTGGTGCGCAAACACACCCGGTTCTGGAATGCCAGCGGCATCAGCATCGATGCCAACCTCTCGGGTGTCAAGGTGCGCAGCGAATCCCTGGCCAGTATCGTGGCCGGGGGGATTGCGTTCGCCACGCCAGAAAGTCGCAAGGACAGCCCGCCGACGGATCCAAGCCTGCCGTTCCGTCTTTACGAGGATTTCGACGCCGCAGCCGCCGGTATCCGGGTGAAGGTCAAGCTCAGCGATTTCGAAGGCCTGCAATCCGGCCGCACGCCAGTGATGTACAAAGGCATCCAGGTCGGTAGCCTGAAAAACCTCAAGGTCGATCCCGACCTGTCCAGTGCCACCGCTGAATTGACCCTGGACCCCTTGGCCGAAGACTACCTGGTGACGGGAACGCAGTTCTGGGTGGTCAAGCCGTCGATCTCCCTGGCGGGTATCACCGGCTTGGAGGCATTGGTCAAAGGTAACTACATCGCCATACGCCCCGGCGACAAGGGCGGCGCCCCGCAGCGCGAATTCGAGGCCCGGGCAAAAGCGCCGCCACTGGACTTGCGCGCACCCGGCCTGCACCTGGTCCTGTTGACTGAAAACCTCGGATCCCTGGAGGTCGGCAGCCCGATCCTCTACAAGCAGGTCAAGGTCGGGTCGGTGCAGAGCTACCAGTTCTCTCGCAAGAAAAAGCAGTTGATCATCGGGGTACATATCGAGAAGGAATACGAAGGGCTGGTCAATGGTTCGACGCGCTTCTGGAATGCCAGCGGCATCACCCTCACGGGCGGCCTGACGGGAGGAATCCAGGTCAAGAGCGAATCGCTGCAAAGCCTGATGGCCGGCGGCATTGCCTTTGAAACGCCGGAGCCGAATGTGCCGTTGAAAAGGCGGGTCCCGCGCTTCCGGTTGCATGAGAATCGTGAAGCCGCGCAACAAAGTGGGACCGTCGTGACCATCAAGGTCGATCGTGCCGATGGCTTGCGCAGCGGTACGCCGATTCGCTTCAAGGGCTTGGATGTGGGCAAGGTCGAGGATGTGGACCTCAGTGCCGACATGCAGTCGGTATTGCTCACGGCGCGCATCACCGAGGTCCCGGAGCGTATCGCCCGGGTCGGTAGCCAGTTCTGGGTGGTCAAGCCTGAGCTGGGGTTGATCAAGACCTCGAACCTGGAAACGCTGGTGACCGGCCAATACCTCGAGGTGCAGCCGGCGGTGAAGAACCTCGGGCCGCAGAAAAACTTCGTGGCCCTTGCCAATCCACCGGAAAACGCGGTGCCTGAAGCCGGCCTGAGCCTGGTGCTGAGCGCGGCCCGCCGTGGTTCGTTGAAGATCGGCGTGCCGGTGACTTATCGCGAGGTGACGGTGGGCAAGGTCACCGGATATGAATTGGGCCAGACAGCGGATCGGGTGCTGATTCATATCCTGATCGAGCCTAAATATGCACCACTGGTGCGTAGTGGTACGCGCTTCTGGAATACCAGCGGCTTTGGTTTGGATTTCGGTTTGTTCAAAGGGGCGACGGTGCGGACCGAGTCGCTGGAAACGCTGATCCAGGGCGGCATCGCCTTCGCGACGCCAGACGGCGAGAAAATGGGCGGCCCGGCGCGAGCGGAGCAGACTTTCCCGCTGTTCGACAAATTCGAGGACGAGTGGCTGACCTGGGCGCCAAAGATCAAGCTCGGCAAGTAACAACACCGGCGTTGTCCGTGTTGACGCCATCGCGAGCAAGCTCGCTCCCACAGGGATGCAGGATCGTTCATCCAGAATCATTCCAATGTGGGAAGCGAGCTTGCTCGCGATGAGGCCTTCCGTTGCACTGAAGACTCAAAACTGGCGCAATAAAAAAAGGCCGCGATCCATTGGATCGCGGCCTTTTTCATACCCAGGTACTCACATCACACCGGATCGAGCTCCGGCTCATCGGCCTGTACATTCACCGTGGCTTTCACCGCATCACGACGGCGGATGTATTTCCAGTCCGCTTCGTCGATGTAGATGCCGTTCGGGCCGCTACCGCCCTCCAGGTCGATGGCGACACTGGCGCAGACTTGCGGCTTCACGCTGGCGAGAATCGGCACGAAGCCTAATTGCAGACTGGTTTCCAGCAGCGCTGCCTGGTTCTTTTCGTCGATGTCCGCCGCTTCGTCCAGGTAATACGGCAAGCGTACGCGGCCGGCCTGTTCGCGATCCATCAAGTGCAGCAACAAGTACATGTTGGTCAGCGCCTTGATGGTCATGGTGGTGCCGTTGGACGCTGCACCGTCGATGTCGGTATGAATCACCGGCTGGCCATTGACCTTGGTGATTTCGAAGGCCAGTTCGAACAGGTCCTTGAGACCCAACTGGTTGTGGTTCGCCGCCACCAGGCGCGCCAGATACTCCTTGGCTTCTTCGTTCTTGTTGTCCTGCTCGGCGCTCTGGCTGAGATCGAAGACCGACAGGGTTTCGCCTTCCTCGTACTGGCCGGCGCTGTGGATAATCTGGTCGATGTGCTTGAGGGCTTCCTTGTTCGGCGCCAGGACGATCCGGAAGCTCTGCAGGTTGGAAACCTGGCGCTTGTTGATCTCGCGGTTGAACAACGCCAATTGGTGTTCGAGGCTGTCGTAGTCGCTGCGGATATTGCGCAGGGTCCGGGCAATGTCGGTCACGGCCGCGCGGCGCGCCTTGCCCAGGGTCAGGGCTTCGTCGGTGCGGTGGGCATAGGCGTTGATCAGCAGTTGCAGACGCCGCTCCATATCGTCTTCGCTGTCGAACTTGGCCACGCCCTTGAGGCGAACCTGGGCGTATAGGGCTTCGATCTGTCCGTCGATCCGCAGCAAGCCCTGCCAGCTGTCCTGATAGTCGTTGAGCAATGGCAACAGGTTGTCCATGGAATCGTCGACCGGGTCCATGAATGGCGTGCCGAACGGCAGGTCCGCCGGCAACAACTGACGGCGGCGCAAGGCATCGTCGAGGGTGCGCTGCTTGGCTTCCATATCGGCGATCTGCCGGCCCACCAGTTGCAACTTGGCGGACAGTTGCTGGACGCGCTCGGTGAAGGCATCGCTGGAGCGCTTGAGCTCGTCCTGGGCGGCCTCCATCTGGGCCAGTTGTTCGAGCTTGTCGCTTTCCTCGGCGCTCAGGGTCTGGGTGCGTCGGAAATCTTCCAAGGCCTTTTGCGCATCCAGGACCTGTTGGTACAGGGCCTCGGTCTGGGTCTTGCTGGCAGCGCGGTCAGCGGCCACGGCCTGCTGGGTCTTGAGCTGCTTGAGCTCTTTTTCCAGGCGTTCCTTCTGGTCGCGCAACGCGGCACGGTCGGCCAGGGCTTGCAACGCGGGTGGCTCGATATGGGACAGGTCGATGGACAGCCCCGGTACTTCGAAACGCTCGCCTTTGAAGCCGTCCAGGATCAGCTCCACGGACTTGACCCAGTCACCGTTATCGTCCAGCGCAATGCCGTGTTCACCCAATGGCAGGCTGAACAGTGCGCTGTTGAACAGGCGCATGAGGCGTTCGACGTCCTGTTGCGAGAACTCTTCACGCAGACGGGCATAGCTGTTGTTGTCGGCGTGATCAAGCTGTTGCTTGACCGACTTCAGGCGTTTTTCCAGGTCGCGCAGACGTTCTTCCAAGTCTTCGGCGCTGAACTGCCGGGACTGGGCCAGGGCACCGGCCAATTCGTCGTGGGCGTCCTTGGCCGCGAGCAGTTGCTGCTCCAGCACCTTGACGTCGTCCACCAGGGCGAACCGATGCTTGAGCACCGACAATTCGCCCAGCCAGCGCTGGATGCCGGTGATTTCCCGCTCCAGGCGCATCAGTTCCTGGGTACTGCCGCGCTGGTCATTCTGCAGTGAGTCCTGTTCGTTGCGGTAGTGCTCGGCCTGGATGGTCAACTCTTCCTTGCGTGCACTGGCATAGTCCGACCAAGTTCCCAGCAGCGAATCGAGCAGGGGCGACAGACGGTGGAGTTTGCCACGCAGGATGTCGCGTTGTTTCACGCCATTGGCCAGGGCTTCCACCAGCGGGCCGGCCGCTACCAGGGAGTTGTAGTCCTGCTCCATGCGTCGTACGTCGCGGAAGGCTTCTTCGCACGCGGCGATGTAATCCACACTGCCGGAACGCAGGCTGTGCTCGAAGGCGTCGAGGAACAGTTGCTTGAGCTTGGCCGCGGTGATTTCGCGCATGTGCAGCAAGTTGATGAACAGCGCGCGGAAAGTCTTGAGGCTCTGTTCGCTGGTAGAACGCAGCGGGATCAGCGTCAGGTCCAGGGGAATGGAAGTATGCCCCCCCACCAGCAGGCGTCGCAGCTCATCGGGCTTGAGCTCATAGGCCTTCAGGCCCTCGCGTTCCAGGTTGGTGAACAGCTCTTTCTGACGCAGGCACGTGTCGTTTTTCTGGTAATGGGCCAAGTCCAGCTTGCCTGCATAGGCAAAGAACTGGTGGCCAAAACCGCCGCCAGGGCCTCGACCCACCACACCGATCACGTGGGGGCCGTGGGGCAGGGCGACTTCCACCAGGATATAGCTGGTGTCCGAGGCGAAGTAGAAGCGCCGGGATTGTTCCAGACTGTACTTGCCGAAGCTCATGTCCGACATGCGGGCCAGGATCGGGAACTGCAAGGCATTGATCGAGGCGGATTTACCGAGGTTGTTCGCGCCATACACCGACAGCGGTTCTTCCAGCGGGAACAGGCCAAGGCTGTAGCCGGCGGTGTTCAAAAGGGCGAAGCGGCGGATGCCGTAGCGTTCCTTGCTCATGCGTCGGTCTCCTGTTCTTCGGCAATGGCTCGGGCCAGTGCTTCTTCTTCGCTTTCACCCTCGAATTCGCTGAGATCCAGCGGATCGTCGGTCTGCAGCAGTTTTTCGTCGCTGTCCTCGTCGATCAGAACCGGAGCCGGCAACGGCAGCACGCTGTGCAGGCTGGCGGCCAGGTCGCGGTCCTGCTGGACCGACAGGCAGACATCGAGAAACCGGTGCATCGGCGGCAGGAAGCGGTACACGCCGTTCTCTTCGCTGGCGAAGCCCAGCTGGGTCATGCGGCGCATGATCTTTTCTTCGAGTTCTTCCTGGGTCTGTACTTCGGCCTGGATGAACAGGTCACGGTATTTTTCCAGCAGCGATGGCAGCTCATCGCGGCCCAGGCTACCGCCGTCGAGAACGGCGATCGGGTCGCGGCCCTGGTCGGCCAGGTGTTCGACCAGGATGAAGGTGAACAGCGCCAGGCGTTGTGCGGTCTTGTTCACCGCGGCGGCCGCCAGGTCCGGCACGAAATAGTAGAAACCACGGGTATCGCACACCAGTTCGAAACCCAGGGCCTTGAACAGCGTGCGGTACTGGTCCTGGAAGTTCGACAGTTGCGCATACAGCTCCGGGTCGCGGCGGCTGATGTGGTAGCCCTTGAACAGCTCGCGGAAAATCGGCGCCAGCTGGGACAGTTCGGATAGATCAAGATGCATGGGAAGTGCTCGCAGAATCCTCGGCGGTGTCGCCAGCCGAGAGCAGGGCGAAGGAGCGCAGGCTGACCTGATGCTCATGAGTGTGGTATTCGCGGCGTTCCAGACGCTCGCGCTTGAAACGCTTTTCCCGCGACAGGCGCGAGAACCAGTACAGCAATTCGTCGGTGGCGCCGTCCGGCTCCTGTTCCAGCAGCCAGGTCATCAGGTCCGGCATCGGCAGGGCGTCCTCGCAACGCTCGACCATCTCGCGCACCGTACGCGGCGCCCGCGGAGCATCGCCGCCCTTGTGAGTCTTGTGGGACTTGGGGAAGCGCGCCGGTTTCGGCTCGAAACGGGCCAGGGCGTACACATAGGCCTCGACCTGGCTGGCACTGCCGAGGAAGGTACTCTGCGGCCGGGTGAACAGCGGCATGGCGGCCTGCGGCACGGCATCGATGCCTTTGCGGCGGATGGCGGCCAGGGCCAGGGCTGCGCCACGGGTCACGGCGTTATGGCGACGGGCTTCTTCGCGCAGCGGCAGGAGCAGTTCGCGGGCGTGACGCAGGGTCAGTTGGGCGCTGGTCTGCATTTCCAGGATACGGGCATGGGTGCGCAACAACATGTCATCGTCCACCAGATGCCCGAGGCGCTGTTGTTCGGTGAGCATGCGCAACAGCACGTTCTCGACCTTGCGCACGCCTTGCTCGAACGCACCGTCGGCGTTCACCAGCTGGATCATCGGCTCGACGTATTCGTCCCAGGTCGCCAGTACTTCGGCGTAGCGCTGGCGCAGCGGGATCTGCCGGTCGCTGGTCTTGGCGCGTTCGGCCACGGCCACCAGGGCCTGTTCGTCGTTGGCGAGTTTCTTGAGCACGTCCCGCACCCGCATGTCCAGCAAACGCAACTGGCGGGCCAGGTCGTTGCCGTCGCGCACTTCGAAGGCATCCTGGATGTAGCCGGCCAGGCGCTCGAGGTGGCGCAGGTAGGCTTCGATCTCCAGGCACAGGCCCAGGCGATGTTCGCGACGCAGGTAGGCGAGAAAGTCGTGGATCTGGGCGTTGAGCTCGAAGCGGTTCGGGCTTTTCGCCACCGGCACGAGGATGTCCAGGCGGATCCACACGTCCAGCAGGTGGGTGATGTCCTGGGGCGTGCTGTCCAATTGCTGGGCGGCCAATTGTGAGCGCAGTTCGTTGAGGCTCAAGGTGCCCTGGTCGAAATGCTCGCACAACGGTTCCAGCAATGCCCAGTGTTCGGCGAGGGCGCGCAAGACGCGCTTGGGTTCGATCATCGCAATGGCCGTCGGGTTGGCAATTAAAAGCGGCAATTGTACTGCATCGGACCGGTTGCGATTCACCCCTGAGACGGACTGTCGTCGCGGATCGATCAACTAATGAGTCAACGGGGAAGCGATCCGCGTCGAAGGGCGGTAGAATCCTCCCCACTTTCAGTTATCCACAAGTGGCCGACCCTTGCTTATCGAGTCTCGTCGCCGCGCCTATCTGACCGCCATGCAGGTGGTCACCTGGCTGCCGCGTACCGAATTGCCGTTCGCCGCCCCGTCGCGGCCCGAACTGCTGGAAACGCCCGAGCCGCCTGGCGTCGTGCCGGTGGTGGCGGAGCCTGTGGCCAAGACCGTTGTCGAGCCGGTGACACCTGTCGAGCGGCCGAAGGTCGACGTGCCACGCCCGAGCCTGGCCTCGACCCGCACCAATGCCAAACCGGTGGAAGAAGTGTCGTCGACGCCGGCACCGGCCCGGGTCGCTCCGGTTCCGCCACCGCGGTTTACCCTGCAGCTGCTGCGTGCGGGGCGTTGCCTGCTGCTGGTGGAGCTGCCCACCGGCGAACCGTTCCAAAGCCGCGATCCTGCCTACCTGTTGCTCAAGGACATGCTGCGCGCCGCCGGTCTGCCGGACAGCCCACAGATCGTGGGAGAACCGGTGCGTTGGCCGCTGCTGTCCCGTGGAACGATGGACCAGGGGCCGGAAGCGGCGCGGGATTTCGTCCAGGGCTTCGTTTCGGCGCGACTCGAAGACGAGCCCTGCGTGTGTTTGTGGCTGATCGGCCTGCCAGCGGTCAAATTTGCCGGCGAGGCGGACCAGGATGCGTTCAATCGGGAATTGCAGGTCGAAGGCCTGGGCTCGGCCTGGGCAGTCCCCGGGTTGGAATTGTTAATGGAAACGCCACAGCGCAAGGCTGAAGTCTGGCAAGCCATGCGCCGGCTGATGGCGCGCTGGAAAGAATCGAATGAGTGACGCTGTATCGTTCCGCCCGATGACCGAGGCGGACCTCGACGCTGTACTGAAAATCGAATATGCGGCCTACAGTCACCCCTGGACCCGCGGGATCTTTCTCGACGGATTGAGCAAATACCAGATATGGCTGATGTTCGAAGGCCAGCAGCAAGTGGGCCATGGTGTCGTGCAGATCATCCTCGACGAAGCGCACTTGCTCAATATCACCGTCAAGCCGGAGAACCAGGGCCGCGGCCTGGGGTTGCGCTTACTGGAACACCTCATGTCCATCGCCTTCAACGCCCAGGCCCGGGAGTGTTTCCTGGAGGTGCGCGACAGCAACCGCGCAGCGTTCCGGCTGTATGAGCGATACGGTTTCAACGAGATCGGCCGTCGGCGGGATTATTACCCGGCGGTGGGTGGCCGCGAGGACGCCGTGGTCATGGCGTGTACTCTCGTCGAGTGACGCCTTCGCGGTGTTGACGCAGGGCGGGCACCATGCCGGCAAACCCGCTCCTGCCGCAGGCCTCAGCCGGGCCGGCCGGTCTTGTGTGGGAGCGGGCTGGCCCTCGAAGAAGCCGTCACATCCTGTCCTGATTCAAGCTGACCCGGCGCCATCGCGCTTGCCATCCAGTGGATCGATCTGCGCCATTTCCGCTTCGTCCAGGCCATCGCCCCCGCCGATGTCGTTTTCACCGACCACGCTCAGGTCCCAGTCGGCCTGCTCATCGTCGCCGCTTTCATAGGCGTCGCGTGCGCCGTCCTCGCGGATGAGGGTTTCAGGGCTCATGTCGTCTTCGGTGGGCTGATGATCATCCACAGAGGCTCCGGTCAGGCCCGCTTCGCGAACGCGTTCGCGCGGCATCAATTGTTCGCGTTCTTTTTCCGGCAGTTCGTCGCCGATCTTCGCACTGGGCTCATCATCGTCGAACTCCAGTTCGTGCATCGAACCCATGCGGTCTTCGTTGTCGTCGATGGGTTCCGGTTGCACCGCATCGAAAGGACGTCGTGAATCGTTCATGGCTACTCCTCGTTCTGGCCGTTAATGGGTGGACCCGCGGCCGGGTCGAGAATTCCAACGGCATTACAGAAGTGACCTCGGCAAGCGGCGTGCTGTCAAAGTTGCGGACTATTCTCGAGGGCTGGATAGCATGAACGAACTACAAGATCTGATTGATAACAACGCGCGCTGGGCCGATGCGATCAAGCAGGAGGATCCTGACTTCTTCGCCAAGCTGGCCCGTCAGCAGACACCGGAGTACCTGTGGATCGGCTGTTCCGATGCGCGAGTGCCGGCCAACGAGATCGTCGGCATGCTGCCGGGCGATCTGTTCGTACACCGCAACGTGGCCAACGTGGTGCTGCACACCGATCTCAACTGCCTGTCGGTGATCCAGTACGCGGTGGACGTGCTCAAGGTCAAGCACATCCTGGTTACCGGCCACTACGGCTGCGGCGGCGTGCGCGCTTCGATGCAGGATCGTCAGCTGGGCCTGATCGACGGCTGGCTGCGCTCGATCCGCGACCTGTATTACGAGCACCGCGAAGCGTTGGCCCAACTGCCCACCGAAGAGGAGCGCGTTGACCGCCTGTGCGAACTCAACGTCATCCAGCAGGTGGCCAATGTCGGCCATACCAGCATCGTGCAGAACGCCTGGCACCGTGGTCAGAAACTGTCGATCCACGGTTGCATCTACGGCATCAAGGACGGACGCTGGAAGAGCCTGGACACCACGATCAGCGGCTTCGAGCAATTGCCACCGCAGTATCGCCTGCGTCCAGTGGACGCGCCCTGAGCCCGTTGGCGTCAGTCACGATGACAGCGACGGCGCCAATGCTTGAGGAACTTCATGCCCTGTTCATTGGGTGGCTCATCATAACCGGTGATCCACCCATGACAGTTGGACGAACCGCACCGGCAGGCAAACTGCCGGTACAGTTTCGGCTCGGTGCTGGCGTAATCCATGGTCAGGCTGTCGCCCGCCTGTATGGCGGTCAGTGACCACAACCATAATTCGCTCATGTCCAGAAAGACATTCGGGTTGCAGGAATGCACCAGCAGCCCGGCGAAGCGCGGATCGTACATGTGGATTTCCGGCAGGATCTGCAAAGTGTGCAGGCGTCGTCGGCCCAACAGCAGCCCCGATACCCGGCACATCCGCTCCATGGGGGCGAACCGCCTGCGGGCGACGACGCCGTTGCCGCGCCCATTGGCGCCGCGCAGCACTTCGAAATCCCGCGCAGACGGATAGCCCAGCCGAGTGCTGAGTTCCTTTTCCGGGTAGATACAGTCCCGGCCCCGTGAACAGGATCGATCGGTCACAAAAATGGTCATGACAGTCCTTGTCGGTGCTGGGCACCCGACTTGCTGGCGCTGGCATCCTGCCAGCGTCGTGATTGACCTGGATAGTCTGGCCCCGATCCGGGGTGGTATCTACTGTCAACTCTGACAGGCGTCAAAAGCGCTTTCCCGCGTGAGCGCAGGCTTACGCGGGAAAGTCTTCTCGGCTTATACCGGTTCGGCGGGTAGCGGCATCGGCGCTTTCAATTGAGGAAGCTGCGACTTGATCGCCGGCGTCTCGCATTTCTTTGCCGCTTCGTCAGGCGTGAGCTTGCGAATCGAGGTATAGAACAACTCGCAGGTCTTTTCCTTTTGCGTGACTTGCCAGGTCTGCGTGCATTGGTTCAGCAGTGTGCTCGGATCCGTGTTCGGCTTGCTGCCCATGCCGGCTTGCCAGCAGGCGGCGCTCAGATCCTGGCCCATGACTTTCAGGCCGGCCGCATCGGCCTTGGCTTCGTCGCCGTCGTAGCTGTCCGGATCGGCGGCGTACCAGATGTAGCTGGGGTGGTTGGAGCCCAGCACCGGTACCTTCAGTCCCGCCGTCGGCGTGATGGTCGCCAGGCCAAGCACGCCTACCGTCGGGCCGTACTGTGTCTTGATCCAGTTACGCACCGGGGCACCGAAGGCCACCATCGGCAATGCGGCTCCGCTGGAGCCCTGGCTGACTTGCTTGACCATGGTGGTCTGGTAGTCGTTGAAATAGTCGTAGACGCCTTCCAGGGCCGAACCGGCGTTGGATGGGGCTGCGATCGGCGCGATGTCGATGATGGTCTGGTAGGCCGGGGTCTGGTCGGCGGCGATGCCGTTGACAGTCAACAGCGTGGCCCAGCGATCCGTGGTGGCCGATTCCAGGTAGTCCTGGGCCTGTGTCAGGGAGTAATCCGGCGGGAAGTGCAGCAGTTCAACACTCTTGCGGTTTTCCAGCGCCATGCCCAGCGGCAGGAACAGGTACCAGTTGTAGGCCCATTTCTTGTCGCCGTTGAGTTTGGTGGCGCCCGTGTAGGCCAGGTCACCGGCGTTGAGCAATGCGGTCAATGGCTGGCCGTAGCTCTTCGGCACGCCGGCTATATGGGCGTAGACCGTGTCATTGTCGCGTTTGACGCTGACCTTGGCCGCGCCGTAGCCGTCGCGCTGCACGCTCTGGGTCAGGTAATGCTCGACAGTCTGCTCCAGGGTCCAGTCGCGAAAACAGATGACGTTGCAGTTGTTGGGGTAGGCGAAAAGACGGGTCACGCGTTCGGTACTGCCAAGCTGTACATCGACGTCGGCATGGACGGTGGCGCTCAGCGCCAGGGCGGCAAGGGGAAGTACTGCGAGTTTAGACATGCTCAGATCCTTTTCAGCGTATGGGCCCCTCGGAACAGGGCGCCTCCATACTGAAACAGACCGGGCTGAAGAAAAAGTGGGCCGAGGTAAATATCGGCCCTTTTTTATGGCTTTATGGCATCACGGGCGGCAAATAATCCAACGTCGTTCCCAGCGCCCACAACAGCACCAGTACCAAGGGTGTGTGGACCAGCAATTGGACGAAGGAGAACCCGATCAGGTCCCTGGCCTTGAGCCCCAGCACACCGAGCAACGGCAGCATATAGAACGGATTGATCAGGTTGGGCAGCGCTTCGGCGGCGTTATAGATCTGTACGGCCCAGCCCAGGTGATAATTCAGGTCGTTGGCCACCTGCATCACATAGGGCGCTTCGATGATCCATTTACCGCCGCCGGACGGAATGAAGAAGCCCAGCACCGCCGAATAGACGCCCATCAGCAAGGCGTAGGTGTCATGCGATGCGATTTGTACGAAAAAGGTCGAAATATGGTGGGCAAGGGTCTGGGCATCGCTGCCCTTGACTGTGGTCAGTAACGCGGCAATGGAGCCGTACAACGGGAACTGGATCAGTACACCGGTTGTGGTCGGCACTGCGCGGGCCACGGCGTCGAGAAAGCTTCGCGGCCGCCAGTGCAGCAAGGCGCCCAGCATCAGGAACAGGAAGTTGTAGGTATTGAGCCCGGAAATCGCGCTGATCGCAGGCTTGCTCGAAAATTCGTGGAACAGCCAGCCAGCGGCCAACAGCACCAGGGCAATGGTCAGCAAGGGGCTGTGCTCCAGCCATTCGCCGGGACGGGTTCGTGGTTGCAAGGCCGGCATGCTGAAGCTCGGGTCGATTCCGCAGGCTGCGGCGTCGCGGGCGCTGTTCGGGCCCGGAGCGGTAGCGTAGGCCACGATCAAGGAGATCACGATCAACGCCAGCAGCATCACTGCGGACTGCCAGAGGAAAATGGTCTGGGTAAACGGGATGACGCCGGTGATCGCCAGGATCGACGGCGGCAGGCTGGCCGGGTTGGCCTGCAGTTGTGCCGCCGAGGACGACAACCCCAGGGCCCACACCGCGCCCAGGCCCA
The DNA here is from genome assembly GCF_900119645.1 of Pseudomonas sp. NFACC43. Taxonomy (NCBI): domain Bacteria; kingdom Pseudomonadati; phylum Pseudomonadota; class Gammaproteobacteria; order Pseudomonadales; family Pseudomonadaceae; genus Pseudomonas; species Pseudomonas sp. NFACC43. The sequence continues at coordinate 14,456 of NZ_FPKK01000013.1, forward strand.
GGTAAGCGGCGGCGCCGGCGGCGCGATAATCCATTTTCAGATCGGTACGGCGGGCAAGGGCTCGTACCAACAGACCGCCGAACACCAGCGACAGGCCCCAGTTGAGCAGCGACGCAATCATCGAGATCAGCGCCACCCAGGCCACTGCCGAGCGGCCGTTCTTCGGGATGCGCGCCAGGCGATCGATCAGCCTGACGGCCGGCGGCGAGCTGGCGACCACATAGCCTCCGATCACGACGAATGCCATTTGCATGGTGAATGGGATCAGGCTCCAGAAACCGTCGCCGAATGCCATGGCGGCGGCCGTGGGCGTGGCGCCGATGAACTGCGTCGCCACCGCGACGACCAGCACAGCCAGGGCGGCGAAGACCCAGGAGTCAGGAAACCAGCGTTCGGCAAAACTGGAACAGCGCAAGGCGAAGCGGGCGGAGCGGCTGTCTTCGATGTCGGTGGTCACGGCAGTTACCTCGGTTTTTATGGTTGGTTTTGTGGGACGGGTAGCTGGAACAGTGAAGCCTCGGTAAACAGGGGCTACAGTAGAACAATCCACTGACCCTGGAAGGTTGGCCCGGGTTCTGGATCCGCGGAAAAAATTTCGGCCGACCAATGGCACTCTTCAGAAAAAAATCACCGGGCCGATGGCAAGAGGAATAGGCCCGTTAATCTCCTGCCCGTCGGAGCATGCCCATGTTCAATCAACGCTTGAAGCAGGAGCTGTCGGCTCTTCGCCAAGAACTGTCCAGCCTCATGCAAGTGAAGGAAAGCCTGGACCGCGAAATGCTGGCCCTGACCCTGGATGCAGAGGGCCGGGTGCAGTCGGTCAATCAGAAATTCCTCGATGAAATGCATTACAAGAGCCAGGATCTCATTGGCCGCTCTGTCGAGGACCTTATTCCTGGGTACTTGAAATCCAACGAGCACCAGCTTCGTTTCAAGACGGCGTTGACCCGCGGCGAGCATTTTTCCGGGGCCGTGCGCCTGATGCGAGGCGATGGCAAGGAAGCCTGGTTGCGTTCGATTCTTCAGCCAGTACGGACTGTCGACGGGCGGATCCGGTTTTTCTCGATGTATTCCAATGACCTGACCCGCACCATCGAGGGCTCTCGCGAGCATGAAAACCTTATCGGTGCGCTGGTGCGTTCGACGGCGGTGATCGAGTTCGACCTGGGCGGCCACGTCCTGACAGCCAATGATCGCTTCCTCAATGCCATGGGCTACAGCCTGGCGCAGATCAAGGGCAAGCACCACCGCATGTTCTGCGAGCCGGAGGAATACAACGGCGCGCAATACCAGCAGTTCTGGAAGCGCCTGAACAACGGCGAGTTCGTGGCCGGTCGCTTCAAGCGCCTGGACAGCAATGGGCGCGAGGTCTGGCTGGAGGCGTCCTACAACCCGGTGGTGGATGCCAACGACCGACTCTACAAGGTGGTCAAGTTCGCTACGAACATCACCGACCAGGTCAACCAGGAAAAAGCCGTCGCCGAGGCGGCCAGCATTGCCTACAGCACCTCGTTGCAGACCGACAACAGTGCCCAGCGCGGTACCTCGGTGGTGACCCAGGCCGTGGAAGTGATGCGCGACCTGGCCCGGCACATGCAGACCGCCGGAGAGGGTATCGAAGCCCTGAACGAGCAGTCCCTGGTGATCGGCACCATCGTCAAGACCATCAGCGGCATCGCCGAGCAAACCAACCTGCTGGCCCTCAACGCGGCCATCGAGGCTGCCCGGGCCGGCGAGCAGGGGCGGGGCTTCGCGGTGGTGGCCGATGAAGTGCGCCAACTGGCTTCGCGCACCAGCCAGGCTACCGATGAGATTGTCGGCGTCGTCCGCCAGAACCAGGACATGGCACGCAACGCCGTTTCGTTGATGACGGACGGCCAGCACCAGGCCGAACAGGGCCTGGCCCTGGCCGCTGAAGCCGGATCGGTGATCGTCGAGATCCAGGACGGCGCGAAAAAAGTGGTCGATGCGGTGAGTCAGTTTGCTAACCAGCTGTCCACTTGAAGCAAGGGTATTATCGTTTTTTACATATTAATTATTGTTTTGCGATAATTTTGTGGCTATGTTCTGGGCTCCTTTCGTTTGGTTGGAGCCTCGCATGTCTTCGAATCGTCTCGCCCTCTACAGCCAGCGCATGGCCGTCATTACGCTTGTCTTCATTGTCGTGATGATGGCCGTCAATGCGGCGGCCTGGTTGTTTCCGGAAGTTGCCTTGAAATACGGCCTGAGTTTTGCCCTGACCGAGCGACAGTTGTCCGGCCTGGTGGACGGGGCGGTGGGGTTGAGCGGTTGGCAACGCCTTGGCGGGATACTGCTGTCGAGCATCCCCTTGCTGGCGCTGGCAGCCGGACTGGTCAATTTGCGGCAGCTATTCAGGCATTATGCGCAAGGGATGTACTTTTCCAGCGAGGCAGCCGTCTACCTGGGCAATACCGGCCGAGCGGTAGCGTTGTGGGTGTTGCTGGATTTCCTCTGTGAGCCGTTTCTCAGCCTGCTCGTGACGATAAACGCCCCGGTCGGCCAGCGATTGATTACCCTCAGCGTGACGGCCCCCTCCTTTGTCGCTTTGTTTCTTGCCGCCTGTATCGCGATCATTGCCAGGATTCTGTCCCAGGCCAGCGAAGTCGATTCAGAAAACAGAACATTCGTTTGAGATTGTCATGCCTATCGTCATTCAACTGGATGTGATGCTGGCGACGCGCAAGGTCAAATCCAAGGACCTTGCCGCCGCTATCGGTATTACCGAAGCCAACCTCTCCTTGTTGAAGCAAGGAAAGGTCAAGGGCATACGCCTGGCGACCCTGGAGGCGATCTGCAGCTACCTGCAGTGCCAGCCCGGTGATCTACTGGTCTACCAACCCGAGGGGGAGCCCTGATTCCTTCAGGGCCTGGCTTCGTCAGTCTCCCAGGGCTTCTCCTTCGCGCCGCGGGTCTGCCCCCCCGGCCAATGATGTTCTGCCTTGTGGATCACGTAGCCGGACAATCGCCTGGGTCCCGCTGGTCATGTCGATCTCGGTCACGGTGTGGCCCTTGTCCTTCAATGCCTGGATCAGGGTTGGGCTGAACTGGCCCTGCTCCAGCTCGGTGGGGCCGTTGCGACTGCCGAAGTTGGGCAGGTTGATGGCGGTTTGCGGGTCCAGTTGCCAATCCAGCAGTCCGATCACCGACTTGGCGACATACTCGATGATCTGCGAGCCGCCCGGTGAGCCAACGGCGGCCAACAGTTCGCCGCTCTGGCGATCGAAGATCAGGGTCGGTGCCATGGAGGAGCGTGGGCGCTTGCCGGGTTCGACCCGGTTCGCCACCTTCCGCCCTTGTTCTTCGGGGATGAACGAAAAATCGGTCATCTGGTTGTTGAGCATGAAACCCTGGACCATCAGGTGCGAGCCGAAGGCCGATTCCACCGTGGTGGTCATGGACACGGCACCGCCCTGATCGTCCACTGCCACCACTTGTGAAGTGGAAATGCGCAGGGGAGAGCGGTCCGGTGCATAGGCCACCTGAACGCCCGGTGGTGTGCCGGGCTTGGCGACGCCCATGCTCCGCGGTCCGATCAGGCTGGCGCGGCTTGCCAGGTAGCCTGGGTCGACCAGGCCCTTGACCGGCACGGGGATAAAATCCGAATCGGCGACGTATTGGGCGCGGTCGGCGTAGGCCAGGCGTTGCGCTTCGGCGATCAGATGAACCGCTTGGGGCGCGGGTTCAAGGCCGGCGGGTTTATCGGTCTTGAGGGGCTTCAAGGGCGCAATGGCTGCGTGGCTGTCGCGCTGCTCCAAGGCCTGCAACGTCCCGAGAATCTGCGCCACGGCAATTCCACCGGAAGAGGGCGGGGCCATGCCGCAGACCTGCCAGCGCTTGTAGTCGGTGCACAGCGGCGCGCGCTCCCGGGCGGCGTAACCCTTGAGATCATTCAGTGAAAGGCTGCCGGGGTTGGCATGTCCCTGCACCTTGGCGACGATTTCCTTGGCGATCGCGCCCTCGTACAACGCATCGGCTCCTTCATTGGCGATACGCTTGAGCACGCCGGCCAGCGCAGGATTCTTCAGCAATGTACCAACGGCCTTCGGCCTGCCATCGGCATTGAGGAAATAGGCGGCCATGTCCGGCGAACCTGGTAGGGATGGGTCCGCCGCGATCATCGAGTGCAACCGTGGCGAAATCGCAAAGCCCTGTTCCGCCAGCCTGATGGCAGGCTCGAACAGACTGGCCCATTTCAGCCGGCCATGCTTGCGATGAGCCAATTCCAGCGCGCGCAGCACGCCGGGCGTGCCCACGGAACGGCCACCGATCTGTGCGGCGGTAAATGGCATGGGCTTGCCGTCGGCTTGCAGGAACAGTTTCTCGGTGGCGCCGGCCGGTGCCGTTTCGCGACCGTCATAGGTGCGCACGGCCTTACCGTCCCACAGCACGATGAACGCGCCGCCGCCAATGCCTGAAGACTGCGGCTCCACCAGGGTGAGTACCGCCTGCATGGCAATCGCCGCGTCGATGGCCGAGCCTCCGCGCCGCAACATTTCCCGCCCGGCTTCGGCGGCCAGGGGGTTGGCCGCTGCGGCCATGTGTTTGTCGGCGTGTCGGGTCTGCAGGTCGGTGCGATAGCCGGAAGCGATTTCCGGTGCGGTCGGTAATGCTGGGGGGGCGGTGGAAGAGGGTGGAGCCTTACAGGCGGCGAGTGTGAGAGCGACAGCCAGCAGCGAAACGGCTGACAGACGATGAAGATTCGGTTTGAGAGCTGTAAGCACGTGTCACTCCATCCGTGGGTCAGGGGATGGGGCCGACTGTAGCGCGTGCTTTCATTGGATGTCGAATTCGCTGCCGGCACTTGGGCAGACGTCGAACCTTCTTCATGGCAGGTGAACTGTGGATCAAATGCACAGGCTGGCGGGGGACATCCCGCTTCTGGCCGTCCTCGGATCGACGGTTTCTTCGAGGCATAAAAAAACGGCTTATCTTTCGATAAGCCGTTTTTAGTACTTGGTGGCTACACAGGGACTTGAACCCCGGACCCCAGCATTATGAATGCTATGCTCTAACCAACTGAGCTATGTAGCCAAGTGGCGCGCATTATTCGCCGGTAACGAGGAAGTGTCAAGCGTAAATCTGAAATATTTCTCTGCGCTTTCAACTGCTTATCCATCCTCGCCACAAATGCCTGTCAGCCGAGTTGAAATCTTCCGGTGTTGGCGCTCAGAGCCTGGCTTCCCTGGCTCAGGGTATCGGCTGCCAGGTTCACTGCCCGTGCACCTTCGAGCAAGCGCATGGCCGCCTGGTCGACCTGCTGGATATTGCCGCTGACCTCATCGGCTGTACTGGCCTGTTCGTCCACGGCGGTGGCGATCTGCGCCAAGGTATCGGTGACGCTTTGCACGGCGCTGGCAATTTCTCCCAATCGTTCGCCCAGGCTGGTGACGGCTTGCGCATCGGTCTGTGCCTGCTCGCAGGCGGCTTCCATCAGGCTGACGGCTTCGTTGACCGTGGCGCGCAGGCTGTCGACGGTGCCCGCGATCTGCTGTGTGGAGGATTGGGTGCGTTGCGACAGGCTACGGACTTCATCGGCCACCACTGCAAAACCACGGCCTTGCTCACCGGCGCGAGCGGCTTCGATGGCGGCGTTGAGGGCCAGCAGGTTGGTCTGCTCGGCCACGCCGCGGATGGTGTCCACTACCATCTGGATCTGTTGCCCTTGCTCGCTTACCCGGCCCAGTGCGGCGGCGGTGTCGTTGAGTCGCTGGTTGAGTTGCTGGATGCTCGCCGTGGTGCGTTGGCTGTCGCGGCTGCTGTCGGCGGCGATGCGTCGGGTCTGTTGGGCGCTGCCGGCTGCCTGTTCGCAGCTTTTGGCCACGCCTTGGGACGTCGCGGCCAGTTGCGTCGCGGCAGCCGCGATCTGGCTGATCTGCAACTGCTGGGCCTCGACTTCGCCCAGGGCCCCGCTGGAGTGGGTGTTGAGGGTGCGCACGGCGTCGCTCACTTGCAACGTCTCATGATCGACCCCCAGCAGGCTGCTGCGTAGCTGCACCACGGCAACGTTCAAGGCTGTGCTGATGGCCGCCAGTTCGTCGCGTCCCTGCACCGGCACTTGCAGGCTGAGGTTACCGTCACGCAGGGCTTCGGCCAGTACGGTGATGCCGCTGGCGCTACGGCGGATAGACGACTGCAGGCAAATGAACAGATAGAGCGCTGCCAGCAGCAGGCAACCCAGTACCGTCGCCACCAGGACGAACTGGCGGATCGCCGAGCCGTGGTAGTGGTCCAGCCGCGTATCCAGCGCCACCAGGGATTGCTGGCGCAGGAGCGCCAGGTCGACGAGGAGGGCATCCAGGTGCTTCTCGAAATCTTCCGGCTTGAGATTGATAGAACCGCCGAACACGCCGTCATCCAGGACTTTGAGGCCCGCATCCAGATGTTTGAGGCTGCCCTGGTATTGACCGGCCCAGCCTTGCAGTTCGCTGGGCAGGCGTGCCTCCAGCAGCCCGCCGGTCTTGAGCAGTTGATCCCGGGCGTCACCGATCCGGCTGCGCAGGTCGCGCAATTGCAGGCGGCTCTGCAGGGTGAATTGGCCTGACACCACCGAAGCCTGGCCGACGCTGGCCAGGCGCCCGACCCGCTCGATCAGGTCTGGGGTCTGCTGGGTGGAGATCTGGGTCAACAGATAGGTCTCGAGCCAGGAGGCGAGGGTCAGGCGGTTGTCCATCACGATCTGCTCGCGCAAGGCTTGCAAGGCGCTGAGCGACGCGGTGAAGCGATCATAGCCGTCCGGCCACCAGCCTACGGAGCCCAGGCTTTTCGAATCCAGGCCTTTGAGGCTGTCTTGCAAGGTCTGGTAACGGCTGAGGGTGTCGCCTTCGGCTCCTTCCGTCTGCAGGGTCGTGCCCAGTTCATTGGCGGCCTGGTTGAGGGCCGGTTGCACGGCGTCGAAAGCCGCCATCGCCGCGAGCGTGGCTGGCGTGGGTTGTCGGTTGGTCTCCGTGGCGCGCCACCGGGCCGCACGGTTGCGCTGGGCGGTCAGCAGGTTGTCCAGGTTATCCAGGGCCAATAGCTGGCGTACCCCGGCGCGTTCGCCGGAAATCAGGTTGAGTTTGTCGCGATAATCCTGGCCGATGATCCACAGGCTGCCCATGATCGGCAGAATGAAAAGCAGGAACAGCAGCTGGAATTTACGGGCGAAACCGAAACGCCCCAGCAGCCTGATGCCCGGTGATAGAAAAGCCTGCATGCCCATACTCCACTGAACACCCTTGCACTGTTTTTGTGCGTTTCTACACAAGTGCGCAAACGGGTGCCCTTTTAAAAGGCCTCGAAAGTTTGCCCAGGTCCGCTCTGTAGGCAGGCTCTGTAGCGAAACTTCCCATTCTCGGTCCCCTTTGTAAGAGGCCGCGTCGTAGGCGATAAGCAAGGCAAGATTCAGACCATGGCTTTGAGCTATCACCTTGCTCGAGGACAATTTTTCACAGTCGATAGCTAGCTAATGGGATAGCCTTGTTGCACCGAAAAATGGCACATTGATGAACCTGCCCGTGTGCACCCATCCGATGTATGGAAACCTCCCATGGCTATCAGCAATCCCCAGGCCGGCATTGCCCCCATTCCGACCGCCACCGACAGCAGCCCCCTGGTCATGCGCATCATTGGCGCCGTGGCACTGGCGCATCTGATCAATGACCTGATCCAGGCCGTCCTGCCCTCGATCTATCCGATGCTCAAGGACAGCTACGGCCTGAGCTTTACGCAGGTGGGCCTGATCACCTTGACCTTCCAGCTCACCGCTTCGCTGCTTCAGCCCTGGGTCGGCTATCACACCGACCGGCACCCCAAGCCCTGGCTGCTGCCGGCCGGTACGGTGTGCACCCTGATCGGCATCGTGATGATGGCCATGGTGGGCAGCTTCGCCATGATCCTGCTGGCCGCCGCGCTGATCGGCATCGGTTCGTCGACTTTTCACCCGGAAGCCTCACGGGTTGCCCGACTGGCCTCGGGCGGGCGTTACGGCCTGGCGCAGTCGACGTTCCAGGTCGGCGGTAACGCCGGTTCCGCGTTCGGTCCCTTGCTGGCGGCGGCGATCATCGTTCCATACGGGCAGGGAAATGTGGCCTGGTTCGGTCTGTTCGCGCTGTTCGCCCTGTTTGTGCTGTACCGCATCAGCCGCTGGTACGCCAATCACCTGAACCTGTTCAAGCTCAAGCAGGGCCAGGCGGCCACCCATGGTTTGTCCAGGGGACGGGTACTCAGTGCGCTGGTGGTGTTGGGGCTGTTGGTGTTCTCCAAGTATTTCTACATGGCCAGTTTCACCAGCTATTTCACTTTCTATCTGATCGAGAAGTTCGACCTGTCGGTGGCCTCCTCGCAGTTGTACCTGTTCCTGTTCCTCGGCGCAGTGGCGGCGGGCACGTTCTTCGGCGGTCCTATCGGCGACCGGATCGGGCGCAAGGCGGTCATCTGGTTCTCGATCCTGGGCGTGGCGCCGTTCACCTTGATCCTGCCCCATGTCGACCTGCTGTGGACCAGCATTCTCAGCGTGGTCATCGGTTTCATCCTGGCGTCGGCGTTCTCGGCCATCGTGGTGTACGCCCAGGAACTGGTGCCGGGTAACGTCGGAATGATCGCCGGAGTGTTCTTCGGGCTCATGTTCGGCTTCGGCGGGATCGGTGCCGCGTTGCTGGGGCATCTGGCGGACATCCATGGCATCGAGCATGTGTACTGGCTGTGTTCGTTCCTGCCTCTGCTGGGTGTGTTGGCGATCTTTCTGCCAAGGACCAAGAAAGCCTGAGGCGGGCGGTACCGATGTAGCAGGGGACCCCAGGTCCCTTGCCACGGGCTGTGTTCAACGCTGTATTCGACGAGGGTGAAAAAGAGCGGCCGGCCCCGTCGGCGTAGTTGCCCATCCTTTGGAATAACCGTGGCGAACGTCCAATCAGTAGCCGACGAGTCAGTGCCGTTACTACCAAAGTACTGATTTGTATAAGTCCTAAGTTGATGTTGTAGAAATATTGCCCGTGCTAATTTGCTGCCGTGGTTGTTGGTTTGAATGGATTCTGCGGCTTTATTCAAGGTGACCCTGGGTTACAGCAGAAGTGGGCTTCTACATTCTTTCCGCCTATCACCCTCGTGTCGTCGAAATAACGCCTCCGGTCTTTGATTCGAACGCCTCTACCGCCGCCCGGTGAATAGAGCGATGAACCTTGCCCCCACCTGCCACGTTTCATGCTGAGTCAGCTGTATCGCCGTGCCCCTGAAGGCGTTCGCCTGAGAAACGGCGTAAGCAGCAACGATCGTTTGTTATCCGCCACGTCGTGCACACGTTGGAATGCCGTCGTCGTTGACGTCGGCAATAAATAGAATCAGGCAGGGGTTGATATGAAGTTCAAGTCATTGCAGGCACGCATTTGTGTCACGGCGGGCGTATGCCTGTTTGTCTCATCGATCAGCCTGGTTGTGTACGGGCTCTTCAGTGCTCGGGCCAATGAGCAATATGTCGCGACCGAAGTCAGCGCGCTGATTGAAAAGTCGACCATCCGGGAAATCCAGAACCTGGCCGAGTCCCGTGCCAATGCCATCCAGGCCAGGCTGCAGAATGCGCTGGATGCGGCCCGTACGATGGCCAATACCTTTGCCGCCAGCAAGGTGGCGCAAAGCCCCCTGGCCCTGGGACGGGAACAGATCAACAGCGTCCTGCTCGGCGTGCTCAAGGATAACCCGGACTTCAACGGTACCTATTCCTGCTGGGAGCCCAATGCGCTGGACGGGCAGGATGCTGCGTTCCGCAATGCCGAGGACGGCAACAATCCGCTGACCGGCCGCTTCACCCCGTATTGGACACGCAGTGCCGACGGCCATATCGCGGTGCAGCCCCTGGTCGAATACGACTCTGCGGACCGTCACCCCAACGGTGTGCCCAAGGGCGGCTGGTACAGCGGGCCGCGCGATACCCTGAAGGAGAGTGTGCTGGACCCCATTCCCTATGTGGTCCAGGGCAAGAACGTCTGGCTGACGACTCTGTCGGTCCCCATCGTGGCCAACGGCAAGTTCTATGGGGTGGTCGGAGCGGACTTCGATATCGCCTTTATCCAGAAGCTCAGCGAGCAGATGTCCGCTGAACTCTACGACGGTAAAGGTACCGTCACTATCTTGAGTAACCAGGGACGGGTAGTGGCCGACAGTCGGCGTACCGATCTGATTGGCCAGCCCATCAAGGCCCTGTTGCCTGGGTCGTGGGAAAAAGTGCTTCGCGACATCCAGGGCGGGCAGGGCGATGGCTTGCTCAACCCGCAGACGCAGGACATCGAAGTGCTGATGCCCATCAGCCTGGGTCGCACGGGCAAGCCATGGGCGGTGCTGATTCGCCTGCCCAAGGCCGTGGTCATGAGCCAGGCCATCGCCCTCGAACAAGAGCTGCAGGCGCGCAGCATCAACAACAGCATCTGGCAGGTGTCGGCGGGGATGCTCATCTCGCTGCTGGCCTTGGCTGCCTTGTGGTTTGCCGCCGCGAAAATCGTCGGGCCGATTCGCGAGGCCGCAGCCTTGGCCGCCAATATCAGCCTGGGGGATTTTTCCCGGCGCCTGGTGCAGAAATCCGAGGATGAAGTGGGCCAGCTGTCGGCCGCGCTCAACGACATGTCCGAAAGCCTGCAGCGGCAGGTCCGGGTGGCCGAGCGCATTTCCGAGGGCGATCTGGACCTGGAGGTGCGCTTGTCCTCGCCCAACGACACCCTTGGCAAGTCCCTGGAGAAAATGGTCAGTAACCTCAACCAGCTGATCTGCGAAGTCCAGGCCAGCGCCACCCAGATTACCGGCAGCTCGGCCCAGGTCACCGACCTGAGCCAGTCGTTATCCGAAGGGGCGTCCAACTCCGCATCGTCCATCACTGAAATCAGTGCCGTGATGACGCAGATGGCCGCGCAGACCAGGGACAACGCCGACAACGCCAGGAAAGCCGATGAGCAGTCACAGGCTTCGAGGGCCGATGCGGGTGAGAGTGACAAGCTGATGAGCGAGCTGATTGCCGCCATGACCGAGATCGACAACTCGGGCAAGGACATCACGGCGATCATCACCACCATCGATAACATTGCCGCGCAAACCAACCTGCTGGCCCTCAACGCAGCCATCGAAGCGGCCCGGGCGGGTGAGCTGGGACGCGGTTTCGCCGTGGTGGCCGATGAAGTGCGCAGCCTGGCTGCCCGCAGCGCCGAGGCCGCGCAGCAGACGGCGGCGTTGATCGCCGACTCCTCGAGCAAGACCCAGCGGGGCATGATCATCGCGGGCCGGACTGCTGAGTCCTTGAAGAACATCGTCAATGGCACCAGCGCGGTTTCCAATCTGGTCTCGCTGATCTACCAGGCGTCCAGCGAGCAGGCGTCGGGCTTGCAGCAGGCCAGTATCGGGCTGGAGCAGATCGATGAAGTGACGCAGAAAAACCAGTCGAACTCGCAAGAATGCGCAGTGGCTGCCAAGGACCTTTCGGAGCGGGCCTCGTTGATGCAGCGGGTGCTGGGACGCTTCAAAGTCAAGAGAGGCTGAGCGCTACAGGTCTGCGCCGGATGAAAAAATCCCCAGCGATGCCGGGGATTCTCCGGGGCCGAGCCGTGGGGCGGCGGGGGCATCGCATGTCTCCATGGGCTGGGTGTTGTCAGATCCGGTAATAATTCATCAGGCATGAGGCGTTCGGAAACGTTGTAGGATTTTTTTCCCTATTTCTTTTCAGGTCTCTATGAACGCCCCGCTGGAACCTCCCTGTCGTCTGTTTCAATGCACGCCCCCCAAGGGTTCGCTTCACGTCGATAGGCATGCGCCTGCGCCATTGCCCTCGATGCTGCGAAAGGAGCTGTAATCCATGGAATGGATCGTCGACCCCACGGCATGGCTTGGCCTGCTGACCCTGATCGTGCTGGAGCTGGTGCTCGGCATCGATAACCTCGTATTCATTGCCATCCTGGCGGACAAGCTGCCACCCGCGCAGCGCGATCGTGCGCGGATCATCGGTCTGTCCCTGGCGCTGTTGATGCGCCTTGGCCTGTTGGCCAGCATTTCCTGGATGGTGACCCTGACCGCGCCGTTGTTCGAAGTCTTCGGCAAGACGTTTTCGGGACGGGACCTGATCATGCTGTTCGGGGGTGTGTTCCTGTTGTTCAAGGCCACCATGGAGTTGCATGAACGCCTCGAAGGCCATGTGGTGCAACGCTCGGGTCAGGGTGCCTATGCGATGTTCTGGCCGATCGTCGCGCAGATCGTGGTACTCGATGCGGTCTTTTCGCTGGACGCCGTGATCACGGCGGTGGGCATGGTAGAGCACTTGTCGGTCATGATGATCGCGGTGATTTTCTCCATCGGCCTGATGATCATCGCGAGCAAGCCCCTGACGCGCTTCGTCAACGGCCATCCCACCGTCATCATGCTTTGTCTTGGCTTCCTGATGATGATCGGCTTCAGCCTCACCGCGGAAGGTCTGGGTTTCCATATTCCGAAAGGCTACCTGTATGCCGCGATTGGCTTCTCGATCCTGATCGAGCTGTTCAACCAGGTGGCTCGCCTGCGTCGCAGGAAGAGCCTGCACGGACAGCGCCCCATGCGCGAGCGTACCGCCCATGCCGTCCTGCGGTTATTGGGGGGACGCAAGCCGGATGCCGACGAAGTGGGTGAGGAGATCGCCGACATGCTGGCGGGCAATGACACCGACCAGGTGTTCGACCGACGCGAACGCGTCATGATCAGCGGGGTGTTGCAATTGGCAGAGCGCCCCATCCGTACGGTGATGACTCCCCGTGCCGAGGTTGATCACATCGATGTGGCCGACTCGCCCGAGAACATTCGTACACGGCTGATGCATTCGTCGTACTCCCGGTTGCCCTTGATCCGGGAAGGGCGGGTGGATGAGCCATTGGGTTTTGTCCACAAGAAAGAGCTGTTCAAGGAACTGCTGGCCGGCAACCAGCCGAATCTGCAAACCATGGCCCGCAAGGCGATCAACCTGCTGGATACCTTCACGATTCTCAACGCGTTGGAGCAGATGCGCAAAGAGTCGACCCACATCGCGTTTGTGGTGAACGAATTCGGTGACTTCGTGGGGCTGCTCACCATGACCGATATCCTTGAGTCCATCGCCGGTGAGTTGCCCGATGCCAGTGAAATCGAAGGGCCGAATATCGTGGCCCGGGAAGACGGCTTTCTGGTCAGTGGCGCGTTGAATCTCAGCCAGGTTGGCGAGCACACGGGCTTGCAGGCGAAAGCCACGGACGACTACCAGACCTTGGCCGGGATGGTCATGAGCTTGCTGGACCGTCTGCCTGTCATCGGCGACCGGCTCAATTGGCAGGAATGGAGCATGACGGTGGTGGAGGTCCAGGAACGTCGAGTGACGAGGGTGCTGCTGCGGAAAGAGGAGGCATAAAAGGAGCGAGGCTTCAGGTGCGGCAGGGGCAGGCTTCTTGCTATCCTGCCCCTCTCTTTCATGGACGAGTACTGAGATAACCATGGCTAACGACACCCCGTCGCGGATCGGCAACCTGTTGCTGGGCCTGCTTTTTGCCCTGATTGGTATCGGCTTGCTGAGCGTTGCCGTCAATCTCACACTGGAGCGACGCGAGTTCCTCGCCCATGCACAGAGCGCCGATGGCGTTGTCAGTCGCTTGAATGCCGGTGGCTCGCACCCCGAGATCGCCTTCACCACCGCCAATGGTGAAAAAATTTCCTACCCCCAAGGCGGCTTCATCTTCGGCTATCGACAGGATCAGCCGGTACGGGTGCATTACCTGCCCGAGCAGCCGACAGGCAGCTCCATCGTCGATGACCCGTTCGCACTGTGGGGAACCCCCGGTGTATTGGGGCTGATCGGTCTGGTATTCACCCTTGTCGGTCTGGTGAAAGTCACTCGACACCGTGGCCGCGGTGCGGCTCATTCACCTAAAGGACTTTGAACGTATGAGCTACAACATTCCACTCCCGGTCAACGAAAGTCGCTGGCAGTACCAGACCGCCAGTGGCGGCGGCCTGACCGTGGTCATGGTGGCGGGCAGTGGCGGCTCGATCATCCTGCGTTCGCCCCAGGGCGAGGACGTCAGCTACCGCTACGGCGGCGTTGGAGTCGGCGTCGGCTTTGGCGCGAGGCTGCCACGTTTCGGCAAGATCAATATCCAGATCAAGGGCAAGAGCGTGGCTGGCGTGGGTGCGGCGGAGGCCTTCCCCAGCACGGGCAAGGTGTTTGTCAGCGATGCCTTGGTCGACCGCGATCTGACCAGTGACGACATCACCGGACCCTGCATGTACACCGAAGTGGGCGTGGGGCTGGTGGCGGGCGGTTCGGCCACAGCGTTGCTGTTCGGGCTTGACCCCAAGTTGCTGGCATTGTCGGTGGCCCTGAGCTCCAACCCGGCGACTTCGCTCATTGCGTCCACCACGGTCAACCGGCAACTGGCGCGGTCTGCCAAAGGGGCGCTGGTCATGGCTGGCTTGAACGCCGGCGTGCAGGCCGGTGGCGGTGCCGCGATCTACATGGGCTATCTGTTCTAGGGGTTTTCCAGCGCCGGATGATCAAACGATCCTGGAAGTAGCCCACACACGAAAAAGCCGCGAATCAACGCGGCTTTTTCGATGCCAGATGAGGCTTAGACGTTGAAGCGGAAGTGCATCACGTCGCCATCCTTGACGATGTAATCCTTGCCTTCCAGACGCCATTTACCCGCTTCCTTGGCCCCGGCTTCGCCCTTGTACTGGATGAAGTCGGCGTAGGCGATGACTTCGGCGCGGATGAAGCCTTTTTCGAAGTCGGTGTGGATCACCCCGGCCGCTTGCGGGGCAGTGGCGCCGACGCGGACGGTCCAGGCGCGGACTTCCTCCACTCCGGCGGTGAAGTAGGTCTGCAGGTTCAGCATTTCATAACCGGCACGGATCACGCGGTTCAGGCCAGGTTCTTCAAGGCCCAGGGCCTCCAGGAACATGTCCTTCTCCTCGCCGTCGTCCAGCTCGGCGATTTCCGCTTCGATCTTGTTGCAGACCGGAACCACCATGGCGCCTTCTTCTTCGGCGATGGCCTTGACCACGTCCAGGTGCGGGTTGTTCTCGAAGCCGTCTTCAGCCACGTTGGCAATGTACATGACCGGCTTGGTGGTCAGCAGATGGAAGCCCTTGATCACAAGCTTCTCTTCGGCGCTCATGTTCTTCATCAGGCTGCGTGCGGGCTTGCCTTCGGTGAAGTGAGCGATCAATTGCTCCAGCAGGCCTTTCTGGGCAACTGCGTCCTTGTCGCCGCCCTTGGCATTGCGGGCGACTTTCTGCAGTTGTTTTTCGCAGCTGTCGAGGTCTGCGAAGATCAGTTCCAGGCCGATGATCTCGATGTCGCGTTTCGGGTCGACGCTGTTGGAAACGTGGATCACGTTCTCGTCTTCGAAGCAGCGCACCACGTGGGCGATGGCGTCGGTTTCGCGGATGTTGGCGAGGAATTTGTTACCCAGGCCTTCACCCTTCGAGGCGCCGGCCACGAGACCCGCGATATCGACGAACTCCATGGTGGTCGGCAGGATACGCTTGGGATTGACGATAGCCGCCAGTGCATCCAGGCGCGCATCCGGCATCGGTACGATACCGCTGTTCGGCTCGATGGTGCAGAAGGGGAAGTTCTCGGCCGCGATACCGGATTTGGTCAGGGCGTTGAACAGGGTGGACTTGCCGACGTTAGGCAGGCCGACGATGCCGCAATTGAATCCCATGGTGTTTCCCCGAGAGTTAGAGTCAGGCCTTCTGGCTGTGCAGGTTTTTCATCGCGCGGTTCCATTCACCGGCGAGGATATCCGGCAGCACGCCGAGGGCAAAGTCGATGCTGGCATCGAGTTTTTCCTGTTCGGCGCGAGGTGCGCGACCCAGGACAAAATTTGAAACCATACTGGCGACGCCCGGGTGGCCTATGCCGAGCCGCAGGCGGTGAAAGGTATTCTGATTACCCAACTGCGCGATGATGTCGCGCAACCCGTTGTGACCGCCATGGCCGCCGCCCTGCTTGAGCTTGGCGACGCCCGGAGGCAGATCGAGTTCGTCGTGGGCCACCAGGATTTCTTCAGGCTTGATGCGGAAGAAACCGGCCAATGCCGCCACGGCCTGGCCGCTACGGTTCATGTAGGTGGTGGGAATCAACAGACGAACGTCCTGACCCTGATGCGAAAAACGCCCGGTCAGGCCGAAATACTTGCGATCGGCCGTCAGGCTGACGCCTTGTGCGTGCGCGATGCGCTCAACAAAAAGGGCCCCTGCGTTATGCCGGGTCTGTTCGTATTCGGTGCCTGGATTTCCCAGGCCAACGATCAGTTTGATGGCAGTCACGATAGGGGCCCTTCCTGGAGTGTGGATAACAAGGTCGCGGTCAGGTGCTTTGGCGACAGTGGACGAAAATTGCGGATCTACCCTTGAGTAAACTTCGCGTTCCCGCCCGCTGCCTCGCTACGTTCCAGTCCGCGATGTTTCCGGTCACTCCGGCGACAGAGTGAAATTACTCTGCAGCGCCTTCTTCGGTAGCTTCTGGAGCAACACGTGGAGCGTGGACGTTGGCAACAGCCTTGTCATCGCCGTGTGCCAGGGCCACGAATTCAACGCCTTTAGGCGCCTTCAGGTCGGACAGGTGAATGATCGTGCCGATTTCGGCGTCAGCCAGGTCGACTTCGATGAATTCAGGCAGGTCCTTCGGCAGGCAGGAAACTTCCAGTTCGGAAGTCACGTGCGAGATCTCGCCGCCTTTCTTGACTGGCGCCGCTTCGTTGATGAAGTGCACTGGAACGGTGGCGGTCAGCTTCTGGCCAGCGACGACGCGAACGAAGTCAGCGTGCATGATGAACTGCTTGGCCGGGTGACGCTGCATTGCCTTGACGATCACGTCTTGCTTCTTGCCGTCGACGTTCAGTTCGATCACGTGGCTGAAAGCAGCCTCGTCTTCGAACAGCTTGGCGACTTCCTTGGCCAGCATGGTGATGGACTCAGGAGCCTTGTCACCGCCGTATACAACGGCAGGAACCTGGTTGGCGAGACGACGCAGGCGGCGGCTCGCACCTTTCCCCAGGTCGGTACGCGCTTGGGCGTTCAGGATGAAATCAGTCATTTTGTATCTCCAAAATAGCCATTGCGGCTGACGCCTGCGACCGACGTCAAAGCAGCATGGGCAAAAAAGCCCCGCCCCAACATGAGTGTTGGGGCGGGGCGCTTTTCGTCAGCGGGATGTCATCGAAGGGCAGGGCCCTTAACGGAACATCGCGCTGATCGATTCTTCATTGCTGATGCGGCGAACCGCTTCGGCAACAACCGGTGCGATATCCAGTTGACGGATACGTGCACAGGCTTGTGCGGCGGCGGACAGCGGGATGGTGTTGGTCACCACCAGCTCGTCCAGCACGGAATTTTCAATGTTCTCGATCGCCCGACCCGACAGCACCGGGTGGGTGCAGTAGGCGAAGACCTTGGCCGCGCCATGCTCTTTCAGAGCCTTGGCCGCATGGCACAGGGTGCCGGCGGTATCGACCATGTCATCGACCAGGATGCAGGTGCGTCCTTCGACGTCGCCGATGATATGCATCACTTCGGAGTGATTGGCTTTCTCACGACGCTTGTCGATGATGCCCAGATCCACGCCCAGGGATTTGGCAACGGCACGTGCACGCACGACGCCGCCAATGTCCGGGGACACGATCATCAGGTTCTCGAAACGCTGGTCTTCGATGTCATCCACCAGAACCGGGGAGCCGTAGATGTTATCCACGGGAATATCGAAGAAGCCTTGGATCTGGTCAGCGTGCAGATCAACCGTGAGGACACGGTCGATGCCGACTACGGTCAGCATGTCAGCTACGACTTTCGCGCTGATCGCCACGCGCGCGGAACGCGGACGGCGATCCTGGCGAGCATAACCAAAGTAAGGGATAACAGCAGTGATACGAGTCGCCGAGGAACGACGGAAGGCATCAGCCATCACGACGAGTTCCATCAGGTTATCGTTGGTCGGAGCGCAAGTCGGCTGAATAATGAAGACGTCTTTACCGCGAACGTTTTCATTGATCTCGGCAGTGATTTCACCGTCGGAGAACTTTCCGACAGAGATGTCACCGAGAGGGATATGCAGCTGACGTACTACACGCCGAGCCAGATCGGGGTTAGCGTTCCCCGTAAAGACCATCATCTTGGACACGCGCAGTACCTGAAGGCTGAGGGTATACCTGGATGAGTATAGGAAAATGGCAGGGGCGGCTGGATTCGAACCAACGCATGGCAGGATCAAAACCTGCTGCCTTACCGCTTGGCGACGCCCCTGTATCTGTTGCTGCGAGTGCCGTGCACTCGATTCCTTTTAGAGCAGGTCCTGCAGCTTGCGATGCAACATCGAAACGTTGCTTCCTTTTGCTACAAACCCTGTAAGGGTCTCTGTAAGAAGGGCCGAGACTTTATCAGCTTCAGCTTTGCTTGGGAAGCCCCCAAACACACAACTTCCAGTTCCGGTGAGTTTTGCTTCGGTAAATTTACCTAACAAATTCAAAGCGTTACGCACATCTGGATAACGCCTCGCTACCACCGGTAAGCAGTCATTTCGACTGTTTCCCTTGGGAACGGGGCGCACTTTAATGGGAGGAGAGTTACGTGTCAACAGTGGATCTGAAAAAATTTCTGCTGTACTTACAGATACTTGCGGCACCAGTACCAGGTACCAGGGTTCCTCGGGCTCTACCGGCGTGAGTTTTTCCCCCACGCCCTCGGCGAAAGCCGCATGGCCACGCACGAAAACCGGGACGTCAGCCCCCAGGGTCAGGCCCAGCGCCGCCAGGCGATCCATGTCCCAATCCAGCTGCCAGAGGTGGTTGAGTCCCAGCAGCGTCGTCGCCGCATTCGAGCTGCCGCCACCGATACCACCGCCCATGGGCAGGATTTTTTCGATCCAGATGTCGACGCCCAGCGGACTTGCGGATTGCTCCCGGAGTCTGTTCGCGGCCTTGACGATCAGGTTGCTGTCGTGGGGAACACCCTCGAATTCGGTATGCAGGCGGATCTCGCCGTCCTCGCGCACGGCGAAGGTGATTTCGTCGCCGTAGTCGAGAAACTGGAAAATCGTCTGCAGCTCGTGATAACCGTCCGGGCGACGGCCGAGGATGTGCAGCATCAGGTTCAGCTTGGCCGGCGAGGGCAGCGTCAGGCGTGCGGCGGTCATGTCATTGCCCCAGCTTGCGCGGCTGCCATTGCTTGATCACCAGCGTGACGTCCAGGTTGCTGCCGTGCAGCTTGATTCGCTCGGGCAGCCAGTAGCCGTTCTGCTGGGCATAGCTGAGGTATTCGATCTGCCAGTCGTCCTGCTCCAGGTTGGACAGGCGGCTGTCGGCGTCGAGGGTCAGGCGGCTCTTGCTGTCCGGTGCGGGCAGTCCGCGAACCCACCAGGTCAGGTGGGAGACCGGCAATTTCCAGCCCAGCTGCTCTTCCAGCAGCGCTTCGGGCGTCGGGGCGTCGTAGCGCCCCTGGTTGGCGACTTCCAGCGAAACCTGGCCTGGACGGCCAGTCAATCGCGCTGCGCCGCGCCCCAGCGGACCGGACAGGCGGATGTCGTAGTAGTCCTGGCGTTGCAGCCAGAACAGCGTGCCGCTGCCCGAATCCTTCGGGGCGCGAATGCCGATCTTGCCGTCGATCTGCCAGCCGTCGAGGCCGCTCAGTTGTTCCTTGTGCTCACGCCATTGGGCCGGGTTGCCATGGCCCTGGACGGATTCACGGGCGCCAAAGCCCGCGCAACCGGCGAGCAGGGCGATGAAGCTGAAAACGATGAAGTGGCGCAAAAACATGGTCTTAAAGAGTCTCTGATCCGGTCAGGCGTTTGATGGTGCCGCGCAGAATGGGGCTGTCAGGCTGTTCCTTGAGGAACTTGCTCCAGACCTGCCGCGCTTCGCGTTGCTTGCCGTTGGCCCACAGGACTTCGCCCAGGTGAGCCGCGACTTCCTGGTCGGGAAAGCGCTCCAGGGCCTGGCGCAACAGACGTTCGGCTTCGTCGAGGTTGCCCAGGCGATAATTCACCCAGCCCAGGCTGTCGAGGACCGCCGGGTCTTCCGGGTTGATCTGGTGGGCCTTCTCGATCAGTACCTTGGCCTCGTCATAGCGCGTGGTACGGTCCGACAGGGTGTAGCCGAGGGCATTGAGGGCCATGGCATTGTCGGGATCGCGCTGGATGATCAGGCGCAGGTCTTTTTCCATCTGGGCCAGGTCATTGCGTTTTTCCGCCTGCATGGCGCGGGTGTAGAGCAGGTTCAGGTCGTCCGGGTACTGCTTGAGCGCTTGCTGCAGCACGTTCCAGGCCTTGTCGCCCTGATTGTTGGCCGACAGCGTCTCGGCTTCGATCAGGTACAACTGGATCCCGTAGTCGGGCTGGGCGTCGCGCTGGACGGACAGGCGGCTCTGGGCTTCGGCGGTCTTGCCGTTGCTCATCAGGATATCGGCCTGGCGCAACTGTGCCGGCAGATAGTCGTTGCCTGGGCCGACCTGGGCGTATTCGATCAGCGCGGTCTCGGGGTCGTTGCGTTCTTCGGCGATGCGGCCCAGGTTCAGGTGCGCCGAATCGACGTGGCTCTCCCGGGCGATCAGGTCTTCCAGGTAACCCTTGGCCTCTTCCCAGGCCTTGGCTTCCAGGCAAACCAGTGCCAGGGAGTAACGCAGTTCGTCGTCTTCAGGGTATTGCTGGACCAGGCTGGAAAACTCCACCTTGGCGTCGTCCATGCGGTTGTTTTCCACCAGCATGCGCGCGTAGGTCAGACGCAGGCGTTTGTCGTCCGGGTATTTCCTGATGCTTTTTTCCAGCAGCGGCAGGGCCTCGTCACCGCGATTCAAGCCTTGCAGCAGGCGTGCCCGCAGCAGGATCGGCGCCACCTCGCCGGCTTCCGGCGGGTTGTCTTCCAGCAGGGTGAGGGCGCCTTGGGAGTCGCCATCCTGCTGCAGCAGCAGTGCCTTGCCGAAAATCAGCTGGCCGTTGTTCGGGTGGCGTTGCAGCAAACGGTCGAAACTCTTCATCAGGCCGCTGCGGGTTTCCTGGTCGGTATCGGCCGCCGATAGCGCCAGGAAGTCGAAGTGGGTGTCGCCCTTGCCCAGCAGCACCTTCTCCATATACAGCATGGAGTCGTCGTAGCGTCCGGCGCGGGCCAGTTGCACGGCGGCGGCGCGTTGCGCCTCGAGGTCGTCCGGGGCGTTTTTCGCCCAGATCATGGCGGTGTCCAGCGCGGCCTGGTCGGCTCCCAGGTATTCGGCGATGCGAAACGCCCGCTCGGAAATGCCGGGGTCCTGGGTATTGATGGCCTGGGTCACGTAATTGTCCAGGGCAATGTCGAAACGATTGCGCTGGCCGGCCAGTTCGGCGCTCAACAGGCTGAAGATGGTTTCTTCGCTGAACGAGCCGTAGACCTTGGGCTTTTCAGGTGCCTGCGTACTGTCTTCGACCGGCGGCGTGCCGTCCGTCGAAACGGGGTCCATGGACTGGCAGCCACTGAGCAGGGCAAGAGCGAGGAGCAACGCGGAAGATCTATTCATATAGGAAGAGGACGACTAACCTGCGGTCGGATCATCATGACACAAGCCTTCGACCAAAACATAACCGCCCCGTCGATTTACCCGCAGCGATAGAGATCGGGTGGGTTGTTCTGAATCTGGCGAAGTAGGACAATTGCCGGCTTCACGTCACAATCAGCGACCTTGAATGGCCTTCCTTGCACTTGGTATTAACCACAAGACTGCTTCAGTAGACGTCCGCGAGCGCGTGGCCTTTACGCCCGAGCAGCTGGTTGAGGCCCTGCAGCAGCTTTGCCGACTCACCGAGAGCCGCGAGGCTGCGATCCTCTCCACCTGCAATCGCAGCGAGCTTTATATAGAACAGGATCACGTTTCGGTCGATTCAGTGCTGCGCTGGCTGGCCGAATATCACGACCTGAGTCTCGACGAGCTGCGCGCCAGTGCCTATGTGCATGAAGACGATGCGGCCGTTCGTCACATGATGCGCGTCGCCTCGGGGCTCGACTCGCTGGTGTTGGGCGAACCGCAGATTCTCGGGCAGATGAAGTCTGCCTATGCGGTGGCCCGCGAGGCCGGCACCGTCGGTCCGTTGCTGGGGCGGTTGTTCCAGGCCACGTTCAACGCAGCCAAGCAGGTGCGTACCGACACCGCCATCGGCGAGAACCCGGTGTCCGTCGCGTTTGCCGCGGTCAGCCTGGCGAAGCAGATCTTCAGCGACCTGCAGCGCAGCCAGGCGCTGCTGATCGGCGCGGGCGAAACCATCACCCTGGTGGCTCGTCATCTCCACGACCTGGGGGTCAAGCGCATCGTGGTGGCCAACCGGACCCTGGAGCGAGCCAGTACCCTGGCCGAACAGTTCGGCGCCCACGCGGTGCTGCTATCGGATATCCCGTCCGAGCTGGTGCACAGCGACATCGTGATCAGTTCCACCGCCAGCCAGTTGCCGATCCTCGGCAAGGGCGCTGTGGAAAGCGCCCTGAAGCTGCGCAAGCACAAACCGATCTTCATGGTGGACATCGCCGTTCCCCGGGACATCGAGCCGGAAGTCGGCGAACTGGACGACGTTTATCTCTACAGTGTCGATGACCTTCACGAGGTGGTTGCCGAGAACCTCAAGAGTCGTCAAGGCGCGGCCCAGGCGGCGGAAGAGATGATCACCGTCGGGGCCGAGGATTTCATGGTGCGCCTGCGCGAGCTGGCGGCCGTGGACGTGCTCAAGGCCTATCGCCAACAGAGCGAGCGCCTGCGCGACGAAGAACTGCAAAAGGCCCAGCGTCTTTTGGCCAACGGTGGCAATGCCGAGGAAGTGCTGGTGCAACTGGCCCGCGGCTTGACCAACAAACTGCTTCACGCGCCCAGTGTCCAGCTCAAGAAGTTGACCGCCGAGGGCCGTCTCGATGCGCTGGCCATGGCCCAGGAACTCTTTGCCCTCGGTGAGGGTTCACCGAATGGCTTTTCGGATAAAAAATCGCAATGAAAGCGTCACTGCTCAATAAACTGGACGTTCTCCAGGACCGTTTCGAGGAACTGACCGCCTTGCTGGGCGATGGTGAAGTCATTTCCGACCAGAACAAGTTCCGCACCTACTCCAAGGAGTACGCGGAAGTCGAGCCGATTGTCGCGACCTATAAACAGTTGCTCAAAGTGCAGGAAGACCTCGCTGGCGCCCAGGCATTGCTCAAGGACAGCGACCCGGACATGCGTGAGATGGCGGTCGAGGAAGTCCGCGAGGCCAAGGAGCGGCTGGTCGAGCTGGAGAGTGATCTGCAGCGCATGCTGCTGCCCAAGGACCCGAACGACGGGCGCAACGTATTCCTCGAGATCCGGGCCGGTACGGGCGGCGACGAGGCGGCGATCTTTTCCGGCGATCTGTTCCGCATGTATTCGCGTTACGCCGAGCGTCGTGGCTGGCGGGTCGAGATTCTCTCGGAGAACGAAGGTGAACACGGCGGCTACAAGGAAGTCATCGCCCGGGTCGAGGGCGACAACGTCTATGGCAAGCTGAAGTTCGAGTCCGGAGCCCATCGCGTGCAGCGTGTGCCGGCCACCGAATCCCAGGGCCGTATCCATACCTCGGCCTGTACCGTGGCGGTATTGCCCGAGCCGGATGAGCAGGAAGCCATCGAAATCAACCCGGCGGACCTGCGGATCGACACCTATCGTTCCTCCGGCGCCGGCGGTCAGCACGTCAACAAGACCGACTCGGCGATCCGTATTACCCACTTGCCCTCGGGCATCGTGGTCGAATGCCAGGAAGAGCGTTCCCAGCACAAGAACCGGGCACGGGCCATGGCCTGGCTGTCGGCCAAGCTCAATGACCAGCAGGCCAGCGCCGCGGCCAGTGCCATCGCCAGCGAGCGCAAGCTGCTGGTGGGATCGGGGGACCGTTCCGAGCGGATCCGGACCTACAACTTCGCCCAAGGGCGGGTGACCGACCACCGGATCAACCTGACGTTGTATTCCCTCGACGAGATCCTTGCCGGTGGCGTCGAGGCCGTGATCGAGCCGTTGCTGGCCGAATACCAGGCCGACCAACTGGCCGCGATTGGCGAGTAGCAGAGGTAGACCCCATGACCATCATCGCCAGCGTATTACGCGCCGCCGAGTTGCCGGATTCGCCCACGCCGCGGTTGGATGCCGAATTGCTGCTGGCGGCGGCCCTGGGCAAGTCCCGCAGTTTCCTGCACACCTGGCCCGAGCGGATCGTGCCGAGCGAGGCCGCGCTGCTGTTTTCCGAATACCTGCGGCGGCGTCGTTCCGGCGAGCCGGTGGCCTACATCCTGGGACAACAGGGCTTCTGGAAGCTCGACCTGGAAGTCGCCCCTCATACGCTGATTCCGCGACCGGACACCGAGCTGCTGGTGGAAACCGCGCTGGCCTTGTTGCCGGCGACCCCGGCCAGGGTACTGGACCTGGGCACCGGCAGCGGCGCGATTGCCCTGGCCTTGGCCAGCGAACGTGCGGCCTGGACGGTGACCGCCGTCGACCGGGTGCTGGAAGCCGTGGCCCTGGCCGAGCGCAATCGTCAGCGCCTGGACCTGGGTAACGTCACGGTGCTCAGCAGTCATTGGTTCAGCGCCCTGGCCGGCCGGCGTTTCGATCTGATCATCAGCAACCCGCCTTACATTGCTGCCACCGATCCGCACCTGGTCGAAGGCGACGTGCGTTTCGAGCCGGCCAGCGCGCTGGTGGCCGGCGCGGATGGTCTCGATGACCTGCGTACCATCATTGCCCAGGCACCGGCTCATCTCGCTCCTGGCGGATGGCTGATGCTCGAACATGGATACGATCAGGCCGCCGCGGTGCGTGACCTGCTGCAGACCCAGGGATTTGCCGAAGTCCACAGTCGCAAGGACCTGGGGGGCCATGAGCGCATCAGCCTGGGGTGCATGCCGTGCTGAGCGATCAGGAGCTGTTGCGCTATAGCCGGCAGATTCTGTTGCAGCACGTCGACATCGACGGGCAGGTGCGTCTCAAGCAGAGCCGTGCACTGATCGTCGGTCTTGGCGGCCTCGGCGCCCCGGTGGCCTTGTACCTGGCCGCCGCCGGCGTCGGCGAGCTGCACCTGGCGGATTTCGACACGGTGGACCTGACCAACCTGCAACGCCAGATCATCCACGACACCGACAGCGTCGGGCTGGGCAAGGTCGATTCGGCGATGCGTCGCCTGACGGCGATCAATCCCGAGGTCCGCCTTGTGCCTCACAACACGGCCATGGACGAAGACAGTCTGGCCGCCGTGGTCGCGACCGTGGATGTCGTGCTGGACTGCTCCGACAATTTCTCCACTCGCGAAGCGGTGAACGCGGCATGTGTCAGGGCGGGCAAACCGCTTGTCAGCGGTGCGGCGATTCGCCTGGAGGGACAGCTATCGGTGTTCGATCCACGTCGCCCCGAAAGCCCTTGCTACCACTGTCTCTACGGTCATGGCAGCGAAGCCGAGCTGACCTGCAGCGAGGCCGGCGTGGTCGGGCCGCTGGTGGGGCTGGTGGGTAGCCTGCAAGCCCTGGAGGCGTTGAAGCTGCTGGTCGGGTTCGGCGAACCCCTGGTGGGACGCCTGCTGTTGATCGATGCGCTGGGCTCACGCTTCCGTGAGTTGCGGGTCAAGCGCGATCCGGGTTGCAGCGTGTGTGGTAGCCAACATGCGTGACGCGCCGGTCGGGGTATTCGATTCGGGTGTCGGTGGCCTGTCGGTGCTGGGGGAGATCCGTCGGTTGCTGCCCAACGAGTCGCTGCTCTACGTAGCCGACTGCGGACATATTCCCTATGGCGAGAAAACCCCGGCCTTCATTGCACAACGCTGCGCGATCATCGCTGACTTTCTCAAGCGCCAGGGCGCCAAGGCGCTGGTGGTGGCTTGCAACACCGCGACCGTCGCCGGCGTGGCCGACCTGCGTCGCGATTATCCGGACTGGCCCATCGTTGGCATGGAGCCGGCGGTCAAGCCGGCCGCGGCTGCGACCCGCAGCGGCATCGTCGGTGTGCTCGCCA
This sequence comes from Pseudomonas sp. NFACC43, assembly GCF_900119645.1. Taxonomy (NCBI): domain Bacteria; kingdom Pseudomonadati; phylum Pseudomonadota; class Gammaproteobacteria; order Pseudomonadales; family Pseudomonadaceae; genus Pseudomonas; species Pseudomonas sp. NFACC43. The sequence continues at coordinate 40,436 of NZ_FPKK01000013.1, forward strand.
CCACCGGCACCTTACAGAGTGCAAAGTTCGCCGCGTTGCTCGATCGTTTCGCCACCGATGTACGCGTGGTCACTCAACCGTGTCCCGGCCTGGTGGAACTGATCGAGGCAGGGGACCTGCACAGCCCGGCCTTGCGCCAACTGCTGCAACATTATGTCGACCCCTTGCTGGCGGCCGGCTGCGATACGTTGATCCTGGGTTGCACCCATTACCCTTTTCTCAAGCCATTGCTTGAGCAGATGGTCCCCGGGCACATCAGCCTGATCGATACCGGCGCCGCGGTGGCGCGGCAGCTTCAGCGGCTGTTGGCCGAGCGAGCATTGCTGGCCGAGGGGCCTGCCAGCGAAACCCTGTTCTGGACTAGCGCCGATCCGATACATTTAAGAAAAATCCTACCTGTACTATGGAAATCGCCCGGCGTTGTGCGAAGCTTCGACCTGTGAAGAAATCGTGAAAATTGTGTAAAAATCGCTGAACTTCTGTTTCAACGCGGATTTCTATAGCTCTGTCTGTTTGTAAGAAAAAACTAACTAAGTCTGTTCGGAAAAGGATGTTTCTAATGAAGCGCTTATTCTGCATTGCCGCACTTGCGGCTGCGTTGTTGGGGCACACTTACACTGCGCAAGCGGCAGGTGTGGAGTTTGGAATCGGCCAGACCAGCGATTCGACCATGACCTATCGCCTGGGCATGCAGTTCGACTGGGACAAAAGCTGGTTGCAAAGTGACGTGGGGCGTCTGACCGGCTACTGGAGTGGTGCCTACACCTACTGGGAAGGCGATGAGACTTCCAGTAACCACAGCCTGTCGTTCTCGCCGGTCTTCGTGTATGAATTTTCCGGTCAGAACGTGAAGCCTTATATCGAGGCCGGCATCGGCGTTGCGCTGTTCGCCAACACCGAGCTGGAAGATAACAAGCTTGGTAGTGCGTTCCAGTTCGAAGACCGCATCGGCTTTGGTCTGCGCTTCAATGGCGGGCATGAGGTGGGCATTCGCGCCACCCATTACTCCAACGCCGGTATCTCGTCGAACAACGACGGCGTGGAAAGCTACGCGCTGCACTACACCATGCCTCTGTAACGCTCGCTCAGGCTCTGTCTGAGATGTACCTGCACCCGGCCGTGCTGCATTGAAACGGGCCTTGGTACAGGTACATTCCAGACAGAGCCTGGTGAGAGCGGGCTTTCTCGCGAGGGCGGGGTATCGGTCACATCAATGCTGGCTGATCCGATGACCTCGCGGGCGAACCGTTTCTGACGACGGCCTAACGATATGCCGTCGCGATGCCCAGGCGTTCCTCGACGCATTCCGGCGCGCCCATCTCGAACTCCCTGCAGATCAACGGACGTTTCTCGTAGATCGTGCATTTCATGCTGTCGCGATCCAGTGCCGCGCACCAGCCGTCATCCAGCCGCAACATGGCTTCCCCACCCCAATCATCCATGGCAATGAAACGTGGCGGGACGCCGGTGTCGGTGATCAGCAGCACTTCCAGTCGACAGCAGCATGCCGCGCAGGTCGAGCACGTCACGGCCGGCGCAGTGAGTTCTACGAGAGGGATGGTTTTCATGGCCGGCAGTGTAAGGCAACCACGGCCTTCAAGGGCGCCCCTTGATCGGTGACCACACACTGGCCTGGCAAGGGTCGGCGTCGGTTTGTCCGGCCTGGGCCGATGCGGGCAACGGCCAGAGCGCCGCCAGCGCCGCGATAGGGAGTTTCAACTCGGCAGGCCTTTCGGCGAGGTGGGCCAGGATGTAAGCGGCCGCTTCGTCCGTCGAGCCGGCAGTGGGTAATGAGCCATCGTCCAGGCACAGCGACTGATCGTCGAAGCCGGGGTGGACCAATGTCACGGCGATGCCGTCGGAGGCGAGCCTGGCGCGGGTCGTTTCGAACAGCGACCGCAACGTGCTGCCGCTGGCCTCGGTGAGTGACGGCGACAGGTAAGTCGCCGGGCTGGCGATCCCCACCAGATGGGGGAGGGTGCCGGCTTGCAACAGCGGCAAGGCCGTTTCGATGCAAAAACTGGCCATCAGCAGGTTGCTGCGTATCAGGTGTTCGATGAAAGCCTGGGGAGCGGGCTGGCCGTCGGCGTGTTCAGTGCTTCCGGCATTGAGGATGACGGTGTCCAGGGAGCCCCACTGCTGGGTGATCCGCTCGCCGATCTCGCGTACTGTCTGGCTGTCGGTCAGGTCACCAGGCACCATCAGTATCTGGTTCGGATAACGTTCGGAAAGGATTTGGCAGGGTTTACCCGAGCGTGAACTGATCGCCAGGTGCGCTCCACTTTCAAGCAGCTTAACGGCGAGCGAAGCGGCGACGCCATCACTGGCCCCCGTCAACCAATATCGCCGTGGCGGTTTCACACCCATTCCGTGCTCCTTTCGATCGGGTCGCGCCGCGTCTGATACAAGGTTTTCGCGGTGAAACCCATGTATTTAGTAAGACTATATCCTGCGTGGCGAAAACTGCATCCGCCAGGCAGGAATTTCATGTTCGATGATCGCCCTGTGGTTCCGCTGCCGCGTCCTGTCGCGTTGGCAGGTTCCTGAACGCCGCCAGCGCACGCGCTCGGGATCGGCCAAGGTCGACGATCGGAGCGGGGTAGTCCACATTGTCGAACAATCCACAGTAGGCCTTGGGGTTATGGACCTGTTGCCTGTCCAGATCGTTCAGTTCGGGTAACCAACGTTTGATGAAGGCCCCTTCGCGGTCGAATTTCTCCGATTGGCTCAGTGGATTGAAAATCCGGAACCAGGGCGCCGCGTCCGTGCCGGTGGAGGCGCTCCACTGCCAGCCGCCGTTATTGGCGGCCAGGTCGCCGTCGATCAAGTGCTGCATGAAGAAGCGCTCGCCTTCACGCCAGTCGATCAGCAGATTCTTGGTGAGGAACATCGCCACGACCATGCGCAGGCGGTTATGCATCCACCCTGTCTCCAGCAGTTGGCGCATGGCTGCATCGATGATCGGCAGCCCCGTGCGGGCCTCTTTCCAGGCAGCCAGCTCCTGCGGGGCATCGCGCCAGGCCAATGCTTCGGTTTCCGGGCGGAACGCGCGGTTCCGGGACACCCGGGGATAGCCCACCAGAATGTGTTTATAGAACTCTCGCCAAAGCAATTCATTGATCCAGGTCACAGCACCGACATTGCCGCTTTCGAACTCACCCTGGTTGGCTTGTAGCGCGGCGTGCAGGCATTGGCGTGGGGAGACCACACCGGCCACCAGGTAGGCCGAAAGCTGGCTGGTGCCGGGCCGGGCCGGGAAATCCCGGTCGCGCTGGTAGTCGTCGAGGTGCTGGTCGATGAATGCATCGAGACGCCGCCGGGCTTCGTTTTCGCCCGCGGGCCAAAGGGCGCGTAGCGCTTCGCCGGGAGGGTGAAAGCCCTCGGCACGGGTCGGTACCGGATCGCTGTCGATACCGGTTGGCGCTTGCCGGGCCGGAGTGGCGACCAGGCTCGGCAGCGAGAGGTGCAAACGGCTGTAGCAGACTTTGCGAAACTGGCTGAACACCTGGAAATAATTGCCGGTCCGGGTAAGTACACTACCGGGCTTGAACAGCAACTGGTCGAGGTGGCTGTGAAATTCGATGCCCTGGGCTTTCAAGGTCCGGGCCACGTCGGCATCTCGCCGGGTTTCGTTCAGCCCATACTCTTCATTGACGTGCACCGCATCGATCTTCAGCTCGCGGCATAACCCGAGCAGCACCTGTGGCGCCTGGTCCCAACGCGCCGCAGCACGTACCAGCAACGGGATGTTCAGCTCACCCAGGTCCGCGCTCAACGAGGTGAGGTTGCGCAGCCAGAAATCGATCTTGCAGGGGGCGTCGTCGTGGCTGCGCCACTGTTCCGGACTTGGTAGATAGACTGCCACACACGGGCCTCGAGCCGTGGCGGCCGCCAGGGCGGTGTTGTCGTGCAGGCGCAGGTCGCTGCGCAGCCAGATCAGTTGCATAGGGTTTCCATTCAAAGAAGTGCCTGGCGGCGCAGTTCACGATGGGCCGATAACGGGTCTTCGGCCCAGCTGACGTTCGGCATCGCAGCTCCAGTGGATAAGCTGGCGTGGTGGATCGATGCGGCACTGCCGGCGATGATCACCGGGCAGTCGATCCCGTTCAGCAGCCTGGGCAGTTGCGACGGGTTCAAGGCGTGGCTGGAATACAGCAATACACCGCGAGCCGCGAGGCGCTCAACGGCCAACGCCAGTTCGCCGGCAGGGATCGGTTCGTCGAATACCTCCACGGGACAATCGGTGCTGCTGGCCAGCCAGGCGGTGAGCCACAGCTGAGGGTCCAGGGGCAGGTCGGACTGATTGACCAGCAGCAACGGTGCGCCGCGCAACTGGCGGTTGTTGTGGTAGATCCGGCTGCCGAATTTGCTGCGCAGCCAGGAATGCAGGAACACACGCTCCAATTGCGCGCCGAACTGCCCTTGCCAGCGGCGGTGCAGATCGGCCAGCAGGGGCAGCAGCAATTGCTCGCAGACGGTCCATGGCGGGTAGAGCGCCATGGCCTGGTTCACCAGGTCGTCGACCTGGCGCTCGGCCAGTTGGGTCACGGCCAGCACCAGCCCATGACGCTGGCGCTGCCAGTCGTTCTCCGGCGTTTCGGGCGGTGGTTGTGGCGTGTCGAGCAGGGGCTTGATCTTGCTCACGGCCACGCCTCGATTGATCCAGGTGACGATGGTCTGGATCCGTTCCACATGCTCGGCGCTGAACAATCGGTGGCCCTTGGGGGTGCGGTACGGCACGATCAGGCCATAGCGACGTTCCCAGGCGCGCAGGGTAATGGCGTTGACGCCGGTCTGTCGCGCCACTTCGCGTATCGGCAGCCAACCTTGGGCCAGGGCCTCGGCAAAGTCGGCTCCCAGGTCCTCGCGTGCGCTCGAATCAGGTTCACGGGCCATCAGATGGCGTTACGCAGGCTGAGGTTTTCCGGGTGCGGCTGCAAGTAGGCCTGCTGCGCCAGGTACGGGTCGGGATGCAGGCGCAAGTGATGCTTGAGCAACGTCAGGGGCACCACCAGCGGTACGATGCCCTGGCGATACTGGGTAATGAGGTGTTGCACTTCCTGCTTGTCTTCGGCCCCGATGGCACGCTTGAGATAACCGCTCAGGTGCTGCAGCACATTGGTGTGGGTCCGGCGGGTGGCGCATTTTTTCAGGGCAGCCATCAGCGCGCTGAAGTAGCGCGGCCCCAGCTCGTTGGGATCGGCCTTGCCCATGCTGCCCAAAAGGTTGCCCAAGGCCTTGTATTGCACCGGGTTGTGGGCCATCAGCAGGTACTTGTAGCGCGAGTGGAATTCGATCAGGTCCCGCCGGGTCAGATTCTTGTGGCGCAGGGGTTGCCATGCCGCGTAGGCGAATACCCGGGTCAGGAAGTTCTCCCGCAGCACCGGGTCGTTGAGGCGACCGTCTTCCTCCACCGGCAGATCCGGATGGCGATCACAGAACGCCTGGGCGTAGATGCCCCGTCCGCCATCCTTTTGCGGGGCGCCGTTATGGCTGTAGACCTTGACCCGTTCCAGCCCGCAGGACGGTGACTTCTGCATGAAGATGTAGCCGCAGATGTCGTCCAGCTCAGCAGCCATTTGCCTGCCGTACTCGGCCAGTGGGCGCGTCACGTCCAGGTCGGGCTTCACCGTGCCGACCGCGTCGGGGTTCGCGGGATCGCCCACCAGCCGGATCGGTTCTCGCGGAATGCCCAGGCCAATGGCGACTTCCGGGCATACGGGCACGAACTCGAAATACTCCGTAAGGACACGACTGCACAGATGCGATTGTTTATGCCCGCCATTGAAACGGACTTCCTCGCCCATCAGGCAGGCACTGATGGCGATTTTCGGCTTGGCAGCGGCTTCGTTGGGCATGGACGACCTCTGATTCATTTCTTGTACAGGAAACTGTTCTTGTACAATTATTTCATCATAGGTTCGCTGCGGCACAAGTCAACCACTTGTGTGGATTTGCAGCAGGCGGCGGCGTCGAACAGGTTGTCGCAGATGGGCTGCTGTCTGCCTCGACAGCAGCGGGTAGCGCAGGGTGACGCGAGTTATTGCAGGCTGGCGTGCAAGCGACGCGCGGCTTCCTGGCCGCTGAGCCACGCTCCTTCGACCCGGCCCGACAGGCACCAGTCGCCGCAGACATACAGCCCCAGGTCGGCATCGGCCAGGGCGCCCCATTCGTGGCTGCCGGCGGGACGCGCGTAGAGCCAGCGATGGGCCATGCTGAAGCTGGGGGCGGGCATTGCGCTGTGCAGCAACTCGGCGAAGGCACCGTGCAGGTGTTCGATCACGGCTTCCTTGGACAGGTCGATGTGCTGCCGGCTCCACTCGCTGGTGGCATGCAGAACCCAGGTATCGAGCTTGCTGTCGCGTCCCGGCTTGCTGCGGTTGCGGGCCAGCCAGTCCAGAGGGCTGTCCTGGACGAAGCAGCCTTCCATGGGCGTATCCAGCGGCTGTTCGAATGCCAGGGCCACGGCCCAGGTCGGGTCCATCTTGACCCCGGCTGCGACCCCGGCCAGTTTCGGTGCGGTGGCGAGCAGGGCAGTGGCCTGGGGCGCGGGGGTGGCAATCACGACCTGGCCGAACGGGCCATGGGTGAAGCCTTCCGCATCCTGCAGGTGCCAGTGTTCCTGGCCGCGGAACACTTCGGTGATCCGGCAGGAGAACTGCACCTGCAATTTGCCCAGCAATGCCCGGGTGATGGCGCTCATGCGCGGGGTGCCGACCCAGCGGGTCTGTTCGTCCGGCGAAGGGGATAGCTGCCCGCCCTGGAAGTGATAGAGCTGCGGGTTCCATTCCGCGGCCCAGCCGTTGGCTTGCCAGCGCTGCACTTCGGTGACGAAGCGACGATCGCGCGCAGTGAAATATTGCGCGCCCATGTCCAGCGCACCGGCGTCGCTGCGTTTGCTGGACATGCGCCCGCCGCTGCCGTGGCTTTTATCGAAGAGTTGAACGATGTGCCCGGCCTCCGTCAGGGCCTGGGCGGCTGAGAGTCCGGCGATGCCGGTGCCGATGATTGCGATAGGTACAGTCATGAGGGCCTCGTTTAGCTTTCTGTACAGACTACGCCGTCGTTCAAAGCTGTACAATTCGGGTTTTTGGTATAAGTTTTACCGTTCGCGTTTGGACAGGTTGTCCTATTGTTAAAACACAGACCCTGTCTGATACGAAAAATCCCTGCTTATAAAAATAGACTAATGGGCCGGGTAAAACGCTCTGCGAGGATCACCTCATGCACATATTGCTGACCGGCGGTACTGGATTGATCGGGCGTCGGCTCTGCCGTCACTGGCTGGAGCAGGGACATCGTTTGACAGTATGGAGTCGTCGGCCTGAACAGGTGGCGAATATCTGCGGAGCACAGGTGCGAGGGATTGCCAGGCTCGAAGAGATCCAAGAGCCGGTGGATGCGGTGGTGAACCTCGCCGGGGCACCGATTGCCGACCGGCCCTGGAGCCACAAGCGCAAGATGCTGTTGTGGAGCAGTCGCGTCACCCTCACGGAGGTCTTGCTGGCCTGGCTGGAACGTTGCGAGCGCAAGCCCCGAGTGTTGGTTTCCGGTTCCGCGGTGGGTTGGTACGGAGACGGCGGTGAGCGGGAACTGACCGAGCAATCCGGTCCCGTGAGCGAGGACTTCGCCAGCCAGTTGTGCATTGCCTGGGAAGAAACCGCACAGCGGGCCGAGGCCATGGGGCTGCGCGTCGTACTGGTGCGCACCGGCCTGGTCCTGGCCACCGAGGGCGGCTTTTTGTCGCGGCTGCTATTGCCCTTCAAACTGGGGCTGGGCGGGCGTATCGGCAATGGTCGGCAGTGGATGCCATGGATTCATATCGACGATCAAATCGCTCTGATTGATTTTCTTCTGCATCGCGATGACGCCAGCGGTCCTTATAATGCGTGCGCGCCAAACCCGGTACGCAACCGCGATTTCACCAAGGCCCTGGGGCGGGTGCTGAATCGGCCAACGGTGGTGCCGATGCCGGAGCTGGTGCTGAAAGTCGCATTGGGAGAATTGTCATTGCTGTTGCTGGGCGGCCAGCGCGCCACGCCGGTCCGATTGCAGGCGGCGGGTTTCACTTTCCGGTTCACTGACTTGCCCGCGGCCCTGGACGACGTGTCCGGCCGCTTCTGAAATAGGACGTTGCATGACCGATCACGCGTTGCTTCTGGTGAATCTGGGTTCGCCTGCCTCCACCTCGGTGGCCGATGTGCGCCGTTACCTCAACCAGTTCCTGATGGACCCCTACGTTATCGACTTGCCCTGGCCGGTACGGCGGCTGCTGGTGTCGCTGATCCTGATCAAGCGCCCCGAGCAATCGGCCCACGCCTATGCCTCGATCTGGTGGGATGAAGGCTCACCGCTGGTGGTGCTCAGTCGTCGGCTGCAACAGGCCATGACCGCGCAGTGGACCCAAGGGCCGGTGGAGCTGGCGATGCGTTACGGCGAGCCGTCCATTGAGTCGGCGCTGGTGCGCCTGGCCAGCCAGGGGCATAGGAAGATCACCTTGGCGCCGTTGTACCCGCAGTTCGCTGACAGCACGGTCACCACGGTGGTCGAGGAAGCGAAGCGGGTGGTGCGGGAAAAGAAGCTCGATGTGCAGTTCTCGATTCTCCAGCCGTTCTACGACCAGCCGGAATATCTGGATGCACTGGTTGCCAGCGCCAAGCCTTATCTGGAACAGGACTACGATCACTTGTTGCTCAGTTTCCATGGCTTGCCAGAGCGGCACCTGACCAAGCTCGACCCCACGGGTTTCCACTGTTTCAAGGATGCCGACTGCTGCCGGAACGCCTCGCCGCAGGTCATGGCGACCTGTTACCGCGCCCAGTGCATACGCACTGCCGAATTGTTCGCCAAGCGCATGGGACTGGCGCAGGGTCGATGGTCGGTGTCGTTCCAGTCGCGGCTGGGCCGCGCCAAGTGGATCGAACCCTACACCGAAGCGCGGCTGGATGAACTGGCCAAAAGTGGTGTGAAGAAAGTGTTGGTGATGTGTCCGGCATTCGTGGCCGACTGCATCGAAACCCTGGAGGAAATCGGCGATCGTGGCCGTGAGCAGTTCCGCGAGGCGGGCGGGGAGGAGCTGGTGCTGGTGCCTTGCCTCAATGATGAGCCGCAGTGGGCACAGGCGTTGAGCACTCTCTGTGAACGGGCTCCCATAGCTTTGTGACGTTCAAGGGCCTCATCGCGAGCAAGCTCGCTCCCACATGGGATCTGCGGGGGTACACAAAGTTTGTGACCACTCGAGATCCATTGTGGGAGCGAGCTTGCTCTCGATGACTATCAGGCCGACAACGAAGTCTTCATGCCTGAGTCAGATCAGCGGCTCATCCGCCTTCTTGTGCTTCCAGCTGTCATTGCCCGGCAGGATCAGGTTCAGGGCGATTGCCACTACCGCGCACAATGCGATGCCCTTGAGGCCGAAATCGTCCGGGCCAGTGCCTGTGCCGACCAGCACGCCGCCAATGCCGAACACCAGGGTCACGGAGACGATCACCAGGTTGCGCGCCTCGCCCAGATCGATCTTGTGGCGGATCAGCGTGTTCATGCCCACCGCCGCGATCGAACCGAACAACAGGCACAGGATACCGCCCATGACCGGCACCGGGATGCTCTGCAGCAGCGCGCCGAACTTGCCGATGAATGCCAGGGCGATGGCGAAGATCGCCGCCCAGGTCATGATCTTCGGGTTGTAGTTCTTGGTCAGCATCACCGCGCCGGTGACTTCGGCATAGGTGGTGTTGGGCGGACCGCCGAACAGGCCGGCCGCGGTGGTGGCAATGCCGTCGCCGAACAGCGTGCGATGCAGGCCGGGTTTTTTCAGGTAGTCGCGGCCGGTCACGCTGCCCACGGCAATCACGCCGCCGATATGCTCGATGGCCGGTGCCAGCGCTACCGGCACGATGAACAGGATCGCTTGCCAGTTGAACGCCGGCGCAGTGAAGTTCGGCAGTGCGAACCATGGCGCGGCGGCGATCTTCGCGGTGTCCACCACGTCGAAGAAGAACGACATGGCGAAACCCACCAGCACGCCGGAAATGATCGGCACCAGGCGGAAAATGCCTTTGCCGAATACGGCGACCACCAGGGTGGTGAGCAGGGCCGGCATGGAAATCAGCATCGCGGTCTGGTAGTGGATCAGCTCGGTGCCGTCACCGGCCTTGCCCATGGCCATGTTCGCGGCAATCGGCGCCATCGCCAGGCCGATGGAGATGATCACCGGACCGATCACCACCGGCGGCAACAGCCGGTCGATGAACCCGGTGCCCTTGATCTTCACCGCCAGCCCCAGGAAGGTGTAGACGAAGCCGGCCGCCATCACGCCGCCCATGGTCTCGGCCAGGCCGAACTGGCCCTTGGCGAGAATGATCGGAGTGATGAACGCGAAACTCGACGCCAGGAACACCGGCACCTGGCGCCCGGTCACCACCTGGAACAGGATGGTGCCCAGGCCGGCGGTAAACAGTGCCACGTTGGGGTCCAGCCCGGTGATCAGCGGCATCAGCACCAGCGCGCCAAAGGCGACGAACAGCATCTGCGCACCGGACAGCACCTGGCGCCAGAGCGGATCGTTGAATTCATCCTGCATGCTCAAGCGTCCTTCTGCTTGGTGCCGAAGATCTTGTCGCCGGCATCGCCCAGGCCCGGGATGATGTAGCCATGCTCGTTGAGCTTCTGATCGATGGAGGCGGTGTAGATGGTTACGTCGGGATGGGCGTCTTCCACCGCCTTGATGCCTTCGGGCGCGGCAACCAGCACCATGGCGCGGATATCCCGGCAACCGGCTTTTTTCAGCAGGTCGATGGTGGCGACCATGGAACTGCCGGTGGCGAGCATCGGGTCGATGATCATCGCCAGGCGCTCGTCGATTTCCGGCACCAGTTTTTCCAGGTAGGTGTGGGCTTGCAGGGTCTGCTCGTTACGGGCCACGCCCACGGCGCTGACCTTGGCGCCCGGGATCAGGCTAAGCACACCCTCGAGCATGCCGATACCGGCGCGCAGGATCGGCACCACGGTGATTTTCTTGCCGGCGATTTTCTCTACCTGGACCGCACCGGCCCAGCCATCGATCTGGTAGGACTCCAGCGGCAGGTCCTTGGTGGCTTCATAGGTGAGCAGCGCACCGACTTCCTGTGCGAGCTCGCGGAAGTTCTTCGTGCTGATGTCGGCACGACGCATCAGGCCGAGTTTATGTCTGATCAGCGGATGGCGGATCTCGAGGATGGGCATGGGAAGGCTCCGGCGGCGGGCAAAAAAACCGGGCTAGATTAATCTATCCGGGGATGTTGTCCTATAGACAATACAGAACGTTAGTCCACAAACGCTTGATCTGGCCGGGCGGGATGCGTACCTTTGCCCGCTTTTCCGAGCCCGTCCCTCCCTTCAACCTCCCCTGGAGAGCGCCATGTCCGCTGATCTCGAGCATATCCGTCAAATCATGCGAGAGGCTGACTGCCTGTACACCGAAGCCGAAGTCGAAGCGGCCATCGCCCGTGTCGGTGCGCAAATCAATGAACAACTGGCCGAGTCCAACCCGGTGGTGTTCTGCGTCATGAACGGCGGGTTGATTTTCTCCGGCAAGCTGCTGACCTACCTGAACTTCCCGCTGGAGGCGTCCTACCTGCACGCCACCCGTTATCGCAATGAAACCAGCGGCGGCGACCTGTTCTGGAAAGCCAAGCCGGAAGTGTCGTTCATCGACCGCGATGTCTTGATCATCGACGACATTCTCGACGAAGGGCACACCCTGGGCGCCATCATCGACTTCTGCAGGCACGCCGGTGCCCGTGCCGTGCACACTGCCGTGCTGATCGACAAGGACCACGACCGCAAGGCTCGTCCCGACCTGAAGGCTGATTTCGTGGGCCTGCCATGCGTCGACCGCTATATCTTCGGCTATGGCATGGACTACAAGGGTTACTGGCGCAACGCCAACGGTATTTTCGCTGTGAAAGGAATGTAATCGATGACCCGGCCAGGCTTTCTGGATCAGGCGTTGTTCGATGAACTGGCCGAGAAAGCCACGGCCAGTCCTCGCGGACGCCAGCACCATAATTTCCATCGCATGGAAGAGCCCTGCCACCGCATGGCCGTGGGCCTGCAGCCTTCGACCTACATCCCGCCGCATCGGCACCTGAGCGCTGACAAGGCCGAGACGCTCCTGGTACTCAGGGGCCGTCTCGGTGTGTTGATCTTCGACGAGGCCGGGGGGGTGGTGGACAAGCGCGTCCTGCAGGCCGGAGGCGATTGCCTTGGCGTCGACCTGCCGGCCGGTGTGTATCACGGCCTGGTGGTGCTGGAACCCGACAGCCTGATGTTCGAATGCAAGGCAGGCCCTTACCGGCCCGTGGGCGAAGGCGAACTGGCCCATTGGGCACCCCGTGAAGGCGAGCCCGGCGTTGTCGAGTACCAGGCCTGGATGCGCGCCCAGTTCGACTGATAGACCCAGGTCAGGCGTGGTTGGCTTGCAACCACTGCTCGCTCTTGACCCGCGCCTGCTCCAGGGTTTGCACATACGCCAGTTGGCGCCGTTCGCGATGAACGCCGGCACGGCGTAGCTTCAGGCGCACCCTGGGGGTGGTTGCCACCAAGATCAGGCCGATGTTCTGCTTGCGATAATCCTTCAGGATATTTTCAAACGCCGCCAGGGCGGTCATGTCCAGCATCGGCACCGCGGCCATGTCCACCACGACGACCCGCACATCCGGATCGAATCTGCGCAGCACGTCCAGGGCCTTTTCTGCCGCGCCGAAGAACAGCGGGCCACGAATTTCATAGCAGCGCACATGCTCGGGCATATCCAGCAAGGCTTGATGGGCGTGACGCGGCAGCTCGGCGCTGTCGGTCAGTTCGCTCATGCGCTTGATGAACAGCCCGGCCGCCAGCAGCAGGCCGACGGCGACCGCCAGTACCATGTCGAACAGCACCGTCAGGCTCAGGCAGGTGAGCAGCACCAGCACATCGCTGCGTGGGGCGATGCGCAGGGTGTGCAGTACATGTCCGGCCTCGCTCATGTTCCAGGCGACCATCACCAGCAACGCAGCCATGGCAGCCATGGGCAGGTAGCTGAACAGCGGTGCCAGCAGCAACATCGCCAGCAGCACCACGAGGCTGTGGATGATCGCGGCCAGCGGAGAGGACGCGCCGCTGCGCACGTTGGTGGCGCTGCGGGCAATCGCCGCCGTGGCGGTGATGCCACCGAACAGCGGCGCAACCAGGTTGCCCAGGCCCTGGCCCATCAGTTCGGCGTTGGGGTCGTGCTTGCTGCCGGTCATGCCATCGGCCACCACGGCGCACAGCAGCGATTCGATGGCGCCGAGCATGGCAATGGCGAACGCCGGCGCCATCAATTGGCGGATCAGGTCATAGGAGAGGCCCAGTGGCTGGCCATCGCCGGCTGGCAGGTTCCACGGCCAGTCGAAGGTTGGCAGCAAGGGCGGGATGCCGGGATGGCTGATGCCATCGACCATATAGCTGAAGCGTTCGCCCAGTGTCGCGATGGGCCAGCCACCGAGCTCCAGCAGCACCCCCAGCAGCGCCCCGACGAGCAGTGCGACCAGATGCCCCGGAACGCGCGGGACCCAGCGTGGCCAGACGATCAGCACCGCCAGGCAGGTGATGCCGACAATGCCATCGCCCAGTCGTGCGCTGGGCAACGCCACGATCAGGGCGCCCAGCTGTTCAATGTAGTGCTGGGCCTGGCCGATGGTGGTCAGGCCCAGCAGGTCCTTCAATTGCAAGGTGGCAATGACCACGCCGATACCGGCGGTAAAGCCCAGGATGACCGGATAGGGAATGTACTGGATCAGCCGCCCGGCCCGCATCAGTCCCAGGGCGATCAGGATCAGGCCGGCCAGCATCGTGCACAGCAGCAGGCCACCCAGGCCGTATTGCTGGGTGATGGGAAGCAGGATCACCACGAATGCCGCTGTTGGCCCGCTCACGTTGAAGCGCGAGCCGCCGGTCAGGGCAATCAGCGGTGCCGCTACCAGTACGGTGTACAAGCCATGCTGCGGTGGCACGCCGACGGCGATTGCCAACGCCATGGCCAGGGGGATGGCGATGATGCCGACCGTCAGCCCGGCCACCAGGTCGCCACGCAGGCGCTCGAGGGTATAACCGGTGCGCCAGGCCTGGCGCCAGGCAGCGAACAAGGGCGGGGCGGAGAAAGACATAGGCACTCCACTAACTGAACGGGACGCATCTGGACCTGCCGGAGACCAGTCCCTGGCCACGATGAAACCAAGGCTGATGGCCATCTGAGTATGCCGCGCCGGAGCCCCGGATGTATTGACCCGGCTCGCTTATTTTTATCGTTCCTGCTCATGCTAGAGTGCCGGGCCAAGACCTCGGAGCCTGACATGAGAGTATCGATCCGCCGCTGCGCCGTTCCGCTGTTGATATCCAGCCTGCCCCTGGCGGTGGTCGCCGCGCCGATGCACAGCCAGTTCCTGCCGCCTGACGACCTGGTGGTGCGCCAGGAACAGCCCGAACAACAGCAACTGCTGCAGGTCACCGAGTACTCGGTGGTGCTGGGCAACCAGCGGCAATCCAACCAGCAACCGATACCGGTGACCTCGCCACTGCTGGTTCGCCTCAAGGGCAAGCCCCTGAACAAGGGCGCCACCATCAGCCAGGTGATCCTCAATTTCGATGGCGAAAGCAAAAGCCTGAAGAAACCGCTCTTCGACGAAGCGAGCAAGACCCTGACCCTGTCTTATCCACAGGCGCAGTATCGGGTGGTCATCGATCTGTTGCGCAACGACACGGTCTACGTGCAGTTTCTGACCTACGCCAATGGTCATATCTGGGCCGACCTGCACACCGGTACCGAACGCTCGCGTTGAGCCCTGGGGCCCGCCGGGGGTAAACTGCCCGCCCCGTGAACTGTGCGAGCTGGAGCCGGCAATGCGTAAAGACAAGAAACAGGTGATTGGTGACGAGATTGGCGACGAACAGATCAAACTGTTCCTCAACTTCGAACCGGCCGATGCCACCTCGCCGTCGCTGCACAAACTGATCAAGGGCTATCGCGGTCTGCGGGTCGACGATTTCGAGCGCTTCCTGACCTTCTTCGTCGAAGCCGGCTATGACCTCGATGGCAAGGACGAACATGGCAACGATTTCGTCGCGTTGATCAAGGACCAGCGCAACGCCGAGGAATACATCGAGTTGTTCAACAAGGCGCGCGGTTGACTGGCCGAGGGGCTGCCTGGCGGACTAGCGGGCGCCATCCCAAGCTTCTCCCATAAAAAAACGCCCCGTATTCATGGAGTACGGGGCGTTTTTTTCATGCGGACCAATCAAGCGTAGCTTGGGGTCTCGCTGTTTTCTTCAACCAGTTCCAATGCGACGTTGTTCTGCGCATTGACCTTGCGATACAGCGCCGCGTCGGTCTCCAGCACTTTCTCCCGGGCCGGGAAGATTTCCGCGAGCTTGGCGGCCCATTCGCCCTTGGCCTTCTCGGGGAAGCAGCGCTCGATCAGTTCCAGCATGATCGAAACGGTCACCGAAGCACCCGGCGATGCGCCCAGCAGGGCGGCGATGGTGCCGTCCTTGGCCGCCACCAGTTCGGTGCCGAATTGCAGGACGCCACCTTTCTTCGGGTCTTTCTTGATGATCTGCACTCGCTGGCCGGCCACTTCCAGGCGCCAGTCCTCGGCTTTCGCCTCGGGATAGAAACGACGCAGGGCTTCCAGGCGCTGCTCCATGGACTGCATCACTTCGCTGATCAGGTACTTGGTCAGGTCCATGTTGTCACGTGCCACGGCCAGCATCGGCCCGATGTTGCCGGCGCGCACCGACAGTGGCAGGTCCATGATCGAACCGTGCTTGAGGAACTTGGTGGTGAAGCCGGCGTACGGCCCGAACAGCAGGGATTTCTTGCCGTCGACCACGCGGGTGTCCAGGTGCGGTACCGACATGGGAGGCGAGCCCACGGCGGCCTGGCTGTAGACCTTGGCCTGGTGGTGCTTGACCACGTCCGGGTTGTCGCAACGCAGCCACTGGCCGCTGACCGGGAAGCCGCCGAAGCCCTTGCTTTCCTCGATGCCCGAGGCTTGCAGCAACGGCAGCGCCGCGCCGCCGGCGCCCAGGAAGACGAACCTGGCATCGACTTCACGAGTGCTGCCGGAATTGACGTCCTTGATGCTGACCGTCCAGCCGGCGCCATTGCGCTTGAGGCCGGTCACCCGCTTGCAGTACTTGACCTGGGCGTCCGGGGCACTGGTCAGGTGCTGGAGCAACTGATTGGTCAGGGCGCCGAAGTTGACGTCGGTGCCGTTCATGACCCGGGTGGCGGCGATGACTTCGTCGTCCGGCCGGCCGGGCATCATCAACGGCATCCACTCGGCCATCTTGGCCTTGTCCTCGGTGTATTCCATGTCGGCGAAGGCGTGATGCTGCTTCAACAGTTCGAAGCGCTTCTTCAGGAACGCCACGCCTTTCTCGCCCTGCACGAAGCTCAGGTGCGGCACCGGTGCGATGAAGGACCTGGACGAGCCGAACGTGCCCTTGCGGGTCAGGTAGGTCCAGAACTGCTTCGACACCTCGAACTGGGCGTTGATATGCACGGCTTTTTTGATGTCGATACTGCCATCGGCCGCCTGGGGGGTGTAGTTCAGCTCACACAGCCCGGCGTGGCCGGTACCGGCGTTGTTCCAGGGGTTGGAACTCTCCGCAGCACCGGAATCCATCAGCTCGACGACTTCCAGCGAAATCGCGGGGTCGAGCTCCTTGAGCAGCACGGCCAGGGTGGCACTCATGATGCCGGCCCCTACCAGAACTACATCGACTGCTTCGTTATGCGCCATTTAACGCGTCTCCAAAATCTGCAGCACCAAATTGTCGGCATAGCGGCCAGGAGTGGCGGGGCAAGGTCAGTTGCGCCCCAGGTACCCATGGCCAGGATCGCCATGTCCGAATCTTCGCAATTCATTCGCAACACTGCGGATGCATGCAGCCTGGCCTCAAGAGTCATATGAACTCATTTAAGCGCCGGGCAGGCAATTCGACTTATGGCCGAGACATCCACTCGTGCAACCAAATCCGTAGCGGACAGGCTTCAGGCGCCAGTTCTTGAGCGATATCCGGTCCTGTGTCGTTGGGCTATTCCAGACGCTGATGGTGCTTGTTCAGACGCAAAACTCTTCATTTGCTCGCCACACTCTCGTGAAGTTGTGAAAACCCGTTTTTTCACGCTCTTTTGAAGACGTGAACCTCAAAAAAGGGCTGTCCCAGCCTGGCACCGTGCCCGGATCGGTTGCCCCCATGGAGTACATGACAGGCAAAACGGGCAGACAGCTCAGTGACCGAGCGTAATGACAGCTCTGCAGATTCGCGAAAAGTGGTGATTGGCCCGGAAACAGCAGGCGCGCCAGCTTCACTCGATCTGTGTGGGCGGCTCTCTGTGGGCGATGCTGGATGCCGATGACCATGCATCAGCGGTGTTGCGAGGCCCGATCAGGAGACGTCCTTATAATCGGGGGGAGATTGTAACGAAGAAACGCAGGGAAATGGTCGTGTTTAATGACTTTTATTAGCCATCTGGTCAGATGGCCAACAATTGACGGTTGCGAGCGCGGGCACGAAGCGGTTGTACGCGGGCGCTGGCGGGCAAGGGCTGGTTCAGCCAGCTGAGCCGGATCTCTTCGATTTCCACCCAACCTTCGCCCATGGGTTGCAGGCTGCATTGCTTGAACGCCTGGCAGCGACCGTCGCGGTCCAGCAGGGCGAAACTGCGGTGATGGGGGCGAGGGGTAAACAGGGAGATAAGGAGGCGCATGATCGTTACCGTGTCGGGATGCTTGGGAACAGCCTGGCATTGGGTCATGACATGCCGGTGTAAGGACCGTGACAATGGAGTGACAGGAACCGAGATAGCCGGTTCATGTCAGATATTTCAGCATTCATCGGCTGGTTCGCCGCGGTGGCGCACCGCTATACTGCGGGCTTGTCAGTGCCCGATTCTGGAGAGAAGAGCATGTTGCAACGCCTGTTGTTCGGTTTGATCGCTGTGACCAGTCTGACCCTCGTCGGCTGCGCCCACAGCCCGCAACAACTTAACCCTGAACCCAGGCTCAACGCCCAGCTGGCGCCAGTCGGACGTGGCCAGCCAGTAGTCGTGCGTGTGGTGGACGGTCGTCCCTCGCCAACCCTCGGTACCCGTGGCGGACTGTACCCGGAAACCAGCGTGATCACCGTGCAGGGTGCGCAGATCCTGCCCAAGCTGCAGGCCCAGGCCGAAGCCGCTGTACGTTTGCTGGGCTTTACCCCGACCGCGAACGCGATGAATGCACCGCAACTGACCGTGACCCTGGCCGAGCTCAAGTATCAGTCGCCCAAGGAAGGCATGTACGTGACGGAAGCCACCATCGGCGCGACGTTCCGCTCCGATGTGCAGAACGCCAACCGTCGCTACAGCGGTCGGTATGGTGCTTCGCTGGACCAGCGTTTCGGCATGGCGCCCAACCAGGACACCAACACCAAGCTGGTCAGCGACGTGTTGAGCGATGCCCTGACCCGGCTGTTCAAGGATCCGACCATTGGCCAGGTGCTGGCTGAGTAAGCATTAAGTCCTGTAATCCTTGTGGGAGCGAGCTGGCTCGCGATAGCGGTGGATCGGCCAACATCGAGAGGGCTGACACTCGTCTATCGCGAGCCAGCTCGCTCCCACAGTTTTTTCAGGCGGCCTGGGAATAGAATTCCAGCACGCTGATCCCGGTCAGCAGGTCTGTCTCAGGCAAGTCGGCATGCTGGTGGCCGCCCAGGGCGCAATACACCAGCCAATGGCGGTCCTGCACATTGAAGGACAGGCTGTCGACGAGGTTCTGTTGTTCGTCGCTCGGGCTGATGAGGTAGAGGCGATCCTGGTTTTCGGCGTGCAGCATGACGGGTTCCGTGCAGGTTGGGAGGGCGACAGAGTGGCCTATCCAGATGACGAAACCGTGACGCGAAGAATTACGATGGATCACGGCCTTTCTGCCGTGGCGAAGGGATCTATTCCCGCTCGAGTGCGTGGCACTCGCAGGCGCTTGGGCCCGGCAGGAAGCCCGGGGCTGCTTCGCAGCCGGCGGGGATCAATCCCTCTGCCACAAAGTCGCTACGCCAGCATCCGAAGCACCGAACAGATCGTTACTGGTCGGAAAAAATGCGGCAGTGCGCCGGCCTTTCGGTAGAATCCGCGCCCTGTTCGCTGTCGCGGGCCGCGTCCTGTCCGTTTTTTCCTTGAGGTTTGTGATGTCGCTGCATCTGTTTTCGCTGTTCGCCGCCCACCCTGCCAAACTGATCAACCTGCTGGCCTTGTTGTTTGCCTGCCCTGGAGGTTGGTTGCTGCACGCCACGCGTCGTCGCGAGCTGCGGGCGCGGGCCAGCCTGCAAGCGCGCAGTGGCAACGGCGAGGAGCGCTTCGAAGCACTGCTGGACCTGGCCACCCAGCGCATGAACCGATTCTTCTATCGGTTCGGTTTTGCCTGCCTGGCGCTGGCGTTGCTGGTGTCGTGGATCAGTACGCAGGTTCACTGAAAAACGCGAAATGGCGGCTTGCACCGCCGGTCACGGATGTTTTTGTGGCGAGGAGATTGATCCCCGCTGGGCTGCAAAGCAGCCCTTCGAACCCAATAGATCAGCCTTGATCTACAGCCATTTTGCGGTGGCTGCGCAACCGAGCGTGCGACGTTTCGCCAAACCCTTCGCCAGATATCCTTGTATCGGCAGCTAGGCGGCGTTACAACGGCAACCCCGCCTTGACCCGATACTGATTACGCACCGGCGTCGCGTATTGCAATACCAGGAACGGCCGGTGTTCTGCCGGGCAAGCGTCCAGCCGGCGTTGCCATTCCTCCTCGGCCTTGGCCAGCTCTTCGGCACCGAACATCTGCGCCGCCCTGGGAACCTGCAATTGCGGGTCCGCGTCGGCCCATTGGGCGTAGGCCAGGTAGTGCACCGGGAACAGGCGATAACCGCCGAGAATCTGCCGGTCCATTTCCTGGGCCAGTTGCTTGGTGTCCTCGAACAGCTCGGTGATCGGCGCGGCGAAGTTCACATGGACCCGGCCCTTGTAGCCGGTGATGCCCTTGGCGATGCTCACGTCATCCTCGCCCGGTGCCTTGGTGTAGCTGCCGGTGGTGGCGCGGATATACAGCTCGCGGGCCTTGGCCTGGTCGCACGGGTCGTATTCATAGCTGATCGACACCGGCGTGAGGTTCAGCGACTGGATCACCTCGCCGAACGGTTCGTCCTTGCGGCTCATGTGGAACATCTTGAGGATCGCCGACTCGGTACGGTCGTCGCCGTCCTTGGCCCGGCCTTCGGCCTGGGCGATCCAGATCGAAGCGCAGTCGTGGCGGATCGAGTGGTTGATGTACGCCGAGAGCAACTGATAGGCCGCCAGTTTCTCCTTCCGCCCGGTGAGGGAGCGGTGCACGATGAAACTCTTGTTCAGGCGCATCAGGTCGCTGACGAAGGGTTTCTGCAGCAAGTTGTCGCCGATGGCGATGCGCGGGGTCGGCAGGCCGGCGTGGTACACGGCGTAGTTGACGAAGGCCGGGTCCATCACGATATCGCGATGATTGGCGATGAACAGGTAGGCGCTGCCGGACTTGAACTGCTCCACCCCGGTATAGGTCACGCCGTCGGTGGCGCGCTCGATGGTGTGGTCGACGTAGAACTCCACTTTGTCCTGCAAGGTGGCGACCGACGTCACGTCGGCGAACTCACGGCGCAATCTTTGCGCTATAAGAGGTTTGAGCAGCCAGCCGAAGGCTCCGGCCAGGCGCGGAAAGCGGAAGTGGGTGAGGATATCTAGAAACGCCTTGTCACCGAGCAGCCGAGCCAGTACCGCTGGGACTTCGCTGTCGTTGTAAGGTCGGATGGCATCGAATTCGCCCATCATGCTCTCTTGTTGGAAACGGCTAGGGTAAGTTAAGGGTTCGATCAAAAAACCGACAGGGCACGGCCTGGAAGATAAGCCAGACGAAAATAGCCCTGCAAATAGACCGGCGATTATACGCACAAGTCACCTGGGAGACCGCGATGCTGGAAACCGAGCGCTACGAATGTCCTTATTGCGGTGAACCGGCTGAAGCGGTTCTGGACCTGTCCGGTGGCGACCAGACCTATATCGAGGACTGTCCGGTGTGTTGCCGCCCGATCTATTTCATCCTGCAAACCGATGGCCATGAATGGTTGCTCGAGGTTCACAGCGAGAACGAATGACGGGGGCGTCCATGCAGCGAATCTACGAACTGGAAAACCTGATGGAAGGCGAGCTGCTGCAAGGCATGCTCGCCAGCGAAGGCATCACGGCGCACCTGGTGGGCCGCGACCTCGTGGGCGGTGCTGGCGAGTTGCCCATGCAGGGGCTGCTGGGGCTGGCGGTGGAGGATGAGCAGGCCCAGTACGCCCGCGAGCTGATCGCCGCGTACAATGTCGCGCTGCCGTTGCCCGGCGATGAACCGGACAGCTATCCCGGTACCCTGGTCTGTTAGGCTGACGGCCGTTCAATCGAGAGTCCTGTTGCCCCATGTGTGGACGTTATGCCCTGTTTCGCTGGAATCCCGCTTTCGCGGCCCTGCCTGGCTTTCCCGCCGACCAGAAGGCCCAATGGAATATTTCGCCCAACGATTCGGTGCTGATGCTGCGGGCCGGCGCCGAAGGCCAGCGCGAACTGGCCCGGGCTCGCTGGGGGCTGACCCCGGCGTGGCTGACGGACCTGTCGCGTACACCGGCCCATGCCCGGGCCGAAACCGTGGCCGAGCAACCGATGTTCCGCGAAGCCCTGCGCCTGCGTCGCTGCCTGTTGCCGGCCAACGGCTTCTACGAATGGCGTGGCGGCACGCGCAAGCGACCCTACTGGCTGACGCCGGGGGAGGGTTCGTCACTGTTTTTTGCCGCGATCTGGGAAGCCTATCCGGTGCAGGAGCAGGTGTGGTTGAGCACGGCGGTCATCACCCTGCCGGCGGCGGGCCAGCGCCGGCCGTTGATCCTGGATGAAGAAGGGCAGCGGCTGTGGCTCGATCCCCAGACGCCGTTGCATGCCTTGCAAGGGTTGCTGGCGAGCGAGCCGGCGCCATTGCGCGAGCGGGTGCTGGCCAACCTGGTCAACGATCCGAAACTCAACGGGCCGGAGTGCCTGACTCCGGCGTGAGTGTCGCGGTGCCCATGCGGGCCTCATCGCGAACCTGCTTGCGATGAGGCCCCGGGGTCAGACCCTGAACTGATTGATCAAGCGCCGCTGCTGCTCTGCCAGTTTGGTCAGGCCGGCACTGGCCGCGCTGGACTCGTCCGCGCCGCCCGCCACTTCGTTCGCCACTTGCCCGATGTTGATGACGTTGCGGTTGATGTCATCGGCCACGGCACTCTGTTCCTCGGCGGCGCTGGCGATCTGGGTGTTCATGTCATTGATCACCGACACGGCCTGGGTGATGGTTTCCAGGGCCTGGGCGGCCTTTGCGGCATGCTGGACACTTTCATCGGTACGGTGCTGGCTGTCTTCCATCACCCGCACCACATCCCGGGTGCCCTGTTGCAGTTGCTGGATCATCGACTGGATTTCTTCCGTGGCTTGCTGGGTCTTCTGCGCCAGGTTGCGCACTTCATCGGCCACCACCGCAAAACCACGACCCTGTTCACCGGCCCGGGCGGCTTCGATGGCTGCGTTGAGGGCCAGCAGGTTGGTCTGCTCGGCGATCCCGCGGATGGCAGTGAGAATCGCGTTGATGTTCTCGCTGTCCTTGGCCAGGTTTTGCACGACGCCTACCGCCCTGCCGATTTCCTGGGCCAGGGCGCCGATGGACGTGGAGGTGTCCTGCACGATCCGCATGCCCTGGCTGGCGGCCTGATCGGCATGACTGGCGGCCTGGGCCGCCTGGGTCGCGTTGCGCGCCACATCCTGGGCAGTGGCGGTCATTTCGTGCACGGCGGTGGCGACCTGATCGATCTCCGCCATCTGCTTGTGCACGCCCTGGTTGGTACGTATGGCGATATCGGCGGTGTGCTCCGACGAGTCGCTGACGCTCTGCACGGATATCACCACCTGGCTGATCATCCCCTGCAATTTGCTCAGGAACGTGTTGAACCCCTTGGCGATAGCCCCCAGCTCATCGGCGCGGTCGCTGACCAGGCGCCGAGTCAGGTCGCCTTCACCCTGGGCGATGTCATCGAGCATGGCCACCATCTGCTTGAGTGGCCGGGCGATGCCATGGCCCACCAGCCAGATCACCAGCAGGCCAATACCGGCGATCACCAGGCCCACCACGGTCATGCCGAGGATGTCGGACTGGCGCTGATCGTCCAGGTCATTCTGCAAGGCTTGCAGATCGGCCATTACCGCGTTCAGCGGCAGTTGCAGCATCAGCGTCCAGCGGGCGTTGGTTTCGCCGATGCCGAATGGCATGTACACCTCGATATGCCCATGTGCTTGATCGATGTCGTAGCGCACTTCGCCGATGCTGAGGCGGGTCAGGTTATCCAGTTCGTTGGCGTCCAGCAGGTCACTGCCTTTTTCCCCCAGTTTGCTCGGGTCCTTGGTAAAGGCCACCAGGCGGTTGTTGGTGGACAGCAAGGCCATTTCCCCGGCTCCGTCGTACAGCTTGGCGTCGGCGGCCACGAGCATGTCCTGGATGAAGTTCACCGACAGGTCCGCCCCGGCGATGCCCTGGAATGCGCCGTTGATCATGATCGGTTCGATGAACGAGGCGAGCATGGTCATGGTGTCGCCGACGCGGTACGGCGCCGGGTCGATCACGCAGGCTTTCTTGCTGTCCTGGGAGCACAGGTAATATTCGCTGGCGCGAATGCCGGTGGAGAGCATTTTCTGGTCGGCCACGTCGGCAAGTTTTTCCAGGCCCAGGGTGCCGTCCTGGTTGCGGAACCACCAGGGCAGGAAGCGCCCGTTGGTTTCCATGCCCAGGACCTGGCTGTTCACGTAACTGGCGTCGTCGTGGTCGATGGCGTTGGGCTCCCAGGCGATGTAGGCGCCAAGGACTTTCGGGTTGCGCACCACGGTTTCACGCAGCAGGTTGATCAACTGCTCGCGTGGCACTTTCAATTGCGGGCTGCCATCCGTGCCGGCCATGCCCATGAGGGCGTTGGTTGTGGCCAGGCCCTTGGCGAGGGACAGCGGCGCCTCCAGTTCCCGCTGGATCAGGCTGGCCTGGGTGCGGGCCAGGGCGCTGAGGCGTTGCTCGATCTGTTGCTTGAATTGCGCCTTGGTTCGCTCTTGCACCATCTCCTGGGTGCGCGCACCGGCGAACAGCGCGTACAGCACCAGGGCACCGACCACGCTGAGGACGATGGCGCCCGCCAGGGCGGCCACGGAAAACTGGATAGATCTGAACTTCATAAAGACTCCGGACGTGTAAATGACGCCTGGACGCTGTATCGGCGTTTGCGTGGCCCTGCATGAGTGGCTGTTCGTCGGGTGACTGTTTTGGAATCGTGGGTGTCGCAAATGGACTTCGATGAGATCCGTCCGAATTAGCTGTAATCCCTCGCTGTGTATCTGGCGCAGATACAAAACCGCGCATAGGATACGCCCACGTTTTCAGGGAGCTTCGTTATGAACAAGACATTGATGGTAAGTGCACTGAGCGCGGGCCTGTTGCTTGCCGGTTGCCAGTCGGTCAACACCACCAGCGGCGGAGCCGTGGGCGTAGAGCGCAAGCAGTACATGTTCAGCATGCTGTCCAGCGCCGAGGTCAACCAGATGTACGCCCAGTCCTATCAGAAGACCATGGGCGAGGCGAGCGCCAAGGGCGTGCTGGACAAGACCAGCGCCGATGCCAAGCGCGTCCAGGTCATTGCCGACCGGCTGATTGCCCAGGCCCCGGTGTTCCGCCCGGATGCGGCGCAATGGAACTGGGAAGTGAACCTCATCAAGAGCGACGAGCTCAACGCCAACTGCGGCCCCGGCGGCAAGATCATGTTCTACACCGGGCTGATCGACCAGTTGAAGCTGACCGACGCTGAAATCGCCGCGATCATGGGCCATGAAATCGCCCATGCCCTGCGCGAGCATGGGCGCGAAGCGATGTCCAAGGCTTATGGGATCGAGATGGCCAAGCAGGGCGCCGGTGCGTTGTTCGGCCTGGGCCAGGACAGCCTGGCATTGGCCGACACCGTGGCGAACTATGGCATGACCTTGCCCAACAGCCGTGGCAACGAAAACGAAGCCGACCTGATCGGTCTAGAACTGGCCGCTCGCGCCGGCTACGATCCGAACGCCGCGATCACCCTGTGGAACAAGATGAGCAAGGCTTCGGAAGGTGCTCCACCGGAATTCATGAGCACCCACCCTTCGTCGAGCAGCCGGATCGCTTCGTTGCAGGCGGCGATTCCCAAGGTCATGCCGCTGTATCAGCAGGCCAGGAAATAAGCATCGTCATGCGGTGAGGCGGCTGGCCTCGTCGCGAGCAAGCGCGTTCCCACAATGATCTTCAGCCCCTGTGGGAGCGAGCTTGCTCGCGATGAACGATGACGCGGTATCAAACCCACCCACTGCTCTGCATCGCCTTGTACACCGCGACGATCGCCAGGATGAAAAACGCCGAGGCGGCCAGGCGGCGGATAAGGGCGAGGGGCAATTTCTCGGCGGCGAAATTACCCGCCAGAACCACTGGCACGTTAGCGATCAACATACCCACGGTCGTGCCGATGATCACCAGCCAGAGCTCCGGGTATTGCGCGGCGAGCATCACCGTGGCGATCTGCGTCTTGTCGCCGATCTCTGCCAGGAAAAAGGCGATCAGTGTGGTCAGGAACGGCCCGAACCTGCGGGCGGTATTGGCCTCTTCATCGTCCAGCTTGTCCGGGACCAGGGTCCAGAGAGCCGTGGCCGCAAAGCTTGCCGCCAGGATCCAGTGCAGGACTCCATCCGAGAAAATGCTGCTGACCCAGGCGCCCACCGCACCGGCGGCGGCGTGGTTGGCGAGTGTCGCGGCGACGATGCCGGCGATGATCGGCCAGGGTTTGCGAAAGCGAGCCGCCAGGATAAGCGCGAGCAATTGTGTCTTGTCGCCGATTTCGGCCAGCGCAACGATTGCGGTCGGTACCAGGAAAGAGTCCAGCATCAGGGGGATTCCTAAAGGGGCGGGTCGACACGGCTATGACACGTACAGCCTTCCCGCCCCGGGTAAGGTGTGCGTGTCATAGGTCTTGTCAAACCCAGCGACCATCTGCGTGGACGCTTGGGCCGCATACGCCATGGTCTGCTGACCAAGTATGTTGACGTATGCCGGGCGAGCAGGGCGCTCGCGGGAGACTACTCCCCTAGGACGGAGCGGATTCTGCCTAGGCAAATCCGATAGGGCAAGTGCTGTTTCGTGAAAAAATTCAGCCGCGCTTGGCCCGGTAGATGCGGAACCCCTGACCCTCGGCCTTGATCGTGCAAACCCCCAGGTGTTCTTCGATCAACGGCTGGTACTTGAGGAAACTGTTCGCCACCAACCGAAGTTCGCCGCCATTTTTCAGGTGTTTGGCAGCTTTTCTCAGCAAGTTCTCCGTGGCCTGGTAATCGGTGTGCACACCGACATGGAAGGGCGGATTGCTGAGGATGGCATTCAGGCCCATGGGCGCTGCGTCGATACCGTCTGCGGTCAGTACTTCGGCCTCCAGCCCGTTGGCAGCCAGGGTCAGGCGGCTGCTGGCGGTGGCGAAAGCGTCCACGTCCAGCAGGGTGACGCTGTTGTGTGGGTAACGTCGCTTGACGGCCGCTCCCAGCACGCCGGCACCGCAGCCGAAATCCAGCAGGTGGCCGCTGGGCAGTTTATCCAGGTGCTCGAGCAACAGCGCAGTGCCGCGATCCAGCCGACCGTGGCTGAACACCCCCGGCAGGCTGACGATCTTCAGAGGGCCTTCGGCCAGGGGCAGCTCGTAGGTCTGGGCCAGGCTTTCCAGGGGCTTGGCCTCGGGGGCATTGGCGACGGTGACCTGCCACAACTGGCAATGCCGTGCGCTGTCGAGCTTGCGCGGCTTGCCGAATGGGTTGAGTTGCTTGGATGCGCTTTCGATGCCGGCGCGTTTTTCGCCCACCAGATAGACCTCCCGACCGGCCAGGCGCGCCGCCACGGCGTTGAGCAGGTAATCGGTGAGGTCCTTGGCCTTGGGCAGGAACACCACCGCAGTGTCGAATGCGCGCTCGGGAACGTTCACGCCGAAGTGGCTGCGCTCAGGGAAACGCGCGTCCAGTGCGGCCTGGTCCCCTGCGTGCCAGCACCAGCCATGGGCCCCGGGCAGGCGGCCGAGCAGGTCGTCGGCGGGCAGCCCGGCCAGCAAGACCGATCCTTGGAATAACTCGGCCTGACGAAGCAGTACTTCACTGCGCGGATCCATGGTCTGCTCCTTGAAAAAAAGTGCGGCAGTTTATCAACTGACGACTCGTCGTGCTGCACCGCTGAAAAAGCCCTGGGCGTTTTCAGTCAGTTGACCGACGATCCGCTGCCGCGCCTCGCGGCTGCCCCAGGCGTTGTGGGGCGTGACGATCAGGCGGGGAATATCGGCGGCCAGCAGTGGGTTGCCCTGGGTCGGTGGTTCCACGCTCAGCACATCGGTGGCGGCGCCGCCCAGGTGGCCGCTGCGCAGGGCATCGGCCAAGGCCTGTTCGTCGATCAGACCGCCTCGGGCGGTGTTGAGGACAAAGGCCCCGGGCTTGAGCAGCGCCAGTTCCCGCGGGCCGATGAAGTGGCGGGTGTGCTCGTTGAGCGGACAGTGCAGGGTCAGGGCATCGACTTGCGGCAGCAACTGATCCAGCGGCAGGCGATCGGGGCGGGCAGGGCGACCAGGGACCTGCCCCAGCAGCACGCGCATGCCAAATGCCTCGGCCAGCCGGCCGACGGCGCTACCCAGCTCGCCGTGGCCGAGCAAACCCAGGGTCTTGCCTTGCAGTTCGACGATGGGATAGTCCAGCAGGCAGAACTGCGCGGCCTGTTGCCAACGACCTTCACCCACTGCTTTTTGATAATCGGCCAGGCGCGTCGCCAGGTTCAGCAACAGCATGATCGTGTGCTGGGCCACCGACGGCGTGCCGTACCCCTGGCAGTTGCAGACGGTGATGCCGTGGCGACGAGCCGCCTGCAGGTCGACATTGTTGGTACCGGTGGCGCTGATCAGGATCAGCTTGAGGCTGGCGTTTGCGGCCATGGCCGCTGCGTCGATCACGACCTTGTTGGTGATCGCCACCGTGGCGTCCTGGAGTCGTTCTGTCACCTGGCCGGGCAGGGTCCGGGCGAACAGTTGCAGTTCGCCGAAGCAGTTGCGCAACGGGGCCAGGTCCAGGTCACCCAGGTCCAGGGAAGAATGGTCGAGAAAAACGGCGCGGACGGTGTTCGTCATCAACTGTACCTTTTGTGTCAGAAGCCGAAGGCGTAATGTGGCGAGCCTATCAGATGAGTTGCGGCCCTGGCGCCGCACGGCATCCACTCAACAAGGCCTACCCACGAGGAGCCCCCATGTACCTCACCGAATTCCTCACTGTCGCCCTGATCCACCTGTTGGCGGTCGCCAGCCCCGGGCCGGATTTCGCCGTGGTGGTGCGCGAAAGCGTGACCCACGGCCGGCGCGCGGGAACCTGGACGGCGCTGGGCGTCGGCACGGCGATTTTCCTGCACGTGGGCTACTCGCTGTTGGGTATCGGCCTGATCGTGTCGCAATCGATCGTGCTCTTCAACGCGTTGAAGTGGGCCGCTGCCGCCTACCTGCTGTACATCGGCTTCAAGGCGCTGCGGGCCAAGCCAGCCGGTGCTGCCGAAGACCACCTGCACAAGGAGGTGGGTGAGCGTAGTGCCCGTGGCGCGTTCACCTCGGGCTTCATCACCAACGGCCTGAATCCCAAGGCGACGCTGTTCTTCCTGTCGCTGTTCACCGTGGTCATCAACCCGCATACACCTTTGGCGGTACAGGCCGGTTACGGCGTATACCTGGCGGTCGCCACGGCCTTGTGGTTCTGCATGGTCGCCATGTTGTTCAGCCAGCAGCGGGTGCGCGCCGGTTTCGCCCGCATGGGCCACTGGTTCGACCGCACCATGGGCGCGGTGCTCGTGGCCATCGGCGTGAAGCTGGCGTTCACTGAGACGCATTGATCTGCGAGCGTATCCGTCCAGGCTGCGTGACGCGTGCAAATACTGGCTCAAGGCTAGTATTTGCCTGCTGAATAAATCATTCCTTTGGCTGATTTGATCCGTGTATAAGCGCTCTAGAGTGCTCACCTCCAGCCACGACTATGCAGTCAGAAAAAGGGATTCTTATGTTGCAGACTCGCGTTATTCCTCCTGCCGAAGGCGCTTATCAATACCCGCTGCTGATCAGGCGGCTGTTGATGTCCGGGGCCCGTTACGAGAAAACCCGCGAGATCGTCTATCGTGACCAGTTGCGCTACAACTATCCGACACTGGTCGAACGGGTCGCGCGGCTGGCCAATGTGCTGACCGAAGCCGGGGTCAAGGCGGGCGATACCG
The DNA here is from genome assembly GCF_900119645.1 of Pseudomonas sp. NFACC43. Lineage (NCBI taxonomy): Bacteria > Pseudomonadati > Pseudomonadota > Gammaproteobacteria > Pseudomonadales > Pseudomonadaceae > Pseudomonas > Pseudomonas sp. NFACC43. Next base: position 69,877 of record NZ_FPKK01000013.1, read on the forward strand.
TCGCAGTGATGGACTGGGACAGCCATCGGTATCTGGAATGCATGTTCGCGATACCGATGATCGGCGCGGTGATCCATACGATCAACGTGCGCCTGTCGCCGGAGCAGATCCTCTACACCATGAACCATGCCGAGGACCGTTTCGTGCTGGTCAACAGCGAGTTCGTCGGGTTGTACCAGGCCATTGCCGGCCACCTGACCACGGTGGAAAAGACGCTGCTGCTGACCGACTTGCCGGAAAAGACCGCCGACCTGCCGAACCTGATGGGTGAATACGAGCAACTGCTGGCCGCGGCGAGCCCCGTCTACGACTTCCAGGACTTCGACGAGAACTCGGTCGCCACCACCTTCTACACCACCGGCACCACGGGCAACCCCAAGGGGGTGTACTTCACTCACCGGCAGTTGGTGCTGCATACCCTGGGCGAGGCGACCATCATGGGGGCCATCGACAGTGTGCGGCTGCTGGGCTCCAATGACGTGTACATGCCCATCACGCCGATGTTCCATGTACATGCCTGGGGCCTGCCGTACGTGGCGACCATGCTCGGCCTCAAGCAGGTCTATCCCGGCCGGTACGATCCGGAATTCCTGGTCCAGCTATGGCGCAATGAGAAGGTCACGTTCTCCCACTGCGTGCCCACCATCCTGCAAATGGTCCTCAACGCCAAGAGCGCCCAGGACGCCGATTTCGGCGGCTGGAAAATCGTCATCGGCGGCAGTGCCCTGAACCGTAGCCTGTATGAAGCCGCCAAGGCCAAGGGCATCCAGCTCACCGCCGCCTACGGTATGTCGGAAACCGGCCCCCTGGTGTCCTGTGCCCACCTGAACGACGAATTGATGGCCGGCAGCGAAGACGAGCGCATCACCTACCGGATCAAGGCCGGCGTACCGGGGCCCCTGGTGGAGGCGGCGATCGTCGATGCCGAGGGCCGCTTCCTGCCTGCCGACGGCGAGACCCAGGGGGAGCTGGTACTGCGGGCGCCCTGGCTCACCGAGGGTTATTTCAACGAGCCGCAGAAAGGCGCCGAGCTCTGGGCCGGTGGCTGGCTGCACACCGGTGACGTCGCCACGCTGGACGGCATGGGCTTCATCGACATCCGCGACCGTATCAAGGACGTGATCAAGACTGGCGGCGAATGGATCTCCTCCCTGGACCTGGAAGACCTCATCAGCCGTCACGTGGCGGTACGTGAAGTAGCAGTGGTGGGTATTCCGGATCCACAGTGGGGCGAGCGTCCGTTTGCCTTGCTGGTGATTCACGAAGGGCACCAGATCGGGGCTCGGGAGCTCAAGGATCACCTCAAGCCGTTCGTCGAGCAGGGGCACCTGAGCAAGTGGGCGATTCCGAGCCAGATTGCCCTTGTTACGGAAATTCCCAAGACCAGTGTCGGCAAGCTCGACAAGAAGCGCATCCGCGTCGATATCGTCGAATGGCAAAGCAACAACAGCACCTTCCTTTCCACGCTTTGAAGCGTTCCTGCCGTGCCCGAAAGGGCACGGCAGCCCCACCAAGCAAGCGCTTGCCTTGTCAAACCGGAAAAATCAGCCATCCTTGCGGTGCCGATATCTGTCGGCCTGGCGAAAGGACTGTTCCAGAGTGGTCGAGGGCTGCAAATCACACTTTAGAGGGATCAAGCCGTACTACCTGCTGGCTATAGTCCGCTCACGGATTTTTCAGGAACGGGGCGCACGCACGAAAGAGCGATGCGACTTCCGCGGGGTATCGGGGCGTTGCCGCGCCCAGGCCGTCGAAGTGTTCCTGGAACGTTCACTGCCATAACAATAAGCACATGGAGTAGCGTCGATGACCACAGCAACCACGTTCTGGCGCCGGGCAAAATTGCCTCTGGCGGTCAGTCTCGCCTCTTCGCTCGCCGGGCCGGCATTTGGCGTCAGCTTCAATATCGGTGAAATCGAAGGCCAGTTCGACTCGTCCCTGTCGGTGGGCGCAAGCTGGTCCACGGCCAAGCCCAACAGCGACCTGATTGGTGTCAACAACGGCGGCAAGGGGTTGTCGCAGACCTCCGATGACGGACACCTGAACTTCAAGCGTGGCGAAACCTTCTCGAAGATCTTCAAGGGCATCCACGACCTGGAACTCAAGTATGGCGATACCGGCGTGTTCGTACGCGGCAAGTACTGGTACGACTTCGAGCTGAAGGACGAAAACCGCCTGTACAAGGACATCAGCGACAGCAATCGCAAGGAAGGCGCCAAGTCTTCCGGCGGGCAGATCCTCGATGCGTTCGTCTATCACAACTACGCCATTGCCGATCAACCGGGCTCGGTGCGCCTGGGCAAGCAGGTGGTCAGCTGGGGTGAGAGTACCTTCATCCAGGGCGGCATCAACTCCATCAACCCGATCGACGTGTCCGCGTTCCGTCGTCCCGGTGCCGAGATCAAGGAAGGCCTGATCCCGGTCAACATGTTCTACGTGTCCCAGAGCCTGACCGATAACCTGTCGGCCGAGGCCTTCTACCAGATTGAATGGGACCAGACCGTGGTGGATAACTGCGGTACGTTCTTCTCCCAGCCCGATGTGATTGCCGATGGTTGCAATGACAACCTGCGGGTATTGAACAAACGCTCAAGCATTCCGTTTCCGGGTATTGTCCTCCCGATACTGGAAGGCCAAGGCGTCGACATCAACGAAGAAGGCGTGCTGGTGCGTCGCGGTCCGGACCGCGATGCCCGCGACAGCGGCCAATGGGGCGCGTCTCTGAAGTACATGTTCGAGCCGCTGGACACCGAGTTTGGCGCCTACTTCATGAACTACCACAGTCGTGCGCCGATCTTCAGTGCTACCGGTGCGCCGCAGTCGGTCTACAACAGCGCTCCGCTTTTTGGTCAGCTGGCGCCCCTGATCGTGGCGGGTAACTCGAATTATTTCGTCGAATATCCTGAAGACATCCGTTTGTATGGCCTGAGCTTCTCCACGACGCTGCCCACCGGTACGGCGTGGAGCGGTGAACTGAGCTACCGTCCGAATGCCCCGGTGCAATTGAGCACCACCGATATCCTGTTTGCCGGTGTCACCCCATTGCCCGGGCTCGGCAATGCCTCGGTGCTCCAAGGCACTCCGGGCCAGGACCTGCATGGCTATCGCCGCAAGGAAATCACCCAGTTCCAGACCACCTTCACCCACTTCCTCGATCAGGTCATGGGCGCCAGCCGCCTGACCCTGGTTGGTGAAGTCGGTGTCACTCACGTCGGTGGCCTGGAAAGCAAATCCGATGCTCGTTACGGTCGTGATCCGGTGTTCGGTCCAGGCCAGTTGCCCAACGGCTTCTGCAGCACGCTCAACTCTTCGACCGCCGCAGGTGGTGGCCAGACCGCCGCCAACGTGAACAGCAACTGCAACAACGACGGCTTCACCACCTCCACCTCCTGGGGCTACCGCGCTCGCGCCATCTGGGAATACCCGGACGTGTTCGCCGGTGTGAACCTCAAGCCCAACGTGGCCTGGTCCCATGACGTCAAAGGCTACTCGCCAGGCCCTGGCGGCAACTTCGAGGAAGGCCGCAAAGCTGTCAGCCTCGGTCTGGATGCCGAATACCAGAACACCTACAACGCGAGCCTGGCCTACACCAACTTCTTTGGTGGCGACTTCAGCACCGTTGACGATCGCGATTTCCTGGCGCTCAGCGTCGGCGTGACCTTCTAAGCACCGTATTTCAGGATGATCACTATGAAAATAACAAAGAGTCTGTTGCAGGTCGGTGCGTTGGGGCTTTCCCTGCTGGCCGCCAGCGTCATGGCGGCGGTGCCTGCCGCCGAAGCCGACAAACTGGGCAAGAGCCTGACGCCGATGGGCGCCGAGATGGCCGGCAATGCCGACGGTTCGATCCCAGCCTGGAAACCCATGGCCAAGAACGCCGGTTCCGTGGACAGCAAGGGTTTCCTGTCCGATCCGTTCGCCAGTGAAAAACCGTTGTTCACCATCACCGCGCAGAACGTCGACCAGTACAAGGACAAGCTCGCGCCGGGCCAGTACGCGATGTTCAAGCGCTACCCGGAAAGCTTCAAGATGCCGGTCTACCCATCCCATCGCGGTGCCACCGTTCCGGATGAGGTGTTCGCCTCCATCAAGAAGAATGCGGTCAACACCAAGCTGGTATCCGGTGGCAACGGCCTGGAGAACTTCGAGACGGCCATTCCGTTCCCGATTCCCCAGAGCGGCGTCGAAGTGATCTGGAACCACATCACCCGTTATCGCGGCGGCAGCGTGACCCGCCTGGTGACTCAGGCCACCCCGCAGCCCAACGGCTCCTACAGCCTGGTGTACTTCCGCGACCAGTTCGTGTTCCGCGACAAGATGAAGGACTTCGATCCAGCCAACCCCGGCAACATCCTGTTCTACTTCAAGCAGCAAGTGACCGCGCCGGCGCGCCTGGCCGGTGGTGTGCTACTGGTGCACGAAACCCTCGACCAGGTGAAGGAACCTCGCTCGGCCTGGGTCTACAACGCCGGCCAGCGCCGTGTGCGCCGTGCGCCACAAGTGTCCTATGACGGCCCGGGGACCGCCGCCGACGGCCTGCGTACCTCCGACAACCTGGACATGTACAACGGTGCGCCGGATCGCTACGACTGGAAACTGGTAGGCAAGAAAGAGCTGTACATCGCCGCCAACAGCTACAAGATCGACTCGCCGCAACTCAAGTACGCCGACATCCTCAAGGCCGGCCACGTCAACCAGGACCTGGCGCGCTACGAGCTGCGTCGTGTCTGGCATGTGACCGCGACCCTGAAGGAAGGCCAGCGCCATATCTACGCCAAGCGTGACTTCTTCATCGATGAAGACACCTGGCAAGCCGCGGTGATCGATCATTACGACGGTCGTGGCCAGCTCTGGCGCGTCGCCGAGGCCCATGCCGAGAACTACTACGACAAGCAGGTGCCGTGGTACGCCCTGGAAACCCTCTATGACCTGCAGTCCGGGCGCTACCTGGCCCTGGGCATGAAGAACGAGGAGAAATCGGCCTACGACTTCGGCTTCACCGCCAGCACCGCCGACTTCACCCCGAACGCGCTGCGCCAGGACGGTATCCGCTAATCGCTTTACCCGAGGCCGCATCCTCGAAAAAACGCCCCGACTGGTTCGGGGCGTTTTTTTGTTGGGGCTAAACACAAATGAGCGGGTAAACACAACGTTGTGGCGCGGGGTTCATCCCCGTTGGGTCGCGAAGCGGCCCCTCAACCCGCCAACTCGAAGCGACAGATAGATGCCTTCAATCTTTGGGGCCGCTTCGCAGCACAACGGGGATGAACCCCTCGCCACAGAAGTCATGCCTGACGCGCCTTTCAAGTTGAATCGACGTGTAGTCTTTTTGTAGCCATTTGTAGCACTCCCTTCAATACCTTCCCGTTTACCGCTAGTCTGCGAAAATCTGCAACGCCGCCATCCGTAATTCAACAAGAGCCGGCCATGACTGATTTGTCTGCACCTGCACACTCTGACCGCGCAGCCATCGCGGTACGGGACGGGCGCTTCTACCGACCGCCGCTGCCCGATGGGCACGTCGCGCGTCCACGGTTGTGCGAGCGCTTGAGCGCGGGGCTCGGTGGTCGGTTGCTGCTGGTGAGTGCACCGGCGGGGTTCGGGAAAAGCTCCCTGGCCGTGGAGTTCTGCCAGAGCCTGCCGGCCCATTGGCAAAGCCTCTGGCTGGGTCTCAATACCCGCGATAGCGACCCGGGGCGTTTCCTGGAGCGGCTGCTCGAAGGGCTCCAGGCCTTTTTCCCCCAGTTGGGAGGCCGTGCGCTGGGGTTGCTGAAGATGCGTCAGCGCCACCAACCCTTCGCGTTCGAAGAGTGGCTCGACGGCCTGCTGGATGAACTGACCACCCACCTGTCGCCCTGCTTCCCCTTGCTGCTGGTGCTCGACGATTATCACCTGGCCCAGGGCGCCGTCCTGGATCGTTGCCTGCAGTTTTTCCTCAACCACCTGCCTGACGGATTACTGGTGCTGGTTACCAGCCGCCAGAGACCGGACTGGCATCTGGCGCGCCTGCGCCTGTCGCGGCAACTGCTCGAACTGAACGAGCAGGACCTGCGCCTGACTCACGACGAAGCCCAGATACTGCTCGAGCATCACAGCATTTCGTTGCGCGGCGAAGCCCTGGAGAATCTCATCCAGCGCAGCGAAGGCTGGGTGGCGGGGTTGCGTTTCTGGCTGCTGGCGGCCTCCGAAGCCGGCACCGAGGGCCGATTGCCCCAGGCGCTGCATGGCGGGGAAGGGCTGATCCGCGATTATCTGCTGGAGGAAGTGATCGACTGCCTACCTGCCGATGTGCAGGCGTTCCTCTACGACACCGCGCCGCAGGAGCGCTTCTGCAGCGAGTTGTGCGACGCCGTGCGTGAAGCCCATGACAGCGCCGAGATCCTGCGCTACCTGGCGGCCCACCAGGTCTTTCTGGTGCCATTGGACGAACATGGTCGCTGGTATCGTTATCACCATCTGTTCTCCGATCTGCTGCGCAGCCGTCCCAGCGAGTCGGCCATGGTGCCCGCGGCCACCTTGCACCTGCGGGCCTGTCGCTGGTTCAACGCCCAGGGCCTGATCGACGAGGCCGTGGAACAGGCCTTGCGGGCAGGGCACCTGGACGTGGCGGCAAACCTGGTGCAGAACCTTTCGGAAGAGCAATTGCTGGCCGAGCAGAACGTCGGCATGTTGCTGCGCTGGAAAATGGACCTGCCGGACAGCCTGCTCATCAGTACGCCTCGGCTCATCGTGCTCTACAGCTGGGCGCTGGGGCTGGCCTGCCAACTGGATGCGGCCGAGGAGCTGGCCGCCCACTTGAGTCGTTTCCTGCCGGCGCCTTCGGCTACCGCGCAGAAGTCCATGCTTGCCCAGTGGCTGGCGCTGAGCGGTATCGTCGCCCGAGGGCGTGGGGATCGTGAGGCCACGGTGCGTTATTGCACCGAAGCCCTGGAGAGCCTGCCGCAAAAGCGCTATGGCCAGCGCCTGATGTGTCTGTCCACACTCTCGAACCTGGCGATTGCCGACGGCGACCTGTGGCGTGCACGCAACCTGAATCGCGATTCCCTGGAACTGGCGCAGCGGGTCGGCAACCCCTTGTTCGAAGCCCTGGCCCATTACGATCGCGCCCGGGTGCTGCAGGCCCGGGGGGAAATCGTGCGGGCACTGGATGAGGTGCGCCAGGGCCAGCAGCGCCTGCACAAGCTGTCGCCACAACGGCTGTATGCGGTGCGGGCGCGGTTGACCCTCTACGAGGGCTTCCTGCTGACCTTGCGCATGCAGCCCGAGGCCGGACTGACGCGGTTGCAGGCGGGCCTCACCGAAGCCCGCGCCTGTCGCGATATCAGCGTTTTGATTGGCCATTGCGTGATCGCAAGGGTCGAAGGCCATAACGGCGAGTTTGCCCGCGCTTTCGCCGAACTGGCCGAGGCCGAACGCCTGATGCATATCTGGGACGTTCCGCCGGTCTACTACCTGGCGATGATCACCCTGGTCAAATGCGAGCTCTGGCTGGCCCAGGGACGCACCGATCTCGCCGAGGCCTGGCTGTTGCGGTTGGGGCGGACCTACACGGGCGAGCGGGCCGCCGCGCCGCCGGAGTTCCATCCGCAATTGCCGTTGCATGTGGAATTGCAGCAGGCCGTACTGGAATCTATCCGGGGCCAACCGATGCTGGCCGAAGGGCGGCTCAATGCCTTGCTCGAACATGGCCAGCAGACCGGTCGGCAGATGCTCAGCGTGATGGCGCTGAACCAGAAAGTGGCGCTGCTGTTGAGCATCGGCCGCGAGCCGGCCGCTCGCAGTGCCCTGGCCCAGGCGTTCGAAGCCGCCGCCGGCGGTGTGCTGCAACCGTTCCAATGGCTATTGGCCGAGGAACATCGGGACTGGCTGCGTGAGCAACTGCTGCACGCGCCGTCCACGCCCCTGTGCCAGAGCCTGCTGGAGCGCCTGCCGTCGGCGACGGCGCAAGCAGCCCAAGCAGCCGATGCCCCGGCGCCTGTCGAAGCCCTCAGCGGCCGCGAGCGCGCGGTGTTGCAACTGATTGCCCGAGGCTGTTCGAACCAGGAAATCAGCGAGCAACTGTTCATTTCGCTGCACACCGTCAAGACCCACGCCAGCCACATCAACAGCAAGCTTGGCGTGGAGCGGCGTACCCAGGCCGTGGCGCGGGCGAAGGAGTTGGGGTTGCTGGGCTGAGTGTGTTCCAGGCTCTGTACGAAAACTGCCTGCGCGACGATCATGCTGCGTTGAAAACAGGCTCATGCGCGAGTCCGATCGGAATGCTCATCTACAATCAGTCAACTCCGCTTTCTTGTCGGTTTTCGCCGTGCCTGATTACCGCTTGGCGACGTTTCGTATAGAGCCCGATGATGTCGAGAGGCTCCGTGGCGATAACGGCCAGGGGCAGTAGAGGAATGAATCGATGTTACCCAGCTGCAAGACCATTCAATCTCCCGTGGGTCAACTGATCCTCGTGGCCCGGGAGACGAAACTGGCCGCCGTCCTGTGGGAAAACGAACGACTCAACCGCGTGCGCCTGGGGCCCCTGGAAGAAGACAGCCAGCACCCGGTGCTCAAGGAAACCGAACGCCAGCTCATGGAGTATTTCGCCGGCCAGCGTCGCCGTTTCGAGCTGGAGCTGGACTTTGCCGGTACGGATTTCCAGGTGCGGGTCTGGCAGGCGCTGCTGGGCATTCCTTTTGGCGAAACCCGCAGTTACCGCGACATCGCCATCCAGATCGGCCAACCGACCGCCGTGCGAGCGGTGGGCGCCGCCAATGGCCGCAATCCCATCTCGATCATCGCACCGTGCCACCGTGTCATCGGCACTTCCGGCAGCCTCACCGGTTTCGCCGGCGGGCTCGCCGCCAAGCAGTTGCTGCTCAGCCTCGAGGGCCAGCAAACCCTGCAACTGGCGTTCTGAGCCGGCCGCTGCGCGAGCTCACGAAAAAGCCCGCCGGGATCACAGGATCGGGGCGGGCTTTTTCGTGTCGCTGCCTGATTACTTTTTCAAGCCGTAATGCTCATCGAGCATGCCGGGGGAGTTGGGCGCCTTGGGCGCGTAGTCCCGTGGCGGTTCCTGAACCTCTCGTGGCGGGGTCAGGCGTTCCCGGGGAGCCTGTCCTGCATCGGCGTGCAGGGCGGCCAGCAGGCGTTGGCGAGTCTGCTCGTCCAGGGCCAGGCGGTTGGCGCCCTCGGACAGGTGATCCTGGACATCCTGGTAGCTCTGGGTGAGTTTCTTCACCAGGGCAGCGGTGCTGTTGAAGTGAGTGACCACTTCATTCTGATAACTGTCGAAACGTTCCTGGATGTCGTCCAGCTGGCGTTGCGTGCTGTTGGGCACCGCATTGGGCAGCAGTCGGGCAAGCAGGAATCCAATGGCGACACCGGCGACCAGGGCAAGAGTCGGCAACAACCAAACTAAGAGCGAGTGTTCCACGAGTCCTTCCTCTATAAACGGCTTTGCTTTACGTTAACGGCTCGGACCTGCGCTGTATACCGCGAAGAACATCGCAATCATGCCAGGCACAGACTTTTAGCTAGACGAGTCGACCCAATTCGGGGTCACGGAGTTCTTTCCCTTGCTTATGCGCGAAACCCCTGTAGTCATTGATGGCCCAGTGGGCCAACTGGAAGCCTTGTACCTGGACAGCGAGGCGCCCCGCGGCCTGGCGCTGATCTGCCACCCGAACCCGGTGCAGGGCGGGACCATGCTCAACAAAGTGGTGTCGACCCTGCAGCGCACCGCCCGGGACGCCGGCCTGGTTACCTTGCGTTTCAATTATCGTGGCGTTGGCGCCAGCGCCGGCAGCCACGACATGGGCACCGGCGAAGTGGACGATGCCCAGGCTGCGGCGGCGTGGCTGCGGGAAAAACACCCTGACTTGCCCCTGACCCTGTTCGGTTTTTCCTTCGGCGGCTTCGTCGCTGCCAGCCTTGGCGGACGGCTCGAAGCCCAGGGCCAGTCGCTCAAGCACCTGTTCATGGTGGCCCCGGCGGTGATGCGCCTGGATGAACAGTCGCCCCTGCCGACCGGCGGTGCGTTGACCGTGATCCAGCCGGAAGACGACGAAGTGGTCGAGCCCCGCCTGGTCTACGAATGGTCCGATGCGCTCCAACGCCCCCATGAGCTGCTGAAAGTGGCAGAATGCGGACACTTTTTTCATGGCAAGCTGACCGATCTCAAGGATCTTCTCCTGCCGCGCCTCTCGAACTGACAGCAGCCTGACAAGCGATAACCCATGACCACTCGTACCCGCATCCTGACCGGCATCACCACCACCGGCACCCCGCACCTGGGCAACTACGCTGGCGCCATCCGCCCGGCGATCCTTGCCAGCCGCGACAGCAATGCCGATTCGTTCTACTTCCTGGCGGATTACCATGCCCTGATCAAGTGCGATGATCCGCTGCGCATCCAGCGCTCGCGCCTGGAGATCGCCGCGACCTGGCTGGCCGGCGGCCTGGATGTGAACCGCGTGACCTTTTATCGCCAGTCCGATATTCCCGAGATCCCGGAACTGACCTGGTTGCTGACCTGCGTCGCCGCCAAGGGCCTGCTCAACCGCGCCCATGCGTACAAGGCCTCGGTGGACAAGAACGTCGAGGCCGGTGAAGACCCGGACGCCGGCATCACCATGGGCCTGTACAGCTATCCGGTGCTGATGGCCGCCGACATTCTGATGTTCAATGCCCACAAGGTGCCGGTCGGTCGTGACCAGATCCAGCACGTGGAAATGGCCCGGGACATCGGCCAGCGCTTCAATCACCTGTTCGGCCAGGGCAAGGAGTTCTTCACCCTGCCCGAGGCACTGATCGAGGAGAGCGTCGCCACGCTGCCGGGCCTGGACGGTCGCAAGATGTCCAAGAGCTACGACAACACCATCCCTCTGTTCAGCAGCGCCAAGGACATGAAAGAGGCGATCTCGCGGATCGTCACCGACTCCCGCGCCCCGGGCGAAGCGAAGGATCCGGACACCTCGCACTTGTTCACGTTGTTCCAGGCGTTCGCCACCCCGGAGCAGGCCGCCGAGTTCCGTAGCGAGCTGTTGCAGGGCCTGGGTTGGGGCGAGGCCAAGAACCGTCTGTTCCTGCTGCTGGACGAACAGTTGGGGGAGTCCCGCGAGCGTTATCACCAGTTGATCGAGCGTCCGGCGGACCTGGAAGACCTCCTGCAACTGGGCGCGAAGAAAGCCCGGGCCGTGGCGACGCCGTTCCTCAACGAACTGCGCGAAGCCGTCGGCCTGCGTTCGTTCGTCAGCCAGGTCCAGGTGGCCGCCAGCACGAAGAAGAAAGCCGCCAAGGCTGCGCGCTTCGTCAGCTTCCGCGAGGACGACGGCAGCTTCCGCTTCCGGTTGCTGGCGGCCGATGGCGAGCAATTGCTGTTGTCTCGTCATTTTGCCGATGGCAAGACGGCCGGCCAGGTCACCAAGCAACTGCAATCCGGCCAACCCTTGGACGTGCGCAGCGAGGCATTGGCCTTCAGTGTCTGGCTCGAAGGTGAATGCGTGGCAGACAGCCCGGCGTTCGCGGACGAAGCCGCCCGGGATGCCGCCATCGAGGCGCTGCACGTTGCGCTGACACCCGCGCAGGACTGATTCGAAGCACCACCCGACCATCGGCCCGAATAAGGGCCGATTGCCATTCCTCGGGGCCGTCGCTACAGTGGCTGCCCGTTTTTGTTGCCTTGCTAACGAATATGACACCCCTAGAACGATATCAAGCTGATCTGAAACGCCCGGAGTTCTTCCACGACGCAGCCCAGGAAACGGCAGTGCGGCACTTGCAGCGCCTGTACGATGACTTGATCGCCGCGTCGAACAACAAGCCGGGCTTGTTGGGCAAACTGTTCGGCAAGAAGGAGCAGGCACCGGTCAAGGGCCTGTACTTCTGGGGTGGCGTGGGCCGTGGCAAGACCTACCTGGTGGACACATTCTTCGAAGCGCTGCCGTTCAAGGAAAAGACCCGGACGCACTTCCACCGCTTCATGAAGCGGGTGCACGAAGAAATGAAGACCCTGGGCGGCGAGAAGAACCCGCTGACCATCATCGCCAAGCGTTTTGCCAGCGAAACACGGGTGATCTGCTTCGACGAATTCTTTGTCTCCGATATCACCGATGCCATGATCCTCGGCACCTTGATGGAGGAGTTGTTCAAGAATGGCGTGACCCTGGTCGCCACCTCCAACATCGTGCCGGACGGCCTCTACAAGGACGGCCTGCAGCGAGCGCGCTTCCTGCCGGCCATTGCGCTGATCAAGGAACACACGGAAATCGTCAACGTCGACAGCGGCGTCGACTATCGCCTGCGTCATCTCGAGCAGGCGGAACTGTTCCATTACCCCCTGGACGCCGCTGCCGAAGAAAGCCTGCGCAAGAGCTTCCGTGCCCTGACACCGGAATGCACCCAGGCGGTCGAAAACGACGTGCTGATCATCGAGAATCGCGAGATCCGTGCCATTCGCACCTGTGACGACGTGGCCTGGTTCGACTTCCGCGAGCTGTGCGACGGCCCTCGTAGCCAGAACGACTACATCGAGCTGGGCAAGATCTTCCATGCCGTGCTGCTCAGTGGCGTCGAACAGATGAGCGTCACCACCGACGACATCGCTCGCCGCTTCATCAACATGGTGGACGAATTCTACGATCGCAACGTCAAGTTGATCATCTCGGCCGAAGTCGAACTCAAGGACCTCTACACCGGCGGTCGCCTGACCTTCGAATTCCAGCGGACCCTGAGTCGCCTGCTGGAAATGCAATCCCACGAGTTCCTGTCGCGGGCGCACAAGCCGTAGGGTGATTCGGAAAACAAGAAAGGCCTGCGATCGCAGGCCTTTTTTGTGCGCGCCAGATCAGCAGTTCACGGATAACCCTGTGGCAGCGAGCTTGCTCGCGCTGGCGTCTTGTCAGTCAACATCAGTGCTGCCGAACCATCGCCATCGCGAGCAAGCTCGCTCCCACAGTGGATCGTTGCCAAGCCCTCGGCCTACGCCGCCTGCTGGAACTGCTGGCGATACTGATTCGGCGACAGGTCGGTGTGTTGTCGGAACAGCCGCGCGAAAAAGCTCGCATCGTCGTAGCCCACTTCATAGCTGATGGTCTTGATGCTCTTGCGGCTACCGGACAGCAGGCCCTTGGCGGTCTCTATTCGCAGCCGCTGCAGGTAATGCAGCGGTTTGTCCCCGGTGGCGGTCTGGAAGCGACGCATGAAGTTGCGAATGCTCATGCCATGTTCCCGGGCGACGTCCTCGAAGCGGAACTTGTCGGCGAAGTGTTCTTCGAGCCATTGCTGGATCTGCAGGATGATCACATCCTGATGCAGCTTCTGGCCACCGAAGCCGATCCGGCCCGGCGAATAGTTGCGCTGCACTTCATACAGGATGTCCCGTGCCACGGCCTGGGCCACGTTGGCGCCGCAGAAGCGTTCGATGAGATAGATGTACAGGTCGCAGGCCGACGTCGTGCCGCCGGCGCAGAACAGATTGTCGGCATCGGTCAGGTGCTTGTCCTGGTTCAGGTGCACCTGGGGAAAACGTTCCTTGAACGCGTTGAAGAAGCGCCAGTAGGTGGTGGCTTCCTTGCCGTCGAGCAATCCGGCTTCGGCCAGCCAGAAAACCCCGGTGGCTTCGCCGCACAGCACTGCGCCGCGGGCATGTTGCTCCCGCAGCCAGGGCAGGATCTGAGGGTAGCGCTGGCAAAGGCTGTCAAAATCATCCCAGAACGCGGGCAGGATGATCACATCGGTGTTTTCCAGGCCTCCGTCCACCGGGATGATCACATCGCTGAAGCTGTTCACCGGCTTGCCGTCGGGGCTGACCAGGCGGATTTCAAATGCCGGGGTCAGGCCTTGGCCCAGTTGTTTGCCATAGCGCAGGCTGGCCAGATGGAAAAAATCCTTGGCTTGCATGAGAGTGAAGGCGAAGACCCGGTCGATAGCCAGGATGCTGACGCGCCGCAAGGGCGTGGAGACGTGCTTGGACATAATTCATCTTTATTTTTATAGGGGATAGTGGTCACCAGACGGCTGGATCGTCTTATTTTTTGTCGGATGTGTCCAGTGTCCTGTCACTCCCCGCAGGCTTAGGCTCTGTGGGATAACCACATCCAACAATAACGAAAGGTGCGTCATGATCCCAAGAACCCTGTTCAGTCCCGAGCACGAATTGTTCCGTGACAGCGTACGAACCTTCCTTGAAAAAGAAGCCGTGCCCTACCACAGCCAGTGGGAAAAACAGGGTCATATCGACCGCCAGCTCTGGAACAAGGCGGGGGAGGCGGGCATGTTGTGTTCCCATCTCCCCCAGGCTTATGGCGGGCTGGAGGCGGACTTTCTCTACAGCGCGGTGGTGATCGAGGAAATCGGCCGCCTGGGCCTGACGGGCATCGGTTTCTCACTGCACTCGGACATAGTCGCGCCTTACATCCTGCATTACGGCAGCGAAGCGTTGAAGCACAAGTACCTGCCGAAACTGATCTCCGGCGAGATGGTCACGGCCATCGCCATGACCGAGCCGGGCGCCGGTTCCGACCTGCAAGGGGTGAAGACCACGGCCGTGCTGGACGGGGATGAGTATGTCCTCAACGGTTCGAAAACCTTCATCACCAATGGCTTCCTGGCCGACCTGGTGATCGTGGTCGCCAAAACTGACCCGAAGGCCGGCGCCAAGGGCACCAGCCTGTTTCTGGTGGAGTCGGGCACGCCTGGCTTCGAAAAAGGCAAGCGCCTGGAAAAGGTCGGAATGAAGGCCCAGGACACATCGGAACTGTTTTTCCAGGATGTCCGCGTGCCGAAGGAAAACCTGCTCGGGCAGGCTGGAATGGGCTTCGCCTACTTGATGCAGGAGCTGCCCCAGGAGCGCCTCACTGTCGCCATCGGCGGCCTGGCCTCGGCCGAAGCCGCGCTGCAGTGGACGCTGGACTACACCCGCGAGCGCAAGGCGTTCGGTAAATCCATTGCAGACTTCCAGAACACCCGTTTCAAGCTCGCGGAAATGGCCACCGAAATCCAGATCGGCCGGGTTTTCGTCGATCGCTGCCTGGAATTGCACCTGCAAGGCAAGCTCGACGTGCCGACCGCGGCGATGGCCAAGTACTGGGGCACCGATCTGCAATGCAAGGTGCTCGACGAGTGCGTGCAGTTGCATGGCGGCTACGGCTTCATGTGGGAATACCCGATTGCCCGTGCGTGGGCCGATGCCCGGGTGCAGCGGATCTATGCAGGGACCAATGAAATCATGAAGGAGATCATTGCGCGGTCGCTTTGATGCGGTGGTGAGCCTGGGTTCGCTATCGCGAGCAAGCTCGCTCCCACAAGGGTTCTGTGCTTTTCACAATGTGATCAGACACAAATCGCCTGTGGGAGCGGGCTTGCTCGCGATGGGGCCTATGAATCAATCAAGGCGCCGGGTTCGGCTGATCCTTGTGGATCGCCTCGATCCCCGCCAGCACCTCGTCCGACAGCTTCAGGTCGAGGCTTTCGATGTTGCTGTCCAGTTGCTCCAGGGTGGTGGCGCCAATGATGTTGCTGGTCACGAACGGCTGTTGGGTGACGAACGCCAGCGCCATCTGCGCCGGGTCCAGGCCGTGCTCGCGGGCCAGCGCCACGTACCGGCTGCACGCGGCTTCCGATTGAGGGTTGAAATAGCGTGTGAAACGGCTGTAGAGGGTCAAACGACCCTTGGCCGGCCGTGCGCCGTTCTCATATTTGCCCGACAGGAAGCCAAACGCCAAGGGTGAGTAGGCCAGCAGGCCGCACTGTTCACGAATGGCAATTTCTGCAAGGCCGACTTCGAAGCTGCGGTTGAGCAGGTTGTACGGATTCTGGATCGACACCGCGCGCGGCCAGCCACGGGCTTCGGCCAGGGCAAGGAATTTCATGGTGCCCCAGGGTGTTTCGTTGGACAGGCCGATATGCCGGATCTTGCCGGCCCGCACCTGTTCGTCCAAGGCCTCGAGGGTTTCTTCCAGTGGCGTGAAGTTTTCATCGGCCTTGTGCTGGTAGCCCAGTTGCCCGAAGAAATTGGTGCTGCGCTCAGGCCAGTGCAGTTGGTAGAGGTCGATCCAGTCGGTCTGCAGGCGCTTGAGGCTGGCGTCCAGCGCCTGGACGATGTGCTGGCGGTTGTGCTTAAGGTTCTTGTCGCGGATGTAGTCGATGGTGTTGCCGGGACCGGCGATCTTGCTCGCCAGGATCCAGTCGGCGCGGTCGCCGCGGCTCTTGAAGTAGTTGCCGATGTAGCGTTCGGTGGTGGCGTAGGTGTCGGCTTTCGGCGGGACCGGATACATCTCGGCGGTGTCGATGAAATTGATGCCGGCACCCTTGGCGCGTTCGATCTGGGCAAAGGCCTCGGCTTCGCTGTTCTGTTCACCCCAGGTCATGGTTCCGAGACACAGGGCGCTTACGTTCAGATCGGTACGGCCTAGCTGGCGATAGTCCATCGGGGACTCCTCGGGCAAAGCAAGCATAAAAGCAGGTTGAATTATTTTTCGCAATCTGCATAATTGCGCACCTCTTTCTGCAGTGGAAGTGATGCCCCGCCGCCGAAGAATCTTGCCGTTGAACGGACGCGCCGACCCGAGCCCCCGAAAGCGTCTGTATCCGGCTGCCTTTGACTTGTCAAAGTACGCACTATTCAGTAAGATCCGCCGTCTAATTTACAGGGCGGCCCCTGAGGCTATAAAGAATGAAAACTTTTACTGCTAAACCGGAAACAGTAAAGCGCGACTGGTTCGTCGTCGACGCTGCTGGTCAGACCCTGGGTCGTCTGGCCACCGAAATCGCGAGCCGTCTGCGTGGCAAGCACAAGCCTGAGTACACTCCTCACGTCGACACCGGTGACTACATCGTTGTGATCAACGCCGAGCAGGTACGTGTGACGGGTGCCAAGACCTCTGACAAGATGTACTACTCCCACTCCGGTTTTCCTGGTGGCATCAAGTCGATCAACTTTGAAAAGCTGATCGCCAAAGCCCCTGAGCGCGTGATCGAGACCGCGGTTAAAGGCATGCTGCCTAAGAACCCGCTGGGTCGCGACATGTATCGTAAGCTGAAGGTTTATGCGGGCGCTGCTCACCCTCATACTGCTCAGCAGCCCCAAGAACTGAAGTTTTAACGGAATAGTTCATTATGTCGGCGACTCAAAATTACGGCACTGGCCGTCGCAAGACTGCAACCGCACGCGTTTTCCTGCGTCCGGGCACTGGCAACATCTCCATCAACAACCGCTCCCTGGATAACTTCTTCGGCCGCGAGACTGCTCGCATGGTCGTTCGCCAGCCGCTGGAACTGACCGAGACCATCGAGAAATTCGATATCTACGTCACTGTCATCGGTGGTGGTGTAAGTGGTCAGGCTGGCGCCATCCGTCACGGCATCACTCGTGCCCTGATGGACTACGACGAAACTCTGCGCAGCCCACTGCGCAAAGCCGGCTTTGTTACTCGCGATGCTCGCGAAGTTGAACGTAAGAAAGTCGGTCTGCGTAAAGCGCGTAAGCGTCCTCAGTACTCGAAGCGTTAATTCGTCTTCGCGTTCAAAAAAACGCCCAGTTCCATACGGAGCTGGGCGTTTTTTTATGGGTAAAATAATTTGCTGTGACAACTTGCCACATCCGTAGAGTCCCTATACTACAAGGCTTGGCGGTATGACCGCTCGGTAATTACCTTGTCAGAATTGGGGGTTTTCATTACCATTCGGCAAAATTTTTATAAGTTCAGATTTTTACTTAGTAGACGCCTGATTCAACAGGCCACAAAGCTGATGGGAGAGGACTGAATGAGCAATGACGGCGTGAATGCAGGCCGGCGTCGCTTCCTGGTAGCAGCCACATCCGTGGTGGGTGCTGCAGGAGCGGTGGGGGCTGCGGTCCCGTTCGTGGGGTCATGGTTTCCCAGCGCCAAGGCGAAAGCTGCCGGCGCACCGGTGAAAGTGAATGTCAGCAAGATCGAGCCAGGCCAGCAGATGATTGCTGAGTGGCGCGGCCAGCCGGTGTTCATCGTCCGCCGTACGGAGGAAATCCTGGGGAATCTGAAAAAGATCGAGGGTCAGTTGTCCGACCCATCCTCCAAGAACTCGGTCCAACCGGAATACGTCAACCCTGAAACGCGTTCGATCAAGCCGGAAGTCCTGCTGCTGATCGGTATCTGTACGCACCTGGGTTGCTCGCCAACGTTCCGTCCCGAAGTG
Source organism: Pseudomonas sp. NFACC43 (assembly GCF_900119645.1). Lineage (NCBI taxonomy): Bacteria > Pseudomonadati > Pseudomonadota > Gammaproteobacteria > Pseudomonadales > Pseudomonadaceae > Pseudomonas > Pseudomonas sp. NFACC43. Next base: position 88,036 of record NZ_FPKK01000013.1, read on the forward strand.
GCTCCTGCCGACCTGGGCAAGGATTGGGTCGGCGGCTATTTCTGCCCTTGCCACGGCTCCCATTACGACCTGGCCGGTCGCGTCTACAAGTCGCAACCCGCACCTCTGAACCTGCCAGTTCCCCCGCATTCCTATGAGACCGATGACATCATTGTCGTTGGCGTCGATACGGAGAAAGCGTGATGAGCAAATTAATGGATTGGTTCGATGCGCGCTTTCCCGCGACCAAAATGTGGGAAGACCATCTCAGCAAGTACTACGCCCCGAAGAACTTCAACTTCTTCTACTTCTTTGGCTCCCTGGCACTGCTCGTTCTGGTCAACCAGATCGTTACCGGTGTCTGGCTGACCATGAGCTACACCCCGTCGGCGGAAGAGGCGTTTGCCTCCGTCGAGTACATCATGCGCGACGTCGAGTACGGCTCGATCCTGCGTCTGCTGCACTCCACCGGTGCCTCGGCATTCTTCATCGTGGTCTACCTGCACATGTTCCGCGGCCTGCTCTACGGTTCGTACCAGAAGCCTCGTGAGCTGGTGTGGGTCTTCGGCATGCTGATCTACCTGGCGCTGATGGCCGAGGCCTTCATGGGCTACCTGCTGCCGTGGGGCCAGATGTCTTACTGGGGTGCCCAGGTGATCATCTCGCTGTTCGGTGCGATTCCTGTCATCGGCGACGACCTGACCCAGTGGATCCGTGGCGACTACCTGATCTCGGGTATCACCTTGAACCGCTTCTTCGCCCTGCATGTGGTGGCCCTGCCGATCGTGATCCTCGGCCTGGTGGTGCTGCACATCCTGGCGCTGCATGAAGTCGGTTCGAACAACCCTGACGGCGTGGATATCAAGAAACTCAAGGACGAAAACGGCGTACCGCTGGATGGCATTGCCTTCCACCCGTACTACACCGTGAAGGATATCGTCGGCGTGGTGGTGTTCCTGTTCATCTTCTGCTCCATCGTGTTCTTCTTCCCGGAAATGGGCGGTTACTTCCTGGAGAAACCGAACTTCGAGCAGGCGAACGCCTTCAAGACGCCTGAGCACATCGCTCCCGTCTGGTACTTCACACCGTTCTACGCGATTTTGCGGGCGGTTCCGGACAAGCTGCTGGGGGTCATCGCCATGGGCGCGGCCATCGCGGTGCTGTTCGTGCTGCCGTGGCTGGACCGCAGTCCGGTCAAGTCGATGCGATACAAAGGCTGGCTGAGCCGGATCTGGCTCGTGGTGTTCTGCATCTCGTTCGTGATCCTGGGCGTGCTGGGCGTATTGGCGCCAACGCCGGGTCGTACGTTGCTGTCGCAGGTCTGCACCTTCCTGTACTTCGCCTACTTCATTCTGATGCCTTTCTATACCAGGCTCGAGAAGACCAAACCGGTTCCGGAAAGGGTGACTGGCTGATGAAAAAACTATTCGCTGTATTGATTCTCGCTGCCATGCCTGTCCTGTCCTTCGCGGCCGAACACGGCGGACCAGAACTGGAAAAAGTCGACATCGACGTTTCCGATAAGGCCGCCATGCAGGACGGTGCCCGTACTTTCGCCAACTACTGCATGGGCTGCCACAGTGCCAAGTTCCAGCGTTACGAGCGCGTGGCCAATGACCTGGGCATCCCTCATGAGTTGATGCTGGAGAAGCTGGTATTCACCGGCGCCAAGTTGGGCGACCACATGAACATCGGCATGCAGCCGGCAGACGCCAAGACCTGGTTCGGCGCCGCGCCGCCCGACCTGACCCTGGTCGCTCGCGTGCGCGGGACCGACTGGCTCTATGGCTACCTGCGTTCGTTCTATGAAGATCCGGCGCGTCCATGGGGCGTGAACAACAAGGTCTTCCCGAACGTGGGCATGCCGAACGTCCTGGTTGGCCTGCAGGGTCGCCAGGTCGTGGGCTGCAAGCAGGTCCAGATCGTCGAGGACGGCAAGAAGCAATTCGACCCGCTGACCGGCACTGCCTTGACCCATGAGGCCTGTGACCAGTTGACGATCCTGCCCAATACCGGCAGCCTCACTCCCGAGCAGTTCGATGAGAAGGTCAAGAATCTGGTAACCTTCCTGGCTTACTCGGCGAACCCGGTGAAGCTGGAGCACCAGCGCATTGGTACCTACGTGTTGCTGTACCTGGCGTTCTTCTTCGTATTCGCCTATCTGCTCAAGCGTGAATACTGGAAAGACGTACATTGATAAAGCTGTAAGCCGTTGCTGTTAATCGTGCGCGCCCAAGGGCGTCTCTGAAGGTGTAACGAGCCTGGTTGGCCAGGTGTTACGGGAGACGCCCTCTGGGCGCGCTCGTTTTTCCGTTTTTCAAGAATTTCAACAAGCGAGGAGGATCGCCATGGGCGTGACCAATCGGTTGGCCTGTTACTCCGACCCCGCCGACCACTATTCCCACCGGGTACGTATCGTACTGGCAGAGAAAGGTGTCAGCGCCGAGATCATTTATGTCGAGGCGGGTCGTCAACCGCCAAAGCTGATCGAGGTGAACCCTTACGGTAGCCTGCCTACGCTGGTCGATCGTGACCTGGCGTTATGGGAGTCGACCGTGGTGATGGAATATCTGGATGAGCGTTATCCGCATCCACCTTTGCTGCCGGTGTACCCTGTCGCTCGTGCGAACAGCCGTCTGCTGATTCATCGTATCCAGCGCGACTGGTGCGGATTGGTGGACCTGATCCTGGATCCGCGAACCAAGGAGTCGGATCGGGTGGTCGCGCGCAAGGAATTGCGCGAAAGCCTGACAGGCGTATCGCCGCTGTTCATCGACAAACCGTTTTTCCTCAGTGAGGAACAAAGTCTGGTGGATTGCTGCCTATTGCCCATACTCTGGCGTTTGCCGATTCTGGGTATCGAACTGCCGCGGCCCGCCAAGCCGCTGCTTGATTATATGGAGCGCCAATTCGCGCGTGAGACGTTCCAGGCAAGCCTGTCTGGTGTCGAGCGCGACATGCGCTGAGGCTTAGGGAGCCGCTATGAACTCCAGTCGACCTTATCTGGTCCGCGCGCTCTATGAGTGGATTGTGGACAACGATTGCACCCCGCATATGCTGGTCAACGCCGAGTATCCTTCGGTGCAGGTGCCGCAGGGTTTTGCCAGTGATGGGCAGATTGTCCTCAACGTTTCGCCGGCCGCCGTGCGCCATCTGCACATGGACAACGACGCCGTAAGTTTCGAAGGGCGCTTTGGTGGTGTGCCGCACACGCTGTATGTGCCTATTGCTTCGATCCTCGGGATCTACGCCCGGGAGAATGGCCAGGGCATGGTGTTCGAGTTGGAAGCGCCATTGGATGGCGAGGATGAGTATGAGGCGGATGATGACTTGCCGCCGGATGACGAGCCGCCGCGGCCTAGTGGGCGGCCTAGTCTTAAGGTGGTGAAGTAGCGGGGCGCCGTTTTTTTTGACTGCTTGGTGTGTATATCCGTTTCTTCGATAACGGCTGCTTACGGTTCCGCAGAAACGGATATACACACAAACCAACCCCCCAAAAAAAACGGCACTTCCCCATCTGAAGAAGCACCGTTTTCCAGCCAAGCCAAGCGCAGCATCAAGAACCGCAACTGCCCTCAGTCAATATACTCAAACAACTTAACGATCTTCTGCACCCCGGAAACTCCCTGCACCAGATTGGTCGCCTGGGCGGCCTCTTGCTTGGTCAGCAGACCCAGCAGATAAACAATACCGTTCTCGGTCACGACCTTGATGCGCGAGCCTGGAATACTGGCATCGGTGAGCATCTGGGTCTTGATCTTGGTGGTCAGCCAGGCGTCGTTCTGGCGCGCCAGCAGCGAGGAGGGTGGCAGGACCTGCAACTCGTTATGGACGGTCTTGACCCGTTGCACGGCGCTGGCGGCTTGCTCGGCCTTGGCCTTGAGGTCTTCCCTCGGGGTCTGGCCGGCCAGCAGCACGACACCGTTGAAGCTGGTGACGACGATATGCGAGTTGTTGTCCAGGTCCGGGTCGGCCTTGGCGATGTTCACGCCGGCCTTGGTTTCGATCAGAGAGTCGTCGATCTTGCTGCCGAAGGTGCGGGTGCCGCGGTCGTCTTCAATCGGCTTCTCCCGGCTGGCGTTCACCACCGATGTGCAGCCGCTGATGCCGAGGCACAGGGTCAGGGCCAGAAGGCCAAGGCGATTAGGGGTCATTCTTCACTCCCGAACAGTTGGCTGTCGATCAAGTCGCAGAGACAGTGGATCGCCAGCAGGTGGACTTCCTGGATACGTGCGGTGACATTGGCCGGTACGCGAATCTCGACGTCCTCGGGCAAGAGCAGTGATGCCATGCCGCCGCCATCGCGTCCGGTCAATGCTACGACAATCATTTCGCGATCATGTGCGGCCTGGATCGCCTGAATAATGTTGGCCGAGTTACCGCTGGTGGAGATCGCCAGCAATACATCGCCAGGCTGGCCCAGGGCGCGGATCTGTTTGGAGAAGACTTCGTTGTAGCTGTAGTCGTTGGCGATGGAGGTGATCGTCGAGCTGTCGGTGGTCAGGGCGATGGCCGGCAGGCTCGGGCGCTCGCGCTCGAAGCGATTGAGCAGCTCCGACGAGAAGTGCTGGGCGTCGCCGGCCGAGCCGCCGTTGCCGCACGACAACATCTTGCCCTCGTTGAGCAGGGCGTTGACCATCACCTGGCTGGCTTGCTCGATGTGCGGTGCAAGTACGTCCATCGCCTGCTGCTTGGTGTCGATACTGGCCTGAAAAAGCTGGCGGATTCGCGATTGCATGTCCATCTGTGTGACCTTAAGTAGCGCGACTTATCGGCACAGGCGTGTGCGGCGCGCAAAGCAAAGAGCAAAAATTGAATGAAGGTGTCCGGCCCGGTTCGTCATGACGTTGGCGTTCAACTGTCGAAGGCGTTCTGTAGCCAGTTCAACTGATCGGCGTTGCTGTCGATGGCAACCACGTCGAAACGACAGGGGTGATCGGCCCATTGAGATTCGCATTGCAGAAAATACTGCGCGGCGAATATCAGCTTCTGGCGCTTGCGCGCGTCGATGCTGTCGAGGGCGCCACCCCATTGGGTGTTTTTTCTGTAGCGGACTTCGACAAATACTACTGTATCGCCATCAAGCATGACCAGATCAAGCTCGCCGCGTTTACACAACCAGTTCTGCGCCACCAGGCGCAGACCGTGTTGCTGGAGATGCGCGAGGGCGAGGCCCTCGGCATTCCGACCGCTTTGCTGGCGTGATCGCTCGGGCATCAGCGCTGAGTGTCCGGCAGGCGCTGCACTTGACCGTTGACGAACTCGGCCCAGGGCAGTTGCCGCTGGATCCGCTGGGATTGCGACACCGCCAGGCTACCCGACAGGCCTTCGATACGGCTGTCCGGCAGGGTCTTGAGCTGACCCAGGCGTGGCGCCAGGCGGTAGGCATCCGCGCCCATCGCGTACAACCGGCCCAGGCTGCCGCCGGCCTGGGGCCATTGTGCGGTGACCTGCTTGCGCAGCGGGTCGTTGGCATCGAGCAGCCACGGGGTTTCGCAGAAACGGATACCGTTCATGTCGTTGTACTGGTTCTGGTCGCCGCTGGCACTGAACACCTGGGACGTTGCGTAGACCGGCACGTCGCCAGCGTATTGGAAGTTCAGGGTCGGCTTGATCTGCTGGGCCTGTTGCGGAGTCGAGGCCAGGAAAATGAATTCGATGTCCTGGCGACGGGACGGCTGGGCCGCAACCGTGGTGCCCACGGTGCTCTGCAGGCTCTTGGCGCGGGCTTCGCTCTGGCGCAGCTGGAACATGTCGGCGATCTGCTGGGCCAGTTGTACTGGCTGGTCGACGCGTTCGATAGCGACGATGGTGCCGCCGTTGGCTTGCCAGTCCTGGCTGAAGGCCTTCAGTACCCGATCACCCCATTCGCCTTTCGGCACCATCGCGGCCGCGCGATGCAGGCCGTCGGCGCGGGCGCGACGAGCGACTTCGCGAGCTTCGTCCTCCGGAGCCAGGCCGAACTGGAATAGCTGGGGTGGGCCTTGCTCGCCTTCGCTGTAGTTCAGCGCCAGGGTGGTGATCGGCAATTGCGGCCGCGTGCTGATCTGCTTGACCAGCGGTTTTTCCAGGGGGCCTACCACCAATTGCACGCCGTCCGCCTGGGCCTTGCGATAGAACTCGTCCATGGAGGTCAGGTTGGTGCTGTCGTAGAACTGGATGCTGGGTGGATTCTGCCCGGCCTGTTGGGCCTGGTAGTGGGCGGCCATGAAGCCTTCGCGCAGGGCCTTGGCAACCGTAGCCAGCTGGCCATTCTGGGGCAGCAGCAATGCGATTTTGCTCAGTGGCTGGCTGGCCAGCTCCTTGAGCTTGACCAGGGGTGTCGGCAGCTGGATCGCGGCGGGATGCTTGGGATTCTGCTCGCGCCAGCTATCGATGGCGGCCTGCTGCTGCTCCAGGGTGCCGGCGGTTTTCACCGCACGGGCCAGGCTCAGCCAGCCTCCGAGGTCATCGGTGGTGCTCGGTTGCAGTTGATCGGTGGGCAGCGAGGCGATCAGCGACCAGATGGCTTCGTGGTTTTTCGCCGCGGCCTCGTTCTCGAGCAGTGGTGCGATGAAGATCCGTTCCCGGGCGGCCGCCAGGGTCTGGCCATCGGCCTCCAGGGCACGGGCATGCACGGTGCCGGTACGGATCTGTTGTTCAACCGGCATTTCGCCTAGGTGCTGCTGGCTCGGATGGCTCAGGGCAGCCAGCGCCGCCTTGGGCTGATTGCGTGTCATGGCCAGTTCCGCCGACAGGGTGCTGGCGAAGATCTGCTGGCCAGGCTTGAGCTGTTCCAGCGGCACCTGTTGCAGGATCTGCGCGGACTGGCCGGCATTGCCTTGACGGTAGGCCAGGTCCGCCGCGCTCAGGCGCAGCAGGGCGGCTTTTTCCGGAGTTTTGCTTTGGGCGGCCTGTTCGAGCAGTTGCTCGATACTGGCATCCGGGGTCCGTGGAAGCTCGCCAAGGCTGGACGAGGGCGAGCTGGCGCAGGCCGCCAGAAGGGCAGCGAGGCAGAGAGCGGAAAACAGCCGCAGGCAAGCGATCATGTAAATGTTCCTGATACGAGATCAAATTAGCGTCGAATTGTACCCAAGCGCTGGCCGGGGTGCGATGTCGGTGGCGTGAATCGATCGATTTAGCTATTTCAAAGGGTGCGGCGCGCCACAAAAGTCAGGTATTGACCTGTGGCCAGGGGGCGCGCTCCCTGGCCACAATGGCTGAAGTGAACAGCCGAGACGGCCGGCACACGCTACAATGGCGGTTTTACCGATCATGAGGTATGCGCTTTGACTGTTCCAGGTGCTTTGAATTCCGCCGCCGGCTCGCTTTATGTGGTGGCGACGCCCATCGGCAACCTGGACGATATCAGCGCCCGGGCGCTGAAGATTCTGCAGGATGTTGCCCTGATCGCGGCCGAAGACACGCGCCATTCCCAGCGTCTGCTGCAGCATTTCGGCATAGGCACGCCGTTGGCGGCCTGCCATGAGCACAATGAGCGCGATGAAGGCAGTCGCTTCATCACGCGCCTGTTGGCGGGCGATAACGTTGCGCTGATTTCCGATGCCGGTACGCCGCTGATTTCCGACCCCGGCTATCATCTGGTGCGCCAGGCCCGTGCCGCCGGTATCAATGTCGTACCGGTGCCGGGAGCCTGCGCGCTGATCGCAGCGTTGTCGGCGGCCGGCCTGCCGTCGGACCGTTTCATCTTCGAAGGTTTCCTGCCGGCCAAGGCGGTGGGGCGGCGGGCGCGCCTGGAGTCTATAAAGGAGGAGCCTCGTACCCTGATTTTCTACGAAGCACCGCATCGGATCCTGGAATGCCTGCAGGACATGGAGTCGGTATTCGGTCCCGAGCGCCCGGCGCTACTGGCCCGCGAGCTGACCAAGACCTTCGAAACCCTCAAGGGGCTACCGTTGGCGCAGTTGCGGGCTTTCGTCGAAAACGATAGCAACCAGCAGCGTGGCGAATGCGTGGTGCTGGTGGCAGGTTGGACGGCGCCGGAAAATGAGGAGGGTGTCAGCGGCGAGGCGATGCGCATCCTGGACCTGTTGCTCGAGGAAATGCCGCTCAAGCGCGCCGCCGCGCTTGCCGCGCAGATTACCGGCGAGCGCAAGAACGTGCTGTATCAGGTAGCGCTGGATAAACAGAAGGCCCGGTAAAACCGGACAGGCAACCTGGCCAAAGGCTTTTAGCGCTTGTTCTTCGCACGCTCTGCCGTTAACCTTCGCGGCGGAGAGTCGATCGGACAGTCGCTGCCCTCTATGAGAATTAGGGGGGGGAGGAAAGTCCGGGCTCCATAGGGCGAAGTGCCAGGTAATGCCTGGGAGGCGCGAGCCTACGGAAAGTGCCACAGAAAATAACCGCCTAAGCGCTTCGGCGCCGGTAAGGGTGAAAAGGTGCGGTAAGAGCGCACCGCACGGCTGGCAACAGTTCGTGGCTAGGTAAACCCCACTTGGAGCAAGACCAAATAGGGTCCCAAGGCGTGGCCCGCGCTGGGACCGGGTAGGTTGCTAAAGATGTCCAGTGATGGCCATCGTAGACGAATGACTGTTCAAGACAGAACCCGGCTTACAGATCGACTCTCCACCTTTTCCCTCCCTGCTGAAATCATCGGCAGCAGCAGTTGCTAATACCAAAAAAATCTTACTCTTAACAAATCACTTTAACTTGTGAGCGCAGTTTCCTGTGTTCGCTCGAATTATGGTGAAAAATCCTACGTCAGATTCCTGTTAGCCCTCCAGATCCGCTCCTAAATCTCCGATCTATAAGGCTTTTCCTTCAATCCGCGCCTTGACGGTGCAGTGGGCGCGTTCCTATAGTGTGCGCGAGTGGAGGAAAGTGGCATGAAGTGGGTTTTTTGGGCGGTAAAACGCTGAATCTGGGAGAAACGCTGACGTGTTTCGCGGAGCTAACGCCATCAGTCTCGATGCAAAGGGCCGTCTCGCCATGCCGAGCCGGTACCGTGACGAGCTCGTTTCGCGTAGTTCCGGGCAATTGATCGTCACGATCGATGCTGTTGACCCCTGCCTGTGCGTCTACCCCCTCGATGAATGGGAAATCATCGAAACCAAACTGCGCGCACTGCCTTCGCTGCGTGAAGAAAACCGCCGTCTGCAACGTTTGCTGATCGGTAATGCCGTCGATCTCGAGCTCGACGGCAGTGGTCGTTTCCTGGTCCCGCCGCGCCTGCGCGAATACGCCAAGCTGGACAAGCGCGCGATGCTGGTGGGCCAACTGAACAAGTTCCAATTGTGGGACGAAGATGCCTGGAATGCGGTTTCCGCCGCCGACCTCGCTGCTATTCAACAACCGGGTGCCATGCCCGATGAACTGCGTGATCTGATCCTGTGACTATTGATAGCGGCTTCAAACACATCACCGTACTGCTGGACGAGGCCGTCGACGCTCTCGCCGTACGTCCTGATGGTTGCTATCTGGACGGCACGTTCGGGCGCGGTGGGCACAGCCGGCTGATTCTCAGCCAGCTCGGTCCGGACGGCCGGCTGCTGGGGTTCGACAAGGATCCTCAAGCGATTGCCACCGGGCAAGCGCTGGCGGCCGAAGACGGCCGCTTTGTCGTTGTGCAGCGCAGCTTTGCCGAGCTGGGTTCGGAAGTCGCCGAGCGGGGCCTGGCCGGCAAGGTCAGCGGCGTCCTGCTCGACCTGGGCGTGTCTTCGCCGCAACTGGACGACCCGGAGCGCGGTTTCAGTTTCCTCAACGATGGCCCGCTGGACATGCGCATGGATCCTTCCCGTGGCATCAGTGCGGCCGAGTTCGTCAATACCGCCCCAATGGAAGAAATCGCCCGCGTCTTCAAGGAATATGGCGAAGAGCGTTTTTCCGGGCGCATGGCGCGTGCCGTGGTGGAACGGCGCGAGATCAAGCCTTTCGAACGCACTGGTGACCTGGCCGAAGTGCTGAAGGTCGCCAATCCGGCGTGGGAAAAGGGCAAGAATCCGGCGACCCGTGCTTTCCAGGGGCTGCGCATCCACGTCAATAATGAATTGGGCGATCTCGAAGCCGGCCTCGAAGCGGCCCTCGATGCGCTGGAGATCGGTGGTCGGCTGGTGGTGATCAGCTTCCATTCCCTGGAAGACCGTATCGTCAAGCTGTTCATGCGCAAGCTGACCAAGGGCGAAGCCGATAACCTGCCGCGCAACCTGCCGGTGCGTTTCGAAGCCTTCGTGCCCAGGATCAAGATCCACGGCAAGGCCCGGTTCGCCTCCGAGGCTGAGCTCAAGGCCAATCCACGCGCCCGTAGTGCCGTCATGCGTGTCGCGGAGAAGTTGCGGTGAGCCGGCTCTTCGCCAAGCCCCTGCCAGGCGGCAGCTTTTTCATGCTGCTGCTGTTTATCGGCGTGCTCGTGTCGGCCATTGCCGTGTCCTACAGTGCCCACTGGAACCGTCAGCTGCTCAATACGCTTTACAACGAACTGAGCGTGCGCGACAAGGCGCAGGCCGAATGGGGGCGGTTGATCCTGGAGCAAAGTACCTGGACGGCCCATAGCCGTATCGAAGTGCTGGCCACCGAACAACTGAAAATGCGCATCCCGGGCGCTGCCGAAGTGCAGATGGTGGCGCCATGATGAAGCTCGAAGGGGCGCTGTTCCCGTGGCGGTTCCGTCTGGTCCTGGGGTTGCTCGGGATCATGGTGGCTGCCATTTCGTGGCGCATCATCGACCTGCAGGTCGTCGACCGTGATTTCCTCAAGGGGCAAGGTGACGCCCGCAGTGTGCGTCATATTCCTATTCCGGCTCACCGCGGCCTGATCACCGACCGCAATGGCGAACCCCTGGCCGTGAGTACGCCGGTGACCACCTTGTGGGCCAATGCCAAGGAAATGCAGCTGGCCAAGGACAAGTGGCCCGCCCTGGCGGCCGCTCTCGGGCAGGATCCCAAGGCTTTGGCCGAGCGTCTCGAAGCCCAGGCCAACAAGGAGTTCATCTATCTGGTTCGCGGCCTGACCCCGGAACAGGGCCAGAGCGTGCTCGACCTGAAGGTGCCGGGTGTCTATGGCATCGAAGAGTTCCGGCGTTTCTATCCCGCCGGGGAAGTCACGGCCCACATGGTCGGATTCACCGACATCGATGACCGCGGCAGGGAAGGGGTCGAACTGGCCTACGATGAATGGCTTGCCGGGGTGGCCGGCAAGCGGCAAGTCATCAAGGATCGGCGCGGCAGGCTGATCAAGGATGTCCAGGTCACCAAAAACGCCAAGGCCGGAAAGCCCTTGGCGTTGTCCATTGATCTGCGCCTGCAATACCTGGCCAACCGCGAGCTGCGCAATGCCATCGTCGAGAACGGTGCCAAGGCCGGCAGCCTGGTGATCATGGACGTGAAGACCGGCGAGATCCTCGCCATGGTCAACCAGCCGACCTACAACCCCAACAACCGTCGCAACCTGCAGCCGGCGATGATGCGTAACCGCGCGATGATCGACGTGTTCGAGCCTGGTTCCACCATGAAGGCGGTCTCCATGGCCGCCGCCCTGGAGACCGGACGCTGGAAACCGAGCGACACCGTCGAGGTGTATCCGGGGACCTTGCAGATCGGCAAGTACACCATTCGCGACGTGTCCAAGACCGAAGGCCCGGTGCTCGACCTGACCGGTATCCTGATCAATTCCAGTAACGTCGGCATGAGCAAGATCGCCTTCGACATCGGCGGCGAAACGATCTACCGCCTGGCCCAGAAGATCGGCCTCGGCCAGGACACCGGCCTGGGGTTCCCGGGTGAACGTGTCGGCAACCTGCCGAACTATCGGGAATGGCGCAAGGCCGAAACGGCCACGCTGTCCTATGGCTACGGTGTCTCCGTGACGGCGATCCAGTTGGTCCACGCATTTTCGGCGTTGGCCAACAATGGCCGTATCGCACCCCTGACCCTGATCAAATCCGACAAGCCGCCGCAAACCACCCAGGTGATCCCGGAGAATGTCGCCAAGACCATGCAGGGCATGCTGCAGCAGGTGATCGAGGCGCCGCGCGGGGTGTATCGCGCCCAGGTGCCGGCCTATCACGTCGCGGGCAAGTCGGGTACGGCCCGCAAGACCTCCGTGGGGACCAAGGGCTATGCCGAGAACTCCTACCGTTCGCTGTTCGCCGGCTTCGGCCCGATGAGCGACCCTCGCTACGCCATCGTGGTGGTCATCGACGAGCCGAGCAAGGCCGGTTACTTCGGTGGCCTGGTTTCAGCGCCGGTCTTCAGCAAGGTCATGTCCGGCACCCTGCGCCTGATGAACATTACTCCGGATAACCTGCCGCCGACCCAGCAGGCGAGTACCGCGCCGGTCGTCCCCTTGAAAGCCGATGGAGGGCGTGGCTGATGTCCCTGAGCCTGAACAAGATATTCGCCCACGCCGGTCACGATCTGCTGATTCGCGAACTGGCCCTGGACAGCCGCAACGTCCGTGCCGGGGATCTGTTCCTGGCCGTGCCGGGCGCGCGTTCCGATGGCCGTGCCCATATCGCCGATGCCTTGAAGCGCGGGGCTGCCGCCGTGGCCTATGAAGTGGAAGGCGCCACCGTGCTGCCGATCACCGATGTCCCGCTGATCCCGGTGAAGGGGCTGGCGGCGCAGCTGTCGGATATCGCCGGTCGCTTCTATGGCGAGCCGAGCCGTCACCTGAACCTGATTGGCGTGACCGGCACCAACGGCAAGACCAGCGTTACCCAACTGGTGGCCCAGGCGCTGGACCTGCTGGGCCAGCATTGCGGCATTGTCGGGACACTGGGCAATGGTTTCCACGCAGCGCTGGAAAGCGGCCTGCATACCACGCCGAACCCGATCGCCTTGCAGGCGACCCTGGCCGACCTGAAGAAGGCTGGGGCCAAGGCCGTGGCCATGGAAGTTTCCTCCCACGGTCTGGACCAGGGCCGCGTGACCGCCCTGGCATTCGACGTCGCGGTGTTGACCAACCTGTCCCGCGACCATCTGGATTACCACGGCACGATGCAGGCCTATGGCGAAGCCAAGGCACGGCTGTTTGCCTGGAACGACCTGAAATGCCGGGTCATCAATATCGACGACGCGTTCGGCCGGCAATTGGCCGCCGAGCACCGCGAGTCCCGGTTGATCACCTACAGCCTGGAAGATGCCAGCGCCTACCTTTATATACGCCAGGCGCAATTCACCGACGAAGGCGTGCGCGCCACGCTGGTCACGCCCCAGGGCGAACATCACCTGCGCAGCACCTTGCTGGGGCGTTTCAACCTGAGCAACGTGCTGGCCGCGGTGGGCGCCTTGCTTGGCCTGGACTACCCGCTGGATGAAATCCTCAAGGTCCTGCCGAAACTCGAAGGCCCGGCCGGTCGCATGCAGCGCTTGGGTGGCGGTACGCAACCGCTGGTGGTGGTCGATTACGCCCATACCCCCGATGCCCTGGAGAAAGTCCTGACGGCCCTGCGGCCTCACGCCCGGGGCAGGTTGCTGTGCCTGTTCGGCTGTGGTGGCGATCGCGACCGCGGCAAGCGTCCGCTGATGGCCGAAGTGGTCGAGCGGCTGGCCGATGGCGTGCTGGTCACCGACGACAACCCGCGGACCGAAGACCCGATGCGGATTTTCGACGACATCCGCGCCGGATTCACCGCTGTGGATAACGTCACGTTCGTGGCCGGCCGTGCTCAGGCGATTGCGCAATTGATCGCTGGCGCTTCGGCGGACGACGTCATTGTCCTGGCTGGCAAGGGCCACGAGGACTATCAGGAAATCAATGGCGAACGCCACGCTTTCTCCGATCTGGTGGAAGCCGATCATGCCTTGACCGCGTGGGAGGTGGCCCATGCTTAAGGCCTTGAAACTCAGTGAACTGACCCATGCCTTGAACGGGCGCCTCGTCGCCGCGGACGCTACCTTCGACGGCGTGAGCATCGACAGCCGGGCCATTGTCGCCGGGCAGCTCTTCGTGGCCCTGGCCGGGCCGCGTTTCGACGGCCATGACTACCTGAACGAGGTCGCCGCCAAAGGCGCGGTCGCCGCGTTGGTCGAGCGGGAAGTGAGCAACAGCACGTTGCCGCAATTGCGGGTGGATGACACCCGCCAGGCCCTGGGCCAACTGGGCGCATTGAACCGTGCGGCGTTCGACAAGCCGGTCGCGGCCATCACCGGTTCCAGCGGCAAGACCACGGTCAAGGAAATGCTTGCCAGCATCCTGCGCACCCGTGGGCCAGTGCTGGCGACCCGTGGCAACCTGAACAACGACCTCGGCGTACCCCTCACCCTGCTGGAGCTGGCGCCGGAACACAGTGCCGCCGTCATCGAGCTCGGGGCCTCGCGGCTCGGCGAGATTGCCTACACCGTGGCCATGACCAGGCCTCACGTGGCGGTGCTCAACAATGCCGGTACCGCCCACGTCGGCGAGTTCGGCGGTCCGGAGAAAATCGTCGAGGCCAAGGGCGAGATCATCGAGGGGCTGGATGCCAATGGCGTCGCCGTGTTGAATCTCGATGACAAGGCTTTCGAAATCTGGAAGGCCCGGGCCGGTGAGCGCAAGGTGCTGACCTTCGCCCTGAGCAACCTCGCCGCGAACTTCCATGCCAGCGACCTCGATCGCGATGCCCGCGGCTGCCCGGCCTTCAACCTGCACGGTCCCGACGGCGCCGAGCGGGTCCAGTTGAACCTCCTTGGCACCCATAACGTTGCCAACGCCCTGGCCGCGGCGGCGGCTGCCCATGCCCTGGGCATTTCGCTGCCGGGCATCGTCGCCGGGTTGAACGCGGTGCAACCGGTCAAGGGGCGCTCGGTCGCGCAATTGGCCAGTAACGGCATGCGCGTGATCGACGACACCTATAACGCCAACCCGACGTCCATGTGCGCAGCGGTGGATATCCTGACCGGGTTCTCCGGTCGCACCGTGCTGGTGCTGGGGGATATCGGCGAGCTGGGCGAGTGGGCGCAGCAAGGCCATCACGATGTCGGGGCCTATGCCCGTGGCAAGGTCGACGCGCTGTATGCGGTCGGCCCGATGATGGCCCATGCGGTCGCCGCCTTTGGCGAGCACGCGCGGCATTTCACCACTCAGGCCGAGCTGATCGAGGCCCTGGGTGCCGAACAAGACCCGAACACCACTTTATTGATCAAGGGCTCTCGTAGCGCCGCGATGGAAAACATCGTCGCGGCGCTGTGCGGCACCCGTATGGAGAAACATTGATGCTGCTGCTGCTAGCGGAGTACCTGCAACAGTTCCACAAAGGCTTCGCGGTCTTCCAGTACCTGACCCTGCGCGGGATCCTGGGCGTGCTGACCGCGTTGTCGTTGTCGCTGTTCCTGGGCCCGTGGATGATCCGCACCCTGCAGAACCTGCAGATCGGCCAGTCGGTGCGTAACGACGGCCCGCAGTCGCACCTGTCCAAGTCCGGTACTCCCACCATGGGCGGTGCGCTGATCCTGTCGTCCATCGGCATCAGCACCTTGCTCTGGGCCGACCTGGCGAACCGCTACGTCTGGGTCGTGCTGTTGGTGACCCTGTTGTTCGGCGCCATCGGTTGGGTCGACGACTACCGCAAGGTCATCGAGAAGAACTCTCGTGGGCTGCCAAGCCGCTGGAAGTATTTCTGGCAGTCGGTGTTCGGCCTGTGCGCGGCGATCTTCCTTTATATGACCGCCGCCTCGCCGGTGGAAACCACCCTGATCCTGCCGATGCTCAAGGACTACAGCATCCCGCTGGGCGCCGGCTTCATCGTGCTGACCTACCTGGTGATCGTCGGTTCCAGCAACGCGGTCAACCTCACCGACGGCCTCGACGGCCTGGCGATCATGCCCACGGTCATGGTCGGCGGCGCGCTGGGGATATTCTGCTACCTGTCGGGTAACGTGAAATTCGCCGAATACCTGCTGATTCCCTACGTACCGGGGGCGGGTGAGTTGATCGTGTTCTGCGGCGCCCTGATCGGTGCCGGCCTGGGCTTCTTGTGGTTCAACACCTACCCGGCGCAAGTCTTCATGGGCGACGTCGGCGCCCTGGCGCTGGGCGCGGCCCTGGGCACCATCGCCGTCATCGTTCGCCAGGAAATCGTCCTGTTCATCATGGGCGGCGTGTTCGTGATGGAGACCCTGTCAGTCGTCATTCAGGTTGCTTCCTTTAAATTGACCGGCCGCCGCGTATTCCGCATGGCACCGATCCACCACCACTTTGAACTCAAGGGCTGGCCCGAGCCACGCGTGATCGTCCGTTTCTGGATCATCACCGTGATCCTGGTGCTGATCGGCCTTGCCACCCTGAAACTGAGGTAGAACGAGTGTCCCTGATCGCTTCTGACCACTTCCGCATCGTTGTCGGCCTCGGCAAGAGCGGCATGTCCCTGGTTCGCTTCCTGGCGAACCGGGGCGTGTCGTTTGCCGTGGCCGATACGCGGGAGAATCCACCTGAGCTTGCGACGTTGCGTCGCGACTATCCGCAGGTGGACGTGCGTTGTGGCGAGCTGGACGTCGAGTTCCTGTGCCGCGCCGATGAGCTCTACGTGAGTCCCGGCCTGGCCCTGGCGACGCCGGCCCTGCAGGCGGCCGCTGCCCGTGGCGTGAAATTGTCCGGTGACATCGAGCTGTTCGCCCGCAACGCCAAGGCGCCGATCGTTGCCATCAGCGGTTCCAACGCCAAGAGCACCGTCACCACCCTGGTGGGCGAGATGGCCGCGGCCGCCGGCAAGCGGGTCGCCGTCGGTGGCAACCTGGGCACTCCGGCCCTGGACCTGCTCAGCGATGACGTCGAGCTGTATGTGATGGAGCTGTCGAGCTTCCAGCTCGAAACCACCGACCACCTGGGCGCCGAAGTGGCCACCGTGCTCAATATCAGCGAAGACCACATGGACCGCTACAGCGGCCTGCCGGCCTATCACCTGGCCAAGCACCGGATCTTCCGGGGCGCCCGGCAAGTGGTGTTCAACCGCCAGGATGCCCTGACCCGCCCGTTGTTGGGCGAGGGCATGCCGTGCTGGTCCTTTGGCCTGGGGGTACCGGACTTCAAAGGGTTCGGGTTGCGCGAAGAGAATGGCGAGAAATACCTGGCCTTCGAATTCCAGAACCTGATGCCGGTGCGCGAGCTCAAGATCCGTGGCGCCCATAACCAGGCCAATGCCCTGGCGGCGTTGGCCCTTGGACATGCGGTCGGCCTGCCGTTCGATGCCATGCTCTCGGCCCTGCGGACCTTCGCCGGGCTCGAGCACCGTTGCCAGTGGGTGCGCGACCTCGATGGCGTGGCCTGGTACAACGATTCCAAGGCCACCAACGTCGGCGCTGCGCTGGCCGCCATCGAAGGCCTGGGCGCGGACATCCAGGGCAAGCTCGTGCTGATCGCCGGCGGCGACGGCAAGGGCGCCGACTTCAAGGACCTGCGCGATCCGGTGGCGGCCAACTGCCGCGCCGTGGTGCTGATGGGGCGTGACCGCGAATTGATTGCCCAGGCCATCGGCGATGCCGTGCCGCTGGTTCGCGTCGACTCCCTGGACGAGGCCGTGCGGCAATGTCGCGCCCTTGCCCAGCCGGGCGACGCGGTGCTGTTGTCGCCGGCCTGCGCCAGTTTCGACATGTTCAAGAACTACGAAGAGCGTGGGCAGCTGTTTGCCCGGGCGGCGGAGGACTTGGCATGAGCCTCATGAATATCATCAAGCCGTACCCGTCGCCGTTGATCACCGGCCGTGGCATCGACCTGGACTTCCCGATGCTTGCCGGCTGCCTGGCGCTGCTGGGCCTGGGCCTGGTGATGATCACTTCGGCGTCCTCGGAAGTGGCCGCGGTGCAATCGGGCAACACGCTTTACCACATGATCCGTCACCTGATCTATCTGGTGATCGGCCTGGGCGCGTGCATCGTCACCATGATGGTGCCGATCGCCACCTGGCAACGCCTGGGCTGGATGATGCTGCTCGGCGCCTTTGGCCTGCTGGTGCTGGTGCTGGTGCCGGGGATCGGTCGCGAGGTCAACGGTTCGATGCGCTGGATCGGCTTCAGCTTCTTCAACGTGCAGCCTTCGGAAATCGCCAAGGTCTTCGTGGTGCTCTTCCTGGCCGGCTACCTGGTGCGGCGCCAGAAGGAAGTGCGCGAGAGCTGGATGGGCTTCTTCAAGCCATTCATCGTCCTGCTGCCCATGGCGGGCCTGTTGCTGATGGAGCCGGACTTCGGTGCCACGGTGGTGATGATGGGCGCTGCGGCGGCCATGCTGTTCCTGGGGGGCGTCGGACTGTTCCGTTTCATCCTGATGGTGGCGCTGGCGGTCGCGGCCGTGACCGTACTGGTACAGGCGCAGCCCTACCGGATGGCGCGCCTGATCACCTTCACCGACCCGTGGGCCGACCAGTTCGGTTCCGGCTACCAGCTGACCCAGGCCCTGATCGCCTTCGGGCGCGGGGAGTGGCTGGGTGTTGGGCTGGGCAACAGCGTGCAGAAGCAATTCTACCTGCCGGAAGCCCACACCGACTTCGTGTTCTCGGTCCTGGCCGAGGAGCTGGGCGTGGTGGGTTCGCTGTGCACCGTCGCGCTGTTCGTCTTCGTCTGCGTGCGGGGCATGTACATCGGCCTGTGGGCCGAGAAAGCCAAACAGTTTTTCGCCGCGTACGTGGCGTACGGCCTGTCGTTCCTGTGGATCGGTCAATTTTTGATCAATATCGGGGTGAACGTCGGCCTGTTGCCGACCAAGGGCCTGACCCTGCCATTTCTCAGCTATGGCGGCAGTTCCCTGGTGATCTGCTGCGCCTGCCTGGGCCTGCTGCTACGCATTGAATGGGAAAGCCGGACTCACCTGGGCAGCGAAGAAATGGAATTCCATGAAAGCGACTTCGCCGAGGAGCCGACTCATGGGCGCTAACGTGCTGATCATGGCGGGCGGTACCGGCGGGCACGTGTTCCCGGCGCTGGCCTGTGCCCGTGAGTTCCAGGCCCGTGGCTACACCGTGCACTGGCTGGGCACGCCGCGGGGCATCGAGAACGAGCTGGTGCCCGGCGCCGGCCTGGAGCTGCACCGGATCGACGCCAGCGGGCTGCGAGGCAAGGGCCGGTTGTCGTTGCTCAAGGCGCCACTGATGCTGCTCAGGTCGATCTGGCAGGCGCGGGCGATCATTCGGCGGCTGCGGCCGGTATGCGTGGTGGGGTTTGGCGGTTATGTGACCGGTCCCGGTGGGGTCGCGGCGAAACTGGCCGGCGTACCGGTGATCGTTCACGAGCAGAACGCCGTGGCCGGTACCGCCAATCGGTTACTCGTGCCGTTGGCCGCCCGGGTCTGTGAAGCCTTTCCCGACACCTTTACCCTGTCGGGCAGCCGGCGCACCACCGGCAATCCGGTGCGTACCGAGCTGTTTCTCGATACACCGCGCCCGGCCCTGGCCGGACGCAAGGCGCGTTTGCTGGTCCTGGGCGGAAGCCTGGGAGCGGAACCGTTGAACAAACTGCTGCCCGAAGCCTTGTCGCAGGTCGCCCCCGAACTGCGGCCGGAAGTGTTTCATCAGGCCGGCAGGAACCACGATGAAGTGACCGCCGAGCGCTACCGCGCCGCAGGCGTCGAGGCGCAAGTGCAGCCTTTCATCAAAGACATGGCCCAGGCCTATGGCTGGGCCGACCTGGTGATCTGTCGCGCAGGCGCGCTGACCATCAGTGAACTGGCTGCCGCCGGTCTGCCCTCGATGCTGGTGCCTCTGCCCCACGCCATCGACGATCACCAGACCCGTAATGCCGATTATTTGGCCCGTGAAGGCGCTGCCTTCCTGATGCCGCAAAGAACGACTGGCGCCGCGGATCTCGCCGCGCGCCTGACAGAGGTATTGATGCAGCCGCAACGACTCGAAGACATGGCCCGCGCCGCGCGCCGCCTGGCCAAACCCGATGCTACGACCCAAGTGGTCGATACCTGCCTGGAGGTGGCCCATGGTTGAGAATCGCAAAGCCATGCCACAACCGGAAATGCGCCGTATCCGCCGCATCCACTTCGTCGGGATCGGCGGAGTGGGCATGTGCGGCATCGCCGAAGTGCTGTTGAACCTGGGCTACGAAGTTTCAGGCTCCGACTTGAAGGCTTCGCCGGTCACCGAGCGACTGGAGTCCTTCGGTGCGCAGATCTTCATCGGCCACCGCGCCGAGAACGCCGCCAATGCCGACGTGCTCGTGGTGTCCAGTGCCGTGAACACTTCCAACCCTGAAGTGGCCACTGCCCTGGAACGCCGTATTCCCGTGGTGCCACGCGCCGAAATGCTGGCCGAGCTGATGCGCTACCGCCACGGCATCGCCGTGGCCGGCACCCATGGCAAGACCACCACCACCAGCCTGATCGCCTCGGTGTTCGCCGCCGGAGGCCTGGATCCGACCTTCGTCATCGGTGGCCGTCTGAACGCCGCGGGCACCAATGCCCAACTGGGCACCAGCCGCTACCTGATCGCCGAAGCCGACGAGAGCGATGCGAGCTTCCTGCACCTGCAACCGCTGGTGGCGGTGGTGACCAACATCGATGCCGACCACATGGCAACCTACGATGGCGACTTCAACAAACTGAAGAAGACCTTCGTCGAGTTCCTGCACAACCTGCCGTTCTACGGGTTGGCGGTGGTGTGCCTGGACGACCCGGTCGTACGCGAGATCCTGCCGCTGATCAAGCGGCCGACCGTGACCTACGGGTTCGGTGAAGACGCCGATGTGCGGGCCATCAATGTACGCCAGCAGGGCATGCAGACCTTCTTCACCGTGCTGCGTCCCGAGCGCGAGCCGTTGGATGTGTCGGTGAACATGCCGGGTAACCACAACGTGCTCAATGCACTGGCAACCATCTGCATCGCCACCGACGAAGGTGTCAGCGACGAAGCCATTGTCCAGGGGCTCTCCGGGTTCCAGGGCGTGGGCCGGCGCTTCCAGGTCTACGGCGAACTGCCGGTGGATGGCGGCAACGTGATGCTGGTGGACGACTACGGCCATCATCCGACCGAAGTCGCGGCGGTGATCAAGGCCGTGCGCGGTGGCTGGCCGGAGCGGCGCCTGGTGATGGTCTACCAGCCGCACCGCTACAGCCGTACCCGCGACCTGTACGACGATTTCGTCCAGGTGCTGGCCGATGCCAACGTGCTGCTGTTGATGGAAGTCTATCCGGCCGGCGAAGAGCCGATTCCCGGTGCCGACAGCCGCCAGTTGTGCCACAGCATTCGCCAACGCGGCCAATTGGACCCGATCTACATCGAGCGCGGCGTGGACCTGGCGCCGCTGGTCAAGCCGCTGCTGCGCGCCGGTGACATCCTGCTGTGCCAGGGTGCCGGCGACATCGGCGGGCTCGCTCCGAAACTGTTGAAAAGTCCGTTATTCGCCGGGGCCGTCGTGGCATCCAGCGAGGGGAAACTGAAATGACTGCTGCCTACGCCAACCTGGTCTCGACCCTCGACCCGAAAGCTTTCGGCCGTGTCGCCGTGCTGTTCGGTGGCAAGAGCGCCGAGCGCGAGGTGTCCCTCAAATCCGGCAGGGCCGTGCTCGAAGCCCTGCAAAGCGCCGGTGTCGATGCGTTCGGCATCGACGTGGGCGATGACTTGCTGCAGCGCCTGCTGAGCGAAAAGATAGACCGCGCATTCATCATTCTCCACGGGCGCGGCGGCGAAGACGGCAGCATGCAGGGCCTGCTCGAATGCCTGGGCATCCCCTACACCGGCAGCGGCATCCTGGCTTCCGCGCTGGCGATGGACAAGCTGCGCACCAAGCAGGTCTGGCACAGCCTCGGCATTCCGACGCCGCGGCATGCCGTGCTGGCATCCGAGGCCGACTGTATTTCGGCGGCCACGGAACTGGGCTTCCCTTTGATCGTCAAACCGGCCCATGAAGGTTCAAGTATCGGCATGGCGAAAGTGAATTCGCTGCCTGAATTGACCGCGGCATGGAAAGACGCCAGTTCCTACGATTCGCAAGTGTTGGTCGAGCAGTGGATCACCGGTCCCGAGTTCACCATCGCCACCCTGCGTGACCAGGTGTTGCCCCCGATTGCCCTGGGCACGCCGCACACGTTCTACGACTACGACGCCAAGTACATCGCCAACGATACCCAGTACCGCATTCCCTGCGGGCTGGACGCCGCCAAGGAAAAAGAACTGATGGACCTCACGGCCAAGGCTTGTGAGGCGCTGGGTATCGCCGGTTGGGGCCGGGCGGACGTGATGCAGGACGCCGAGGGGCAGTTCTGGTTCCTGGAGGTCAATACCGCTCCGGGCATGACCGATCACAGCCTGGTACCGATGGCGGCCCGTGCCGCCGGTCTGGATTTCCAGCAACTGGTGCTGTCGATCCTGGCGGCCAGTGTCGGCACGCAAGAGGCAAGAGGTTAAGCATGCAAGGCGCATCGCTTCGTCATCAGCCCTCCGCACCCGGCCGCAAGCCGGTGCCGCGGGGTGCCAGCCGAATGGTGGCCAAGGAGCCGATGTCGGCGCGCCTGCCGAAAGCCAATTTTGGTTTCCTGAAGAGCCTGTTCTGGCCGGTACTGCTGGTGGCGTTGGGGTTCGGTACGTATGAAGGGGCGCAACGGCTGCTGCCCTATGCCGACCGGCCGATCGCGCGGATCAACGTCCAGGGCGACCTGAGCTACATCAGCCAGCAAGCGGTGCAGCAGCGGATCGCCCCGTTCGTGGCGTCGAGCTTCTTCACCATCGACCTGGCGGGCATGCGCACGGAGCTGGAGCAGATGCCCTGGATCGCCCACGCCGAGGTCCGCCGGGTGTGGCCCGACCAGGTGTCGATCCGCCTGGAGGAACAGTTGCCGGTGGCCCGTTGGGGCGACGAGTCGTTGCTGAACAACCAGGGGCAGGCGTTCACGCCACGGGAACTGGCCAACTACGAACATTTGCCACAGCTGTTCGGCCCTCAGCGGGCCCAGCAGCAGGTGATGCAGCAATACCAGGTGTTGAGTCAGATGTTGCGGCCGCTGGGCTTCTCCATCGCGCGCCTGGAATTGCGCGAGCGCGGCAGCTGGTTCCTGACCACTGGCGCGGGCAGCTCGGGACCGGGCATCGAGCTGTTGCTCGGTCGCGGCAACCTGGTGGAAAAGATGCGCCGCTTCATCGCCATCTATGACAAGACGCTCAAAGAACAGATTACGAACATCGCGCGCATCGATCTGCGCTATGCCAACGGCCTGGCCGTCGGCTGGCGGGAACCTGTGGCGCCCACGACGGCCGAACCCGCCGTCGCGAAGAATTAAGAAGAGGCAGGACCCATGGCAAACGTGCAAAGCGGAAAAATGATCGTCGGGCTGGATATCGGCACTTCCAAGGTGGTTGCGCTGGTAGGTGAGGTCGCGGACGACGGCACGCTGGTCATCGTCGGGATCGGCACCCATCCGTCCCGCGGCTTGAAGAAAGGCGTGGTGGTGAACATCGAGTCCACCGTGCAGTCGATCCAGCGCGCCATCGAAGAGGCGCAACTGATGGCCGGTTGCCGGATCCACTCGGCGTTCGTCGGCGTGGCGGGCAATCACATCCGCAGCCTGAACTCCCACGGCATCGTGGCGATCCGTGATCGCGAAGTCAGCTCCGCCGACCTCGAGCGCGTACTGGACGCAGCCCAGGCCGTGGCGATCCCGGCTGACCAGCGTGTGCTGCACACCCTGCCGCAGGACTACGTGATCGATAACCAGGAAGGCGTGCGCGAGCCCCTGGGCATGTCCGGCGTGCGCCTGGAAGCCAAGGTCCACGTGGTCACCTGCGCTGTTAACGCCGCGCAGAACATCGAGAAATGCGTGCGTCGCTGTGGCCTGGAGATCGACGACATCATCCTCGAGCAACTGGCCTCGGCCTATTCGGTGCTGACCGACGACGAGAAAGAACTGGGCGTGTGCCTGGTGGACATCGGCGGCGGCACCACCGACATCGCGATCTTCACCGAAGGCGCCATCCGCCACACGGCCGTGATCCCGATTGCCGGCGACCAGGTGACCAACGACATCGCCATGGCGTTGCGCACCCCGACCCAGTACGCCGAGGAAATCAAGATCCGCTACGCCTGCGCCCTGGCGAAACTGGCTGGCGCCGGTGAAACCATCAAGGTGCCCAGCGTTGGCGACCGTCCGCCGCGCGAGCTGTCGCGCCAGGCCCTGGCCGAAGTGGTCGAGCCGCGTTACGACGAGCTGTTCACGCTGATCCAGGCCGAGCTGCGTCGCAGCGGCTACGAAGACCTGATCCCGGCCGGCATCGTGCTGACCGGTGGTACGTCGAAGATGGAAGGCGCGGTCGAGCTGGCCGAGGAGATCTTCCACATGCCGGTACGCCTGGGCGTGCCCCATGGCATCAAGGGCCTGGACGACGTGGTTCGCAACCCGATCTATTCCACGGGCGTGGGCCTGTTGATGTACGGCTTGCAGAAACAGTCCGACGGGATCTCGTTCTCGGGGATCGGCAGCCGCGACAGCTACAGCAGCGACGAGCCCAAGGCGCCGCTTTTCGAGCGGCTCCAGGCTTGGGTCAAAGGCAATTTCTGAACCAGGTTCAACACTTCAGGCGGCGAGTCTCAGGCTTGGCGCCGGAAGGCAGTAAAAACGCAGTAGGCGAAAAAAACTAGAGAATGTAAGGAGAGGGAAAATGTTCGAACTCGTAGACAACATCCCCGCTAGCCCGGTTATCAAAGTAATCGGTGTCGGCGGTGGCGGCGGCAACGCTGTCAATCACATGGTCAAGAGCAACATCGAAGGCGTCGAATTCATCTGCGCCAACACCGATGCTCAAGCGCTGAAGAACATTGGCGCGCGGACCATCCTGCAACTAGGTACCGGCGTGACCAAGGGCCTGGGTGCCGGCGCGAATCCCGAGGTTGGCCGTCAGGCTGCCCTGGAAGACCGCGAGCGCATCGCTGAAGTCCTGGCCGGCACCAACATGGTGTTCATCACCACTGGCATGGGTGGTGGTACCGGTACCGGTGCGGCGCCGATCATCGCCGAAGTGGCCAAGGAAATGGGCATCCTCACCGTTGCGGTGGTGACCCGTCCGTTCCCGTTCGAAGGCCGCAAGCGCATGCAGATTGCCGATGAGGGCATCCGCGCGCTGAGCGAGAGCGTCGACTCGTTGATCACCATTCCCAACGAGAAGCTGCTGACCATCCTGGGCAAGGACGCCAGCCTGCTGTCGGCTTTCGCCAAGGCCGACGACGTACTGGCCGGTGCCGTTCGCGGTATCTCCGACATCATCAAGCGTCCGGGCATGATCAACGTCGACTTCGCCGACGTACGCACCGTGATGTCCGAAATGGGCATGGCGATGATGGGCACTGGCTGCGCCAGCGGTCCGAACCGTGCTCGCGAGGCCACCGAAGCGGCCATCCGCAACCCGTTGCTCGAAGACGTGAACCTGCAAGGTGCTCGCGGCATCCTGGTGAACATCACCGCCGGTCCCGACCTGTCCCTGGGCGAGTACTCCGACGTGGGTAGCATCATCGAGGCGTTCGCCTCCGACCACGCGATGGTCAAGGTCGGTACCGTGATCGATCCGGACATGCGTGACGAGTTGCACGTGACCGTGGTTGCCACCGGTCTGGGCGCGAAGATCGAGAAGCCGATGAAGGTGATCGACAACACCGTTCAAACCGCCATGGCCGCACAGCCTCAGCAGCAAGCCCCCGTTCGTCAGGAACAGCCTGCGGTGAACTACCGCGACCTGGACCGTCCGACCGTCATGCGCAACCAGGCCCAGGCCGGTGCTGCGACTGCCGCGAAGATGAATCCGCAAGACGATCTGGATTACCTGGACATCCCGGCTTTCCTGCGTCGTCAGGCCGATTGATGAAATGTATCAGGGGGATACGGGTGATTGGTGTTCAGCAAAGGTCTGGTCTGCTATCATCGCCAGCCTTTGTTGATACCAGTTCGCAATTTGCGCTGAAGCGGCCCATGCCATGATTAAACAACGCACCCTGAAGAATATTATCCGTGCCACAGGTGTCGGCCTGCACTCCGGCGAGAAGGTCTACCTGACCCTCAAGCCCGCGCCTGTCGATACCGGCATCGTGTTTTGTCGTGCCGACCTCGACCCTGTGGTGCAGATTCCTGCTCGCGCGGAAAATGTTGGTGAAACCACCATGTCGACCACATTGGTCAACGGTGACACCAAAGTGGACACGGTGGAGCATTTGCTCTCGGCCATGGCTGGCCTGGGCATCGATAACGCCTACGTCGAGCTCTCCGCGTCCGAAGTCCCGATCATGGATGGCAGTGCCGGACCCTTCGTATTCCTGATTCAATCGGCTGGCCTGGAAGAGCAGGACGCAGCCAAGAAGTTCATCCGCATCCTGCGGGAAGTGACAGTGGAAGACGGCGACAAGCGCGCCACTTTCGTCCCTTTCGATGGCTTCAAGGTGAGCTTCGAGATCGATTTCGATCACCCGGTTTTCCGTGACCGCACCCAGAGTGCAAGCGTGGATTTTTCCAGCACTTCGTTCGTAAAAGAAGTCAGCCGCGCCCGTACCTTTGGTTTCATGAGTGACATCGAGTACCTGCGCAAGCACAACCTCGCACTCGGCGGCAGTGTTGAAAACGCGATCGTGGTCGATTCCGATGGCGTGTTGAACGAAGACGGCCTTCGTTATGAAGACGAATTCGTCAAGCACAAGATCCTCGATGCAATCGGCGACCTCTACCTGCTGGGCAATAGCCTGATTGGTGAGTTCAAGGGCTTCAAGTCCGGCCACGCACTGAACAACCAGCTGCTGCGCAAGTTGATTGAGCAGAAAGATGCTTGGGAAGTCGTGACGTTCGAAGATGCCAGCACCGCACCAATCTCTTACATGCGTCCTGTAGCGGCCGTGTAAGCAAAAAACCTCTCTAGTTTTTTAAAGGCTGCCTTCGGGTGGCCTTTTTTTATGGATGTTTCCTGAGGATCGGATGAGCCCTGTGGCGAGGGATTTTTCCCTCGCTACAGGGACCGTATCCATCGCCTTTGGGGGCCGCGGTGTTACATCGCGCACACCACACGATTGCGCCCGCTGGCCTTGGCCTGGTACAGCGCCTTGTCGGCGGCGAAGAGCAACTCTTCAAGTTCGCCATAAGGGCCCTGGGCCCAGGTGGCGATGCCGATGCTGACCGTCATGGGGCCGTCGCCCGGGATCCTGGGTGGCTTCTGCTCTACGGCTTCGCGAATGTGCTGCGCCATGGCAAATGCCCCGGCGGTGGTGGTCTCCGGCAATACCACCGAAAATTCCTCGCCACCGTAGCGTGCCGCCAGGTCGGCGGGCCGTCGTACGTGCTCGCCGATCAGCTGCGCCAGGGCCTGCAGGGCTTCGTCGCCACCCTGGTGGCCGTGGCGGTCGTTGAACGCCTTGAAATGATCCGCATCGATCATCAGGACCGACAACGGTTGGCCCGAACGTTGGGCCCGCAGCCACTCCTGTTGCAGCGTTTCATCCAGGGTGCGTCGATTGGCGAGGCCCGTCAGGGCGTCGGTGGAGGCCTGCTGGGCCAGTTCACGCTCGGCACTGTGGCGGCGCCTCAATTCACGCCGCAGGAGCCACGTCAGCCAGAGCAAGCCGATGCACAGCGCGCCGGTGGCGCCGCTGACCAACAGCGCCGTACGTTGCCATGAGGCGAATACCTCCTGGGAGGACAGCGCCACCACGACGATCAATGGCAGGTTCCCTACCTGGGAAAAGGTGTACAGGCGTTGCGTCTGATCGACACTGGATACGCTGGTGAAACTGCCGTCGCCCTCGCGCAGGATGCGCATGAAATTCGGTCTGTTACTGAAGTCCTTGCCGATCATGTCCTCGGCCAGGGGCGGTTCCTGTGCCAACAGGAATCCGTCTCGACTGACCAGGTTGACCGTCCCGCCATGGCCAATGTTCAGGCTCTTGAACAACTGGCTGAAGTAGTTCAGGCGCATCGCCGCCTCGGCCACGCCGATGAACTCACCACGCTCGTCGTTGATTCGATAGCTGAAGCTGATACGCCAGTCGTGGGCGGCACTCCTGGAACGGAACGGGCGGCTGATCATCATGCCCAGGTCCGGGTTCTGCCGATGGGACTGGAAATATTCCCGGTCGGCGTAGTTGCCTTTGCGTGGTTCGATGGAGGCGGAATCGGCGATGACATCGCCATGCTTGTCCAGCAGCAGGATATCGCCCTTGTACGGCGCTGCGGTGGCGCGGTCGAACAGGGCCAGGTGGCGGACCGTCGGCGAAACCTCCTTCAGGTCATCGCGTTTTGCCGTGGCGATCAAGCCCTGCAGCGACAAGTCATAGAGCTCGACGTTGCGCAGCACATCGGCATCGATCAACTGCACGATGTTGGTCGCTGCACGGGTGGCAGCCTGCTGGGCGCTGGCATGTTCGCGAATCAGCAGGAACGTGACGATGCTCAGGATGGCGATGACGACCAGTGAACTGGCCAGTACGAGTGCGCGTTCCGAACGTTTGGAGGGTTGGGTGGTGCCGGGTGTCGCACTGCTTGCACTCATGGTTCCAATGTCTGCATTGTCATGTGGCAGGGATCCTTCCCAATGGGTTGCATAACGGGCAATGAACCAGATGCTGGCCTTTTGCTGATTGTGCTTGGATCGGTGGAAGCGGGCAATCGGTGTTCGTGCAATAGCCCCGGGATTGGCCTGAGCCTGGTTTGCGATTTTGATCGAGTTGGCTTTCGCCCAGCATTCAATGGCTGCAAAGGCCTGCGCTGGATGCCGTGGGAGCCTTTGGGAGAATGTCAGGCCGGCAAGCGGATGCCGAAGGTGTTGGCGCCCTGGTCGCTGTGCACGAAGACTTCCCCGCCGTGCATCAGTGCAATCGCCCTGACGATGGCCAGCCCCAGTCCATGATTGGCTCCGCTGTTGCTGCGGGAGGCATCGACCCGGTAGAAGCGTTCGAACAGGCGCGGCAAGTGTTCGCCGGCGATCGGTTCGCCGGGGTTGGTGACGGCCAGGGTGACCTGGTCGCCAAGGGCTTCGATGTGCACGTCGATCACCTGCCCCGGAGCGGTATGCTGCACGGCGTTGCTCAGCAGGTTGATCAGTGCCCGGCGCAGATGGGCGATCTCGATGTTGGCCTGGGCATCGCCGCTGACCCGGACCTGGACCTGGGCGTCCTCGAGGATGAAGTCGAGGTAGTCGAGGGTGGTGGCGACCTCGCCGGCCAGGGACGCATGGGTCAGTTTGGTCGCCTTGCTGCCCTGGTCGGCGCTGGCGAGGAACAGCATGTCGTTGATGATCGAGCGCAGCCGTTCCAGTTCCTCCAGATTCGATTGCAACACTTCGAAGTAGTGCTCGGCCGAACGCCCGCGGGTCAAGGCCACCTGGGTCTGGCCGATCAGGTTGGTCAGGGGCGAACGCAGTTCATGGGCGACATCGGCGTTGAACGACTCCAGGCGCGAGTACGCCTGTTCGACCCGGTCGAGGGTAGCGTTGAAGGAACTGACGAACTGACCGAGTTCCGGTGGTAGCGGCGACAGGTGCAAGCGCCCGCAGAGGCGTGGCGGGGCCAGGCGCCGGGCTTCCTCGGACAGCTTGATCAGCGGCTTGAGGCCGATGCGCGCGACCCAGTAGCCCAGCAACGAGGCCAGCAGCACGCCGATGCATGCCAGGCTCACCAGCGCCACCAACAGGCGGTGCTGGGTCTGGGAGAATGTTTCGGTGTCGATGCCGATCATGAAGCGTAGCGGCGGTCGCTGGTCCTTGGCCGGGAACTGGCTCACCAGCACCTTCATTGGGTAGTCCCGGCCGGGCAACTGCAGGTCGTGCTTGCCCAGTGGCCCTTGGGTGATGGCCCGGATCTGCGCGTCGGGGTTGCCGTACTCGAAGCGGGGATCGCCGCTGACGATCCAGAAGTGGATGCGCTTGTCTTCTTCGGCCAGCAATCGCAATTTGTTGTTGATCTTCACCCAGTGCTCGGGCGTGCCGTAGCGACCCACCGTGGATTCCAGCACGCTGTAGCGGGCGTCGAGTTCGGCTTCGGGCAACAGCCCCAGGCCTTTTTCGACCTGTTGGTAAAGCGCGCCGCCGATCAGCAGGAACACCACGGCGGCCACCAGTGTGAAGAGGCCGCTGAGTCGCAACGCGATGCTGTTACTCACCGCGATTCTCCAGGACGTAACCCATTCCGCGAATGGTGTGCAGCAGTTTCTGTTCGAACGGCCCGTCCAGCTTGGCCCGCAGGCGCTTGATCGCCACCTCCACCACGTTGGCGTCGCTGTCGAAGTTGATGTCCCACACCATTTCGGCGATGGCGGTCTTGGAGAGAATCTCCCCCTGGCGGCGTGCCAGCACGCTGAGCAGGGAGAACTCCTTGGCGGTCAGGTCCAGGCGTTGGCCGGCGCGAGTGGCCTTGCGGCTGATCAGGTCGATCCACAAGTCGGCGATGCTCACCTGCACCGGTTCATGACCCCCGCTGCGGCGGGTCAGGGCCTGCAGGCGGGCCACCAGTTCCAGGAACGAAAACGGCTTGCCCAGGTAATCGTCGGCCCCGTCGCGCAGGCCCTTGATGCGATCCTCGACCCGTTCCCGGGCGGTGAGCATGATTACCGGTGTCTGCTTGCGGGCGCGCAAGGCCCGCAGCACGCCGAAGCCGTCCAGGCCCGGCAGCATGACATCGAGCACGATCACGGCGTATTCGCTCTCCAGGGCCAGGTGCAGCCCCTCGACGCCGTTCGCTGCCACGTCCACGGTGTAGCCCTGTTCGGTCAGGCCGCGGTGCAGGTAGTCCGCGGTTTTCTCTTCGTCTTCGATGATCAGAACGCGCATGGCCTTGCCTCAGTCTGTAGTCGCCAGCGCCGCTGTCGAAGCGGGCCCGGGTGGAAGTGGGCGCCGATGGAACAGTCGCTCGAGCCACAAGTATATGACCGGTGTGGTGAACAGCGTCAGCGCCTGGCTGACCAGCAGGCCGCCGACCACCGCGATGCCCAGGGGCTGCCGCAACTCGGCACCAGCGCCATAACCGAGCATCAACGGCAAGGCACCCAGCAGGGCGGCCAGGGTGGTCATGATGATTGGGCGGAACCGGGTCAGGCAGGCCTGGAAAATCGCCTCCTGGGGGGCAAGCCCGCCGTTGCGCTGGGCATCGAGGGCGAAATCGATCATCAGGATGCCGTTCTTCTTGACGATCCCGATCAGCAGCACCAGCCCGATCAGCGCCATGATGGAAAAATCCTGGCCCAGCAGCCAGAGCATGATCAACGCGCCGAGGCCGGCCGAGGGCAGGGTGGAAATGATGGTCAGTGGATGCACGAAACTCTCGTAGAGCACGCCAAGGATGATATACACCGCCACCAGCGCGGCAAGGATCAGCCACGGCTGGCTCGCCAGGGAGCTCTGGAAGGCCTGGGCCGCACCCTGGAAGCTGCCGGTGATGGCGGCGGGCATGCCGATCTCGTTCTTGGTCTGTTCGAGGATGCGCACCGCGTCCCCCAATGCCACGCCGGGCGCCAGGTTGAACGAGAGGTTGGCCGCCGGGAACATGCCGTCGTGGGCGATGGACAGCGGACCGTTGGTGGGAGCATCGAAGCGCGCCAGGGCCGAGAGCGGCACCATTTCTCCGCTCAGGGGCGAACGCAGGTAGAAGTACGCCAGGCTCTCGGCCTTGCCACGTTGCAGGGTGTCCAGCTCAAGGATGACGTTGTACTGGTTGGTCTCGGTCTGAAATTCGTTGATCTGCCGCTGGCCGAAGGCGTCGTACAGGGCCTGGTCGACATCGCTGGCGGTCAGGCCGAAGCGCGCCGCCGCGCTGCGGTCGATGTTGATATGGGTGATGCTGCCGCCCAGTTGCAGGTCGTTGGAGATGTCGCGAAACGCCGGGTTGCCGCGCAACCGGTCGGTGAGTTTCTGCGTCCAGGCCGTGAGCGTCGGCCCGTCGTTGCTCTTGAGCACGTACTGGTACTGGGCGCGGCTGGGCCCGGAGCTGAGGTTGATGTCCTGCCCGGCACGCAGGTAGAGCACCACGCCAGGAACCTTGAGCAATTGGGGCCTGATCCGGTCGATGAAGCCGCTGGCCGATACGTCGCGCTCCCCCCGTGGCTTGAGGGCGATCCAGAAGCGGCCATTGGCGATGGTCTGGTTGTTGCCCGAAACGCCGACGGAATGGGAGAAGGTCTGCACCGCGGGGTCGGCGGCGACGATTTCGGCCAGGGCCTTGTGCTTGGCCACCATGTCCGGGAAGGACACGTCGGCCGCTGCTTCGCTGGTGCCCAGCACCAGGCCTGTATCCTGCACCGGGAAGAAGCCCTTGGGGATGAATACGTAACCCACCACGGCCAGCGCCAGGGTCAGGCCGAAGACACCGATCATCAGGGTCTGGTGGGCCAGTGCCCGGCGCAGGCCCCGTTCGTACCAACCCAGCAGGCGTTCGCCGAACCCCGGGTGGCGGTGCGCCGCATGCACCGGAGCGCGCATGAACAGGGCAGCCAGGGTGGGCGCCAGCGTGAGGGAGACCACCACCGAAATCAGGATGGTCGAGGTGGCGGTCAGGGCAAACTCCTTGAACAGGCGCCCGACCACGCCGCCCATGAACAGCAGCGGTATGAACGCGGCCACCAGCGAGAAACTGATGGAGACCACCGTGAAGCCGATTTCCCCGGCTCCCTTGATCGCCGCCTCGCGCATGCCATCACCGGCCTCCAGGTGCCGGTGGATGTTCTCCACCACCACGATGGCATCGTCCACCACGAACCCCACCGAGATGACGATGGCCACCAGGGTCAGGTTGTTCAGGCTGAAGCCCATGACGTACATCAGGGCGAAACTGGCGATCAGCGACACCCCCAGCACCGCCGATACAATCAGGGTCGCCGAAAGCTGGCGCAGGAACAGCGCCATCACCGCCACCACCAGCAGCACCGCGATCAGCAGGGTGATTTCCACTTCGTGCAGCGAGGCGCGGATGGTCTGGGTCCGGTCGATCATCACCTTGACCTGCACCGAGGCGGGCAGCATGGCTTCCAGGGTGGGCAGGGCCGCCTGGATGCGGTCGACCGTCTCGACGATGTTTGCGCCCGGCTGGCGGAAGATCACCAGGTTGACGCCGGGGTCCTGGTCGGACCAGGCCTGGACGTAGGCGTTCTCCGAACCGCTGACGACCTGGGCGATGTCCTTCAGGTGCACCGGTGCGCCGTTCCTGTAGGAGACGATCAGGTCGCCATATTCCTCGGGCTGGAACAACTGGTCGTTGGTGGAGAGGGTGGAGATGCTCGACTGGCCATACAGCGCGCCCTTGGCCAGGTTGAGGCTGGCTTGCTGGAGCGACACGCGCAGGTCGGCCAGTGTCAGGCCGATGGCGGCGAGACGGTCGGCGGAAGCCTGGACCCGGATGGCGGGACGTTGCTGGCCGGTAATGTAGATCTGGCCCACGCCGTCGATCTGGCTGATCTGCCGGGCGAGCAGCGTTTCGACGTAGTCGCTCAGTTCGGTGCCGGGCATCAG
The DNA here is from genome assembly GCF_900119645.1 of Pseudomonas sp. NFACC43. NCBI lineage: Bacteria > Pseudomonadati > Pseudomonadota > Gammaproteobacteria > Pseudomonadales > Pseudomonadaceae > Pseudomonas > Pseudomonas sp. NFACC43. The sequence goes on from NZ_FPKK01000013.1 coordinate 121,313, forward strand.
GCTGGAACTGATACTGAGGATCAGCACGGGGCTGTCGGCCGGGTTGATCTTGCGCCAGGTGGGCAGGTTCGGCATGTCGCTGGGCAATTTGCCGGCAGCGGTATTGATGGCCGCCTGCACTTCCTGGGCGGCGGTGTCGATGCTCTTGTCGAGACTGAATTGCAGGGTCAGGTTGGTCGAACCCAGGGCGCTGCTGGAGGTCATCTGGGTGATGCCGGGAATGGCGCTGAATTGCACTTCCAGCGGCGTCGCCACCGACGACGCCATGGTTTCGGGACTGGCGCCGGGCAATTGGGCGCTGACCTGGATCGTCGGGAACTCCGCTTCCGGCAACGGAGCCACGGGCAGGCGAGGAAAGGCGATGCACCCCAGCAGCACCAGGGCAAACGTGAGCAGCACCGTGGCCACTGGATGATCGATGCACCACGCCGAAATAGAACCGCGACCCTTCATGGCTGCGGCTCCGATGCCTTGGCGAGGGCCGGTGGATCACTGAGCACCTGGATGCTGGCCCCCGGCTTGAGCCGCGATTGCCCGTCGCTCACCAGTTGGTCGCCGGCGTCGACCCCCTTGATGATGTGCATGTCGCTGTCCTGGTAGACCATCACTACCGGTACGCTCTCGACCTTGTCGCCCTTGATCCGGTACACGAAATGCTGCTCCAGCCCACGCTGGACCACGGTGGGCGGCACCACCAGGGCGTCCTTGTCCAGGGCGGTCTGGATCTTCAGCGTGACCAGTTGCCCGGGCCACAGGCGTTGCCCCGCGTTGCTGAATTCGGCCTTGGCCCGCAGGGTGCCGGTATTGGCGTCGATCTGGTTGTCGATGAGGCTCAGCCGGCCCTCGCCCAACAGCTCTCCCTGACCGCCATCGGTGCCAATATAGGCCTTGACCAGGGCGGGCTCGGGGGCGGCGATCAACCTTTGCAGGGTGGGCAGCATCTGCTGGGGCAGGGAGAATTCCACCGCGATCGGGTCGATCTGGGTCACGGTGAACAGGCCTTCGGTGTCGCTGGTGCGCAGGAAGTTGCCTTCATCCACGTTGCGAATGCCGACACGACCGGTCACCGGAGAGCGGATCTGGGTATAGGACAGTTGCACTTGGGCCGAGTCGATGGCCGCCTGGTTGCCCCGGGCGGTGGCCTTGAGCTGGTTGACCAGGGCCTGTTGCTGGTCGTAGGTCTGTTTCGACACGCCGTCGTCGACACTCAATGCCTTGTAGCGCTTGAGATTGACCTGGGCCACCGCCAGCTGTGCCTGGCTTTCGCCAAGCTGGGCCCGAGCCTGGTCGAGGCTGGCGCGGATGGAGCGGTCGTCGATGGTCGCCAGCAGGTCCCCCTTGTTGACCCGTTGCCCTTCCTTGACCAGCAACCGGGTCAGGATGCCGTCCACCTGGGGACGGATCACCACGCTGTGCAGCGACAGCACCGTGCCGATGCCGCTGGCGAAGCGTGGGACATCCTTTCGCTCCACGCTGATCACCCGCACTGGAACGGCGGCGGGAGCACCGGGCCTGGCGGTGACGGGCTTCATGACAAACCAGAGGACAAGTGCCGCCAGGGCGGCCAGCAGTGCGACAAGCAGGACGGTTTTTTTCTGGATGTGCATGAATGTGGGAAGCCGGTTCGGACGAAGGGATTTTTATGTTTCTTATATAGCGTTGCGAGACGGTCAGGAAGGTGACGGCTAGCTGACGGGCGTGTCAGTTTCGTCCCGGATTCCTGTCAGACACGTATCCATGCCTATTGAAACGGCCCGGTGCGTTCGCCAACGGGCAGGTATACTGCCGCCTCGCGCCCTGTGAGCGGGGCCGACTCGCATGCATTTTCCCGGAGCCTTACATGACTTCCCCGACACCCTCGTCCGCGGACGAGCGCCCGAGCGACCACCAGCTGGACTCGCCTGCCGGCGACGTTACCGCTACCGCCGACGCCAAGGCGGCCATCCCGGCCTTCAAATTCCCGTTCAAGCCCGGTGAACTGGCCGCGGCCAAAGGGGCCGGCCAATTGCCGTGGTACAAGAACGGCGTGAAGGACGGTCATACCAAGACCCCCGGAGCCGCGCCTCCCGGTACCCGTCGTTCGATGGGCAAGCGCTGAGCCGAACGGGCGGGGGAGCTCAATGGGGCCCCCGTGCCCCCGCCAGGCTGCCGCTCAGTTCGTAGGCGGTCAGCTCGGCTTGATGCGCCGCCAGGATTTCCGGCAGCGAGCCTCGCAAATACTCGACCCAGGTCTTGATCTTCGCATCCAGGTACTGGCGCGAAGGATAGATGGCGTACAGGTTCAGTTCCTGGGAGCGATAGTTGGGCATGACCCGCACCAGCGTGCCGTTGCGCAGGCCTTCGATGGCGGCATATACCGGCAATACTCCCACGCCCATGCCGCTGGTGATGGCGGTTTTCATGGCGTCGGCGGAGTTCACCAGGAACGGTGACTGATTGATGGTGACCATCTCCTGGCCTTCAGGGCCATCGAACACCCACTTCTCCAGCGGAATGACCGGACTGACCAGGCGCAGGCAGGCGTGGTTGAGCAGGTCGCTGGGTTTTTGCGGGCAGCCGCTGGCCTTCACATAGGCGGGCGAGGCGCAGACGATGCTGTAGGTGATCCCCAGGCGCTGGGAGACGAAGCCTGAATCCGGCAGTTCGCTGGCCAGCACGATAGAGACGTCGTAGCCCTCGTCGAGGATATCCGGTACGCGGTTGGCCAGGGTCAGGTCGAAGGTCACGTCCGGGTGTGTCTTGCGATAACGGGCGATGGCGTCGATCACGAAATGCTGGCCGATACCGGTCATGGTATGGACTTTCAGCTGCCCCGCCGGGCGGGCGTGGGCATCGCTGGCCTCGGCTTCGGCTTCCTCGACGTAGGCCAGGATCTGCTCGCAGCGCAGCAGGTAGCGCTTGCCGGCCTCGGTCAGGGCGATACGGCGAGTGGTGCGGTTGAGCAGGCGGGTTTGCAGATGGGCTTCCAGGTTGGAAACCGCACGCGAGACGTTGGCTGTGGTGGTGTCGAGTTGCCCGGCGGCGGCGGTGAAACTGCCGGCTTCGGCAACACAGCAGAACGCACGCATGTTTTGCAAGGTGTCCATGAACGGTTCTCTTGGGAGGTGGCAAATTGTGACATGAAGTTACAGCGCGAAGGGACCCCGACTAATGGATTATCGCGTTAACGGTAACAAAGAATCACAGAAAGGTCGGCTTATCGCCGCTCGACGCCCTGCCTAGAATTGCCGCCAAAGCAGGAGCGGGACCTTGTGGACACCTGTGGGAGCGAGCTTGCTCGCGATAAGGTCGTCTCATTCGACATTTGAATTGAATGTCCGGACGCCTTCGCGAGCAAGCTCGCTCCCACAAGTCTGCGTCAACAGGCCGCCATTCTCGTCGTCATGCCCCCCTCAGGAATTTTGTGCAAGTGCCGCGTTGCATCAGCAGAGAGCTGAAGACTCTCAGTGTTTGGGTTTTGGCGTCAGTCATCGGCGGTTGCATCGGGACGGGAGGGATTGCCCCCCAGGGCGAGGCCTTGCCGGCCAATGGGCTGGCCACCGATGCCGTGATCCGCGAAGCCGCCCGGGACGCCCATTGGCCGACCCGACAGTGGTGGAAAGCCTACGGCGATCGGCAACTGGATCGTTGGGTCGACCTCGCGCTGCAAGGCAGCCCGAGCCTGGCGATGGCGGTGGCCCGGGTGCGTCAGGCCAGGGCCCTGGCCGGGGTCACCGAGTCCGCCGAGTCCCCGCAGATCAATGGCCAGGCGAATCTCAAGCGGCACGACTGGCCCACCGACCAGTTCTACGGCCCTGGCGAGCTGGCCAATACCACCACCTGGGACAACAATGCCGGCTTGGGCTTGAGCTACGCCCTGGACCTGTGGGGCCGGGAGCGCAATGCCAGCGAACAGGCCGTCGACCTGGCCCACATGAGCGTGGCGCAGGCACGGCAGGCGCAGCTGGAATTGCAGAACAATGTCGTGCACGCCTATATCCAGTTGTCGCTGCATTACGCTCAGCGCGATATCGTCGCCGCGACGCTGCACCAGCAGGAGCAGATCCTCGAGCTGGCCCGAAAACGCCTGGACGGCGGCATCGGCACTCACTTCGAAGTCAGCCAGGCCCAGGCGCCCCTGCCGGAAACCCATCGCCAGCTAGACGCCCTCGATGAAGCCATTGCCCTGAGTCGCAATCAATTGGCGGCGCTGGCGGGCAAGGGGCCGGGAGAGGGCGCGCGATTGCAACGGCCGACCCTGGCCCTTGGTGCACCCTTGAAGCTGCCGTCGGCGCTGCCCGCCGAACTGCTCGGCCAGCGTCCCGATGTGGTTGCCGGGCGCTGGCAGGTGGCGGCCCAGGCCAGGGGTATCGATGTGGCCCGTGCCGGGTTCTATCCCAACGTCGATCTGGTGGGCAGCCTTGGCTACATGGCCACCGGCGGCGGGGCGCTGGAGTTCCTGACGGGCAAGAAACTCACCTACAGCGTCGGGCCGGCCCTGTCGTTGCCGATTTTCGACGGTGGGCGCCTGCGCGCACAATTGGGAGAGGCGGCAGCCGGTTATGACATCGCCGTGGCGCACTATAACCAGACGCTGGTGAACGCGCTGAAGGGCCTTTCCGACCAGTTGATCCGGCGCGAGTCCATGGACAAGCAACAGGCGTTCGCGGCCGAATCGGTGGCGGCCGCGCAGCGTACCTACGACATCGCCCTGGTGGCGTTCCAGCGCGGGCTCACCGACTACCTCAGCGTGCTCAACGCCCAGAGCCTGCTATTCAGGCAACAGCAGATCCAGCAGCAGGTGGAGGCGGCGCGCCTGAGCGCCCATGCCGACCTCGTGACGGCATTGGGGGGCGGGCTGGAAGCCGGCGACGATACGCCGGCCGCCGCGGCGACACGCCCGACCCCGGCTCCGGCCATTCTTGGCGCATTGGACCGGTGAGCCTGCCTCGATGACTTCCTTGCGCGCCTCATGGCGCTGGCTGCATCGCCTCGAATGGCGCCGCGGTTTTTTCGACTGGGCCCGCAGCGACGGGGTGACCTGGGTCTACATATTCAAGGTGCTGTTCGCCGCGTTCCTGACCCTGTGGCTGGCGATGCGCCTGGAACTGCCGCAACCGCGCACGGCCATGATCACGGTGTTCATCGTCATGCAGCCCCAGAGCGGCCAGGTGTTCGCCAAGAGTTTCTACCGCTTCCTCGGGACCCTGGCCGGTTCGGCGGTGATGGTGGCGCTGATCGCCTTGTTTGCCCAGAACACCGAATGGTTTTTGGGCTGCCTGACGATCTGGGTCGGTTTCTGTACGGCGGGGGCGACACGTTCGCGCAACTTCAGGGCCTATGGTTTCGTGCTGGCCGGCTATACCGCGGCGATGATCGGCCTGCCGGCCCTGGCCCATCCGGAAGGGGCGTTCATGGCGGCCGTCTGGCGGGTGCTGGAAATTTCCCTGGGTATCCTCTGTTCCACCCTGGTCAGCGCCGCGATCCTGCCGCAAACCGCCAGCGCCGCCATGCGCAACGCCTTGTACCAGCGCTTCGCAGTGTTTGCCCTGTTCGTCACCGACGGTCTGCGTGGACGCAGCAGGCGGGAGGCATTCGAGGCCGGCAACGTGCGTTTCATCGCCGAGGCCGTGGGCCTGGAGAGCCTGCGCAGCGTGACCGTGTTCGAGGATCCGCACATGCGTCGGCGCAACGGTCGGCTCAGCCGGCTGAACAGCGAGTTCATGGGCATCACCACGCGCTTCAATGCCTTGCACCAGTTGCTTGAACGACTGCGCGACAGTGCGGCCGACCATGTGGTGAGCGCCATCAAGCCAGGCCTGAACAACCTGGCCGAACTGCTGGACGGCTTCAGCGCCCGGGCCCTGACCGACGCTGACGCCGCGCGGCTGGTGGTGGCCTTGGCAGAGTACAAGGCCCAGCTGCCGGCACAGGTGCGTCGCTTGCGGGCACTGTTCCAGGAAACGGGGCCGAGTGAGGCGCAGTTGCTGGATTTCCACACGGCCTACGAGTTGCTCTACCGATTTGTCGACGATTTGCATGGCTATGCCCTGACCCACGCTTCACTGGTGGATCACCACCACGAACGCGAGCGCTGGGACGAGCCGTATGTGCCGCGGACCAACTGGCTCGCGGCCCTGGCATCAGGGTTTCGCGCCGCGTTCATTCTGCTGGTGCTGGGCAGCTATTGGGTCGCCACGGCCTGGCCGAGCGGGGCGACCATGACCATGATCGCCGCGGCCACGGTGGGCTTGTCGGCGGCGACGCCGAACCCCAAGCGCATGGCATTCCAGATGGCCTGTGGCACTTTGCTCGGGGCACTGGTGGGTTTCGTCGAGATGTTCTTCATCTTCCCGTTGATCGACGGTTTCCCTTTGCTCTGCATGGTGCTGGCACCGGTGCTCATGCTGGGTTCGTTTCTCGGTTCGCGACCGCAATACGCCGGGGTCGGGCTCGGGTTGCTGATCTTTTTCTGCACGGGCTCGGTGCCCGACAACCTGACGGTGTACAACCCCTACACCTTCATCAACGACTACATCGCGATGATTCTCGGCATGCTGGTGTGTGCCGCTGCCGGGGCGATCATTCTGCCGCCCAACAGTCGCTGGCTGTGGCGCCGGCTCGAACAGGACCTGCGCGAGCAAGTTGTGTTCGCCATCAGCGGCCGGCTCAAGGGGCTGGCATCGGGCTTCGAAAGTCGTACCCGAGATCTGCTGCATCAGGCCTATGGGCTGGCAGCGGGGCAGCCCCAGGTGCAGCGGGACTTGCTGCGCTGGATGTTGGTGGTGCTGGAGGTCGGGCACGCGATCATCGAATTACGCAAGGAACAGGCGATCCTGCCGGTGCATCCGGCCTACGCCGAAACCCAGCCGTGGCGCCAGGCGATCCGCGTGATGGGACGAGCCCTGGTGAGGCTGTTCCGCCAGCCGTGCCAGAACAATCTGGAGCGTGCCCTGGTGGCAGTGGACCAGGCGATCGGTCGCGTCCAGGCCACCGATGAACCGTTCGCGCCGCACTTCGACACATCGGCCCTGCGCCGGGTGAAGAGTTACCTGCATTTCATCCGCACTTCCTTGCTGGACCCGCAATCGCCATTGGCCGGCTATGCCATGTCGCATGCCGCCCCGCTGTCCCAGGACCCTGACCATGCCTCGTGAAATCGCCTTCCATGGCGTCTACATGCCCACCATGACCCTGATGTTCTTCATCGCCGCCGCACTGGCCTGGGCCCTGGATCGCTTCCTCTCGGGCATGGATCTGTACCGCTTCTTCTGGCACCCGGCGCTGCTGCGCCTGAGTCTGTTTACCTGCCTGTTCGGCGCGCTGGCGCTGACGGTCTACCGTTGAGATCGATGCGATGAAAAAATTCTTCAGCCTGCTGGCGACGCTGTTGGTACTGGCCTTGGCGCTGTGGGTCGGCCGTACGCTATGGGTGCACTACATGGACACGCCCTGGACCCGCGATGGACGGGTGCGGGCCGACATCATCAACGTCGCCGCCGATGTCAGCGGCGAAGTGGTCGATGTGCCCGTGCGCGACAACCAGCGGGTGAGCAAAGGTGACCTGTTGATGCGTATCGATCCCGAGCACTATCGCATCGCAGTCAAGCAGGCTCGTTCCCTGGTGGCGTCGCGCAAGGCCACCTGGGAAATGCGCAAGGTCAACGCTCATCGTCGCGCGGACCTGGACAGCCTGGTGATCTCCCGGGAAAACCGCGATGACGCCAGCAATATCGCCGACTCGGCCCTGGCCGACTACCAGCACGCCCAGGCGCAACTGGAGGCGGCCGAGCTGAACCTGTCGCGCACCGAGGTGCGTGCCGCGGTGGACGGCTATGTCACCAACCTCAACGTGCACCGTGGCGACTATGCCCGTATCGGCGAGGCGAAGATGGCGGTGGTGGACATGAACTCGTTCTGGGTCTATGGCTTCTTCGAAGAAACCAAGCTGCCCAAGGTCCGCATCGGCGATCCGGCCCAATTGCAGTTGATGAGCGGGGAGCTGCTCAAGGGGCACGTGGAAAGCATTTCCCGTGGCATCTACGACCGCGACAACCCGGCAAGCCGGGAACTGGTGGCCGACGTCAACCCGACCTTCAACTGGGTGCGCCTGGCCCAGCGGGTGCCGGTGCGGATTCATCTTGATGAAGTGCCTGATGGCGTGCTGCTGGCGGCGGGGATGACGTGTACAGTGGTCATCACTCTGGGGAACGGATAGAGAGGTCGGCCCACGATGTTCGTTTCCACGCTCCGCATCCACAGGTGTCCGGAAGCCTTGTTTCACCTAGCCCTAATTGATCTCTGAATATTCGACCGTAGAGCCATTAATATAAGATGAGAACAGTTCAAGCGGCTAACTTTAACAAGCGGTAACGAGTTGACAAATTATGAATGAAAACTGCGAAGGTAATTAGCTGGCCTTCAAATACATCGATGCTGATGATGCCAGTGTGGAGCGTTAAAAATTTTTCTGATGTTGTTTTAGGGTTTATTAAGTGGCTAGTTTTTCCACATAGTACATGATTTTGAAAGATGTGGCCGAGAACTCATAGTATTCTATTAGTATAATTTTATATGTTGTGGGGGGCTGAAATAGCTGATAGAAAATTCCGGTGTCACCCACATTTAAATATTTAGGAATGGTGCTACTGCTGTAGCTGAATCCAAAACCAGCTGCATCAACCAAAAAATCCGTGGATGAGGTGTTTTCTTCGTGTTTTTCTGGATGAATTGAAGGCGGGGGGAGTATTTTTTTTGTTTTGGGGTTTACTAAATCTCTGGCTTTTTTCAGTTGATGTTCGTACTCTGTGTTTTTGTTGTTTATATTTATTAGATTTAACTTGTATTGTGGTGTGGCATCTGTGTCGAAATATTTGCTTTGCACTACATATTTTTTATTTTTAATACTTATTACCCAGCCACGTTGGGCGATGCTGCCGGCGATTTTGTATTGATCTTCAAATTCGATAATGTTAATTTTTTGTCCGTTTTCATAGAAACCAACGGTGTTTTCAAACTCAGCAGTGGTGTCGGATTGGATGCTCATTTTCGGGACTTCCCTTGGATCGTATTAAGCCATTTACTTCGGGTTGGCCTGAAAAACATGAAAATTCAGGTATCCAAAATTTGAACTGATGTCTGAGGCGGCGCTACTGTCAAAGTTGACAGTTCTGACAAACGGTAAGGGCGCCCTGATGGGCCCCCAAGCTTGTAATTACACTGTCTCAAACCCCGACAGACCGCGAACGGATCGCCGACGTCAACTCAACCTCCAACTGGGTGCGCCTGGCCCAGCGGGTGCCGGTGCGGATTCATCTTGATGAAGTGCCCGATGGCGTGCTGCTGGCGGCGGGGGATGACGTGTACGGTGGTGGTCGAGCCGCAGGGTTAGCCCATTATTCACTACTAAGCCCCTGTGGGGTTGCCCGCGAAAGCGACGGGATATTGAACAATGCTGTGGGCTGTGGGCAAGGGCTCGTATTTGATCGTCTTTTATGGGCGGGATTTTAGTTCGTGTGTAGCCGTTACCGCAGAAACGGATACACACGAACTAAAATCCCGCCCATAGCCTGCTATACCCCTCAGTTACAACGACCCACCCAGCCCAAACCGCTTCATCAACACCTTCTCCAGCAACCCCTTGGGCAGTAAGCCAGCCATCAGCGGCAGGGTCCGGCTGCCATTGCCCAGGCGCAGCAAGCGGGCAGGCCTGGGTTGTTGCACGGCCTTGAGCAGCCCGGCGGCGAATTCGCCGGCCGGGGTCGGCTTGTCCTGGGACGCCTTGGCCCGGGCGCGGATACCGTCGCGCAGGGGCCACCAGGGTGATTGCTCGTTGATCAACTGTTCGGCTTCATGGCCGGCATTCCTGGCGAAACTCGAAGCGATGGCGCCGGGTTGGACTTCCATGACGCGGATACCGAACGGCGCCAGTTCCATGCGCAGCGCGTCGCTCAAGGCGTGCACCGCGGCCTTGGAGGCGCAATAGGCGCCAGCGAACGGTGTGACCAGCACACCGGAAACACTGCCGATGTTCACCACCAGGCCCCTGGCCCGGCGCAGCACCGGGAACAGCGCGCGGGTCACGCCGACGATGGCGAACACATTCGTTTCGAACTGGCGCTGCAAGGCGGGCACACCGCCGTCCAGCAACGGGCCCATGGCGCCGTAGCCGGCATTGTTGACCAGCACATCGAGGCCGCCGTGCTGCTGGTTGATCCGTTCGCTCAGTTGCTCCAGCGCCTGGCCGTCGTTCACGTCCAGCTGGACGGCGGTGAAGCCGGCGGCGCTGAGCGCTGCGACGTCCTCAGCCTTGCGGGCGCTGGCCCAGACCTGGTATCCGGCAGCCTTGAAGGCATCGGCGAGGGCGCGGCCGATGCCGCTTGAACATCCGGTAATCAACGCAACGGGCATGGCGCGTTCCTTGTGCAGAAAAAGAGGAAAGTGGCTCAATCGGAGAAGCTGCCGTGCAATCGCTCGGCACGAAACTCCAGCGTCTGCGGGCGATAGCCGGGACGCAGCGGGGGCAGGGGCAGGCAATCCTGCCAGTCGGCACCGGGCTGCAACTGGCCGGGTCCGTGGTAGCGCGGTGCATTGTACGGGGTGTCGGCCAGGTTGATGGTGTCGCCGGGTGCATAGGCCGCGACCCGCCAGCCCAGCTCGACCAATGGTACGTCGTTGCCGTTCTTGAGTTTCAGCAGCAGCGGGCGGTCGGCGGGGCAGTGTTCCGGAGCGTAGGCAAGGCGCAGCTCCAGGCGTGCCAGTTGCCGGGTCTCGCGGTTTTCCTGCCAGATCACCCAGGCGGCCACCAGCCCCAGGCCGACAAACGCCGCCAAGGACACCGGCAGTGCCTTGGCAGGGTAGCGCAGCAGCAGGATCAGCCAGGTAATGACCAGCAAGACGCCAATAAGCATGTTCGAAGCCTCCGATAGCGTAGCCACATCCTACCGGAGGGCTCGGGGCATGGATATTCTCTGCCCTGCCGATCCACTGGTCGTCACTGTTATATCTGACAGTAGGCAGCGCTGTGCGCCCCCTTGTTAGATGGCGAAGGCGCAGGCGGCTTTGGCCAGGAGACCGAACGATGAGCATGGATCAGGGGACCCCGAGGTTGATTGCTGTTGATCCGCGACGCTTGCCGGTCCGTTCGGTCGATTATTGCCGCACCCTCGAGCGAGGGCCGGCGCACCGACGCATCAACCGCAGCCGCATCGATACGGCGGGGCGCCTGGTCGAGCAATGGGACCCACGCTTGTGGGCCCTGCGACAGGAGGATGAAGCGACCCCCGCCAACCTTTCGGCGGTTTATTCGCTGTCCTCGACCGTGCTGCTCACGACCAGCGTCGACGCGGGCCGACAGGTCGATCTGCCTGGGCTCGCCAGCGAAAACCTGCGCAGTTGGGATGGCCGGGGCACCCAACGGGAAATCGCCTACGATCACTCGCTGCGCCTTGTGGCAGTGTTCGAGCAGGGGGCCGGCCAACCGCGTCGGTGCGTCGAGCGCATGAAATATGGTGATCCGGGCCAGGGCGATGGCGATCACAACCAGCACGGCCAACTGGTTCGTCATGACGATCCGGCGGGAACCGTGCTGTCGACGTCGTTTTCCCTCGGCGGTCAACGCCTTGCCCAGGAGCGCCGTTTTACCCTCGACGCGGTCATTCCCGATTGGCCGGAACGGGAAGCCGATCGTGAGCCGTTGCTTGAACCTGGCGATGGGTTCCTGACGACGTGGTGCCTGGGTCCGCAGGGCGATGTGCTGGAGCAGGTCGATGCCAGGGGCAATCGGCAGCGGCAGACGCTGGCCGTGGATGGAAGGATGGCTGGCAGCCAGCTGTTGCTACGGGGCCAGAGCCAGTGGCAATCCCTGGTGAGGGATATCCGTTACAGCGCCGAAGGGCAGGTCGAAGAGCAAACCGCCGGCAACGCTGTGCGGACCCGGCTCGCCTATAGTCCCGAGGATGGTCGCTTGGTGACGCGCAGCGTTCGACACGGCGACCGGGTCTTGCAGGACCTGGAGTATGCCTACGATCCCATGGGCAACGTCCTGAGCATCGAAGACAAGGCCCAGCCGGTGCGTTATTTCGCCAACCAGCGGATCGAGCCCGTCAGCCGTTTCGTCTACGACACGCTCTATCAGTTGAGCCAGGCCACGGGATGGGAAGCGGGCGCCCCAAGCCAGGGGCCCGAGTCCATGGGGCACAGCGATCCGGCGGCAGTCAGCAATTACCGGCAGACCTACCGCTACGATGAGGGCGGCAATTTGGTGGAGCTGACCCATGTCGGTGCGCAGAATCACGGACAGCGGATGAAGGTGGCCCGCCACAGCAATCGTGGCCTGCCATACCGTAATGGTGTGCCGCCGACGGAGGAGGAGATCGACGCGGCATTCGATGCGCAAGGCAATTGGCTGGAACGGGAGCCGGGACGTTCCCTGGCCTGGGACCTGCGTAACCAGTTGGGTTCGGTCACCCCCATAGCCCGGGCGTCGGGTCTCGATGATAGCGAGCGGTATGTCTACGCAGGAGATGGTCAACGGGTGCGCAAGCTTCGTACCCTGCAAACCGCGAGTCGCACGTTGGTCGCCGAGGTGCGTTACCTGCCGGGGCTGGAACTGCGCGCCGACAGCGGCAACGGCGAGTCATTGCAGGTCATCGTTGCCCGAGGCGGACTCGACGGCGTTCGGATACTGCATTGGGAGAGCACGCCGCCTTTCGCAGAGAACGACCGCTATCGCTACAGCTGTTCCGATCACTTGGGGTCGATCGCCCTGGAGCTCGACCACGACGCCCGGATCATCAGCCGGGAGCATTTCTACCCGTTCGGCGAGACCGCCTATCTGGCCGGCGATGACGAGGCCGAAGTCAGCTACAAGACGGTTCGCTACTCAGGCAAGGAGCGCGATGCCACGGGGCTTTATTACTATGGGTTCAGGTATTACGCGCCGTGGCTGCAGCGTTGGGTCAATCCGGATCCGGCTGGGGAGGTGGACGGTTTGAATCTTTATCGGATGGTGAGAAATAATCCGGTGACGTTCTTCGATACCGACGGACTTGCCCCTCAACCTGAAGGCAAGCCTAAAGATGGAAGTAACGTGTCCAGGATCAGGCAAGCTTTCGAGTCGTCCAAATCTGCCAGTGATCAATTGCCGCAAGTCCGGCAAGCTCCACTGATTCGAACAGCTAGACCTCCCTTGAAACAGCTCCCACAGCGGACAGCGCGAGTCCAGGTATCTTCTATGGAAGCGTTTCTTCCGGTAGGAAAAGTATCCACAGTGCACCCTGAATCGATCCGGCCGACGGGATCGCTCTCGCCCCATGTCGGGAGCCAGCTGCTGGTTGGTTCGCACGCATTAACGATAACCCAGGCGGGGAATATTATCGTTATGCGAGGGGACAACCGCTCTCCAGATGAAATACGTAGGGCAGGTGGTTTTTTCCCCAGGGATAATCGAGGGCTGAAAATCAAACAGGAGTTCAGAGAGGCATTGATGACGAAGGGCTTTAATACCCTGGCAAATGAACACGTCAGGAGCCCTGTTCCCGGTTATGTGTCCACAGGGATGGATGAGGACTCGGGGGGATATGGTGACACCCGGAACTATCTGTACCGAATGGAGATTCCGGGGTTGGAAGAGCGGAGCGTCGATCAACAGACACTGGGGATCGACAAGCCTTTCAAGTTTGTCCCGAAAGGAAGGTTGGACGCTCGTTTACTGATGAGCAATGACACGCTCGATCAAGCCAACTTCGTCGCGATGATTCCACCCATGACGGTTGAAGTAACGTTCATCACTCCGATTCCGAGCGCTTACATTGTTTCCTTTAGAAAAGCCGGAAGTCGTGAGTGGGAGTCGTTTCATTAGGTTTTTTATGAAATGTCGCGCAGGCGCTTTTCGTACAAGGCCCAGGACGAAAAAGCCCCCATCCAACCCACTGCGGATAGGGGGCGCAGTGGGCTGGATGGGGGCTTTGTTTGGGGCCGAACGTTATTGCGCGATGGTCTTCACCGACACGCCGCGTTCGATCGGGGTGGAGCGACCGTAGATGTCTTCGAAGCGTTCGATGTCGTCTTCGCCCAGGTAGCTGCCGGACTGCACCTCGATGATTTCCAGCGGGATCTTGCCCGGGTTGCGCAGACGATGGACGGATGCGATCGGGATGTAGGTCGACTGGTTTTCACACAGCAGGAACACGTTCTCGTCGCAGGTGACCTCGGCGGTGCCGCTGACCACGATCCAGTGTTCGGCGCGGTGGTGGTGCATCTGCAGCGACAGGCACGCGCCCGGCTTGACCGAGATGTGCTTGACCTGGAAACGACCGCCCATGTCCACCGAGTCGTAGGAGCCCCACGGACGGTAGACCTCGCAGTGGTTCTGGGTTTCGCTGCGGCCCTGGGCGTTGAGGGTGTTGACCAGCTGTTTCACGCCTTGGACCTTGTCCTTGTGGGCGATCATCATGGCGTCCTTGGTTTCCACCACCACGATGTTCTCCAGGCCGATCACCGACACCAGCTTGCCGTTGCCGTGGATCATGCAGTTGCGGCTGTCCTGGATCACTACGTCGCCCTTGGTGACGTTGCCGTTGGCGTCTTTTTCGTTGACTTCCCACAGCGACGCCCAGCAGCCGACATCGCTCCAGCCCGCCGCCAGTGGCACCACGCAGGCCCGCTGGGTCTTTTCCATCACCGCGTAGTCGATGGAGTTGTCCGGGCAGCAAGCGAAGGTGGCTTCGTCGAAGGTGATGGTGTCCGCTGTCTGTTCGCTGCGCTCCAGAGTCAGCAGGCAGGTGTCATAGATGTCCGGATCGTGCTTCTTCAATTCTTCGAGGAAGCGGCTGGCGCGGAACAGGAACATGCCGCTGTTCCAGAAATAGCCACCGGCTTCGAGGAATTCGGTGGCGCGCTTGGCGTCGGGTTTCTCGACGAAGTGCGAAACGCGGCTCACACCCTCGGGCAGCAGCGCATCGTTGGTCGACTTGATGTAGCCGTAGCCGGTCTCCGGCTTGGTCGGCGGGATGCCGAACAGCACCATCTCGCCGCGCTCGGCGGCCACGGTGGCCAGGGCCAGGGCGCGTTGCAGGGCTTTCTGGTCTTCGATCACGTGGTCGGCCGGCAGCACCAGCATCAACTCGTCGCGACCTTCATTGACCAGCATCATCGCCGTCAGGGCCACGGCCGGTGCGGTATTGCGTCCGAACGGTTCCATCAGGATGCGCTGGGCTTCCAGTTTGCGGTTGGCCAACTGCTCGTTGACGATGAACCGGTGGTCTTTGTTGCAGACCACGATCGGCGTGTCCATGCCTTCGAACACCAGGCGTTCGAGGGTCTGCTGGAACAGGGTGTTTTCCCCGGTCAGGGCCAGGAATTGTTTTGGGAATTGCTTGCGCGAAAGCGGCCAAAGACGTGAGCCGCTACCACCTGACAAGATCACCGGAATCATGTGTGTTACTCCTTGAAGCGAAATGGTTATAGAGCTACTGCGTTCTGTCGTTTCACTCTCTTGTTGTTGTTCCTTGCCCGAATGACAGCTGTGCTCAGTGTGGGAGCGAGCTTGCTCGCGATGGCGGTGTATCGATCGACATCCATGTTGAATGTCAGATAGCTATCGCGAGCACGCTCGCTCCCACAGGGCACAGCGTCAGTCAGGAAAACTCATCAGCGGGTCGACACGGGGCGCTTGACCCACACTGGCGACAGGCTGCTGCCCGAGCCGGTGACGTACAGCACCGCGGCTTCACCGCGCTCCAGGGCTACGGGTTTCAGATCGCCGACTTTCTTGTCGCCCTCGAACAGCGCCAGGCTGACTTTGACCGGATTGATTTCACGCTCGCCGCGGCCTTTGGCCGCCACGTTCGGAACCACTTCGGTCTTGCCGTCGGCGGTCTTGAGGGTCAGTGCCTTGTCGCTCAGGTTCTGCACGCGAACCAGGGACTTCTGCTTGTTCTTGAACGGTGGTTCTTCGATCAGTTGTGGTTGGCCGCTGGCGTTGTTGACCAGGGTGTAATAGTGATCGGGAGCCAGTTTCACCGGTACGGTCTGGCTGCCGACCTTGGCGCTGTAGTCGCCGCCGGGCATGAAGCTGAAATCGCTGCTGGCCAGGGGGGCGACATCGCTCAGGTTGGTGCTGCCGACGGTGGCGCTGACTTCGGCGTTGCTGGCGTTGTAGAGGCGCACGAAGCTCGAGCCTTTTGGCGCGACCGGGCCGTACAGGGCCGAGTCACCGGCGAAGGCGGAAAAGGACAGGGCGCTCAGGCTGGCAGCGAGGGCAACGGCCTTGAAGGAGCGAGCAGCGAGACGGCGATGAGTTGTGGTGAAAGTCATGGTGGACCTCTCTTTCAGTTTTGCGCCCGGTCGGGCGTCTCGGATGGGGTGTTGGCGGCTACGTTCTGTTGGCGCGCACCGGCTTGTTTGAGCTCTGCGACCCACTGTGGGTCGGCGTCGCCGATTTCGTTGTTCACGGGCAGATAACGTTCAGGGAACTCCCAGATCAGCACCTGGGGCGGGCTGTTCTTGAAGGCGTCGCTCTTGAGGTAGCTGAGCATTGGCAGAATCGGGCCATGGCCGTCTTCGGCGTAGTTCACGACGTCGCTGTGCAGGGCCTGCTTGAGCGCACCGACGAAGTTCCAGTTGGGGTTGGCGCTGTAGCTGGTGCCGATCAGGGCCACGGGCACCTGGGCGTCGGCGAACAGGGCGTCGCCTTCGGCCGGCTGGTCGTCGGCTTCGCGGGTATTGCGCTTGACCAGCGGCTCCTGGGCCGGCATCAGCTCTTCGAACAGCGGATCCAGGGGCAGGAACTGACGCAGGTCGCCCTTGTGGGTGATCTTTTCCACAGGCTCGGTGACGAAGCGCTGCGGTTCACCGTTGAGCGGAGCGCGCTCGGCAATGGCCTTGGCCAGGTTCTCGGCGGCCACCTGGGCACCTTCCGGCGTCCAGTGGGTGTCGGTGCGCAGGAACACTTGCTGGCCGCTTTGCTTGGCCTGTTGCAACGGGCCGAGCAGGTCGGGGGCGATGATCTTGTCCGCCGCCACGCGAGCATGGAAATCCTGGTAGAGGTTGGCGTGGATGCTGGATGGCTTCACTTCACCCAGGTGCTCGGGGTACAGCCGCGCCTTGGCCGGCACGATCGCCATCACCAGGGTGATGCCTTGCTCCTTGAGCTTCTGGCGCACGCCCTCGATCAACGCGTAGTTGCCTTGCAGGTTCAGCTCTTCGTTGACGATCGGGTTGAACTCTTCATCGCTGTACAGCCACTGGTCACGGCCCAGGACCACGCCCTTGCGGCCTTCGTTGAACAGCTTGTAGTCCAGCGCCGCCCAGATGTTGGTGCCCAGGCGCTTGATGGGAAACTCGTCGTCGTAGTGGGTTTCCACGGCCTTGGCCCAGCGCCCGTTGAGCACCGTGGCATCGGGGTTGGTGCTGAAGCCGAAGAAACTGCGCATCGACCACAGGCCCAGCACCACCAGGGTCAGCAGAAACAGTGCGATGTAAAAGATGCGTAATGAGCGGGTCATGTTCAGATCCCTCAGAACTGGAAGTAAAGGAACGGCGAGAAGCTTTGCGCCGAGAGTTTGAGAATCGAGGCGATGAACAGCAGCAGCACCAGGGCGCGCATCACATAGCGTGGCCAGTCGGCGACCCAGTAGGCTGGTTGCACCTGGGCTTCGACACCCACGGTGTAGCCCGGTTCATGGATGTTCGACGGGTTGTCGCCCGGAACGGCCTTGATCAGGCCCGGTTGCGCGGTGGCCGGACCATCGGCCTCGGTGTTGACCTCGGGCTTGGTCTTGACTGGAGGACGGTTGGTGTAGAAGTCCCGCAGGCCGAAGAAGGCGAGGGTGACGTAGGCCACCACCAGCGTGGCGATCTGCAGGCCGGTGAGGTTGGCGCGGGTCAGTTCCGACAGCGACCAGTCGCCGAAGCTGAACATGGCGCCGTACATGCGACCGGCCACGTGCAGGTTCTCGGCACGGAAGATCACCCAGCCCATGACCACCAGCAGGAAGGTCAGTGCCCAGCGGATCGGGTTGATGGTGCGCGGCGTGGTGTTGATGCCCACGGCCTTCTCGATGGCCAGCCAGATACCGTGCCAGGCGCCCCAGATCACGTAGGTGATGTTCGCACCGTGCCACAGACCGCCGAGCAGCATGGTCAGGAACAGGTTGCGATAGGTCATCAGCGTGCCTTTGCGGTTACCGCCCAGGGTGATGTAGAGGTAGTCACGCAGCCAGGTGGACAGGCTGATGTGCCAGCGCCGCCAGAACTCGGTGATGGACTGGCTGATGTAGGGTTGCTTGAAGTTTTCCATGAAGCGGAAACCCATCATCAGGCCCAGGCCGATGGCCATGTCGCTGTAGCCGGAGAAGTCGAAGTACAGCTGCGCGGTGTAGGCCAGGGCGCCGAGCCAGGCGTCACCCGTGGTGGGGTTCTGCAGGGCGAAGCAATGGTCGGCCACCACCGCCAGGGTGTCGGCGATGAACACTTTCTTGATGAAGCCCTGCATGAAGCGCGTGCAGCCTTCGGAGAACTTGTCCAGGGTGTGGGTGCGGTTGTTGAACTGATCGGCCAGGTCACGGAAACGCAGCACGGGGCCGGCGATCAGGTGGGGGAAGATCGCCACGAACGCCGCGAAGTCGATCAGGTTGCGGGTCGCCGGGGTATCGCCGCGATAGACGTCGATGATGTAGCTGATGGACTCGAAGATGTAGAACGAGATCCCGATCGGCAACAGCACGTGGGTCAGGATGAACGGATTGAGACCGAAGCTGGTGATGATGGCGTTGAGGCTGTCCACGCCGAAGTTGGCGTATTTGAAATAGCCGAGGATGGCCAGGTCCACGCCCACGCCAAGCAGCAGCCAGCGCTGGGCCGGTTTGGTGCGCACGCCCGCGGCGCCGACTTTAAGGCCGATCCAGTAGTTCCACAGGGTGACGCCGGCGAACAGCGCCAGGAAATCCACCCGCCACCAGGCATAGAACACATAGCTGGCGATCAGCAGCAGCAGGTTGCGATAGCGTTGCCCGCTCAGGTAGTACAAGCCGAGAAAGATCGGCAGGAACAGGAACAGGAACACGTTGGATGAAAATACCATCCCGATCTCTCCATGTTGAATCAACAGTCAAGGGCCAGAGCCCCCCCAAACCCCCCCATGAAAACCGGGGGGTTGATTACATTCGAAACAAACCACATTCCCTGTGGGAGCGAGCTTGCTCGCGATTGCGATCTGACATTCACTTTGGTGGCGACTGACATACCGTCATCGCGAGCAAGCTCGCTCCCACAGAATTCCCCGCCAGGCAGGGAGGGTGGGCTTAGCTTCCTTTCTCACCTTTATCCCGCGATGGGTCGTACACCTTGGTCAAGTCCCCGCCGAGGCGGAAGGTCTTGAACGGCTGCATTTCATGCTTGCGTTCCAGCACATCCTGCGAGCATGTGTAGAGGGAGCAGAACGGTTCGAGCCAGGCGAATTTCGAATCGATCTTGAGATCCTTCATGTCCTGTTCTTCGCCGTTCTTCTCTTCGAAGATGTCCGGGTCTTCCACACCGGCCAGTACCCGCTCGCCCAGACGCTTGAGGGCGGCATTGTTTTCCTGGCGCAGGTCCACGCCGTTGACCTGGGCAAAACTGGCGATCATCGCCAGGGGCGGCAGGGCATAGTTGTGGTACGACAGCGCCCGCTGCTTGCGCTTGAGTTCGTTGGGCAGGAAACCGTCGGCGTCCACCTGGTTGACGCCGACCTTGTATTCCTTGACGGCCCAGTCGAACAGGTCGCGACGGTTGGTCGCCACGGCCGTGGCCATCACCGACCAGGCTGCCCAGTAGGAGTGGTTGTTGGTCTTGTCCAGGGGCAGGTTGTCCCAGTCGCTGACCACCTGGTCGGCCATCTTGCTGAACCAGCCTTCGATCAGTTGCGCCTGTTCCTGGTGGTTGGCCAGTGGGCGCGACTCGGAGAACTTCAGGCGCACATAGGCCGAGGCCATGCTGCCCAAGGCCCATTTGCGCATGGACTTGCCGGTGTGGTTGAAGTCGGTGGACATCAACGCATCGGCCTTGGCCCATTCGGTCAGCCAGTTCAAGGTGCATTCCAGTTGCTCGGGGCGACCGTCGCGCATGAACTGCATCACCTGCTTGCTGATACCCCGTTCGATCCGGGTGATGTCGGCGGTGCTGTCACGGAAGGCTTTTTCCGATTGCACGTTCAAGGTCGCGCGGGCCTTGTCGGAGCCTTCGTACTTGCTGCGGAACTGCAGCGCGCCGGTATAGGGCGTTGGCGTTGCATCGCAGCCCTGGGCCGGGTCGCCGACCTTGACCTTCTCGATCGGTGCGAAGTAGCCCTGTGGCGGACGCAGCGGAGCCGCGGCCTGGGTGGCCCCGGCGAACATCGCCAGGGTCAGCAGGGACGGCGCCAGCAGCGCTTTCAACGTTCGGGGTCGCATGTTTCTGGTCATAAAGCGAGACCTCATTGTCCGATTTGAGCCGTTTGTTCGGCTTGCGGAGAGACATTGCGTTTGCAGACTTTCGCTTCGATTTGCTGTGGTGCCGCACCGGCTTCGGGGCCCTGGACTTCAACGGCCAGCAGGTTCTGCGAGGCCCAGTCCTCATCGGTGCGCAACTGGAAGGCGAAACGCCCGTCGGTTTCGGAGGTGTTCGGTTTCTCGATCTTGATGTCCTCGTGGCGCCCATTCATGTACCAGAGGGTGGCTTGCAACGTTTTCACCGAGGTGTCGGCGAAACGGATGTCGACCTGGTGGCTGCCGTTACGCAGATCCATGTTCTTGCTATTGACCATCAATTCGTTCTTGCCCGGCTTCAGGGCGGTCTTGCTGCTCATCAGCGCCGGCTTGCCTTCGCAACCGTTGTTGTCCAGCAACGCCATCATCTGGCGGTAGATGGTTTCCTGGTCCAGGCGATACAGCGGCGAGAATTCCCAGATCAGGATCTTGGGTGGGCTCTTCTGGAATTCCTCGCTGCCCAGGTACTGGATCATCGCGCCCTCGAAACCACCGCCGGGGAAGGCGACGTTGAGAATGTCGGCGCCGATGGCTTCTTCCAGGAAGCCGGCGAAGTTGTAGTTCTTGCCGCTGTGACTGGTACCCACGAGGGTGATCTGCGGGTTGCCGGAATCGCCGAACAGGTCGCCGTCGCCAGCTTCGCCCTTGGGCTCGGTGGTGAACTGGTCCATGTACTGGATCGCATAGCTGGTGCCGCACAGCTGGCCGGCCATGTTGTGCAGGGTGCCGGTCTTGCCCATGCGGCCGGACTTCTTGGTCTCGAACTCACGCTTGGGAATGTCGGCGAAGGCCGGGATCTGCTTGACCTTCTCGGCGACGATCTTCGCCGTGCGCTGGGCGCCGTAGGGTGTCCAGTGCTGGTCGCCACGGAAGTAGAAATCGTGGGCCGGCAGGGTCTCGGGGAGGTTTTCGTTGGTCAGCGGAGACAGGTCCGGTACCACGTAGCCCATCTGCGCGAAGCGACCGAGCATGGCCTTGTAGTTGGTCAGGGCCTTTTCATAGTCGAAGCTGGCCTTTTCCTGTGGGTTGAGCTTGTTGCGGTTCACCAGGCCCCGGGTGGGCTGATAGACAATCACCAGTTCGACGCCTTTCTTCTTGAAGGCATCGTGCAGCATCTGCATGCGCTTGTAGCCGGCCGGGGTAGTGTCGAACTCGGTACGCAGGTCTTCCCGGGTACGGAACAGCCAGTCGCCCTGGGCCTGTACCAGCGTGGTGAAGTTCTGCTGATAGCGCGTGGTGTAGTTCTTTTCGTCGTGTGCCGCAGGGCACAGGCTGCAGCAAGGTTCGGCAGTAAAGGTCGGCGCCTTGATTTCGTCGGCGCGCGCGCCGCTGGTGGCGGCGAGAATGCCGGCGGTCAGGGCGGACAGGCCCAGGAGTTTGATCATCTGTGGGTTCATAAAGGTCATCCTCAATCCCGCATTTCGGTCTGGCGTTCGACGGGGTCGATCAGCACGGCTTTCTGCTGGCGCACCAGCAGGTCGAGAATTTCGTCCTGGCGCTCGCCCAGGATTCCCGTGAAGCTGATGCCGCTGGATTTGGTCGGCGCGAGCATGGACACGCGGTACAGCTCGACGCTCAGCGGCGAGTCGATGGACAGCGGGCCACTGCCATTGGCGGCCAGTTCGCCGCCGACCACGATCAGGGAAACCTGGGCGTCGAACGGGTCGAGCTTGATGTCACGGTCGGTATCGGACAGGTCCTTGATGTGACCGTAGATACCGGTCAGGCCGTTGGCCATGGACACGTTTTCGTAGAGGCGAATGTTCACGCTGTTACGAATGCGGATGCCGTGGCGCTGGTTGCTGATCACTTTGTTGTCCCACAACAGGTTGTCACCACTCTCATAAAGCGTGATGCCGTCGGTGTGGTTCTTGTAGATCTCGTTGTAGGCGATGATGTTGTTGACGCTGTTACGGTCGATCACCAGGCCCGAGAGTTTGTTGTCGTAGCTGCGGTTGTTGAAGATGAAGCTGTCGTTGACCTCACGGGAAATGATGATCCCGTGCTTCTTCTTCGTCCCGTAGACGGTGTTGTCGGCAATGATCAACCGATGGGACCGGTCGTGGGGGTCGATACCGTAGACGATGTTGTCCTTGTAGGTGTTGCCCTTGATGACGAAGTCGCGGGTCTCGTAGCAGTAGAAGCCGTACCACATGTCCGAGAACTCGGAACCGATGATCCAGCCGGTCGGTTCCGGGCGCTTGAGGACCTTGGCCATGTTCGGCGTGTACTGGGAGATACTCACCCCGTACGACTTACTGTTGGCGTAGCCGAAGCTGGCCATCTTCGAGTTGACGATGTAGGTCTCGGTACCGCCCCAGGCCAGCAGGAACGGACGGAATTCGTTGGCCGAACGGAAAGTGGCGGGGCCGTTTTCCTTTTCGCGCCAGCCGGTGACCTTGGTGTCGTGGATGAACATCTGGCCATCGTTCACCAGGAACGAGCCGCCTTCCTGGGACAGGCGCAGCTCCTGGGTCTGCTTGTCGATTTCCAGGATGCCTTTCTGGCCGACCACGATCGGGATCCTCGCCAGGAAGACGCCTGGCGAGGTCTCGATGATGTATTTGGGCGCCTTCCTGGCCACGTCCTTGAGGTTCATGTAGCCATCGTCGATGAAGATGGCCTGGGGAATACCGTGCTGGCGCACGACCCACTCGGCCATCTTGTTGTCACCGCCGATGAAGTCCTTCAGGGCGTTTTCCTGCATCATCCGGCGCACGCTGACCTTGCCGGGCTTGCTGCGCACGATCTTGGCCACGGCCGCTTCGGCGGTGAAGCCCTTGAGGTCGGGCAAGGTCGGCTTGGCCAGTTCCAGCGGGGCGGTCGGCGCACTGCTGACGGTGTAGGTCTTGGCCGCTTGCAGTTCCTTGGCCACGTTGCCCGGCTTGACCACCGGTTCAACGTTGGCGAACGCCGGCGAGCCGGCCAGCAGCATGGCTGCGACCAACAGGCTGATCGAACCTTTCATCGCCTGGCTGTTCCTTTGGTAGCGGTTCATATCGGGCACTCCCATGGCCGTTCGCATCAGAAGCGCCAGATCACGTCGACAAAGGCGCGATGCATGTACGAATCGACCTCTTTGCCGTAGGCGTCGCCTGGCTTGAACACGCCGCCACGAAAACGCACCAGCGCCGACGGCTCATCGATGGACTGGCTCAGCGCGGCCGGCAGCAGCCCTTGCTTGAAGTACTTGGTGACCACCAGATCGACTTCCTGGCCCAGGTCCTTGTCGCCGTCACGCAGCGGCAGGGTGGAGGTGGACAGGATGGCGCCGGTCACGTCGTCGGTGTTGTTCTGTACGGCGTTGATGCCGTTGCTGCCCACCGGCTTGTTGCCGTCCACGCGCCAGAACTTGTGGTACACCAGGCTGGCGTCGTATTCGTCGCGCAGCTGCCAGGAGCCGAACAGCGAGGCGCTCTGGGTGTTGCTCATCTCGCCACGGAACGCCTCGCCGAAACGATGGACCCGCGAACGAGTGCCGGTGAAGTTCGAGCGGTTGCTCTGCAGGCCATTCTGTTCATAGTCCTCGCTGGCGCGGGCATAGGCGGCACCGACTTGCCATTGCGGATCCAGGCGCAGGCGAATACCCAGGTCGGTGGCCCAGCCATCCACGTCGTCGCTGCGCTTGGCTTGCGCCGGACGGGTGCCGTCGGCGTTGAGCGGGTTGACGGTGTCGCGGTCGCCGGTCATGCCGGTGATGCTCGCCCAATAGTTGACGGTATTGGTGTTGCGCCAGTTATAGGCATCGCTGTTGGCTTCCAGGCCGAGCCAGGACAGGTCACCGTTCTCGGTCTTGTCCAGGACATCGGTGGGTTCGCCCGGGGTCGGGTAGTCGAGGCTGCCGTTGTCATGGGTGTGATGGGCGCGGATACCGGCCCACTGGCCTGGCATCCACTGGTAGCCCACGTCGCCGTAGACGTGCAGGCGATCCTTGTCCTTGGGCGACAGCTCCTTGAGGTCGGTGCGGTATTCGCTGAAACGTTCGGCCACGCCGAGGTTGGCCCGCAACAAGGTGGTGTCGAAGGTCCAGTTCAAGGCCTCGATGTTGGTGTCGCGCCACTGGCCGTCATCGTTGCGCAGGCGCTGGCGGCCGAACTTCAACTGCTCGCCCGGGTACGGGGTCAGGCCGCGATAGCCAATCCAGAATTCGCGCATGGCCAGGTAGCTCTTCTTGGCTTCGCGATCGCCGCTGTCGGTTTCCTGGGTGCTGCCATCGGACTGTTGCAAGGTGTCAGTCTCGATGATGTCGGAAGACGTCACGGCCTGGGCCATGGCGTAGGCGCTCCAGGCACCGCTTTCGCTTTCGCCGTAGACCCAGGGACGCAGGTCCAGGCCGACACCGTTGACGTCGCCACCGCTCTGGGTGCCGAGGTCACGGTCGTCTTCGGACTGGCCGGTGATCTTCACTTCCAGGCCGAAGTTCTTGGTGTCGGTCAGGGCCGCCAGGGTCGGGCAGGACCACAGCAGGGCGCAGGTCAGGCCAATTCCGGCCTGCACAAAAGGATTGAGCTTCAAAGGCTTCATAGAGGTTCCTCGCCGTTATCTTCTTTTAGGGCTTGCAGTTCCAGCGTATCGGGGCTCATGGCACCACGAATGGCCTGCTCTTGTTGTAGCAGGCGTTGCGCTTGGGCAAGCTGTTGCGGCGGTAATTGGGCTTCGAGGGTCTGGGCAAGCTCGGTGGCTTGCGGGGTGTTCTGGGCCTTGGCCAACTGGCTGAACACATAGGCGTTGACCGGGTTGGGCTTGGTGCCCTTGCCCTGGGAGAACAGCTGGGCAATGGCATAGTCAGCGCTGTTCTGGCCGTTACGGGCAGCCTTGAGCAAGTGGTCCAGGGCTTTTTGCGAGTAGACCTGGCCCAGGTAACCACGGCGATAGATCTGGCCGAGGTAGTAATCGGCGGCCACTTCGCGGCCGACGGCTTTCTGGAAATGTGCCTCGGCGACCTTGGCGTCGGCCGGTACCCACTTGCCTTCGTAGTAGAGTTTGCCCAACAGCAACTCGGCCCGAGGCTGGTCGGCGGCACGGCCGTTTTCCAGGTACTGCATCATCTTGTCGACGTCGCCCAGCTCGGGGAAATCGTAGAGCAACTGCGCCAGGCTGACCCAGGCGGCGGGGTAGCCGGGGGCGATGCCTTCGAGCAGCGACTGGGCTGTCTTCTCGTCGGTCTTGCCGAGGCTGGGATCGGCCAGCACGCGCGCGACGCTGTCCACGCGCTGGGCAGAAACCACGCCACGACTGTGGCCGGCCTGCATCTGCTTGAGCAACTCGGCCTGCTGTTCCGGCTGGCCGCGTTTCTGGTAGACCGTGGCCAGTTCGACGTAGCAGATGTCGGTGGTCGCCAACGCGGCCTTGCACACCTTCTCCACTTCAGCCAGGTGCTGGTCGTAGGTGCCCTGGGTGCGATAGAGCAGAATCTGCGCCAGGCCTGCCTCCGGATAACCGGCGTTGCGCCACTGGTCGATCTGCTGCTGGGCGTTGACGTTCGGGAAGCTGTGGGGGTATTGCAGGTACAGCATCGCCAGCGGGATCAGGGTGTTGCCCTCACCGTTGGCGAAGGCTTTCTTCAACAGGCCCTCGGCCTCGTGCTTTTCAGCCTCGGTGGAACCGGGCTTGGCCACCAGCAGGCGACCCAGGCGAGCCTGGGCCCGTGGCGAGATATCGGCGGCAGCGCGGTAGGTCGCCTCGGCCTTTTTCATCTGCTCGGGGTCGCGGCTGTCCACCTGGATATCGGCCAGGCCCACCTGGGCTTCGCTGTAGCCCAGGTCTGCCAGTTGCTGATAGTTCTGCTGCGCCAACGCCGTGTCGCCGCGCTTGAGGGCTTCGTTGGCCAGGCGCTGGTCGGGCAGGCCCGCGCAACCGGCCAGGCTCACGGCCAGTGCCAAGGCACACAGTGTCCCCACTTGGGAACGAGCTTGCGGCGTATCATCCTGACCGCATTGATCCTTTCGCGAGCGAGTCGGATTGCCGAACCGTCGCTCCCACAGACTCTGTGGGGTATTCAGGATTTCTATAATGGTCACGGGCATATCCTCGACTTAAAGACCGACGGCCATGGCTTTGTCGATCAGCCAGTTCAGGCTTGGGCCACGGTCGCTGTGGACTTCTACCGGACGACCGGCCAGGGAGCTGTCCAGCGGCTCGTCAGGCTTGATCATCACGCGGATATCCGAAGACAGGTCCGCGCTCTTCAGGCTGGTGCTGCTGACGATCTTGCCGGTGCGGGTGACGTCTTCGCCGGCAACCTGGAAGTTGACCGCGGTGCCTGGGCGTACGTCGCCGAACTGGCGATAGGAGAAGCGAGCTTCGACATTGGCCTCGGTGCCGCGCGGGACCAGTTGGAAGATGACGTCGCCCTTGCTTGCGTACTGGCCGTCGGCAACCAGTTGCTGGGATACGATGCAGTCGCAAGGGGAGGTGAGGGTACCGGTCATCTGCTTGCCGAACAGTTCCTCGACCTTGGCCGGTTGCAATTGGTTGTCGTCCAGGTGGCCCTTGAGGACGTCGAGCATGCTGGTGCTGAACGTCGCCAGTGGGGCGCCCTTGGCCGCCACGCCGTCGGCCTTGACCAGGCTCTGCACGGTGCCGTCGCGCGGCATGGTGATGGCCATGCCCGGTACGTTCACCAGGCCTGCCTGGGCATGGCTGACGAAATACATGCCGTACACCGACTTGAAGATGAAACCGAACGCCGCCAGGCCGACAACGAAGATGCCCAGGCTGAAGGTCACGGCCCGCAGGCGACCCAGGGCGCTCATGCCGCCGGTTTCGTCCTTCTGCTTGCGTGCCTTGGTGAAGTTGTCGCGCTGCAGCGTCGCCAGTACGTCGCCCACGCTGACGATGTCGCCTGCCAGGTGCGAAGTGATGATGTGACGCAGTGTCGAGATGTCCCGCGGTTCCAGGTTCTGGAACTGGCAACCGGTGCGGCCGGTCTGGCGGTCGTGGGAGCGGATCTGCAGCTCCACGTCCATCGCCAGGCCGAGGTTGTCGATCACGAACTGCAGGCGAGCCTTGTACGACTCGCCGACCTTGAGCGGCATCTGACCGGCGTTGAAGCACAGGCCGCCGGCGGACAGGTCCAGGACCTTGACTTCCATCGGCGTACGGTCGGGACCGAAGAAGCGCAGCTTGGCCGGGATTTTGACCCGGGCGTGTTGGCGCTGGGCTTCGGATTCATGCACTACGTTGACATTCACGGCGGTGTTCATAGAGGCGATTTCCTAGTTAATTCAGGCGAGTTCGGTCAGACCATCGTCAGCAGCACGGCGACAAAGATGCTGCCGGCGGAGAAGGTCATGGTCCGAGACGACCAGGTGTTGAACCAACGTTGAAAGCTGGCGAGATCACGGGTCAGTGAGGTGGGCTGGCGTGTCCAGGACTGTTGGTCGAGGCGGAAGAACACGTAGATCTTCACCAGCGCGCCGACGATCTGGTTGTAATAGAGAATCATCGGGTAGGCCGGGCCGATCCGGTGTCCGGAGCACGACAGCAACAGGGTCAGCAGCAGCCGCGTGATGCCGATCCACAGCAGATACACCAGGATGAAGGCGGTGCCGTACTTGAAGCTGGCGATCAGTGCCACGGTCAGGCCCAGCAGCGACGTCCACATCGACACACGCTGGTCGAGCAGCACCACGGAGGTGAACAGGCCCAGGCGCCGCATGCCCAGGCCCAGTGCCCGGGAGTTCTGCCGAAGGTTGTTGCCGTACCAGCGGAACATCAGCTTACGACTGGCCTTGATGAAGCTCTTTTCCGGCGGGTGCTCCACGGTGTTGATCGCCGCGTCCGGCACGTAGAAGGTGTCGTAGCCCAGGCGCATCAGGCTGAACCAGCTCGACTTGTCGTCCCCGGTCAGGAACTTGAAGCGACCCAGGCGCCAGTGTTGCAGCGAGTCGCTTTCCACGTCGGCGATGAAGTCCGGGTTGGTGACCACGGTGGCGCGGAACACCGACATGCGGCCGGTCATGGTCAACACACGCTTGGACAGGGCCATGGAGCACATGTTGATGTGGCGCTGGGCGAAACGCAGCTTGTGCCATTCGCTCATGATGTAGCCGCCGCGCACTTCGCAGAACTCGTTGGTAGTCAGGCCGCCGACGTTGCCGAACAGCTGGAACCACGGCACGGTCTTGCGCACGACGCCCTCGCCAAGCACGGTGTCGCCATCGATCACCGCAACCACGGCACGGTCGTCCGGCAAGTGGCGGGAGATGGCGCGGAAACCGTAGGCCAGGCCGTCACGCTTGCCGGTGCCGGGGATGCGCACGAAGTCCAGCTTGACCCGCTCCGGCGGGTTCATGCGGGCCCAGAGGCTCTTGACCAGCAACTCGTCGGACATTTCCACGATGGAGCAGACCACCGTGGTGGGCAGCCCGCACTCGATGGCTTCGCGAATCACCGAGCCGTACACCTGGGCCGTGGTCAGCGCGTCGATCCGGAAGCTGGTGACCATCAGGAACACATGCGACGGGTCGGCGGCCTTGCCCAGCTTGCGTACCTTGCGGCGCAGGTGTGGGTAGACGATGTACAGAAAGATCATGCCGCGTACGAAATGCGTCGCGCCCATGGAATAACGCCAGATGCCCACGGCGCCGATCAGGAAAATGAAGTCCTTGGATTCGGAGTCGAACGTAGACGTGGGCAGCGCCGTGGCGATGCCCATCAATAAACTCAAGTAAAACAGCCAACCGGCGGCCTGAAGCAGGCCGTGCTTTAGCCTGTGCATAATCTGCATCCGTCTCTATCTCGGGCGGGCCTTGTGGGCGGCCCGATGGGTTAAGGCAGGCGAAAGGCCGGCCAGGGCGAGCCCCGGCCGGCAAACAGACTTACCAGCAGATGCCTTCTGTCCGGCCATTCGGTGATGTGGCCTTGGACATGAAACCAACCAGGTCGATGACCTGCTTGCCTTCCGGTACGTTCTCGGTCAGCGAGCGGAATTTCTCGTCGCGGTTGCCGAGGATGATGATGTCGGAGTTGTCGATCACCGAGTCGAAATCTGAGTTGAGCAAGGACGAGACGTGAGGGATCTTCGACTCGATGTAATCCTTGTTCGCACCGTGGACGCGGGCGTATTCGACGTTGCTGTCGTAGATGCGCAGGTCGTAGCCCTTGCCGATCAGCATTTCCGCCAGTTCCACCAACGGGCTTTCGCGCAGGTCGTCGGTACCGGCCTTGAAGCTCAGGCCCAGCAGGGCGACCTTGCGTTTGTCGTGGGCGGAGACGATGTCGAAGGCGTTCTGCACCTGGGATTCGTTGCTGCGCATCAGCGAGTTGAGCAGCGGCGCTTCCACGTCCAGGCTGCTGGCGCGATAGGTCAGGGCGCGAACGTCCTTGGGCAGGCACGATCCGCCGAAGGCGAAGCCTGGGCGCATGTAGTACTGGGACAGGTTCAGGGCCTTGTCCTGGCAGACCACGTCCATCACTTCACGACCATCGACGCCTACGGCCTTGGCGATGTTGCCGATTTCGTTGGCGAAGGTCACCTTGGTGGCGTGCCAGACGTTGCAGGTGTACTTGATCATCTCGGCGACGGCGATATCCTTGCGGATGATCGGCGCATCGAGCTCTTCGTACAGCGATTGCAGAACGTCGCCGGAGGCCTTGTCGAACTCGCCGATGACAGTCATCGGTGGCTGGTCGTAGTCCTTGATGGCGGTGCTTTCACGCAGGAACTCAGGGTTGACCGCGACGCCGAAATCGACGCCAGCCTTTTTGCCGGAGCAGTCTTCGAGGATCGGGATCACTACGTTCGCTACGGTGCCTGGCAGAACGGTACTGCGAACCACGATGGTGTGGCGGGTCGTCTTGTCGCGCAGGACAAAACCGATTTCGCGGCACACGGCTTCGATGTAGTTCAGTTCCAGGTCGCCGTTTTTCTTGCTCGGTGTACCGACGCAGATCATCGACAGATCGGTATCGCGAATGGCTTCGGCGAAGTTGGTAGTACCGCGCAAACGGCCCGTTTGAATACCTTGTGCCAGCAACTCTCCAAGACCCGGTTCAACGATCGGCGACTTGCCGGCGTTGATCATATCGATCTTGTCCTTGGCGACATCAACGCCAACCACATCATGGCCCCGTGCAGACAGGCAACCGGCACATACTGCACCGACGTAACCCAAACCAAATATGCTAATGCGCATCGCATTTACCTCTGTTTTCACGCCATTAAATGGCCGGAGTTAATAGTGTTCAGCGGTCATAGTGCACTCGGAAGTGTGGAATGCAGGCGCCACAATGCCGTGTGCAGGCATACTAAGTTCCGAGTGTCTAAATAATTGCACTCAAGTTGTGCGCAAAGCGGCCTAGTTGTTATGACCTGCCCTGTTATGCAGCCGGTCCTCGTTGTCGGGGACGTCCGTGCAAAGGTCTTACACTTCTGATTCCTGGCGAAAAGCCCACAAAATCAGAAGGTTGTGTGCTCGGGTGAACACGTTATAGGGGCGCAGCCTTGGCCTTTGTAGGGGATAGTGATGGTGCGTTATCTCCTGTCCTTTCATATTGGATCCCAATAGGCGACCGTTTCGCTTAGTTGTCGTGACAACTTGGTTACTCTGGCCGACGTCCTGCGTAAGTTATCTCGTACACGAGTGCCGAGAATCGTTACGGGTGGTATGAGCCGTGCATTTGAACATAGTTCCGATCCGCTCATCGCGATTTCAGAAATTTTTCGAAATATCTGCCTAGATGGCACTGCTCTCACGGTGATGGCACTTGCGGTTTTGGCCTTTAGTTACGGGGAGTTAAAAGGCTTAGATAGTTTTGTGCCACTATCGTTGAAAATTTTCCGTGCCACTACGGAAAAAACTGACATCTGTCGAGTGAAAGAAAAGTTAGCGCGGGAGTTGTCTTTTATATTGACGCCAAGAAAGTGACGAAGTGGGCGGGGGAGTGAGATGACATGCAGGCGGTTGATCGAGGCCCCCGATTAGGGGGCTCGAAGGGGAACGCGTCATTGCGGTGCGTGATCGCGCAGGAAGACCAGTTTTTGCGATGAAGACTGTTGCGCACTGAAGCGATAACCCTGCACATCGAACTGCTTGAGCAAGTGCGGGTCGTTGATGCGTTCCTGAATGACGAAGCGGCTCATCAGGCCTCGGGCTTTCTTGGCGTAGAAGCTGATGATCTTGTACTGGCCGTTCTTCAGGTCCTTGAACTCGGTATCGATGACGCGCGCTTTCAAGGCGCTGCGCTTGACCGCCGAAAAGTATTCGTTGGACGCCAGGTTCAACAACACATCGTCGCCCTGGTCGGCCAACGCTTCGTTCAGCCATTCGCTGATGCGGGTACCCCAGAAGGCATACAGGTCCTTGCCTCGGGCATTGGCCAGTTTGGTGCCCATTTCCAGACGATAGGGCTGCATCAGGTCCAGCGGCCGCAACAGGCCATACAGGCCGGACAGCATGCGCAGGTGTCGTTGGGCGTGATCGAAATCGGCTTCGCTGAAGCTCTGCGCGTCGAGGCCGGTGTACACGTCGCCCTTGAAGGCCAGCAGCGCCTGCCTGGCATTGTCCGGGGTGAATGCCGGTGTCCAGCTGCCGAACCGCGCGGCATTCAGGCCGCCGATCTTGTCGGAGACATGCATCAGTTCGCTGATCTGGGCCGGCGAGAGTTCGCGCAATTGCTCGATCAGCTCCTGGGAGTGGTCCAGGTATCGCGGCTGGGTAAAGCGAGCGGTGGCCGGCGGTGTTTCATAATCGAGGGTCTTGGCGGGGGAAATCACCATCAGCATGCAATCGTCTCCTTCAAAGTTGCCGCGATTCTAGGGGGTTGTCCGGGTGGACTCCAGCTATCGAGGCAATAGGTGATCGGTGGTGGGGGATAGCGGTAGGGATTCATGCGCATGGCCTCGCCACAGGATCGGCTATGATGCCGCGCGGGTTTCGTTATGGAGACATCCCTTTTGCGCATTGCTCTTCTTTTGTCGGCCTGGCTGTTGAGCCTCGGTGCCATGGCCGCGCCCAACGATATCGCCACCCTGGATCGCAGCACCTGGCCGGAGCAACTCACCAGTGCGACGTTGTTCGATGTGGCTTCCCGGGCCGAGATCCTGATGTTCGCCAGGGTCCTGCTCGACACCGATGCCATGGACGAAATCGCCCTCAAGCAGTACCTGGGCCTGCGCTCGATCAACATGGTGGCGATCGATAACCTCCGGGCACGGCTGTGGCAGCGCTTGTTGAGCAGCTACAACTTCGCCCAGCGCAGCTGTGACCAGGATGCTTCCTTCTGTTATCTGGTGGAAGACATGGCTTCCCTGCGCCAGGAGGCGGGTCGCTTCCATCTCGACGACAATTCCTTCTACATCAAGTGGGCCGGACCGAGCCGGATCTTCCATACCCAATACCGGGACGAGTTGTTGCGCAAGGCCGCGCTGTTTCCCCAGTCCAGCAGCGAGGTCGAGCGTTTCGGCGATTACGAGCGCAATGGCGAGGGCATGCACGACCGGCTGTTCCTGCTGACCTTCGACAGCGGTGCCAACGTTGTTCCGGACAACACGCCCTGGCTGACCGATTACCTGCGCAAATCGAACATGAACGGCACGTTCTTCGTGTTGGGCAAGGACATCCAGGCGCGCCTGGCGGATCGTTCGGTCAACGACCTGCAATCACTGTATTCGGGGCAATGCGTGGGGGTGCAGGGCTGGGAGTTCCGCTCCCACAGCTATTGGAAAGACTGGCAGGACTCGGTGCGGCGCAGTGTCGAGCTGGTCAAGGGCAGGCTGCCGGAGAACTACGTGCCGCTGTTCCGTCCCCCCCAGGGACAACGTCGTGGCGATGCCCAGGCCTTCTTCCGCAACCAGGGCCTGCAGGTGGCGCTCTGGGACATCGATCCCATGGACAGCAGCAACCGGCTCAAGCCCGAGCAAAGCGCCCAGCGCGCATTGACCCTGATGCTGCTCTGGCGCCATGGGGTGATCAACTTCAATGCCAAGCAGGATGCGGTGAAGACGGCGTTGCCCTGGCTCATGACGCAAACGGCGCAGAGCGGGATCGGCTGGGAAGATTGTCAGGAGGCGTTCCGCTGAACCCGCAAGGGCCCGGAAACATTGGGGAAAAGGAAAATCTTCGGGCGCATTCGTGGCGACCGGACTTCCGACTTTAACGGGGTAGCGACGGTACGCCAAGGGCTTTTCGTCACTCTGAAAAATAAACTTCAAAAAAGCGTCAAAGTGCTTTTTCCTGTCATGGTTTTTGGAGTATCAAGAAGTCAGACCGCCGAAACCTGCAACACAGGTGGCGTCTTCCAAGACCCAGTTTGTGTGCAGTTCACCTGAGCCCTCGCGGGTGAATTCGGTGGCTACCTCGAGGCGCAGCACCGTCATGGTATTGCGTCGAATGGCCCCCACAAAGGTGACCGAGTATGGATGACCACGGACGTAGCCCTTCCTCCAACAAGCCAATCCTTTATGTACTCGATACCAACGTATTGATCCACGATCCAAACGCACTTCTGAACTTCGAAGAACACCACGTTGCCATTCCGATGACCGTGCTCGAAGAGCTGGACAAGCTCAAGAGCGGCCATCACAGCGTGGCGGCCGAGTGCCGGCAGGCGATTCGCCTGATCGACAAGACCCTGGGGGATGCTTCTCCCGAGGATGTCGAGCTGGGTGTGCCGATCCAGCGTGGCAAAAGCGGCCCCAAGGGCCTGCTCTCGATCCTGATGAGCAAGCGCACCGAACCCAACCTCGTACTGCCCGAGCACCTGAACGACAACATCATCATCAACCAGTTGATCGACCTGCACGCCCGCAATACGGACCAGGCCGTGGTGCTGGTGACCAAAGACATCAACATGCGCCTCAAGGCCCGCGCCTGCGGGATCGCGGCAGAGGACTACAGCACTGACCAGCTGGTGGACGACGTCTCCCTGTTGCCCAACGGCTATCACACCATGGCCGGCTCCTTCTGGGACCGCGTGAGCAAGGTCGATACCCGCCAGGACCACGGCCGTACCTGGCACCAGGTGCAATTGATCGACAACCTGCCGGCGGTGCACATCAACGAGTTCATCATCGATGAGCAGGGGTTCGTCGGCTGGATCAAGGAAATCGAGGACGACAAGCTGCTGATTCTGGACCTGCACCAGGAGCCTTTGCTGCATCAGGAAGCGTGGGGGCTCAAGCCGCGTGACATCTACCAGAGCCTGGCCCTGTTCGCCTTGCTCGACCCCGATATCCACCTGGTCAACCTGTCCGGTGCCGCCGGCTCCGGCAAGACCATCCTGGCCCTGGCCGCCGCCATCGAGCAGACCATGGTCAGCAAGCGCTACCGGCGCATCATCGCCACCCGCAGCGTGCAAGGCCTGGACCAGGAAATCGGCTTCCTGCCCGGCACCGAGGCGGAAAAAATGGAGCCCTGGCTGGGGGCTATCACCGACAACCTCGAAGCCTTGCACATGGATGACGAAAGCACCCATGGCAGCGTCGACTACATCCTCAGCAAAGTGCCGCTGCAGTTCAAATCCCTCAACTACATTCGAGGCCGCAGCTTCCAGCAGAGCCTGATCCTGATCGATGAATGCCAGAACCTCACCCCGCACCAGATGAAGACCATCATCACCCGTGCCGGCGCCGGTTCGAAAGTGGTGTGCCTGGGGAACCTGGCACAGATCGATACCCCTTACCTGTCCGCGACCAGCTCCGGGCTGACCTACCTGACCGAACGCTTCAAGGACTTCCCCAACGGGGTCCACATCACCCTGCAGGGCGTACCGCGCTCGATCCTGGCCGAATACGCCGAATCGCACCTGTAACCCAACCGGGCGGCCTTCAAGCCGCCCGGTTTTTTATGGTTTTACAAAAAAACTGTGGGAGCGAGCTTGCGCGCTCCCACAAGGGGGGTCGCAGTGACTTCCGAATCCAAGACGCAAGTGGGTGCGACAATCAACCCTGCCGGAATCTGACTCACGGGTTTACAATCGAGGCTCCTGATCAGGAGTAACCCTGTGCTGACTCATCTCGATTCCCAAGGTCGCGCCAATATGGTCGACGTGACCGACAAGGCCGTGACATTCCGTGAGGCCACGGCCGAAGCCTTTGTGCGCATGTTGCCCGACACACTGCAGATGATCGTCAGTGGCGGCCACCCCAAGGGCGATGTGTTCGCCGTCGCGCGCATTGCCGCCATCCAGGCGGCCAAGAAGACCAGCGATCTGATCCCGCTCTGCCATCCGTTGATGCTCACCAGCGTGAAAGTCGAACTCAGCGCCGAAGGCCAGGAGCGGGTACGCATCGTTGCCCGATGCAAGCTGTCCGGGCAGACCGGGGTGGAAATGGAGGCCCTCACCGCCGCCAGCGTCGCCGCGCTGACTATCTACGACATGTGCAAGGCCGTGGACCGGGGCATGACCATCGAAGGTGTGCGGGTGCTGGAGAAACTCGGCGGCAAGAGCGGCCACTTCCAGGCGGATGCGCCATGAAGATTACCGTGAGGTTCTTTGCGCGTTATCGCGAGGCGTTGGGCGTGGACTCGGAGCGGGTCGAGGGTGAGTTCGGCACGCTGGACGATGTTCGCGTTTTCCTGGCGGCGCGCCAGGGGTTCGAGGTGTTGAGCGAGCAAAACCTGATGTGCGCTCGCAACGAAGAACTGTGCCAGCTCGACGAGCCGCTGGCGGACGGCGATGAAGTTGCATTCTTTCCCACCGTGACCGGGGGCTGAGCCATGGCGATTCGTGTGCAGGTCGATCCGTTCGACCCGGGTACCGAAGTCAACGCGATGCACGCCGCCAATGTCGGTGTGGGGGCGGTGGTGAGTTTCGTCGGCTACGTGCGTGATTTCAATGACGGCCTCGATGTGTCCGGGATGTTCCTTGAGCATTACCCGGGGATGACCGAAAAAGCCCTGGGCAAGATCGCCACCGAAGCCGAGCAGCGCTGGCCGTTGTTGAAGCTCGAAGTGTTGCACCGCATCGGTGCCCTGGAGCCGGGCGAGCCGATTGTCTTCGTCGCGGCCGCCAGCGCCCATCGCCAGGCAGCATTCGACGCTTGCGCCTTTGTCATGGACTACCTCAAGACCCGCGCTCCGTTCTGGAAAAAGGAAAACACCATCGATGGTCCGCGCTGGGTCGAAGGGCGGGACAGTGATCATGCGGCGGCGGATCGCTGGAAGCGGTAAGTCCCCCCTGTAGTTTTTCCGCAGGCCATGAGTCCGTCATCGCGAGCAAGCTCGCTCCCACAGGGGATCCTTGATGCATAAAGATCCCGTGTTGGGGCGAGCTTGCTCGCGATGAGGCCATCAGCCACCCATCCCATTGCCCTGCCTGCCGATTGACGATGTGTACATTAAAGTCCAGTATGGATTCATAAGTACACGTAAGTCATCGCCTCACCTTTCTCTGCCAAACCAACAACAACCCGCGAGAGAACACCATGAAAAAACTCCCCCTCATCACCGGCCTGGCCTTGGGCCTGTTGGCCTCCAGCAGCCTGCTCGCCGCCGAGAAAACCTTGAGGATCGGTATCGAGGCAGCCTATCCACCGTTTGCATCCAAGACCTCGGAAGGAAAAATCGAAGGTTTCGACTACGACATCGGCAATGCCTTGTGCGCCCAGATGCAGGTCAAGTGCGAGTGGGTCGAGGGGGAGTTCGATGGGCTAATTCCATCGCTGAAGGTGAAGAAGATCGACATGGCCCTTTCTTCCATGACGATTACTGAGGAACGCAAGAAATCGGTGGATTTCACCCACAAGTATTACTTCACCTCATCGCGACTGGTCATGAAGGAAGGCGCGGTGGTCGATGACCAGTACGCCAGCCTCAAGGGCAAGTCCGTGGGTGTGCAACGAGCCACCACCACGGATCGCTACGCCACTGAAGTGCTTGAGCCCAAGGGCGTGACGGTCAAGCGCTACAGCAACAACGAAGAAATCTACATGGACCTGGCGTCAGGTCGTCTGGATGCGATTTTCGCCGACACCATCCCGCTGGAAGACTTCCTGTCGATGCCCCGTGGCAAGGGCTACGCGTTTGTCGGTCCTGAACTCAAGGACCCGAAATACGTCGGTGAAGGCGCCGGCATCGCGGTGCGCAAAGGTAATACCCAACTGGTGGCGGACTTGAACAAGGCCATCGATGGGATTCGGGCCAGTGGGAAATACCAGGAGATCCAGGCCAGGTATTTCAAGTCGGATATCTACGGCGACTGATTGACCGCTATCGCGAGCAGGCTCGCTCCCACAGGGGATTTGGGTCGTACCCGATCAGTACGATGAGATCGAATGTGGGAGCGAGCCTGCCCGCGAAGGCGCCAGGCCAAGCTATACGAATCCTACCCCTTCAACTCCTTCAAATGCTTGTACACCGTCGCCCGCCCCATGTTCAGCACATTGGCCACATAGTTGGAGGCGCTCTTGCCCTTGAAAGCGCCTTCGGCGTGCAGGGCCAGCACCAACTCGCGTTTGTGATCGCGGGTAAGCAGGTTCAGGCTCAGCTGGCGTTCACGCATCCAGGCATGCAGGAAGGTGTTGATACGCTCCTGCCAGTCATCGCGAAACAGTGAATCCGGCTGCGGGATCAGCTTACCCGGCGACAGGAACAGGTCCAGCGCGGCCTTGGCATTTTCCAGCAGTGAAATATTCAGATTGATGCACAGCACCGCCAAGGGCTGGCCGTTCGCATCGCGCAGCACGCTGCTGAGGCTGCGAATCTTCTGGCCGTCCCAGTTGAGCTTTTCGTAAGGCCCGATGTTACGTTCGCTGACCCCTTCGCTGAGCATGTCTTCCAGGGACGAGTCATCGCCAATCACGCGCTTGGACAGGTTATTGGCGATGTAATCGACTTTCTGTGTGCGCAGGTCGTGCAGCACCACTTCGGCGTGGGGGTAGAACAGCGTGGCGATGGCATCGGCGATGATGTGGAAGTTATCCAGTGCCGGATCGGTTTGCGGGGCGTTCATGACAAGGGCTCCAGGCAGCGTCAGCGCCCCGTGAAGCGGGGGCGCTGGGAGTTTGCCGCAATCGTGGCGATGCGTCACTCGCAGGACGATCAACCCAGGCGCGAGGGCGACAGCATTTCGCTGCTCAGGCCGAAGCGAACCAGGGCCTCGGGCAGCGGTTCGCCGCGAACCAGCGCCGCACTGGCCTGGCCCATGGCCGGGGAAGTCTGGATGCCATAGCCGCCCTGTGCCGCGACCCAGAACAGGCCTGGCACCTGTGGATCGAAGCCGCAGAGCAGATCCCCATCGCGCACGAAACTGCGCAGCCCGGCCCAGGTCCGGGTCGGGCGGCGAATGGTCAGGGTCGTGGCTTGTTCGATCTGGTAGATGCCCATGGCGATGTCCAGTTCTTCGGGCTGGACGTCATGAGGCTCCACCGGATCGGCATTGGCTGGGGAGCCGAGGAACATGCCGGCGTCGGGCTTCATGTAGAAGGACTCGTCGAGGCTCACCAGCATGGGCCAGTCATGGATGTCCACGCCGTCGGGGCCGGCGAAGATGAAAGCCGCGCGCCGCTTGGGCTGCAGGCCCAGCGCCCGGGCGCCGGCCAGTTGTGCCACCTGGTCGGCCCAGGCCCCGGCGGCGTTGATCAGGACCTGTGCGGTAAAGGTCTGGCCGGTGGTCTTGACCTGCCACAGGCCCTGGGCATCGCGGCTCACTTGCAGCACTTCGCTGTCGGTGTGCACTTCACCGCCGCCGCGGCGGATCCCTCGCAGGTAGCCCTGGTGCAAGGCATCGGTGTCGATGTCGGCGGCCGTGGGATCGTAGATGGCGCCATGCACGTTTTCTCGCCGCAGTATCGGCAGCCGCACACAGGCCTCTTCGGCGCTGAGCAGTTGCATCTGCG
Source organism: Pseudomonas sp. NFACC43 (assembly GCF_900119645.1). Taxonomy (NCBI): domain Bacteria; kingdom Pseudomonadati; phylum Pseudomonadota; class Gammaproteobacteria; order Pseudomonadales; family Pseudomonadaceae; genus Pseudomonas; species Pseudomonas sp. NFACC43. The sequence goes on from NZ_FPKK01000013.1 coordinate 160,577, forward strand.
GCACCGTGGCCTTGGCGCTGAGGTATTGATTGTTCAGCTCGGCGGGATCGCCGGTGAAGTCCACGGTCATTTCACCGCGCGGGCTGAGCAGGGGGTGTTCGCAGAAACCGGGCGGCGGTGCGTCGAAGAAATCACGGCTGGCCTGGGTCAGCGCACGTACCTGGGGTGTGCCGTAGGCGGCGGTGTACAGGGCCGCCGAGCGTCCGGTGGAATGGTAGGCCGGGTGGGATTCGCGTTCGAGCACGATGACCCGCCCGTGGGGAGCCAGCCAGTAACCGGTGGAAGCTCCGGCAATGCCGCCGCCGATGATGATGAAGTCTGCTGAGGTCATGAAGCTCTCCAGTGGAGCACGGTGCTGGGAGTTTAGAAATAACCGTGGGGGCGAGCTTGCTCGCGATGCGGCCTGACAGTCGACATTACTGGTGACTGAACCACCGCTATCGCGCGCAAGCTCGTTCCCCCAAGGGAATGTGGTATGTCAGTTGTGAAGTCGGTAAAGCGCATTCGCCAATGCAATATCTTCCAGGCCCAGGCCGATGGAACGGAAGAACACATGGCGTTGATAGTCCGGGCGGGCGACCTGTCCACTGAGCAACCCGGGCAAGTCGCCAACGATGCTCGACGTCTGCCAACCGTGCTGTTCGCCAGCGATCAGCATTTCACCGGCCGAGCCCGGGGTGGTCTGACGATAGTCGCAGAACACGTCCATGTCGTTGAGGCTCTGCGGCGGCACTTCGTGGGCGCGCGGGGCGTTGGTGCTGATGGAGGTGATCAATGCCGGTTTGCCCAAGGTCTGCGGGTCGAACACAGCTTTGGCGGACGAAGTGCAGAGCATCACCACGTCGGCGTCGAGCAGCGCCGTTTCAAGGCTGTCGGCAATTTCCAGGCGAGGGTCCAGCCCGGTGATCGAGGCCACGGCCTGCGCTGTCTTGTGCTTCAGGCCCGGCGAGTAGAGGCGGATGCCTTGCCAGTCCCGCAGCCCCTTGACGTACTGCACGTGGGCTCGGGCCACCGCGCCGCTGCCGATGACCGCGAGGCGCCGGGACTGGAGCGGGGCGAGGGCATCGACAGCGACGGCCGTGGTAGCGGCGGTGCGGGCGGTCGTCAGCTCGGCGGCATCACATAGCAACAGCGGCTGGCCGGTCCGCATCGACATCAACAAGGTCCAGGCGGTCACCAACGGGCCCTGTTCGCGCACGATATAGGGCGAGGTCTTGATCCCGTAGACCTGGTCTTCAGCCAGGACGCCCAGGTAGTTGATGAAATCCCCGGCGCCCTGGGGGAACTCCACGAGTTGCTGGGCCGGTTGCACGGCTTGCCCGGCGGCGAGATCGCGGAACAGCTTGCGCAGGATGTGCGGCACGTCGATGCGCTGGAGCAGTTCGACGGCTTCGGCCTGGGTCATCACATAGGGCGTGCTGGGCATCGGGGCTCCGGGATCTTAAACTATTTTGTCCATTATGGACTTTTAGTTTATCAAGGCAATATCCCCGAGACAAAAAAAAGCGCAGCCTCGATGGCTGCGCTGTTTCGTTACCGTACTGCGTTCCTGCGTTCGGTTCAGGCCGTTACGGACGCTTGCGCTCAACCGGGCGCAGCAGGTGGGTCGGTGGCATCTCGCAACTGATCTTGCGACCCAGCAGCGCCTCGATGGACGGCAACTGATAGGAGTCGTCCTCACCGGCGAAGCTGATGGACACGCCTTCGGCACCCGCGCGCCCGGTACGGCCGATCCGGTGCACGTAGTCGTCCGGCACTTCCGGCAGGGTGAAGTTGATCACGTGGCTGATGCCGTCGATGTGGATGCCGCGCCCGGCCACGTCGGTGGCCACCAGCACACGGATCTTGCCTTCGCGGAAACCTTCCAGCGTCTTGATGCGCTTGTGCTGGGGCACGTCGCCCGAGAGCTGGGCGGCGTTGACGCCATCGCGCACCAGGCGCTCCTCGATGCGCCGCACTTCGTCCTTGCGGTTGGCGAACACCATCACCCGCTCCCAACCGTTGTCGTTGATCAGGTTGTAGAGCAGCTTGTATTTGTCGGCGCCGGCCACGGCATAGATATGCTGTTCGACGTTTTCGCTGGCGACGTTCTCGGCTTCGATCTCGACGATGGCCGGGTCGGTGGTCCATTGCTTGGCCAGGTTCATCACGTCGTCGGTGAAGGTGGCGGAGAACAGCAGGGTCTGGCGTTCGCTTTTCGGCGGGGTCTGGCGAATGATCTGGCGAACCTGGGGAATGAAGCCCATGTCGAGCATGCGGTCGGCTTCGTCCAGCACCATCACTTCGACCATGTCCAGGTGCACGTCGCCACGCTGGTTGAAATCCAGCAGCCGGCCTGGCGTCGCGACCAGGATGTCGCAGTGGCGGGCTTCGAGGTGCTTGAGCTGTTTGTCGAAGTCCATGCCGCCGACGAATGTCATGACATTCAGGCCGGTGTACTTGGTCAGGTCCGCGGCGTCCTTGGCGATCTGTACCACCAACTCACGGGTCGGCGCGATGATCAGCGCCCGTGGTTCGCCCATATAGCGTTCTTTGGGCGGCGGGGTCTGGAGCAGCTGGGTGATGATGGAAATCAGGAACGCGGCGGTCTTGCCGGTACCGGTCTGGGCGCGGCCGATGGCGTCCTTGCCGGCGAGGGTGTAACCCAGCACCTGGGCCTGGATCGGCGTGCAGTACGGAAAACCCAGGTCCTGGATGGCGTGCATCAGCTCCGGGGCGAGCTTGAAGTCATGGAAGCGGGTCTTGCCTTCCTGGGGTTCGACGACGAAGTCCTCGAGTTTCCAGGCGACGGCCGGCGGCTTGGGTGCGCGTTCCCGGCGTGGCTTCGGGGATTCGCTGCGTGGCTTGTGCGGCGCTTGCGGGGGGACAGGCTGGGCCGCGGGCTCCTTCGCCTCTGCAACAGGCGCGGGGCGGCGCGATTGCTGCGGCGCTTCGGTACGGCTCGGGCCGTGTACGGGAGCGCTGGCGCCAGGCGCGAGTTGCTCGGCCTCGCTTTTACCGAACATCTTCTTGAGTGCTTTGAGCACGGTCATCTCATCGATTGGTTAAGGAATGTACGCCGGCCAGTGTAATGCAAGAAACGGGCGCGGCGTAGTGGGATTGTCACGGGGGCTGATGTGGCGATCTGCCTCTTAACGCAACCGCTCGGCGAGCCAGGTGCCGATGTCGCGAATCTCCTCGGGTAACACTTCGTGGCCCATTGGGTATTCCTGCCATGTCACGGTGACACCATGGTGCTTCAGATACTCCTTGGCGGTCCGCCCCATGGGATTGAGCACCACTTCGTCATATTGGCCGTGCAGTGCCAGGACCGGGATGCGTTGCTGGCTGGCCGACAGTTGCAGGTCGTCGCTGAACGTCGGTGCGTAGGTCGAGAGCGCGATCACGCCACCCAGCGGCCCCTGCCATTTCACGAAGGCGGTGTGATACACGACCGCGCCGCCCTGGGAAAAACCCGCCAGGAAAATCCGCGAGGCGTCTATTCCGCCGGCTCGCTGGCTAGCCATCAGGTCGAGGACTCGCTGCGCCGAGGCTTCCAGCTGCTGCTCGTCGATGGCACGTGCCGGGCTCAGGGCGCGGATGTCGTACCAGCTGGGCATCGCATAGCCGCCGTTGATCGTTACTGGCTGGGTCGGCGCCTGGGGCAGAACGAAACGTGTCGTGTGCAGGCTTTGCTGCAGCATCTCGGCGACCGGCATGAAATCATAACGATCGGCGCCCAGGCCGTGGAGCCAGATAACGCACGCGTCGGCGGTGCGGCTGGGCTCGAGAATCAGGGGGTCGGTCATGGTGTGCTCCAAATCTGTGCGGGTGCGCCCAATCAGTGCGTGATTACGGTGCGCGCCTGGTTCCTCAGTTAATTAGATGTCGCAAACTTGCAACTTTTTGTCTTGACGTGTCTCGCAAGGGCCAAGCGTAGCGGTCTGGTACGGGCTTTGCTATGGGGTTGCTGAGTGATGATTCTTACGCTGCGCGGTAACACTATCAGCTCGACGCGACGCTTGGGATATCAGAAATCCGGTGATGGATGTTCGCCAATAGCCGCTACGGGCTTCGCGAACGTGAAGGGCTACAGCCCGTTCGGCCGATTGGTGAGAAGTGAGTATGGCCCACCGACTGTGGACGTTCTCATTAATAGACTCATAGCGAAGGTCCAGACGTCGGTTGACCCTAAAAAAAGCCAACGAGGGTCGGCAATGCCCCAAAAGGGTGCGATAGGACTCGAGCTCCGACACAACAAGAGCAAAACTGGAGGTTTGAATGAAATTACTGAAATCCACCCTGGCAGTCGTGACTGCAGCCGCAGTGCTCGGTGTCAGCGGGTTCGCTCAGGCGGGTGCAACCCTGGATGCCGTGCAGAAGAAAGGCTTTGTACAATGCGGCGTGAGCGACGGCCTTCCGGGTTTCTCGGTGCCTGATTCCACCGGCAAGATCGTCGGCATCGACGCTGACTTCTGCCGTGCCGTGGCCGCCGCGGTATTCGGCGACGCCACCAAGGTCAAGTTCAGCCAGTTGAACGCCAAGGAGCGTTTCACCGCTCTGCAATCCGGCGAAATCGACGTACTGTCGCGCAACTCCACCATGACCAGCTCCCGTGACGCGGGCATGGGCCTGAAATTCCCGGGCTTCATTACCTATTACGACGGCATCGGCTTCCTGGCCAACAACAAGCTGGGCGTCAAGAGCGCCAAGGAACTGGACGGCGCGACCATCTGCATCCAGGCCGGTACCACCACCGAGCTGAACGTGTCCGACTACTTCCGCGCCAATGGCCTGAAGTACACCCCGATCACCTTCGACACCTCCGATGAAAGCGCCAAGTCGCTGGAATCCGGTCGTTGCGACGTGCTGACCTCCGACAAGTCCCAACTGTTCGCCCAGCGCAGCAAGCTGGCCGCGCCGAAGGACTACGTGGTCCTGCCGGAAACCATTTCCAAGGAACCACTGGGCCCGGTCGTGCGTAACGGCGACGACGAGTGGCTGGCCATCGTACGTTGGACTGGCTACGCCCTGCTCAACGCGGAAGAGGCCGGCGTCACCTCGAAAAACGTCGAGGCTGAAGCCAAGTCCACCAAGAACCCTGACGTCGCTCGGATGCTGGGCGCCGACGGTGAATACGGCAAGGATCTGAAACTGCCGAAAGACTGGGTGGTGCAAATAGTCAAGCAGGTCGGTAACTACGGCGAAATGTTCGAGCGCAACCTGGGCAAGAGCACTCCGCTGGAAATCGACCGCGGCCTGAACGCTCTGTGGAACGCTGGCGGCATCCAATACGCACCACCAGTGCGCTGATGGTTCTATCACCCGGTGGGCCAACCACCGGGTGATGTTCTGTTCCATTCTTTGCGGGGCACTTCATGCAAAATTCAATCGGCGCACCTAAGCAGAGGCTCAGCCTCAGCGATCCACGAGTGCGTGCGTGGGTATTTCAGATCGTCACGATCGTGGCGGTCATTTCTCTGGGCTGGTATCTGTTCGATAACACGCAGACCAACCTCGAGCACCGGGGTATCACCTCCGGTTTCAGCTTTCTGGAGCGCAGTGCCGGGTTCGGCATCGCCCAACACCTGATCGATTACACCGAGGCGGACAGCTATGCCCGCGTCTTTGTCATCGGGTTGCTCAACACTTTGCTGGTGACGTTCATCGGCGTGATCCTGGCGACCATCCTGGGCTTCATCGTCGGCGTGGCGCGGCTGTCGCCCAACTGGATCATTGCCAAGCTGGCGACGGTCTACGTGGAGGTTTTCCGTAACATCCCGCCGCTGCTGCAGATCCTGTTCTGGTATTTCGCGGTGTTCCTGAGCATGCCGGGACCGCGCGCCGCCCATAACTTCGGCGATACCTTCTTCGTCAGCAGCCGGGGCCTGAACATGCCGGCCGCGCTGGTGGCCGAAGGGTTCTGGCCGTTCGTGATCAGCATCGTGCTGGCCATCGTCGCCATTGTGCTGATGTCTCGCTGGGCCACCAAGCGTTTCGAAGCCACTGGCGAGCCGTTCCACAAGTTCTGGGTCGGCCTGGCATTGTTCCTGGTGATCCCGGCTTTGAGCGCGCTGCTGTTCGGTGCGCCGGTGCACTGGGAAATGCCGGAACTCAAGGGCTTCAACTTCGTGGGCGGCTGGGTGCTGATCCCCGAACTGCTGGCCTTGACCCTGGCCTTGACCGTGTACACCGCGGCGTTCATCGCCGAGATCGTGCGTTCGGGCATCAAGTCGGTGAGCCACGGCCAGACCGAAGCCGCCCGCTCCCTGGGGCTGCGCAACGGTCCGACCCTGCGCAAGGTCATCATCCCGCAGGCGCTGCGCGTGATCATTCCGCCGCTGACCAGCCAATACCTGAACCTGGCGAAGAACTCTTCCCTGGCGGCCGGTATCGGTTATCCGGAAATGGTTTCGCTGTTTGCCGGTACGGTGTTGAACCAGACCGGCCAGGCCATCGAGGTGATCGCGATCACCATGAGCGTGTACCTGGCGATCAGTATCAGCATTTCCCTGCTGATGAACTGGTACAACAAGCGCATTGCGCTGATCGAGCGGTGAGGAAACGCGCATGACGACTCATACTTTCAAACCTGACATGCCGCCGCCGGCCAGCAGTATCGGCGTGGTGGCGTGGATGCGCGCCAACATGTTCTCCAGCTGGCTCAATACGCTGTTGACGCTGTTCGCGTTCTACCTGATCTACCTGATCGTGCCGCCCCTGGTGCAATGGGCGATCCTGGATGCCAACTGGGTCGGCACCACTCGCGCCGACTGCACCAAGGAAGGTGCCTGCTGGGTCTTCATCCAGCAGCGCTTCGGGCAGTTCATGTACGGCTACTACCCGGCGGACCTGCGCTGGCGCGTGGACCTCACCGTATGGCTGGCCGTGATCGGCGTGGCCCCGCTGTTCATCTCGCGCTTCCCGCGCAAGGCGATCTACGGCCTGAGCTTTTTGGTGCTGTACCCGATCACCGCCTGGTGCCTGCTGCACGGCGGCGTGTTCGGCCTGGACACCGTGGCGACCAGCCAATGGGGCGGCCTGATGCTGACCCTGGTGATCGCCACCGTCGGTATCGTCGGCGCCTTGCCGCTGGGGATCGTCCTGGCGCTGGGGCGTCGCTCGAACCTGCCGGCGATCCGCGTGGTCTGCGTGACGTTCATCGAGTTCTGGCGTGGCGTGCCGCTGATCACGGTGCTGTTCATGTCCTCGGTGATGCTGCCCTTGTTCCTGCCCGAAGGCATGAACTTCGACAAGCTGTTGCGGGCCCTGATCGGGGTGATCCTGTTCCAGTCGGCCTACATCGCCGAAGTGGTGCGTGGCGGCCTGCAAGCGATTCCCAAGGGACAGTACGAAGCGGCCGCGGCAATGGGCCTGGGCTACTGGCGCAGCATGGGCCTGGTGATCTTGCCGCAAGCCCTGAAGCTGGTGATTCCCGGCATCGTCAACACCTTCATCGCGCTGTTCAAGGACACGAGCCTGGTGATCATCATCGGCCTGTTCGACCTGCTCAACAGCGTGAAACAAGCTGCCGCCGACCCGAAATGGCTGGGCATGGCCACCGAAGGCTATGTGTTCGCCGCCCTGGTGTTCTGGATTTTCTGTTTTGGTATGTCGCGCTATTCCATGCATTTGGAACGCAAGCTCGACACAGGCCACAAGCGTTAGGAGTTAAGTGATGAGCGAAGCGATCAAACAGCCTGTGGGCCCTGAAGGCATTATTCAGATGCAGGGTGTAAACAAGTGGTACGGCCAGTTCCACGTGTTGAAAGACATCAACCTGAACGTCAAGCAGGGCGAGCGTATCGTCCTGTGCGGCCCATCGGGCTCGGGCAAGTCCACCACCATCCGCTGCCTCAACCGTCTGGAAGAGCACCAGCAGGGCCGCATCGTGGTCGACGGGGTGGAGCTGACCAACGACCTGAAGCAGATCGAAGCGATCCGCCGCGAAGTCGGCATGGTGTTCCAGCACTTCAACCTGTTCCCGCACCTGACCATCCTGCAGAACTGCACCCTGGCACCGATGTGGGTGCGCAAGATGCCCAAGCGCAAGGCCGAGGAAATCGCCATGCATTACCTGGAACGCGTGCGTATTCCAGAGCAGGCGCACAAGTACCCGGGCCAGCTTTCCGGTGGACAGCAGCAGCGTGTGGCCATCGCCCGTGCCTTGTGCATGAAGCCGAAAATCATGCTGTTCGACGAACCTACTTCGGCACTCGATCCCGAGATGGTGAAAGAGGTCCTGGACACCATGATCGGCTTGGCTGAAGACGGCATGACCATGCTCTGCGTGACCCACGAAATGGGCTTTGCCCGCACCGTGGCCAACCGCGTGATCTTCATGGACAAGGGCGAGATCGTCGAGCAGGCCGCGCCGAACGACTTCTTCGACAACCCGCAGAACGACCGCACCAAGCTGTTCCTGAGCCAGATCCTGCACTGATCCGGCCTTAGGCTTCGAAATAGACCCGGACTTGTCCGGGTCTGTTTTTTTCTGCGGCTGCAGCCCAGTGCCGCAGCGGGTCGGCAGGACCGCCTTGGGATCCGGCCGCTTGTCCTCCTCGACGAAGCTGACTAACATGTCAGGAAATTCGCCCCGCGACAGATGGACTGCCAGCGCAGTGGCCGTTGTTTTTTTCAACTGATCGGGCCAGTACGCCGCCGATGACCTGACCTTCGCGCTGCAACCTCAGTGCCGTTTTCCTCCTCTACATGTATCCGTGCTGCGCGCTGAAGTTCCTCGGCCGTCGAACAACAGGATCCGCAACAGGCCAGGGCCGTTGCCATCCATTGCTCAATGAATCTTGACCAGAATCCTGAACCAGAGCTTTCCATGTCCCGTGATCCGTTTGACCGTACCCCCTCGACGACACCCAGGCGCGCCGCCGAACTCGAAGAATTGCTGATCGACGCCGAGGCCGACGACGAACAGGCCCGGCAGGTCCAGCCACGGGTGCGTCGGCCCTGGTTGCTGTTGCTCGGATTGATCCTGGTGGCGCTGAACCTGCGTCCGGCATTGTCGAGCATGGCGCCGCTGCTCAGCGACGTGTCCAGGAGCCTTGGCCTGTCGGCCGCCCAGGCAGGTCTGCTGACCACGCTGCCGGTACTTTGCCTTGGCCTGTTCGCGCCGCTGGCGCCGGTGCTGGCCCGGCGCTTCGGTGCCGAACGCGTGGTGCTGGGGATCCTGCTGGTCCTGGCCGGCGGGATCGTCTTGCGCAGTTCGCTGGGGCAGGTCGGGCTCTTTGCCGGCAGCATCCTGGCCGGTGCCAGCATCGGCGTGATCGGCGTGTTGTTGCCGGGGATCGTCAAGCGCGATTTTGCCAGGCAGGCCGGGGCCATGACCGGTGTCTACACCATGGCGTTGTGCCTGGGCGCGGCAATGGCTGCCGGGGCGACCGTGCCGCTGAGCGAGCAGTTGAACCACAGTTGGGCCATGGGGCTGGGTTTCTGGATGCTGCCGGCGCTGCTGGCCGCGCTGTTCTGGCTGCCCCAAGTGGGCCAGAAACACGGAGCCCATCAAGTGGCGTATCGGGTTCGCGGTTTGCTGCGTGATCCGCTGGCCTGGCAGGTGACCTTGTACATGGGGCTGCAATCGTCCCTGGCCTATATCGTGTTCGGCTGGCTGCCGTCGATCCTTATCGGCCGTGGCCTGACGCCGACCCAGGCCGGGCTGGTGCTGTCCGGTTCGGTCATCGTCCAGCTGATCAGCTCGCTGGCCGCGCCCTGGCTGGCGACCCGCGGCAAGGACCAGCGGCTGGCCATCGTGCTCGTCATGGTCATGACCCTTGGCGGCCTGTTCGGTTGCCTCTACGCGCCTATCGAAGGCCTGTGGGGCTGGGCGATCCTGCTGGGGTTGGGGCAGGGCGCGACGTTCAGCCTGGCGCTGACCTTGATCGTGCTGCGTTCGCGGGACGCCCATGTGGCTGCGAATCTTTCCGGCATGGCCCAGGGTTTCGGCTATACGCTGGCATCGCTGGGGCCGTTCGCCGTGGGCGTGGTGCACGACTGGACGGGGGGCTGGCAAGCCCTGGGCTGGATTTTCGGCCTGATCGGCCTGGGGGCCATCATCGCCGGCATCGGCGCAGGCCGAGCGTTGTATGTCGGGGTCAGCAGCGAGAAAGTCACCGGCCTTCGCTGAAGCCATTTTCATGGCGAATGACGATAGTGTTCCGCACGACGACGGATTATTGTGCCGGCTCTACTGAAACGTTTTCGGAGCCTGTCCATGAGTGATGCCCACAACGCCCTGATCACCCGGTTCTACCAGGCCTTCCAGCGCCTGGACGCCGAGGCCATGAGCGCCTGCTATACCGAAGACGTGGTATTCAGCGACCCGGCCTTCGGTGAGTTGCGCGGGCGTGATGCGGGCGATATGTGGCGCATGCTCACCACCCGCGCCAAGGATTTCTCCCTGACCTTCGACAGCGTGCGCAGCGATGAGCGTTCCGGCGGTGCCCATTGGGTGGCGACTTACCTGTTCAGCCAGACCGGCAACACCGTGGTCAATGATATCCAGGCGCGCTTCGTATTCCGTGACGGCAAGATCTGCGAGCACCATGACAACTTCGATCTGTGGCGATGGTCCCGGCAGGCGCTGGGCACCAAGGGGGTGTTGCTGGGCTGGACGCCGCTGGTGCGCAACGCCGTCAGGGCCCAGGCCCTCAAGGGGCTGCGGGCATTCCAGGGCAGTCGCTGATAAGATCGCGGCTTGTTTCCTTCGTCCGTTGAACATGCCGTGACCAACGCCAACCTATCTGCCGATCCGCCTGTGCACGCCGCGAGCGAACCGCCCAAGCCCTGGTTCGTCTACTTGGTGCGGGCCGCCAACGGCTCGCTGTACTGCGGCATCAGCGATGACCCGGTGCGGCGTTTCGCCAAGCATCAAAGCGGCAAGGGCGCACGCTTCTTCCTTTCCAGCCCGGCGGTGGCGCTGGTGTACACCGAAGCTTGCCGCGACAAGGGCGAAGCCCTGCGCCAGGAACGGCTGATCAAGAAGCTGCGCAAAAGCGCCAAGGAATGCCTGGTGGCGAGTGCAGCGCGGTCTCATCAGCCAGACTGATAGGCCCTCATCAGCAGGGTAGGCCTGCCGTCCATGGCACGCTAAGCTGCGCAGCTTCCTCCCTGCAGTGGCGAATCTCATGTCAGAGCTGATTCTTCATCATTACCCGACATCTCCCTTTGCGGAAAAGGCCCGTCTGTTGCTGGGTTTCAAGGGGCTGTCCTGGCGTTCGGTAGGCATCCCACCGATGATGCCAAAACCCGACCTTACGGCCCTGACCGGCGGCTACCGCAAGACACCGGTGCTGCAGATCGGTGCGGATATCTACTGCGATACGGCGTTGATGGCACGTCGGCTGGAGCAGGAAAAGGCCTCTCCGGCGCTGTTTCCCGAAGGCAAGGAAATGATCGCCGCGTCCTTTGCGGCGTGGGCCGATTCGGTGGTGTTCCAGCACGCGGTAAGCCTGGTGTTCCAGCCGGAATCGGTGGCGGTGCGTTTCGCCAAGCTACCGCCCGAGGCGATCAAGGCTTTCATCGCCGACCGCGCCGGGCTGTTCAGTGGCGGCACGGCCACGCGCCTGGCGGCCGAGCAGGCCAAGCATCAATGGCCGACGATCATGGCTCGGCTCGAACAGCAGTTGCAGCGAGAAGAGGGGGATTTCCTGCTGGGAGAGCCATCCATCGCCGACTTCGCCATGGCTCATCCGCTGTGGTTCCTCAAGGGAACGCCGGTGACTTCGCCGTTGGTGGATGCTTACCCGGCGGTCTCGGCCTGGCTAGGGCGGGTGCTGGGGTTCGGCCATGGTGCGTCGAGCGAGATGAGTGCCCAGGAGGCGCTGGACATCGCCCGCGACTCGACACCGGCGGCGTTGCCGGACGAGGCGTTCGATGAGCCGAACGGCTTCAAGCTGGGCCAGCGAGTCACGATTGCGGCCACCGACTACGGCGTCGATCCGGTGGTTGGGGAGTTGCTGTTCGCTGGCAGCGAGGAGCTGATACTGCGCCGCGAGGATGAACGTCGCGCAGTGGTACATGTGCACTTTCCGCGGTTCGGGTTCCGCATCGGCGCGCAATGAGCCGACCTCATGGCGAACAGGTTCGCTCCCGCGCGGGTCGATGGCATGGGCCGGTCCCTTGAACCGCGTGGGAGCGCTTGGACTTCAGGTGCGGCGTTTCAACTGATCGGTCAGCGACGTGGGCAACCCCTTGATGATCAGTGTGCCGGCTTCTTCGTCATACTCGATCTTGGAGCCCAGCAGGTGCGCTTCGAAGCTGATGGACAAGCCTTCGGCCCGGCCGGTGAAGCGCCGGAACTGGTTGAGGGTACGTTTATCCGCCGGGATTTCCGGTGACAGGCCGTAGTCCTTGTTGCGGATATGATCGTAGAAGGCTTTCGGGCGATCCTCGTCGATCAGCTCGGACAGCTCTTCCAGGCCCATGGGTTCGCCGAGCTTGGCCTGGCTGCTGGCGTAATCCACCAGGGTCTTGGTCTTTTCCCGGGCATCGTCTTCAGGCAGGTCTTCACTTTCGACGAAGTCGCTGAAGGCCTTAAGCAGGGTGCGGGTCTCGCCGGGGCCGTCGACGCCCTCCTGGCAGCCGATGAAGTCGCGGAAGTACTCCGAGACCTTCTTGCCGTTCTTGCCCTTGATGAAGGAAATGTACTGCCGGGATTGCTTGTTGTTCTGCCACTCCGACACGTTGATCCGCGCCGCCAGGTGCAATTGGCCCAGGTCCAGGTGACGGGATGGCGTGACGTCCAGTTCATCGGTGACCGCAACGCCTTCGCTGTGGTGCAGCAGGGCGATTGCCAGGTAGTCGGTCATGCCCTGTTGGTAATGGGCGAACAAGACGTGGCCGCCCACCGACAGGTTGGACTCCTCCATCAGCTTCTGCAGGTGCTCCACCGCCACGCGACTGAACGCGGTGAAATCCTTGCCGCCGTCCAGGTACTCCTTCAGCCAGCCGCTGAAAGGATGGGCGCCGGATTCGGCATGGAAGAACCCCCAGGCCTTGCCTTGCTTGGCGTTGTAGCTCTCGTTGAGGTCGGCAAGCATGTTCTCGATGGCCGTGGACTCTGCCAGCTCGGAGTCTCGGGCGTGGAGCACTGCGGGGGTGCCGTCGGGTTTTTTGTCGATCAGGTGGACAATGCAATGACGGATCGGCATGGGCTTCTCGGCTGTTGAAAAGAGGGGAGGGCGTGCTCCCCGAAAAAGCCGCAGTGTACCGCAACCATTGGTTTTGGCGTGCTGTGAAGGTCCTTTCAGACCCATCCGACACGCCATATGCATTTTTTTACCGATTTAGCTCAATAAAGCTGACCAAATGGGTAGCTAAAGGCGGATATTTCAGAGGCGTTGTGCTAGTTTTGCCCGGTCTTACGCGAAGGCACTGCGTTAAGCGTGCATTCAGCATTTGTCAGGTCGAACCAAACCCGGATTTCGGCATCTATTACCCCGACCCGTCGTGGTAATGATCGAGGGCGCCTGATCCGAGAAATCGGGCTCGATGGCTGACATTGCACTCTGCAATCCATATGAATTTGATAGGGAAGGAACACTACATGGCTCTTACTAAAGACCAACTGATCGCTGACGTTGCTGAAGCTATCGACGCGCCGAAAACCACCGCGCGTAATGCTCTGGACCAGTTGGCCCAAATCGTTGCCGACCAACTGGAAAACGGCAGCGAAATCACCTTGCCAGGTATCGGCAAGCTGAAAGTCACCGAGCGTCCTGCCCGTACTGGCCGCAACCCTTCGACTGGCGCCGCCATCGAAATCGCTGCCAAGAAAGTCGTCAAGTTCGTTCCAGCCAAAGTGCTGACCGACGGCATCAACAAGTAAGATCGAGCTTGAAAAAAAACCGTGCCGCGGAGCGATCCGGGCACGGTTTTTTGTTGCCTTGGATAAAGTGGCCTGTGGCGGGGGATGCATCTGCGCTGGGGCGTGCAACGCTCCCGGAGACTGGGCCGATTCAGCCCTTGCGGGCCCAGTGCGCCTGACGCCAGGCTTGTTGCTGGGCTTCGGTGTGGAAGGTCCAGGCCACGAAGCGGCTCTGTTTCTGCCCCTGGGACATCTCCACCACCTGGCTGTGGACCGCGCCGGCCTTGTTCAGCGCGGACTGAATCGCCGGCAGGTTCGAGGCCTTCGACACCAGGGTACTGAACCACAAAACCTGCGAGGCCACTTGCACGCTTTCGCCGATCAGTTGCGTCACGAAGCGCGCCTCCCCCCCTTCGCACCACAGTTCCGCGGCCTGGCCGCCGAAATTCAGCACCGGCAGCTTGCGTTTCGGATCGGCCTTGCCCAAGGCGCGCCATTTGCGCTGGCTGCCCCGGGTGGCTTCTTCCAGGGACGCATGGAAGGGCGGGTTGCACATGGTCAGGTCGAACCGCTCGGCATCGTCCAGCAGCCCCAGGAGGATCTGTTTGGGATTGGCTTGCTGGCGCAACTGGATCGCCTTGTTCAAGCCATTGGACTGGATGATGGCCTTGGCCGAGGCGAGGGCGGTCGGGTCGATGTCCGAGCCCAGGAAATGCCAGCGATAATCGCTATGGCCGATCAGCGGATACACGCAGTTGGCGCCGGTGCCGATGTCCAGCACTTTTACTGCCGCACCCCGTGGGATCTCACCGTCGTTGTGGCTGGCCAGCAGATCGGCCAGGAAGTGCACATAGTCCGCGCGACCTGGTACCGGAGGGCACAGGTAGTCCGCCGGAATGTCCCAGTGGGCGATACCATAGAAGGCCTTGAGCAGCGCCCGGTTGAAGACTCGCACGGCCTCTGGGCTGGCGAAATCGATGCTTTCCTTGCCATACGGGTTGATGATCACGAACCTGGCCAGTTCCGGCGTGCTCTTGATCAGCGCCGGGAAGTCGTAGCGGCCCTGGTGGCGATTGCGCGGGTGCAGGCTGGCCTTCTCCCGTGGCGCCACGGGCTTGGCCTGCGGGGCAGTCTTGGGCTTTGGACGGGCGGGTTTGGATGTGCGAGGGGCGGTCATGGGCGGGTCGGTTCGGGGATGGCTCATAAAGTGACGGGCATTGTCCCACATCCAGCCTGGTCTTGATGACGGTACCGTTCAAATGCGGACGTGAGCTTGTTCGCGATGGCGGCGCACCATCCAGCATTGATGCAGGCTGATCCAACGCTATCGCGATCAAACGCGCTCCCACAGGAAGTGTTCAGCCTGAGCAAGAACGTGCCAGGCAGAAAAAAGGAGGCCACCAGGGCCTCCTTCTTCAGTGGACGAATCACCCTTACAAACTGGCAATCCGCGCGTGCTGCTCGGCCAGCTTGCCCAAGGCCTGTTCAGCCTCGGCCAGTTTGGCCCGCTCCTTCTCGATGACCTCGGCCGGAGCCTTGTCGACGAAGCCTGCGTTGGACAGTTTGCCACCCACTCGCTGCACTTCGCCCTTCAGGCGCAGGATTTCCTTGTCCAGGCGCGCCAGCTCCGCCGCCTTGTCGATCAGGCCGGCCATCGGTACCAGCACTTCCATCTCGCCGACCAGGGCGGTGGCGGACAGTGGCGCTTCTTCGCCGGCGGCCAGCACCGTTACCGATTCCAGCTTCGCCAGCTTCCTGAGCAGCGCTTCGTTCGCTTCGAGGCGGCGCAGATCTTCGGCGTTGGCGTTTTTCAGGAACAGCGTCAGCGGCTTGCCCGGACCGATGTTCATTTCGGCACGAATGTTACGCAGGCCCAGCATGAAGGTCTTGAGCCATTCGATGTCGTCTTCGGCGGCCGGATCGATACGGGTTTCGTTGGCCACCGGCCATGGCTGCAGCATGATCGTCTTGCCTTGGATGCCTGCCAGCGGTGCGACGCGCTGCCAGATTTCCTCGGTGATGAACGGCATGAACGGATGGGCCAGGCGCAGGGCCACCTCCAGTACGCGCACCAGGGTGCGACGGGTGCCGCGCTGGCGTTCGACCGGTGCGTTCTCGTCCCACAGTACTGGCTTGGACAGTTCCAGGTACCAGTCGCAATACTGGTTCCAGATGAACTCGTACAAGGCTTGCGCGGCCAGGTCGAAGCGGAACTGGTCCAGCTGGCGGGTCACTTCGGCTTCGGTGCGCTGCAGTTGGGAGATGATCCAGCGATCCGCCAGGGTCAGCTCGTAGGCTTCGCCGTTCTGGCCGCAGTCTTCACCCTTGTCCAGCACGTAGCGCGCGGCGTTCCAGATCTTGTTGCAGAAGTTGCGGTAGCCCTCGACGCGGCCCATGTCGAACTTGATGTCGCGACCGGTGGACGCCAGCGAGCAGAAGGTGAAGCGCAGGGCGTCGGTGCCGTAGCTGGCGATGCCCTCGGCGAACTCCTCGCGGGTGGCTTTTTCGATCTTCTTCGCCAGTTTCGGTTGCATCAGGCCCGAGGTGCGCTTCTGCACCAGGGTTTCCAGGTCGATGCCGTCGATGATGTCCAGCGGGTCCAGGACGTTGCCCTTGGACTTGGACATCTTCTGGCCCTGGCCGTCGCGCACCAGGCCATGGACATAGACGGTCTTGAACGGCACTTGCGGGGTGCCATCCTCGTTCTTCACCAGGTGCATGGTCAGCATGATCATCCGGGCGACCCAGAAGAAAATGATGTCGAAGCCGGTGACCAGCACGTCCGTGGAGTGGAATGTCTTGAGGAATTCAGTCTGCTGCGGCCAGCCCAGGGTGGAGAACGTCCACAGGCCCGAGCTGAACCAGGTATCGAGGACGTCGTTGTCCTGTTGCAGCGCCACGTCCGGGCCAAGGTTGTGCTTGGCGCGGACTTCGGCTTCATCGCGACCGACGTAGACCTTGCCCGACTCGTCGTACCAGGCCGGGATGCGATGGCCCCACCACAACTGGCGACTGATGCACCAATCCTGGATGTCGCGCATCCACGAGAAGTACATGTTCTCGTACTGCTTGGGCACGAACTGGATGCGGCCATCTTCCACGGCGGCGATGGCCGGCTCGGCCAGGGGCTTGGTGGAGACGTACCACTGGTCGGTCAGCCATGGCTCGATGATGGTGCCGGAGCGGTCGCCTTTCGGCACTTTCAGGGCATGGTCGTCGACGCTGACCAGCAGGCCGGCGGCATCGAATGCGGCAACGATCTGCTTGCGCGCCTCGAAGCGGTCCAGGCCGGCGTATTCGGCCGGGATCTTGCCGTCGATGCTTTCGTTCAGCGTGCCGTCGAGGTTGAACACCTGGGCCGCCGGCAGGACGCTGGCGTTCTTGTCGAAGATGTTCAGCAGGGGCAGGTTGTGGCGCTTGCCGACTTCATAGTCGTTGAAGTCGTGGGCTGGCGTGATCTTCACGCAGCCGGTGCCGAATTCCGGGTCGCAGTAGTCATCGGCGATGATCGGGATGCGCCGGCCCACCAGGGGCAGCTCGACGAACTTGCCGATCAGGGCCTGGTAGCGCTCGTCGTTCGGATTCACTGCCACGGCGGCATCGCCCAGCATGGTTTCCGGACGCGTGGTGGCGACGATCAGGTAGTCCTTGCCTTCGGCCGTGGTAGCGCCGTCGGCCAACGGGTATTTCAGGTTCCACAGGAACCCCTTCTCGTCGTGGTTTTCCACCTCGAGGTCGGAAATGGCGGTGTGCAGCTTGGTGTCCCAGTTGACCAGGCGCTTGCCGCGGTAGATCAGCCCGTCTTCGTGCAGGCGCACGAAGGCTTCCTTGACTGCTTCCGAGAGGCCGTCGTCCATGGTGAAACGCTCGCGGCTCCAGTCCACGGACGAGCCCAGGCGGCGGATCTGACGGCTGATATTGCCGCCAGACTCGGCTTTCCATTCCCAGACTTTTTCGAGGAATTTTTCGCGGCCCAGGTCATGACGACTCTGGCCCTGGGCTTCGAGGCGGCGCTCCACCAGCATCTGTGTGGCGATACCGGCGTGGTCTGTGCCTGGTTGCCACAGGGTGTTGCGGCCTTGCATGCGGCGGAAACGGATCAGGGCGTCCATGATCGCGTTGTTGAAACCGTGGCCCATGTGCAGGCTGCCGGTGACGTTCGGCGGCGGAATCATGATGGTGTAGGAATCGCCCGCGCCTTGCGGAGCGAAATAATTCTCGGACTCCCAGGTGTTGTACCAGGAAGTTTCAATGGCGTGCGGCTGGTAGGTCTTATCCATGCGCGGCGGGACCCTATTGGCATTTATTCAGGAAAAGCCGGGAAGTATAGCGGGAGGGGCTGGTGCAAGCCACAAGCTGCGAGCGAGAAGCCGGATGGGGGGAGCGCAGTTGAACCTGTGGGAGCGAGCTTGCTCGCGACGGGGAGCACATTCGATACCCATGCAGGCTGAACCAGCGCTATCGCGAGCAAGCCCGCTCCCACAGAAAGTGCCATCGCTCAGGCGTCGGCTGTTACTCGTACTGGCTCAGCAGCCGCTCCATCCGGGCATCCAGTCGACGCTTGATCTCGGTCTCGATGTGCGGCGCGAAGTCGTCGATGACGTCTTGCATGATCAGTTGCGCGGCCGCGCGCAATTCCCTGTCCAGGTGCAGCAGGGCGTCAGGGCCTTTAGGCTCGGGCTGGGGAGCCGGGCTGGGTTCGGGCTGACCGTTGATCGGCTCGAACAGCAAGGGGATCTGTTCCTCATGGACCGGCGGATGCTCCACCGTTTCGGTCAGCAACGGTGGCTGCAAGTTGTCGTCGCCGAGCAACTGGCGGATCGACTCCAGGTCGTCCAGCAGGTGAGGAGGCTTTTGCGGTGTCTTTGGAGTATCCATCGTAGGCTCAGAGTCGCTGTAAACGGTGGTCTTGCAGAGGATAGCCCTGTTCGCGGTAGAAACGGAAACTCTCCCGCGCGGCTTGCCGGATGGCCGGGTCTTCCACCACCACCTCCGCCACGCGGGCGAAGCGTTGGGCAAAGGCCGGTACTTTCAGGTCAAGGTTGACCAGCAGGTCCTGGTGCTGGCCGCAGTCATCCCCCAGTCCAAGCACGATCAGGCCTTGCGGCTCGCTTTCGGCCAGGCTGTGGGGCACGAAGCTCTCGCCCTTGAAGGACCATAGACGTGCGTCCAGCGCTTCGCGCTGGGCGGCATCGCTGCAATGCAGGTAGATGCGGTGGCCCATGCGCCAGGCCTTTTCGGTGAGCTTGCAGGCAAAATCCAGCCGTGCCGCCGGATCGGCGCTGGGCAGGATGTAGAAATCGACTTTGGTCATTGCGGTTCCTGAGCCACCGGTGACGCCACCCTGGGGTGACGTCGCCGGCGGTCATCGGTGTCAGGCCTTGGCGCGATCCAGCAGATACTGGGTCAGCAGGGGCACCGGGCGCCCCGTGGCTCCCTTGTCCTTGCCGCCGCTGGTCCAGGCCGTGCCGGCGATGTCCAGGTGCGCCCAGTTCAGGTTCTTGGTGAAGCGCGACAGGAAGCACGCGGCAGTGATGGTCCCGGCTTTCGGCCCGCCGATGTTGGCGATGTCGGCGAACGGGCTGTCCAGTTGCTCCTGGTATTCGTCGAACAGCGGCAGTTGCCAGGCGCGGTCGTCGGCTTGCTGGCCGGCGCTGAGCAGTTGGCCGATCAGCTCGTCGTTGTTTCCCAGCAGGCCCGAGGTATGGGCGCCCAGGGCCACCACGCAGGCACCGGTCAGGGTTGCGATGTCGATCACCGCTTGCGGCTTGAAGCGCTCGGAGTAGGTGAGGGCGTCGCACAGCACCAGGCGGCCTTCGGCGTCGGTGTTGAGGATTTCCACGGTCTGGCCGCTCATGGTGGTGACAATGTCACCCGGACGGGAGGCCGTGCCGCTTGGCATGTTCTCGGCGCAGGCCAGGATGCCCACCACGTTGATCGGCAGTTGCAGCTCGAGCACGGCACGCAGGGTGCCGAATACGCTGGCGGCACCGCCCATGTCGTACTTCATCTCATCCATGCCGGCGCCTGGCTTGAGGCTGATGCCGCCGGTGTCGAAGGTGATGCCCTTGCCGACCAGCACGTACGGCTTCTCGGATTTCTTGCCGCCGTTGTATTGCATGACGATCAGGCGTGGCGGCTGGGCGCTGCCCTGGCCCACGGAGTAGAACGAACCCATGCCCAGGTCCTTGATCTTCTTTTCATCGAAGACTTCGACCTTCAGGCCTTTGAATGCCTTGCCCAGTGCCTTGGCCTGTTCGCCGAGGAAGGTCGGGTGGCAGATGTTCGGTGGCAGGTTGCCCAGGTCGCGGGTCAGCGCCATGCCGTTGGCAATCGCGGTGGCGTGAGTCACGGCGCGCTGGACTTCGGCTTGCGCCGCCTTGATGGTCAGCAGGGTGACTTTTTTCAGGGCGCGGGGTTCGGCTTTCTGGCTCTTGAAGCGGTCGAACTGATATTCGCCGTCCACCAGGGTTTCGACCAGCAGACGGTTCTTGCCGTAGCTGTCGCGACCCTTGAGTACCAGCTCGTCCAGCGCCAGGGCGGCGTCGCCCCCACCGAGGCCCTTGAGGGTCCCCAGCACGCCGGCGATGATCTTGCGGAACGGACGGTCGCCCAGCTCGGCGTCCTTGCCCACGCCCACCAGCAGCACGCGGTCGGCCTTGAGGTTGGGCAGGTTGTGCAGCAACAGGCTCTGGCCGACCTTGCCGGCCAGGTCACCGCGCTTGAGCACGGCACTGATGGCGCCGCCGCACAGGGCATCGAGCTGGGTGGCGACGACGCCGAGCTTGCGCTCTTCACCGACGGCGACCACCAGCGTGGCGGTTTTCAACGTTTCTGGGCTGACGCTTTTTACAACCAGTTCCATGTCCGGATCCCTGAATGAATGGTCAAGATGCCAGGCGCCTGCAATGGCGCGCTGAGCGTGCTTCTTCTATATAGATGAAGCGCCGGTGTCTGCCGGCGACAAAGGCCGCAGTTTGAACCTCGGCGCCCGAGGCTGACAAGCCATCCGTAGCGCTAACTTGTGGCTTTAGTCGCCGGCTTAAAGCGTGCGAAGTGACAGGCGCCCTCAATCACAGGATAATGCGGCTCTTTTTTCGGCGGCTCGTCTTGGCGGGTCGGCTCGATACGTTTGCTTGTTTGGCCGCCTTAGGGTTTGTACGAAAATCGCCACGCAGGCGTTTTCCTGCAAAACCTAGCCTGACAACCCTGGAGTGTCTGGTTTGATCGTCTTTCGTTACCTGTCCCGCGAAGTCCTGCTGACCCTGAGCGCTGTCAGCGCCGTGCTGCTGGTCATCATCATGAGCGGGCGCTTCATCAAATATCTGGCCCAGGCGGCCTCCGGTGCCCTGGATCCGGGCTCGCTGTTTTTGATCATGGGGTTCCGCCTGCCCGGCTTCCTGCAGTTGATCCTGCCGTTGGGGCTTTTCCTCGGCATTCTGCTGGCCTACGGTCGCCTGTACCTGGACAGCGAGATGACCGTGTTGTCGGCCACCGGCATGAGCCAGCAGCGACTGTTTCGTATCACCCTGTTTCCGGCTGCGCTGGTGGCGCTGCTGGTGGCCTGGCTGAGCCTGAGCCTGGCGCCCCAGGGGGCCAATCAGTTCCAGCTGCTGATCAACCAGCAGGATGCCCTGACCGAGTTCGATACCCTGGTGCCGGGACGCTTCCAGGCCTTGCGCGACGGTACCCGTGTCACCTACACCGAGCAGCTTTCGGATGACCGGGTGGACCTGGGCGGGGTGTTCATCACGCAAAAGAACCTGTCCTCGGACAGCAAGAAGGACCGCGGCATCTCCGTGCTGGTGGCCGAGAAGGGGCGCCAGCAGATCAACCCCGACGGCAACCGCTACCTGATCCTGGAGAACGGCTACCGCTACGACGGCAAGCCTGGACAGGCCGATTACCGGGCCATCAAGTACGACACCTATGGCGTGCTGCTACCCAAGCCGGAGGTCAGCGAAGAGGTCACTGACCGTGACGCGATGCCGACCTCCAGCCTGCTGGGCAACAATGACATCCGCGCCCGCACCGAGCTGCAATGGCGCCTGTCGCTGCCGTTGCTGGTGTTTATCGTGACCCTCATGGCGGTCCCGCTGGCTCGGGTCAATCCGCGCCAGGGCCGTTTCCTCAAGCTGCTGCCGGCGATTCTTTTGTATATGGCTTACCTGACCATCCTGATTTCCGCCCGCGGCGCCCTGGAAAAAGGCAAGATCCCGCCGCTGCTGGGGTTGTGGTGGGTGCATGGGATCTTCCTGGCCATCGGCCTGGGGCTGCTCTACTGGGAGCCGCTGCGCCTGAAACTGGCCAGTCGCCGCAGCGCGCGGGAGGTGGCCCATGGTTAAGCTCGACCGCTACATCGGTAGCAGCGTGTTCATGGCGATCCTCGCGGTGCTGGGGATCATCCTCGGCCTGGCGACCCTGTTCGCGTTCGTCGACGAGATGGGCGACGTCAGCGACACCTACACCTTGATGGACGTGGCCAGCTACGTGCTGCTCACCGCGCCACGACGCCTGTACGACATGCTGCCGATGGCCGCGCTGATCGGCTGCCTGATCGGCCTGGGCAGCCTGGCCAGCAACAGCGAGCTGACGATCATGCGTGCCGCTGGCGTGTCCATCGGTCGGATCGTCTGGGCGGTCATGAAACCCATGCTGGTATTGATGCTGGTGGGGGTGCTGATCGGCGAATACATCGCCCCGGCCACCGAGAACACCGCCCAGGCCAATCGCTCCCTGGCCCAGGGCGGCGGTGATGCGCAAAGCGCCAAGCACGGCCTCTGGCATCGCCAGGGCGACGAGTTCATCCACATCAACTCGGTCCAGCCAAACGGCGTCCTGTACGGTGTGACCCGTTATCGCTTCGACGACCAGCGGCACATGCTGTCGTCGAGCTTCGCCAAACGCGCCACCTTCGTCGAGGATCACTGGCAGCTGAGCGACGTCACCACCACCGTGTTCCATGACAAGCGCACCGAAGTGGTCGCGGCTCCTCAGGAACGCTGGGATGTGGCATTGAGCCCGCAATTGCTGAGCACCGTGGTCATGGCCCCGGACTCCCTGTCGATCACCGGCCTGTGGGGGTATATCCACTACCTGGCCGACCAGGGCCTGAACAACGGCCGTTACTGGCTGGCATTTTGGGTCAAGGTGCTGCAACCGCTGGTCACCGCTGCCCTGGTCCTGATGGCGATCTCGTTCATCTTCGGCCCGCTGCGTTCGGTGACCCTCGGCCAGCGGGTGTTTACCGGTGTGCTGGTGGGCTTCACCTTCCGTATCGCCCAGGACCTGCTGGGGCCATCGAGCCTGGTGTTCGGCTTCCCGCCGCTGCTCGCGGTGCTGGTGCCGGCCGGTGTCTGTGCCCTGGCCGGGCTCTGGCTGCTGCGCCGGGCCGGTTGACCCCGATTCCTGTGACGAGCAGGCTTGTGGCGAGGGGATAAATCCCCTCGCCACAATGGCGTCCGTATCAGGTACAATTCCCGGCTATTTTTCGGCGGGCCTTGCCTGCAGCCTTTTTGAGTGTTGATCCGTGAGTGATTTGAGTCATATCCGCAATTTCTCCATCATCGCCCACATTGACCATGGCAAGTCGACGCTGGCTGATCGTTTCATCCAGATGTGCGGCGGCCTGACCGAACGCGAAATGGAAGCCCAGGTCCTGGACTCCATGGACCTGGAGCGTGAGCGCGGGATTACCATCAAGGCCCACAGCGTCACCCTCTATTACAAGGCCAAAGACGGCATTACCTACCAGCTGAACTTCATCGACACCCCGGGCCATGTCGACTTCACCTACGAAGTCAGCCGCTCGCTGGCGGCCTGTGAAGGTGCGTTGCTGGTGGTCGATGCCGGCCAGGGCGTCGAGGCCCAGTCGGTCGCCAACTGCTACACCGCCATCGAGCAGGGCCTGGAGGTCATGCCGGTCCTGAACAAGATCGACCTGCCCCAGGCCGAACCGGAGCGCGTCAAGGAAGAGATCGAGAAGATCATCGGGATCGACGCCACCGACGCGGTCACCTGCAGCGCCAAGACCGGCCTAGGGGTGGACGAGGTGCTCGAGCGCCTGGTGAGCACCATTCCCGCGCCCACCGGCAACATCGAGGATCCGCTGCAAGCGTTGATCATCGACTCCTGGTTCGACAACTACCTGGGCGTGGTCTCGCTGGT
The DNA here is from genome assembly GCF_900119645.1 of Pseudomonas sp. NFACC43. Classification (NCBI taxonomy): domain Bacteria; kingdom Pseudomonadati; phylum Pseudomonadota; class Gammaproteobacteria; order Pseudomonadales; family Pseudomonadaceae; genus Pseudomonas; species Pseudomonas sp. NFACC43. The sequence goes on from NZ_FPKK01000013.1 coordinate 184,542, forward strand.
TCGCGTGCGCCATGGCCGCGTGAAAAAGGGCGACAAGATCCTGGTCAAGTCCACCGGCAAGGTCCACCTGGTGGACAGCGTCGGCGTCTTCAATCCGAAACACACCGCTACCACCGACCTCAAGGCCGGTGAAGTGGGCTTCATCATCGCCGGCATCAAGGACATCCACGGGGCGCCGGTAGGCGATACCCTGACCTTGAGTTCCACCCCCGACGTCGATGTGCTGCCAGGCTTCAAGCGGATCCAGCCCCAGGTCTATGCGGGCCTGTTCCCGGTCAGTTCCGATGACTTCGAGGACTTCCGCGAAGCCCTGCAGAAGCTGACCCTCAACGATTCGTCGCTACAGTACACCCCGGAAAGCTCCGACGCCCTGGGCTTCGGCTTCCGCTGCGGGTTCCTGGGCATGCTGCACATGGAAATCATCCAGGAGCGCCTGGAGCGCGAATACGACCTGGACCTGATCACCACGGCGCCAACGGTAATCTTCGAGCTGCTGCTCAAGACCGGTGAAACCATCTACGTCGACAACCCTTCCAAGCTGCCGGACCTGTCGTCGATCGAGGACATGCGCGAACCGATCGTGCGCGCCAACATCCTTGTGCCCCAGGAGCACCTGGGCAACGTCATTACCCTGTGCATCGAGAAGCGTGGCGTGCAGCACGACATGCTGTTCCTCGGTACCCAGGTGCAAGTGACCTACGATCTGCCCATGAACGAAGTGGTGCTGGATTTCTTCGATCGCCTGAAATCCACCAGTCGCGGCTATGCTTCTCTGGACTATCATTTCGATCGCTACCAATCGGCTAATCTGGTGAAGCTGGATGTGCTGATCAACGGCGACAAGGTGGATGCCCTGGCATTGATCGTGCACCGTGACAACGCGCACTACAAAGGTCGTGCGTTGACCGAGAAGATGAAGGATCTGATTCCGCGGCAGATGTTCGACGTGGCAATCCAGGCCGCCATTGGCGGGCAGATTGTGGCGCGTACAACCGTCAAGGCGCTCAGAAAGAACGTATTGGCCAAATGCTACGGCGGCGACGTGAGCCGTAAGCGCAAGCTGTTGGAAAAGCAGAAGGCCGGTAAAAAACGCATGAAGCAGGTCGGTAACGTGGAGATTCCACAGGAAGCCTTCCTTGCGGTGCTCAGGTTGGATAGTTAGGTCCTATGTCGCTAAATTTCCCGCTGTTGCTGGTTATCGCCGTATTCGTCTGCGGCCTGTTGGCGTTGCTCGATCTGTTGTTCCTGGCGCCCCGCCGCCGGGCCGCCATCGCCTCCTATCAGGGCAGCGTCAGCCAGCCTGATGGTGTGGTGGTCGAAAAGCTCGGCAAGGAACCCCTGCTGGTGGAATACGGCAAGTCGTTCTTCCCGGTGCTGTTCATCGTGCTGGTGCTGCGCTCGTTCCTGGTGGAGCCTTTCCAGATCCCATCGGGTTCGATGAAGCCGACCCTGGACGTGGGCGACTTCATCCTGGTGAACAAGTTCTCCTACGGGATCCGCCTGCCGGTGATCGACAGGAAGGTCATCGAGGTGGGTGACCCGCAACGCGGCGACGTCATGGTGTTTCGCTTTCCGAGCGACCCGAACGTCAACTACATCAAGCGGGTGGTTGGCCTGCCGGGCGACAGGATCCGCTACACGGCCGACAAGCGACTCTACGTCAATGGCGAACTGGTGGCCGAGCAGTTGATCGGCTCCGAGCCTGGCACGCTGGGCAGCGCCGAGCTGTATCAGGAAAAGCTCGGCGAGGCCGAACACCTGATCCGCAAGGAAATGAGCCGCTACCGTGCCACGCCGGACCATTCGTGGACCGTGCCGGCCGGGCACTATTTCATGATGGGCGACAACCGCGACAACTCCAACGACAGTCGCTACTGGGATGACCCGAACATTCCCCGGGACATGCTGGGCATGGTTCCCGACCGGAATATCGTCGGCAAGGCCTTCGCGGTCTGGATGAGCTGGCCGGAACCCAAACTCAGTCACCTGCCGAATTTCTCGCGGGTCGGGCTGATCAAGTAAACACACACGGCGCTGTTGAACACAGCGCCGAATGCATTTCTGGAGCCTGCACAAGGCGCCAACGATAGTCAGGACGTCATTTTTGAACACAGCGTTATTTGTCCCAAGCCCGCGGTGCCTTGCCGTCGTGGCGGTGGAATCCAGCCACGAACTCAGCGTGGGTAAACCGTGAGCGTTTCTCTAAGCCGCCTCGAGCGCCAGCTCGGCTACACCTTCAAGGACCAGGAGCTGATGCTCCTGGCGCTCACTCACCGCAGTTTTGCCGGGCGCAATAACGAACGCCTGGAATTCCTCGGCGATGCCATTCTCAACTTCGTGGCCGGCGAGGCGCTGTTCGAGCGTTTTCCCCTGGCCCGCGAAGGCCAGTTGTCGCGTTTGCGCGCACGGTTGGTAAAAGGTGAGACCCTGGCCGTACTGGCCCGCGGTTTCGACCTGGGCGAATACCTGCGTCTGGGTTCCGGTGAACTGAAAAGCGGTGGTTTCCGGCGCGAGTCGATCCTGGCCGACGCCCTGGAAGCCCTGATCGGTGCGATCTACCTGGATTCGGGCATGGAAAAGGCCCGGGAGCGTGTGCTGGCCTGGCTGACCTCGGAAATCGACAGCCTGACGCTGGTGGACACCAACAAAGATCCCAAGACCCGCTTGCAGGAGTTCCTGCAATCGCGCAGTTGCGAACTGCCACGCTACGAAGTCGTGGATATCCAGGGCGAGCCGCATTGCCGGACCTTCTTCGTCGAGTGCGAAGTCGTCCTACTGAATGAAAAAAGCCGGGGCCAGGGCGTGAGCCGCCGTATTGCCGAGCAGGTAGCAGCCGCCGCAGCACTGATCGCCCTGGGCGTGGAGAATGGCAATGACTGATACAACCGTTACCCGTTGCGGCTATGTCGCCATCGTCGGCCGGCCGAACGTGGGCAAGTCCACATTGCTGAACCACATCCTGGGCCAGAAGCTGGCGATCACCTCGCGCAAGCCCCAGACCACCCGTCACAACATGCTGGGCATCAAGACCGAAGGCGACGTGCAGGCGATCTACGTCGACACCCCCGGCATGCACAAGGGCGGCGAAAAGGCCCTGAACCGCTACATGAACAAGACCGCCTCGGCGGCGCTGAAAGATGTCGACGTGGTGATCTTCGTGGTCGACCGCACCAAGTGGACCGAAGAAGACCAGATGGTGCTCGAGCGTGTCCAGTACGTGACCGGCCCCCTGATCGTGGCGCTGAACAAGACCGACCGCATCGAAGACAAGGCCGAGCTGATGCCGCACCTGTCCTGGTTGCAGGAACAGCTGCCCAACGCACAGATCATTCCGATCTCCGCCCAGCACGGGCACAACCTCGATGCGCTGGAGCGGGTGATTGCCGAGCACCTGCCGGAAAACGATCATTTCTTTCCTGAAGACCAGATCACCGACCGCAGCAGCCGTTTCCTCGCCGCGGAGCTGGTGCGCGAGAAGATCATGCGCCAGATGGGCGCTGAGCTGCCCTACCAGATCACCGTGGAAATCGAAGAGTTCAAGCAACAGGGCAAGACCCTGCACATCCATGCGCTGATCCTCGTCGAACGTGACGGCCAGAAGAAAATCATCATTGGCGACAAGGGTGAGCGCATCAAGCGCATCGGCACCGAGGCGCGCAAGGACATGGAACTGCTGTTCGACTCCAAGATCATGCTCAACCTGTGGGTCAAGGTGAAAGGCGGCTGGTCCGACGATGAGCGGGCGCTGCGTTCTTTGGGTTACGGCGACCTCTGATCAGCTGACTGGATGTACCAAGAGCCATTGTGGGAGCGAGCTTGCTCGCGATGAGGGCCTGATCTTCAACATGGATGTTGACTGACAGAGCGCTATCGCGAGCAAGCCCGCTCCCACATTGGTTTGGGGTTGTAGAAAAACGCTGTTTGTCTATCGAGAACTCTGATTTCCATGTCCCCAACCCAACCCATCGCTCAATCCGCCTACGTCCTCCACAGCCGCGCCTATCGCGAAAGCAGTGCCCTGGTGGACTTCCTCACGCCGCAAGGGCGGCTGCGGGCGGTGTTGCGTGGGGCGCGGGGCAAGGCCGGGACGCTGGCGCGGCCTTTCGTGCCGCTGGAAGTCGAATTTCGCGGTCGGGGCGAGCTGAAGAATGTCGGCCGCATGGAAAGCAACGGGGTCGCGGCCTGGCTCAATGGCGAAGCGCTGTTCAGCGGCCTGTACCTCAATGAGCTGCTGATTCGCCTGCTGCCTCCCGAAGACCCCCATCCGGCGGTGTTCGATCACTACACCGCAACCCTGCTGGCCCTGGCCGAAGGTCGTCCACTGGAGCCTTTGCTGCGTTCGTTCGAGTGGCGCCTGCTGGATGACCTGGGCTACGGTTTCGCCCTGGATACCGATCTGCATGGTGCGCCCATCATTGCCGACGGCCTGTATCGCCTGCAGGTGGACGCAGGCCTGGAGCAGGTCCATCTGTTGCAGCCCGGGTTGTTCAACGGGGCCGAGCTCCTGGCCATGGCGGAGGCTGACTGGAGCGCGCCGGGTGCCTTGGCTGCAGCCAAGCGCCTGATGCGCCAGGCCCTGGCTGTTCATCTGGGCGGTCGGCCCCTGGTCAGTCGCGAGCTGTTTCGCAAGCCCTGATCAACCCGTATGCTGTGGGCCGAATATCTGTCCATTCAGGAGCGCTTTTCGTGAGCACCAGCAATCGCATTCTTCTCGGCGTGAACATCGACCATGTTGCTACCCTGCGCCAGGCCCGCGGTACCCGTTACCCGGATCCGGTCAAGGCCGCGCTGGACGCCGAGGAGGCGGGGGCTGACGGCATCACCGTGCATTTGCGCGAGGACCGGCGCCATATCCAGGAACGTGATGTGCTGCTGCTCAAGGATGTGCTGCAGACCCGCATGAACTTCGAAATGGGCGTGACCGAGGAAATGATGGCGTTCGCCGAGCGCATCCGTCCGGCGCACATCTGCCTGGTTCCGGAGACGCGCCAGGAGTTGACCACCGAGGGTGGCCTGGATGTGGCGGGACAGCAAGCGCGGATCAAGGCCGCCGTGGAGCGGCTGTCGAAGACCGGGGCCGAGGTGTCGCTGTTCATCGACGCCGACGAGCGCCAGATCGAAGCGTCCAGGCGGGTCGGCGCGCCTGCCATCGAATTGCATACCGGTCGTTATGCCGATGCCGAAACCCCCGGCGATGTGGCCGATGAACTGCAGCGGGTGGCCGATGGCGTCACCTTCGGCCTGGCCCAGGGCCTGATCGTCAACGCCGGCCATGGCCTGCACTACCATAACGTCGAGGCCGTGGCGGCCATCAAGGGCATCAACGAACTGAACATCGGCCATGCGCTGGTGGCCCATGCGTTGTTTGTCGGGTTCAAATCGGCTGTATCGGAAATGAAAGCGCTGATCCTGGCTGCCGCCAAGTCCTGAGCCAGCCACAATCTCTGTGGGAGCGAGCAAGCTCGCTCCCACAGAGATTGTGGCGACTTCACTAAAGCTGCGGGCTTTCCTGGTTCGGCTTGCTCTTGTCGACGCCCGGTACGTGCAGGTTGCCCTCGGCCACCTGGTTGCCTTCCAGCTGCGGCTGCGTGACCCAGGTCAGGATGTCGTAGTAGCGACGGATGTTCGCTACGAAATGCACTGGCTCGCCGCCCCGGGCGTAGCCGTAGCGGGTCTTGCTGTACCACTGTTTCTGGGACAGGCGTGGCAGGATCTTCTTCACGTCCAGCCATTTGTTCGGGTTCAAACCTTCCTTGGCCGCCAGCTTGCGGGCATCGTCCAGGTGACCGCTGCCCACGTTATAGGCGGCGAGGGCGAACCAGGTGCGGTCCGGTTCCTGGATGCTCTCGTCCAGCTGTTCCTTCATGTAGGCCAGGTACTTGGCGCCCCCCATGATGCTCTGCTTCGGATCCAGGCGGTTGGACACGCCCATGGCCTGGGCGGTGTTCTGGGTCAGCATCATCAGGCCGCGCACGCCGGTCTTGGAGGTGACCGCCGGTTGCCAGAGCGATTCCTGGTAGCCGATCGCGGCCAGCAGGCGCCAGTCGATCTTTTCCTTCTTGGCGTAGGTCTTGAAGTGCTGTTCGTATTTGGGCAACCGCTGCTGCAGGTGCTGGGCGAACGTGGTGGCGCCCATGTAGCCCAGGACATCGACGTGGCCGTAATAGCGATCCTTCAGGCGCTGCAGGGTGCCGTTCTTCTGCACCTTGTCGAGGTAGCCGTTGATCTCGTTGAGCAGGCTGTTGTCTTCGCCGGGGGCCACCGCCCAGCTCTGGCTGCGGGCGTCGCCCAGGTCGAAGGCCACGCGGACGTTGGGGAAGTACACCTGGTTCATGGCCACTTCGTTGGAGTCCACCAGGGTCAGGTCGATCTGGCCTTCGTCGACCATGCGCAGCAGGTCGACCACCTCGACCGCGTCGGACTCTTCGTATTCGATGCCCGGGTACTGCTGTTTCAGCTGTGCCAGCTGTTCGGCGTGGGTGCTGCCCTTGAGCACCATGATCTTCTTGCCCGCCAGGGCCGCCGCGTCGGTGGGGCGTGACTGGCCGTTGCGATAGATGACCTGGGGGGTGACTTCCAGGTAGGAATGGGAAAACCGCACCTGTTTCTTGCGCTGGTCGCTGCTGACCAGGCCGGCGGCGGCCAGGACCGGGCCATTGGGCTTGCCGATCTGGCTGAACAGGTCATCGAGGTTGTCGGCGGTCTCGATCTTCAGCTCCACCCCCAAATCGTCGGCGAAGCGCTTCACCAGCTCGTATTCGAAGCCGGTTTCACCGTTGCGATCCTGGAAGTAGGTGGCAGGGCTGTTTCGGGTAACCACCCGCAGCACGCCATCCTCCTTTACGCGCTCCAGTGTGTTGGGTTTCTCAACACAGCCACTGAGCACCAGGAAGAGTCCGGTTGCGATCAGCCATCTGGCATATCGCGGACGCAAAGCCGTTGGGGAAAACATCTGCGCAGTATACGCAAACGGCCCTTACCGCCATATCTCGACAGTGACAGGCCAGTCTGCTAGCGATTGCAAAACATGTCCGCAACACCGGCCGGCCGGCGTGCGCCGGGGATCGGAACGCTGAAAAATATATCCCGTGGGACCCCGGGAACCCGTGGCTGATGGCACCGTAAAGGCAAAGACCGATATTCGGGCTGTATCGGACATGCCGTTTCGGGTGCCGTCAGCGGCGGTTTAGGCTAGAATGCACGGCCTCAAAGCACACCCCTTCCCGAGGCTGTCCCGAAGATGTTGATCCTGCGCGGCGCTCCTGCCCTTTCTGCCTTTCGCCACAGCAAACTCCTTGAGCAACTGAGCCAGAAGGTTCCGGCTGTCAGTGGCTTGTATGCTGAATTCGCTCACTTCGCCGAAGTCACCGGCGGTTTGACCGGCGACGAACAGCAGGTGCTCGCGCGCCTTCTGAAGTACGGTCCCAGCGTTCCCGTCCAGGAGCCGACCGGTCGTCTGTTCCTGGTCCTGCCGCGTTTCGGCACCATTTCGCCCTGGTCGAGCAAGGCCAGCGACATCGCCCGCAACTGCGGCCTGTCGAAAATCCAGCGCCTGGAACGTGGCATTGCCTTCTATGTCGCCGGTGAGTTCAGCGAGGCCGAGGCCCAACTGATCGCCGACGGCCTGCACGATCGCATGACCCAGGTGGTGCTGGGCGACCTGGAGCAGGCTGCCGGCCTGTTCAGCCACGCCGAACCCAAGCCCCTGACCGCCATCGACGTGCTGGGCGGGGGGCGTGCCGCACTGGAAAAAGCCAACGCCGAACTGGGCCTGGCCCTGGCCGAGGACGAGATCGACTACCTGGTCAACGCTTTCCAGGGCTTGAAGCGCAATCCCCACGACATCGAACTGATGATGTTCGCCCAGGCCAACTCCGAGCACTGCCGCCACAAGATCTTCAACGCCAGTTGGGACATCGACGGCCAGAGCCAGGAAAAAAGCCTGTTCGGCATGATCAAGAACACCTATCAGATGCACAACGAAGGCGTACTGTCGGCCTATAAGGACAACGCCGCCGTGATCGTCGGCAATGTCGCCGGCCGGTTCTTCCCGAATCCCGAGACCCGCCAGTACGGTGCGGTCCAGGAGCCGGTGCACATCCTGATGAAGGTCGAGACTCACAACCACCCGACCGCGATTGCCCCGTTCCCGGGCGCGTCCACCGGTTCCGGCGGCGAGATCCGCGACGAAGGCGCCACCGGCCGTGGCGCCAAGCCCAAGGCCGGCCTGACCGGCTTCACCGTGTCGAACCTGCAGATCCCCGGCTTCGAACAGCCTTGGGAAAAGCCGTACGGCAAGCCTGAACGCATCGTCAACGCCCTGGACATCATGATCGAAGGCCCGCTGGGCGGCGCCGCGTTCAACAACGAATTCGGCCGTCCGGCCCTGACCGGCTACTTCCGCACGTTCGAGCAGTCCATCACCACCCCGCGTGGCGAAGAGGTGCGCGGCTACCACAAGCCGATCATGCTCGCCGGCGGCATGGGCAACATCCGCGCCGAACACGTGCAGAAAGGCGAGATCGTGGTCGGCTCCAAGCTGATCGTCCTCGGCGGCCCGGCCATGCTGATCGGCCTGGGCGGCGGCGCTGCGTCCTCCATGGCCACCGGCACCAGCTCGGCCGACCTGGACTTCGCTTCGGTCCAGCGGGAAAACCCGGAAATGGAACGCCGTTGCCAGGAGGTCATCGACCGTTGCTGGCAGTTGGGCGAGCACAACCCCATCAGCTTCATCCACGACGTCGGCGCCGGTGGCCTGTCCAACGCCTTCCCGGAGCTGGTCAACGACGGCGGCCGCGGCGGTCGCTTCGAACTGCGCAATATCCCGAATGACGAGCCGGGCATGGCCCCGCACGAAATCTGGAGCAACGAGTCCCAGGAACGCTACGTCCTGGCGGTGGGCCCGGCCGACTTCGAGCGCTTCAAGGCCATCTGCGAACGCGAGCGTTGCCCGTTCGCCGTGGTCGGCGAAGCCACCGCCGAGCCGCAGCTGACCGTCACCGACAGCCACTTCGGCAACAGCCCGGTGGACATGCCACTGGAAGTCCTGCTGGGCAAGGCGCCGCGCATGCACCGTTCGGCCGTGCGCGAAAACGAGCTGGGCGACGATTTCGACCCTTCGACCCTGGACATCGCCGATTCCATCGAGCGTGTCCTGCATCACCCGGCCGTGGCGAGCAAGAGCTTCCTGATCACCATCGGCGACCGCACCATCACCGGCCTCGTGGCCCGTGACCAGATGGTCGGTCCATGGCAGGTGCCGGTGGCCGACGTTGCCGTGACCGCCACCAGCTTCGACGTCTACACCGGTGAAGCGATGGCCATGGGCGAGCGTACGCCGCTGGCGCTGCTGGATGCCCCGGCGTCGGGCCGCATGGCGATCGGCGAGACCCTGACCAACCTGGCGGCGTCGCGCATCGGCAAGATCTCCGACATCAAGCTGTCGGCCAACTGGATGTCCGCGGCCGGCCATCCGGGTGAAGATGCCCGCTTGTACGACACCGTCAAGGCCGTCGGCATGGAGCTGTGCCCCGAACTGGGTATCACCATCCCGGTGGGCAAGGACTCCATGTCCATGGCCACGCGCTGGAACGAAGACGGCGTGGACAAGAGCGTGACGTCGCCGCTGTCGCTGATCGTGACCGGCTTCGCCCCGGTGACCGACATCCGCAAGACCCTGACCCCTCAGTTGCGCATGGACAAGGGCACCACCGACCTGATCCTCATCGACCTGGGCCGTGGCCAGAACCGCATGGGCGCCTCGATTCTCGCCCAGGTGCATGGCAAGCTCGGCAAGCAGGCACCGGACGTCGATGACGCCGAAGACCTGAAGGCGTTCTTCGCCGTGATCCAGGGCCTCAATGCCGACGGCCACCTGCTGGCCTATCACGACCGTTCCGACGGCGGTCTGCTGACCACCGTGGTGGAAATGGCCTTCGCCGGCCATTGCGGCCTGAGCCTGACCCTCGACAGCGTCGCCGAAACCGCCGCCGAGATCCCGGCCATCCTCTTCAACGAAGAACTGGGCGCGGTGATCCAGGTGCGCCAGGACGCCACTCCGGACATCCTCGCCCAGTTCAGCGCAGCGGGCCTGGCCGAGTGCGTCTCGGTGATCGGCCAGCCGATCAACAACGCCCACATCAACATCACCTTCAACGGCGATACGGTCTTCGAAGGCCAGCGCCGCCTGTTGCAGCGTCAGTGGGCAGAGACCAGCTACCAGATCCAGCGTCTGCGGGACAACGCCGAGTGCGCCGACCAGGAATTCGACGTGCTGCTGGAAGAAGACAACCCTGGCCTGAGCGCCAAGCTCAGCTACGACGTCAACGAAGACGTGGCCGCGCCTTACATCAAGAAAGGCATTCGCCCGCAAGTGGCGGTGCTGCGCGAGCAGGGCGTCAACGGCCAGGTGGAAATGGCGGCGGCATTCGATCGCGCCGGCTTCAACGCGATCGACGTGCACATGAGCGACATCCTGGCCGGTCGTGTCGACCTGAACGACTTCAAGGGCCTGGTCGCCTGTGGCGGTTTCTCCTACGGCGACGTGCTGGGTGCCGGTGAAGGCTGGGCCAAGTCGGCGCTGTTCAACAGCCGCGCCCGCGATGCCTTCCAGGGCTTCTTCGAGCGTAACGACAGCTTCACCCTCGGTGTGTGCAACGGTTGCCAGATGATTTCCAACCTGCACGAGCTGATCCCGGGCAGTGAGTTCTGGCCGCACTTCGTGCGCAACCGTTCCGAGCAGTTCGAAGCCCGCGTGGCCATGGTCCAGGTGCAGGAGTCGAACTCGATCTTCCTGCAGGGCATGGCCGGTTCGCGCATGCCGATCGCCATCGCCCACGGCGAAGGCCATGCGGAATTCGAAAGCGAGGAAGCGCTGCTCGAAGCCGACCTGTCCGGTTGCGTGTCGCTGCGGTTCGTCGACAACCATGGCAAGGTCACCGAGACCTACCCGGCCAACCCGAACGGTTCGCCACGCGGGATCACTGGCCTGACCAGCCGCGACGGCCGCGTCACGATCATGATGCCGCACCCGGAGCGTATGTTCCGCGCCGTGCAGAACTCGTGGCGTTCGGACGACTGGAGCGAAGACGCACCGTGGATGCGCATGTTCCGCAACGCCCGCGTTTGGGTGAACTGAGGCCGTGTACAAGCTCTGCTTCTTCGTCCCGGCCAGCCATGTAGACCTGGTCAAGAGCGCCGTATTCGCCGCGGGTGGTGGGCGAATCGGCGATTACGACCACTGCGCCTGGCAAGTGCTGGGCCTTGGCCAGTTCCGTCCGTTGGCCGGCAGCCAGCCGTTCATCGGCGAGGCGGGACAGGTCGAGCAGGTCGAGGAATGGAAGGTGGAGCTTGTCGTGGCCGATGAGCTGATCCGCGCGGTGGTGGAGGCGCTGAAACAGAGCCATCCCTACGAGACACCGGCGTATGAAGTGTGGCGGCTGGAGGATTTCTGATCCCCCTGGCCGTTGAAATGAAAAACCCGCTGACGGATTCAGCGGGTTTAATGAGATGGTCAGCCTGACCGAGAAGCCCTGCAGGTTTACGCTTGCAGGGCTTTTCTCGTTTTCGGCGGAGGATCTCTCATGAACAC